>DAHXOO010000026.1 GCA_027364845.1 Pseudomonadota bacterium | reverse complement strand
ATTTAATAACGAGAGCGCCATTTATCAGCGATTCTTTGAGCTGGGGTCCGGGTTGCCCCACTGCGAATAAAATCTTAACGGGTTGATGCGCTTTAAAGAAACCGTTAAAAGATAAACCTGGTTTCAGTGGAATTGGAGGCACACCAGGCATATTCGCATCAGCTGCAAAACAACCCACAGATGCAAACATAATTGACAGGGCAAAAATTACGACATTCCTCATGACTCCTCCTCGCTTGAATTATTAAGAATTTATGTATACCCGATAGCCCGCGTCATTGGATATAACCAAAAGTAAACCTCCCAAAATGAAATGACGTGATTCGGCTAGAGCAAACAACCCCACGGTCCGGCTGTTTCAAGCATCACCTTGCAAGACGCTTCGAACCACGGATTTATTTCAGTTCCGGCGCTGAATGCATCCAGGCGTAATCTGGACGTGCTTCACCAAGCAGCCGAGAAGAGAATCAGAGCTTTCATTTGCGGGCGCGATCGAAGCCGCCTACGGGAGACGAAAAGGACTGTACATCCTTGTTTCTGTTTTGATTCCTTGATCCCACATGCCAGGATCCGGCAAGGCCGAAGGCGCGGCCGACAAAAGATAAGAGCCAGCGGAGGCTACAACACCGCTCCGCGGTCACGATCAGAATCTGCCGCAACCCCGGACGCAGGTTTTTCCGTACCGGTGACACCATAGTGCGGTAACCCGGGCCGGACCGCAGCCAAAAAGCCAGCCGCTAGAATTCGAAGGCGAGTTCGTCGTCCCTCGCACTCACACGCACGTGCCCGCCGCCAGCAAGCTTGCCGAACAGAAGTTCGTCGGCCAGTGGTTTTTTCACTTTTTCACGGATCAGGCGCGCCATGGGTCTGGCGCCCATCGCCTCGTCGAAACCGTGTTCGGCCAGCCAGCCGCGCGCACTCTCATCGAACTCTATCGTGACATTGCGCTCTTCCAGCTGGGCCTCAAGCTCGAGGATGAATTTATCCACGACGTGGGCAATCGTGCCCTTGTCCAGCCGCTTGAATGGAATGACCGCATCCAGCCGATTACGAAACTCGGGACTGAATATCCGCTTGATCGCCTCGACATCATCGCCGCTGTGATCCTGGTGGCGGAAGCCCATCGAGGAACGGCTCATGCTTTCCGCACCCGCGTTCGTTGTCATGACGATAATGATATTGCGAAAGTCCGCCTTGCGCCCATTGTTGTCCGTCAGAGTACCGTGATCCATCACCTGCAACAGCAGATTGAACACGTCCTGGTGAGCCTTCTCGATCTCGTCGAGCAGCAGCACCGCATGCGGATGTTTCGAGACTGAGTCGGTCAACAGACCGCCCTGATCGAAACCCACGTAACCTGGCGGCGCCCCGATCAGGCGCGAAACCGTGTGCCGTTCCATGTATTCCGACATGTCGAAACGGATCAGCTCAAGCCCCAGTACCTTGGCAAGCTGGCGCGTAACCTCGGTCTTGCCGACACCAGTCGGTCCCGAGAACAAGTAGGAACCTATCGGCTTTTCCGGCTGGCCCAGACCGGAGCGCGACATCTTGATCGCCGTCGCCAGCGCGTCAATTGCCTGATCCTGGCCGAACACGACCAGTTTCAGATCCCTTTCCAGAGTGCGCAGCGCCTTCATATCGGAAGACGATACGCTCCTTGGAGGAATACGCGCGATCTTGGCAACGATGTCTTCGACATCGCCGACCCCAATGGTCTTCTTGCGCTTGTTCGGCGCCAGCAGATGCATGCTGGCTCCCGCCTCATCGATCACGTCGATCGCCTTGTCGGGTAGATAGCGGTCGTTGATAAAGCGCGCGGATAGCTCGGCAGCACTGCGCAGCGCCTGGCCGGTATAACGCACGCCATGGTGCTGCTCGAAGCGAGCCTTCAGTCCCTGCAGAATCTGCACTGTCTCCTCGACGGTAGGCTCGGTCACGTCAATCTTCTGAAATCGCCGCGACAAAGCCCGGTCTTTTTCGAAAATACCACGATACTCCTGGTAGGTCGTAGACCCGATGCATTTCAGGTCGCCGGAAGAAAGCACCGGCTTGAGGAGATTGGAGGCGTCCATGGCACCGCCGGAAGCAGCTCCGGCGCCGATAATGGTATGGATCTCGTCGATGAACAGGATCGCGTGCTCCTGCTTCTTGAGTTGATGCAACACCGCCTTCAGCCGCTTCTCGAAGTCGCCACGGTATTTCGTTCCAGCCAGCAGCGCCCCCATGTCGAGCGCATAGATAGTGTTCTTCGACAGGACTTCTGGCACGTCCCCGTCGACAATCTTCTTCGCCAGCCCCTCGGCGATCGCCGTCTTGCCCACCCCAGCCTCACCGACGTACAACGGATTGTTCTTGCGGCGACGGCAAAGAATCTGGATGGTGCGCTGCAGCTCATTTTCACGGCCGATTAGCGGGTCGATCTTTCCCGCGCGCGCGCGCTCGTTGAGGTTGACAGTAAAGATGTCGAGTGGACTGCGCTCCGGTGCGCTGCTGCCATCTTCGCTCTCTTCCGGCGCCGGCAGTTCGGGCTGATTTTCTCCGGGAACCTTCGAAATTCCATGGGAAATGAAATTCACCACGTCGAAACGGCTGATGTTCTGCTTGTGCAGAAAGTACACCGCGTGCGAGTCCTTTTCCCCGAAAATCGCGACCAGGACATTGGCACCCGTAACCTCTTTCTTGCCAACACCCTGGACGTGCAGGACCGCACGCTGGATCACGCGCTGGAAACCGAGCGTGGGCTGGGTATCGTTTTCGCTGCCAACCGGAATGCCGGGAACGCTCTCGTTGAGAAAGCTCTTGAGGTTCTTGCGCAGTTCGTCAATGTTGCCGCCGCATGCACGAATCACGCGCGCCGCGCTGGGATTGTCCAATAGCGCGGCGAGCAGATGCTCCACCGTGATGTATTCATGGCGCTTCTCGCGCGCGTCCTGAAACGCCGCATTCAGCGAGAACTCCAGTTCCTGAGACAACATCTGGCTACCCTCCCGGATACACTTCCGGCGCAAACTTTCGCGTGTGCCGTCGCACGCAGCAATTTCCCGAATGCCTACTCCGGCTCCATCGTGCACTGCAACGGATGCTGGTTTTCCGTTGAGAACACCGTTACCTGGCGCACCTTCGTCTCGGCTACCTCACGCGTATACAGACCGCACACACCGATGCCCTTCTGGTGCACATGCAGCATGATGCGCATCGCCTCCTCACGGTTCTTGTGGAAAAACCGCTCCAGCACCACAACTACGAACTCCATAGGCGTATAATCGTCATTCAACAGAATAACTTTATACAGCGGCGGCCTCTTTAACTCCGGCTTGACTTCCTGAACGACGAGGCCGTCGGTATATTGCAGCTGTTTGTCGCTCATAACCCTCTATAACTCACAGATTAGACCATGCCCGTGAAGTATCTACATTTTGGGACCATTGCCCAAAAATTCAAGACTTTTCGCGAATAACACCAGGCTGGCACGGATTTTGGTCCCGGAGAATCGGGTCGCGGGGCAATGCTGCCGCTTCCCGTATCCAGGGCTGGCGGCGAGTCGACTCGCGCCACGCGATATCCTTGACTTGGACAAAAAAAGCGGGAAGATTGTGCCAGTGCGGACTTGATTTTACTCGGAAAAGCACTGTCATAAACGGGGTACCGATTCCGGCTTCAGGAACGCACTCTGATCTTGGCAATAAAAATGGGGCGGATAAAGTATCCAGCTCCGTTGAGAACTAGGGGGATGTGGCATGGCAACTGGTACTGTTAAGTGGTTTAACGCCAGCAAAGGGTACGGCTTCATCTCGCCCACCAATGGCGGTGACGATGTCTTCGCCCACTTCTCGGCGATTGAAATGGACGGATACAAGACCCTCAAAGAAGGGCAACAGGTCGAATTTGAAATACAGGAAGGGCCAAAGGGTCCGCAGGCAACCAATATTCGCGCGACGTCGTAGCGCAATCCAGTCCTGTCAAAGGTCGGTGTTATTCCTGAGCCCGGCAACTGCCGGGTTTTTCTTTTTCCGGGCATCCGACACCTACACCGGATAGTGTGGCTGCGACGTGCAAACACCCATGCGCTTTCGTGGTCTCAGGGTTCAGGCGGGGAATTTGCGGGACGCGCCCCCATGTAGCGCGTAATATGCCCGATTCGGGCGGGAGGACAGGCGACAATGAACATCAGGAAGCTCGATGACGGCCGCATAGTTCTGGATCTGGAAAAAGCCGAACTGGACCCGCTGGCGCGACCCATCATCGCGCATGCGGAAACGATGCACAGCGCGGTATTGGATCTCGCGGACATACTGCGCAGCGCCGGATACGGCATGCGCGACCAGTTCCGGCAACCACCCCACCCGTGGGATGCCGGCGCGCAGCACCCGGGCATTGAAAAGTGAGGTGCCAGCCATGAACATTGAGAACCAGACCGCTGAGGTCCTGAGTGTGATCCTGGAACCCGAAGAGGCGCAACGCCTGGTCGAAGGGCTGAGCGAACACCTCGATCTGCTCGGTCAGCCCGGAGAGAAGCTGTTGAACCTGCTGGTCGGCGCAGGCGTGCGGGCACCCGAGCCGACGGGGCACATCCGCACCGAATACATGCCTCCGCTCAAGTAGGGCACCTCGCTACATTCGGGCGATGAGGGCTTCGCCAAACCCGGAGCAGGAAACCTGGGTGACACCGTCCGCTGCGGCGAGCACCCGCGCCAGATCATAGGTAACGGTGCGGGCGGCAATCGCCCCAGTCATGCCCTTGATGATCAGATCCGCGGCCTCGGTCCAGCCGAGATAACGCAGCATCATCTCCGCGGAAAGAATCATGGACCCGGGGTTCACCTGGTTCTTTCCGGCATACTTGGGCGCCGTGCCATGAGTCGCTTCGAACACGGCCACCGAATCCGCGATGTTCGCGCCGGGAGCGATCCCGATCCCGCCGACCTGGGCAGCGAGCGCATCAGAAATATAGTCACCATTCAGATTGAGCGTGGCAATCACATCGTATTCCGCCGGTCGCAGCAGAATCTGCTGAAGGAAATTGTCGGCGATCACATCCTTCACCACGATCTCGCGCCCGCTGCGCGGGCTGGTGATCACGCACCACGGCCCTTCGCCTATCGGCTTTGCCCCGAATTCCCGCTTTGCCAGCTCGTAGCCCCAGTTGCGGAAGGCGCCCTCGGTGTATTTCATGATGTTGCCCTTGTGCACCAGGGTAAGCGAGCGGCGATCGTGATCGACAGCATAATGCAGTGCCTTTCTGATGAGGCGCTCGGAACCCTCGCGCGATACCGGCTTGATGCCGATGGCCGAGCTGTCCGGGAAGCGGATCTGGGTGACGCCCATCTGCGTTTCAAGGAAGGAGATGACCTTCCTGACCTGCTCCGATCCCGCCGGCCATTCGATGCCGGCATAGATGTCCTCGGTGTTCTCGCGGAATATCACCATGTCCGTGAGCTCGGGGTTTTTCAGCGGCGAGGGGGTTCCAGGAAAATAGCGAATCGGCCGGACGCAGGCATAGAGATCGAGCGCCTGGCGGATGGTAACGTTGAGCGAACGCAGGCCCTGCCCCACCGGCGTGGTGAGCGGCCCCTTGATCGAAACTACGTAATCGCGCAGTGCATCGAGTGTCTCTTGCGGCAACCATTGGCTATCGCCATAGACTTTGACCGCCTTTTCCCCAGCATAAACCTCCATCCACGAGATGGATCGGCGCTTGCCGTAAGCCTTGTCCACGGCAGCATCAACCACCCTGCGCATGACCGGCGTAATATCGATACCGATTCCATCCCCTTCGACGACCGGAATGATGGGGCAATCCGGCACATTGAGGCTGAAATCGGGATTGGAGGTTATGCGTGCGCCGCGGGTGGGCACTTTGATCTTTTTATAGGCCATGAGCAGAATTCTCTTACGTCAGCGTAAATTGATTGATGTCCTGGGTATACGAAAGGGTCCGTAGTATACCGGGAAATCCGTGGCATGCGCCCCCGGCGGATTAGCGGGCGATGAGAAGCAGTTTCGCACAGCGGCCGGACGAACCCGGCTTGCGGTACGAATGCCGCGCTGGCTGGCGGGTACCTCGACGAACTACGTTGTCCGGCTCAAAACGGAACATTGGCGGGCAATCCACGGATAGCCCGACATGGAGCTTCAGAATAACCGGGTCCGGTGCCGGGTTTGCAAGTTTGATGGCCGGATCGTCAACAGCGATGTTCCGGCCTCGACAGATTCTATCGGCTAACGTGCGCCAGGTTCGATCCTGGTACGCCGGGTCAGAGTCTACGCGACGGAGTTTGCGGATTCGGGTTTTATTTCAGCGGAGCCCAGTCCCAGCGCCATTGCCGCCAGCTCGCTCCTTCGCCTTATATCCAGTTTCCCGAATATGCTCTTGAGATGGTCCTTCACGGTCATCTCGCTGATGAAAAGGCGCTCCGCGATCTGGCGATTGGACAATCCGCCGACAACCAGCGCGGCGACCTCCTCTTCTCTCGGCGTGAACCCAAGGCCGGCGAGTTTCTTTCGAATGCAATCCAGCGACAAACCCTTAGATTTCAGCGAGGCGATGTTCTGCAGCGACCTCGAAAGATGAGGAAAGAGAATATCCAAGACCGCAATATTCCGCTTCGTGAAGTCACATTCCTGCTTTTTCCGGTGCAGCGCCAGACCCGCCATGGGCACTCCCCGGAAACCGAGGTTCACGCTCAACTCGTAGAAAATCGGAACCTTCGGCTGAAAATCCCTGCCCCACTCCGTGTCTGGTAGATCCGAAGCAGCAACAAAGTCCGTCAGCCGGTGCGATTGATTCACCGTCTTCAGGTGAATGTTTCTCTGCACGAGTGGATGGCGACGAGCGTAATAGGTGAAAAATTCAACGTATACCCGTTCGTCAATATTGAACTTGACCGAGCCCTCCCGCCGAAACTCTCCCGTTTTGCAATCCACCGGCAGAAAAACTCCGCTGCTGATGCCAATCCATTTCTCAAGCTTCTCGAATATGGCAAGAAGCATCGTTTGTTGATCGGGAACGGAATGGGCGATATCGACGGTTTCGAGAATGGCCCGATAATCTGCGCCGGATAGTCGCTGCGGCATTATTGATATCCTCTCACTTCGAAACAGCTGCGCGGTGCGTTCAGTTGCCATTTCCCAGGGCACTGAATCCAAACACCCTGGACACCAGTTCGCCCCTTCGCCTGATGTCGAGCTTCCCGAATATGCTCTTGAGATGGTCTTTCACGGTCATCTCGCTGATGAAAAGCTGCTCGGCAACCTCGCGGTTTGAGTGACCCTGGATCACAAGTGCCGCAACTTCCTTTTCCCGCCCGCTGAGCCGGAAACTTTCCAGCTTTTCGGTGAATTTCTGCCCGGAAGGATGCGGCTCCAGCACGATGAATTTCCCGCCTTTCTTCTTGCTTATCGGCACGGTGCGCACACGATAGGCGCGGGATCCATTCCTGAAAAACGCGGCCCTCGAGCCGAGGCCGGGATCAGGAACTGTCGCGGCTGCCCGCTCCCCCAGCGCTTCCTTGGCGGCGTTGTTGATGAAAAGAAGCCCGCCGCCCTCGTCAGTCATGATTACGCCGTGCGTCTCCCTGAGAAGGGTTCCATCGCGCGCTAATTCACGGTTATGGATGGACTTGGCCACATGCGGCAGAAGGATATTCACGATCGCCTTTTCGCGGCGGCTGAAATTACCATCGCGCTTCTGCCGGTGGATTCCCAGAACCCCTACCGTATCGCCTTGGACGCTGAGCGTGGCCGCAATGACATAGAATACGGATGCCATGGGCATGAGGAAATCACAGGCGAATTCGGTATTGGCCAGCTTCGGCATCAGATCCGTGTTTCTTGCAACCTCGTTCGGATGGTCCTTGAACCACCCGCACGAAGCAAAGGGGTCCTGCGGAGCATAGTGAGCGAGATAGGTGAGCAAGGCTCCCTCGGAGTTGTTGTAGATCTGATAACCGCCGAAAAGAAGCTCCCCGGTCTTTGGGTTTGCAGGAATGAAAATCGCGCTGTAAATGCCAATGAACTTGTGCAATTGCCGACAGAGCGCCCGGAACATTTCGCCCGTGTCGGGGGCCGAATAGACGATATCGATGGTCTCTAGGATCTTCTCGTAGTCTTTTCCTGAAAGAGCCATTGCCAGTACATCCCCTTAAATCGCCAAGCCGACTGCGAAATAGCGCATTACTATTTTTATCGTGCCGTCGAAACTCTTTATCCTTGCGAGTCACTGCCTCTGCCAACTTGCACCCAATGCTGACCCGGGATCTGCATCCAATCTAAGCCCGGTTCAAATCAACCAAAGTATGGCTCAGGCTATGGTTAGTTTGCCAGCCGTCACCTAATTTTTTTGGTCTGAATGATGCTGTGCCTGAACCAGCGGACTCATCGCCGTCCAGACGATACGGCAGTGGTCCGTGAGCCCGTCGAGCGAGGTCGTGGGAACCCAGGCAATCCTGAAAACGCCTAGCCATTCGGCGAATCCCAGTTTGGTCGGGCGGTCGATGGCGACCCATGGAAGCGCTTGCCGGGCGAAACAGCGGCTGACCGCGGGCTTTGATTGAGATTTGCCCGTCCGCTCCGGTTTTCCATCCAAATCAATTCCCGAGGACGCGCCAGGAGATCAACTCCATAAATTTTTATTAGACAACGGCGCCGCAACCGGGATCACTTCAAGTACCTGTTGCACAAGACAACGCGCATAAGCGGGAAATGAAGGCCTCCGGTATGGGGCACTGGACCGACAGGAAATTCGGGATCAAAGCGTTCCTGATGCAACTCGAGATTCCGGACAGCGTAACTACCTATGGCATCGGCGGGCGCTACCGCGGACAAAATTCCTGCCAGCAAATCGGGGCTCGCAGCAACGCGTCAAAATCCCTCTTTCGAGGGATACAATTCATGCTCCCCTTTGTCTATAACTTTTTAGGTGGCTGTCCGAATAATGAGTCTAACGTCAACAATTATCCACTTCATACTCAAATTTACGGCACAACTTACTAATTTGACCCACTGTAACACATATTTTCTGAAATAATATGATGTTAAATCCCACTGTTTACCATCGCTGTCGATTACTCGGACAGTCTCCTAGCGCAACGGATTCAGTATAAGCGCGAACTGATGCCATGATGACCGTGCGACCCGTCTCTCCGCTTCGCCGCGCCACCCTGCAGGCCATGATGGGTCTGGCCCTGGCATTTCTGGGTGGGTGCGCGACCTACAATCAATTCCTGAATGCGACCGGCCATCTTTCCCGTTCCGCAATGGTGCTCAAGGTTCCGTATGAGAAGCAGTCGACGGAGACCCTTTGCGGCCTCGCTGCCGCCGACATGGTGAGCCGCTACTACGGCGTACCGCTTGCCAGCGGAACGCGCCGGCGCCTGATGCAGGCCGCACAGACCCGGGGTGGAATTTCAGGCCGTGATCTCAAAACCGCCTTTTCGAAGTCGGGATATATCGCACTGCTCTTTCCCGGAGACCTCAATCACGGCCCGGCCGGGATCTACCGGCATCTCGATCGGCGAAGACCACTCATCGTCATGTATGAGTCCGCGGACAGGTCCCCGGGTCATTACGTCGTCGTCGCCGGCTACGACCCGGTGCGCCATACCCTCGTTGTGCTTGATCCAGACTTTGGACGGCGCGTGGAGAGCCGGCGGACGTTCCTACGCAACTGGACACCCAGCGGCCGTTTTACCTTTCTCGCTATCCCGCAGGCGCGGCAGGAGGGGACGGCAAAAGATCACTGAATCACCTTTACTCACTCAACTAAAATCAGCAAGGGAGAATAAAAATGAAATGGTCTGATATCGCGGCAGCCACGCTTCTCGGCGCGTGCACTGCCTACGCCGGGGCGGTCCTGGCCGCCACGGGCACCTCGCTATCCGGTTCGCCGGCACTATCCGCCCGCGGTCCAGAGGGAATCGCCGTGGCCGCACCGCTCAGCAATCAGGAGCTCGCGCTGCTGCAGGCGAAGGAAGCCTCAAACCCGGCCTTGCTCGATCGTACCGGGGCCGGATGCGTGTGGGTGACGCATCACGGCAGGGTCGTCGGGCAAAATTGCGAGAGCCCCCCAGCAGCGTTTGCTTGGGGATGTATCGGTGGCGGCATGATCGGCGGACTGTTCGGCAGCTTCGGCGGCGTCTATGGTGCAATGGCCGGGGCAGGCGCCGGCTGCGCACTGCTTGGCGCCGTCAATTACAGCGATTACGATCATTAAGGATGGCCTGTAGGCTCGCGGCCTGTTTCAGGAATGAACCTGTGGCAAGAGGAGCCCAGGCCGCATCCGTCCGGTGATCCCCCGCCGGGCGATCCAGTGTGAAAACGAAGTTCGCCCCGCGCTCTCATGAAATCAGACGTGGCGCTACCGGATTTTATAGTGGCATGGTCGAATGTACGCCGAGCCTCTCGATGCGCAATGGGGTGTCCAAGACGTGCACTGCGCCACGACGCGTACAAACCGGTCCTGGCGTCCAAGTTCTATAAAGTGGACTTAAGCTAACGCCATCACGCTGTCCAATCCATAACAATGGAGCATGGCCATTAAACACCACACAACTTCACATCATCAATTCGGATCGAGCAACCGCATTCCGTTCGCACAGAAGTTGCTGCACTTGGCATTCCTTGCCCTGGCGGTGAGCGGTCTTGCCGGTTGCGAGACCAGCATGAACATAGCCCCACCAGGGCCTGGCAATGGCGACTACGTCACTTCCGCAAAAAGCGCACAATCTACGCTAAGGTATGCCACTGGGAAATTTTGTCCGTCATTTTTTTGTGGAGATTCCGGTTATCAAATAAGCGAAATAATCCTTACCAAAGATGGTCGATCCTTGCTGTTTTTGCATGCGGACGGTTCACGCGGTGACGCTATTCCTGTCAGTGCACTAAATCCAACCGCCGGCAAGATCATGGGGCAGGGCGTAGTCCATTTCACCGACGAGTTCACCCCCAATCTTGTAACTACGGAAGTGGAGGCGAAAAGGTTGATCGTTGCGCTAAACGCGATCAAGCAAATGGCTGGCAACGCTCCGCAGCCCGTTGATAGTGGCAATCAAGTAGCACAACCAGCGCCGGTGCAGTCAAACGCAGCAGGTCAAGCCGGCCTTGCGCCAGCAAATAACCCACCAGCGAGGCAAGTCACTTCGGCATCACTCGCCGGTTCAGGCAGTACGGCAGAGTACGCAGGCAAGCGGCTTGCGATCAAAGTCGTGTCACGGTGCCCACCGGATCCGGATCCAATAGGCTTGTTCGACAGCAACTTGTACTCCAAGTGCGAGCAATCTGAGCTGAATCAAGTACGGGGATGGGTTGCCGCTGATCTTGCCAGAAAGAACGTGTTCGCGGGCATCAATGGCGGCACCCCTAATCTGGTTCTTACCATCACCATGACACAAGACATGATGGATTTTGGCGTAGCTGGTTTTCTTACAAGTTTAGCGCCAGGCACGCTCAAGTTTGCCGCGAACTACCAGCTTGCAGATACCGCCGGCCACGTATTGGAAAGCGGGGCCGTCGCCCACGATGGAAAATTAGGTGAAGGAAACTTGAGCAGCAGCGCGGCGGTTCACGTTGAACGGCAGTTCGCGGCCAAAATTGCAAACGAGGTCGCAACTGGAACTGGAACCGCAACGACAAAGGCTATCGGGTCTGGGACTGGAGACGCGAAATAATCCCGCAAGAACGGAATGATGGAGAAGCTCGAAGGAAACCGGTGGTGCGGCGTTGATAGTGGTGTCGAGGCAGAAAGTGACTCCGTTCACCGTTATACGATTATGAGGTAGATGCCGCGATCCAACGAAGGAGATTCGGAAATTGGCATTGAATGTAAAAAGTATCGTTGCATTCTGTCTCACCCTCATCGGGCTTGTCGCAATAACAGCGCGCGCAAACGACAAAACAATCGAACTCAATTGCGGCGATCCACCGGTACAACATCTGTCGGTGAATGTGGCAAAGACGCTGTTTTTTCCCAGACAAAGAGTGACCCCAAGATCTATGGCCCAGGGTCCGGCTATCGAGGAGTATGGGAACCGGTGATTTCATATACGGCATCGGCGCAGATCACGCCAACCTTGATCAGCTGGGTGATCTATAAGGGAACATTGCCGGTTTATCACGATCTCGACCGAACGACCGGGACTCTGACCAAGCGATCCCCCGCAGGTCCGTATTGGAATTCCACAATCATCCGATGCACACCGGGAGCTATGTCGCTTCCTGCCACCAAATTTTGACCGAGGAATCCAAATGAAGATGAAAACAATTGCAGCTTTAGCCGCTGTCGTAGCTGCGCTCACAGTGGCGTCTGGCGCCAAGGCGCAAAGCCAGGCGTCGGCAGGCGCCTGTCTGGCATTCGTGAACAACCTGGGTGTTCCGATTCTCGTGCAGGTTCTAAGCACAAACGGATCTTCGCCCAACGCTATGATGACGGGGATGCAGACCCATGAAGCTGGGTATCAGGATTATCCATGGATCATTCAGCCGGGCGGCCCGAAGGTACTCGTTTTGCAATCGTATGGTTCTGAGAACTACCTTGCCTCTCAAAACGGTAATTTCAATGTCGGCGTGATGCCTATAAAGCCGCCTGCCGACCAGCGAGTCGCCGTTCAAATTTATTCATGGCCGATGCCGAAACTGACCTGGGTATTTCACCCCGAGATGACAGAGAACGGGAACTGTAAGGGAGCGTGGGTTGATTCAGTAGGCAAATAGCACAAGGGGCCACTGCGTCAAATTCTGGAAGAATGAATAGACCTGATGCATATTTACGGTGTTCGACATCAAGTGCCAGAACTGCAGTGAAATATTCCCAGTCAATCTGGCCTTGTCGTCCGCCTGGGAGTTAGGATGTCGCCGGCCATCAGTATTGCTGCCGGATCACCGCTTCTCAGGACGAGTGTCGCACCGTTGCCGGCGGCGGTCCCTGCCGCTTCGCCGGAGGCTGGATAAACGCAGCCACAAACAGCCATACGGCTGCCAGACCTGCGCCGGCCAGGAACACTGCCGGTCGGCCTACGTGCTGCGCCAGCAGGCCACTGACCGTGCCACCGACGAAAATCCCTAAAGACTGCCCGGTACTATAAACGCCCAAAGCTAGCCCTTTGCGCGCCGGCGGTGCAGTGCGTGAGACCAGTGAAGGAAGCAGCGCTTCCATCACATTGAAGCCGACGAAAAAGAAGAACAGCGCGGCAATTAGCGCGACGGGATGGTCGTAGCCGGCAGCCATACCCAGCATGCTCAGCGCGAGCACAGCCACGGCAGCCAGGAGCACCGGCTTCATGTGGCCACGGCGTTCGGCCCAGATGATGCCGGGAACAGCCAGCGCGAAAGACAGCACAGTGACCGGCAGATAGACCATCCAATGATGGCGCAGCGGGATGCCGACATGCCGGATCAAGGCCATGGGCACCACGAGAAACAGGCTGACCTGCAGGAAATTGACTACGAAGATCGAGAAATCAAGTCGTAGCAACGCAGCGGTGAACACATCGCGCGCCCAGTGCCCCTGGGTTTCCTCGGCATGGGTGACCATTGGTGCGTCCGGCACGATCCAGACGACGACCGCAATCCCAAGCAGCGCTAGCACTCCGGTGAGACGGAAGATACCGGGTACCCCGATGAGATGACCCAAGGTCGGACCGGCGATCAGCGAAATGATGAAACTCAGCCCGATGGTCATGCCGACCAAGGCCATGGCCTTGGTGCGGTGCTGTTCACGGGTAGAGTCGGCAATCATCGCTGAGATCGCCGCCGAGATCGCGCCCATGCCCTGCAGAGCACGGCCGGCGATAATGACATACAGACTGCTGGTCGCTCCCGCCAGGAATGAGCCGGCGGCGAACAGCAGTAGGCCGAAGACCATGACGGGCTTGCGCCCGAAACGATCACTGGCCGACCCCAGCGGAATCTGCATGAGTGCCTGACCCAAACCGTAGATGCCCAGCGCCACACCAATCAGGGTCCTGCTGCTGCCCGGCAGGTGTCGGGCATAGACTGCGAATACCGGCAGAATAAGGAACAGCCCGAGCATACGCAGACCATAGATCGAAGCCAGGGTAATGCTCGAGCGGCGCTCGTGCTTAGTCATGGAAACCGATTCATCCCGTGATGAATCGGCGGTGGAAGGCATAGTGGACATGGGTGCTTGGGGTCCGATCAAGAAATTGGAACTCAGCGGCAAAACAGGATCCTGTCCGCGCACCGCCTTATCTCAAAGGCGGCGCTTGGCGAACTGGGCAGCCTGCCCGGCCATGAATAACGAATGACGCAAACCTATTTGGTAAATCCCCTGCGTCGCTCGAAGGGTTCTCTCCCCGTGCTCGATGGAGCATACAGCCAGGAAGCGTGCATGGAATCCTGAACCTCTTCGACGCCTGGTCCTGCCGGAGAAAGTCGCCGGCAGACCGTGCCGGCGCGAGTCGCAACCGTTGATTTAGCAGGGTCACCACGCGCCGCAGGGGGAGTTTAGTGCAATTCTTGCGGAGATTGAAGTCGCGGGTAGTCCCACGCGGAATCCGGAAACTTTCCGGTCTATCCCAAAGATAGGATCGGATAGGATCGGGGACACGATTCCCGCTGCCCGGCTGCTTTCCCCCCAGGAGCTTCGCCCGGGATAATATCCCTGGTCCTGATCAGCCCCTGGTCGGTCTGCGTTCTTCCGGCACCTCGAAATATTTCTGATGCGCCAGTTCCAGGTAGAGAGGCCCGCTGTAGAAACTGGCGATCTTGCTGCTGATCAGTGCCGTAGCCATCAGCGGGATGATCAGTCCAGTGCCGTTGATCATCTCCATCACGATCACGAACGAAGTCAGCGGCGATTGGGTCACTGCTGACAGATAGCCCACCATGCAAATCGCCACCAGCGCGGATTGCGGATACTGTATAAACCAGTGGCTGACCCAGTGGCCGAAGCCGGCGCCGATCGACAATGATGGCGAAAACAGCCCACCGGGTAGGCCGGTGAAATAGGACAAGACCATGCTTGCCAGCTTGGCCAGCGGGTAGAACCAGCCGACCTGCGCACCTTGATTCATGAGCAGATGCCTGGCCTGGTCATAGCCGCTGCCCCAGGTCTGGCCGCCTGCGGCGATCCCGATGACTGCCACCAGTAATCCCATCACCGCGCCCCAGCCCACGGGCGAGCGTTCGCGCCAGGCGTGCAGCCGCACCGGAATCCACCGCGTCTGGCGCAGCAGCAGCAGGTTGAATGCGGCACCAGCCAGGCCACACACCACCGCCGCAGTCAAGACCGGCACGGCAAAGGCAACAGGATAGATGTCCGGCGCGCTGATCTGGCCGAAGTACAGGTAGTTGCCTGCTAATGCCAGAGACACCAGTCCGGAGATGACGATACTGACGATCAGTACTTCGCTGGTACGGATTTCGAAGCTGCGGCTTAACTCTTCGATGGCAAACAGGATACCGGCAAGCGGGGTGTTAAAGGCACCCGACAGCCCAGCGGCGGCGCCAGCCAATAGCAGCAGCCGTTCCGTACGCACCGAAACACGCGGATAGAAGCGGCGCATCTCGTACATCACCGAGGCGCCGATGTGTACCGTCGGCCCTTCGCGGCCCAGGGTCAGGCCTCCGAGCATGCCGAGCAGTCCGATGCCGACCTTGCCGATGATCACGCGCAGCCCGAACAGTCGCGAGCCGCGGTTCGGATCCGGAGGGGCGTGCAGCGCGGCGATGACCTGGGGAATTCCGCTGCCTTCGCTGCCGTTAAACCATTTGCGCGTCGCCCAGACGCCGGCGGCGGTGAATGCCGGAGTGATGAACAACGCTAGCCACGCACGGCCGGCGATCCACCTCAGAAACAGGGCCAGCACACTATTGGTCCAGTCCGAGAACAGCACCGCCAGCAGGCCGATGATGATCGAGCCCGC
Organism: Pseudomonadota bacterium; assembly: GCA_027364845.1. Classification (GTDB taxonomy): domain Bacteria; phylum Pseudomonadota; class Gammaproteobacteria; order Acidiferrobacterales; family UBA6901; genus JAJYCY01. The sequence continues at coordinate 18,202 of DAHXOO010000026.1, read as the reverse complement.
CCAAAGGACGCCGTAGTTCTGCCAGCCGCGCCGCAGATCGCGGCGAAACCGCCGCTTGCGGCCGTGCAGGCGGTCGAAACCGCTCAGCCGTTGGCTAGAACCGGAATCGGACATAGGAATATGCGGAGAGGTCGAGTGGCTCAAGCCGGCGGCAGGAAACGACGTAATCTACCGCAACCGTCCGCCACCATCCAGCATCAGCGCGACGGTGCACCAGCCACCGGTGATCTGCCGGACCCTGACGTGCTCGCGGATTCCGATGCATGGACCGCGAACGGCATGCTCGTGCCTGTCCGTTGCCCTGCGCCAGACCCGGGCCCGACATCGATTGTGTCGCTTTCCGGGTCCGCTATAGAATGCGAGCGCTTGACGATGCGGGCGAGGCGGATCCTGCCTTCCATACAGTTTTTCTTCGGCTTCTGACATGCCGCGACTGATCTGCTTCAATAAACCTTTCGGAGTCCTGACTAAGTTCACGGACAGCGAAGGGCGGGCGACGTTGGCCGATTACATCAAGATGCCTGGAGTCTATCCGGCCGGCCGCCTGGACAAGGACAGCGAAGGCCTGCTGCTGCTGACCGACGATGGCGGACTGCAACACCGCCTCAGCGACCCACGCCATAAGCTGGCGAAGATCTACTGGGTCCAGGTCGAAGGCATCCCCGAAGAACGCGCCATGGATGCCCTGCGCCGCGGGGTAATGATCCAGGAACGGCGGAGCCGGCCGGCCGCGGTGCGGGCGATACCGGAACCACGGCTGTGGCCGCGCGATCCGCCGGTCCGTTTTCGGCGCAATATCCCGACGTCATGGATAGAAATCACACTCACCGAAGGACGTAACCGGCAAGTGCGTCACATGACGGCGGCGGTAGACCATCCGACCCTGCGTCTGGTGCGCTGCGCGATCGGGCGGTGGAAGCTGGATGACCTTCAACCGGGCCAGTGGCGTGATGCGCCCCTCAAACCTCTGTATGATGCCAAGGCATGACGTGGAAACCCCATGTTACCGTAGCCGCTATCATCTGCCGCGATGGCCGCTTCCTGCTCGTCGAGGAGCAGATCGACGGGCGGATGGTACTCAACCAGCCGGCGGGTCATCTGGAGGAAGGCGAAAGCCTGCTCGATGCAGTCGTGCGCGAAACTCTGGAGGAAACCGGGTGGGATTTCGCGCCGCGCGCTCTGCTGGGCGTATATCGCTGGCCGTCGCCTGCGGACCGGAAGACCTTTTTACGCTTCGCGTTCACCGGAGACCTGCTGCGCCACGATGCCGAGCGTCCGCTCGATCAGGGCATCATACGGACGCTTTGGATGACGCCTGAAGAAATCGCGCAAAGCACCACGCGCCACCGCAGCCCGCAGGTACACCGCTGCATCGGCGATTTCCTCGCCGGCACGCGTTACCCGCTGGACAGCCTGCGCGAGGTTTCCTAGGCTTCCGCGCCCACTGAACCGCATGTCCGGCACAACCCGCGTAATCGTTGGACTATCCGGCGGAGTCGACTCCGCCGTAGCCGCGCTGCTGCTGAAGCGCCAAGGATACGACGTCACTGGCCTGTTCATGAAGAACTGGGAGGATGACGACCGCGACGGCCACTGCGCGGCCGAAGAGGACTTGAGAGAGGCCCGCCACGTCTGCGACGTTCTGCAGATACCCCTCAGTACCGTCAACTTCGCGACCGAATATTGGGACCATGTGTTCAGCTCATTTCTCACCGAACTACGCGCCGGACGCACACCCAATCCGGATGTGCTGTGCAATAAGGAAATCAAATTCAAGGCGTTCCTGGAGCACGCGACCATGCTCGGTGCACGTTATATCGCCACAGGCCACTACGCCGGCGTCGCCGAATTCAATGGCACCTACCGCCTGCTCAGAGCGCGCGACCGCGACAAGGACCAGACCTACTTTCTTCATGCGCTGGGCCAGAAAGAGCTGGCCCGTACGCTCTTTCCGCTGGCGAATCTGACCAAGACCGAGGTGCGCACCATTGCCCGGCAGGCAGGCCTGCCGAACCATGCACGCAAGGACAGCACGGGCATATGCTTCATCGGCGAGCGCAACTTCCGGCAGTTCATTGCCCGCTACCTGACAGCGCAACCGGGAACGATGACCACGCTCGAAGGAGAAGTAAAGGGCCGGCACGATGGCCTCATGTTCTATACGATCGGACAGCGCCACGGACTCGGAGTCGGCGGACCCGGCGATGCCTGGTATGTGGTCGGAAAGGACATCGGGCGGAACATTCTGTACGTCGAACAGGGGGTGAATCATCCAGCGCTGTATGCGTGCGGACTGAAAATGGAATCCATGCACTGGATTTCGGGCAAACCCGCGGTGCTACCACTCACCTGTCAGGCAAAAACACGCTACCGACAGGCCGACCAGGACTGCGTGATCCGTGATATGCCGGAAGAAGGCGTACGCGTCGATTTCGCGGTCGCCCAACGCGCCATCACACCCGGGCAATCGGCAGTATTTTATCGTGAAGAGGTCTGTCTGGGTGGCGGCATCATCCTGGCTGCCTCGCCAAAAGCGGAATCGCTGCCCGAAACGCAGCTTTCGCACACGCTACGATCTCACTAGAATGGCGCCCATGACCACCGATAGTGTACGTCAGATCATCGATTACCTGGAAACGCAAAAGGGGCATCTGCCCACCATCGCGCAGGATACCGGACTCGGCCTGGAATGGCTGCGCAAGCTTGTTGGCGGCCATATCCAGGACCCCGGCAACAGCAAGATCGAGACGCTTCGCGCCTACATGAACGCGGCCCGCCCTGCCGGCCAGCCCGGGACGACAACGAACCTCATGGCGTTGTCGCCGCTGGATGGCCGCTACGCATCAAAAACCGCGGACCTGCGGCCACTGTTCAGTGAGTATGGCCTCATCCGCCATCGCGTGCTGATCGAGGTGCGCTGGCTACTGGTGCTGTCGGAGTTGCAGCAGCTTGCGGAGGTGCCAGCCTTCAGCGACGACGGGCGGGCGCAACTCGAACGGCTGGCGACCGGGTTGTCAGAATCCGACGCGCAACGGGTGAAGCAGATCGAAGCGACCACCAACCACGACGTGAAGGCGATCGAGTATTTTCTCAAGGAAAGGACTCGGGACAATCCCGAAATCGCTGCGGTGATGGAATTCATCCACTTCGCCTGCACTTCGGAAGACATCAACAATCTTGCCTACGGCATGATGCTGCGCGCCGGGCGCGACGAGATACTCCTTCCTGTAATCGACAGACTGATCCTTGCTATCGAGGGTCTCGCCCGACGTTACGCGAACGAGCCTATGCTGGCACGTACCCATGGTCAGCCGGCGTCGCCGACCACTGTGGGCAAGGAGATGGCCAATTTTGCCTACCGGCTGCGGCGCCAGCGCGATCAGGTGTCCGGCATCGAGATCATGGGCAAGATGAACGGTGCCGTCGGCAATTACAATGCGCATATGGCAGCGTATCCCGCGGTTGACTGGCAGGCCGTGACAAGCCGCTTCGTACGCTCACTTGGGTTGAACTGGAATCCCTATACGACGCAGATCGAGCCGCACGATTACATGGCGGAACTCTTTCACGCGCTGGCCCGCTTCAACACGGTCCTGCTCGATTTCGACCGCGACGTCTGGGGATACGTTTCGCTCGGCTACTTCAAGCAGAAGGTGGTGAGCGGTGAAGTCGGATCTTCCACCATGCCGCACAAGGTCAATCCCATCGATTTTGAGAATTCCGAGGGCAATCTCGGCCTGGCCAACGCCCTGTTCGAACATCTGGCAGCCAAGCTGCCGGTCAGCCGCTGGCAACGGGATCTCAGCGATTCCACGGTGCTGCGCAATCTGGGCGTCGGGCTGGGTTACGCCCTACTCGCGTACGACTCGTGCCTGCGCGGTATCGGCAAACTGGAGGTGAACAGCGTCCGCCTGCAGGAGGATCTGAACGCGAACTGGGAGGTACTGGCCGAGGCAATCCAGACCGTCATGCGCCGCTATGGCGTCGAGCGCCCCTACGAAAAACTGAAGGAGCTTACCCGCGGACGCGCTGGCATAAACCCGGAATCGCTGCGCGCCTTCATCGCCAGGCTCGACATCCCGGAACAGGCCCGCGCCGAGCTCATGGAGCTCACACCGTCCAACTATACCGGCAACGCCGCTGCCCAGGCTAGCGAGTCTGGGAAAGCACCCAATCCCTGACCTGCAACCTTCGGCCCTGCGGCGGGAATTCGTGACGTCGGCCCCGGGGTATGTCGATTCAGCCGGCCCTGCCGATCATCGGCCGGAGTGCTTTCGACTATGACCGGCGATCCGCTCTGGCAGGCCTTTCATGCGTCGCAAACCTGGTGCCCCTGCAGTCATCCTGCGGGATGCGGCTATACTCAGTCCAATAAAATTTCGCAGCAGGTGCCAACCTGGTTATTGCACTAGAGCCATGGGCATTGACACTGACCAGCAACATACCGTCGGCGAGCCAGAGCGCCTTGCGGCTGCGCGCGACGCCAACCGGGAAGTGATCACCTCGCTGTTGGAGCGGGCGCAACACGAAATTCTCGTGTTTGGACCCGTGCTTGACGGGTATTACTTCAATACCCGGCGCGCCGGGGATGCACTTGGACGGTTCATAGCCAACCATCGCGAGAATCGTGCCCACATTCTGGTCGAGCACGGGCGGCAGGTCATCCGCGACAACGCTCGCATGATTGCGCTCGCCCGCCGCTTCGCTGATGCTGTCCAGATACGCCGTGTCGGCAAGGACCACGCCGGTCTGCGCGAACTTATTGTCGTCATTGACAACCGCGCCTGCCTGTACCAGGAAGACACGGATCGGGTCTACCGGCTGCTTCATGATCAGGGACCACGCCAAGCGGCGCTTCTGGCGCGGCGCTTCCGCACAATGTGGGACCAGGGCGAACCGCTTGCGGAAATCAACGCGGCGGGTTTGTAACAAATCACAGGGAGGACCATGCCAAAACGCCGCTATTTAATCACCATCTTTGGCCTAGTCGTCGTGAATGCTCTTCTGGCGGCATGTTCCACTGCGCCGGTGCGTGGAAATACTTCTGCTGCCATCGCAAACCGGGTCGTGACCGTGGCCCGCAGGATGGTGGGAAGACCCTATCGCTATGGCGGCGATACCCCTGGGGGCTTCGATTGCAGTGGGCTCGTTTACTATTGTTATGAGCAGGCGGGCGAGCCGGTGCCGCGTACCACTGCGGCGCAACGCCGCGATGCGCACTGGGAATCAATCCGCAACATACATAAAGGTGATCTGATATTTTTCAAGGAGCGGGGTATCTCCTCGTCGCACGTCGGCATTTATATCGGTCATGGCATGTTCGTCCATGCACCAACGACCGGCCAGAGAGTGCGTATCGACCGCATTAACGATCCCTACTGGCGCCGGCATTTTGTAAGCGTACGGCGTTTTCCCTTCATGCATGAGTGAAGCATGCCTAGACACAGCATCTGGATTCGCGTCTGTCTGATCCTGCTCGTGGTGTCCGCGGCGGCGGACGGTGCCAGTCTGCACATCATCAACCTGTACAACCGACCCGCGAACCAGATTCTGCCGGTGATAAGGCCGTTAGTGGAACCGGGAGGAAGCATTAGCGGGCGAGGCTTCAGGCTTTTCGTGAGCACCTCGCAGCGCAACTTTGCCGACATCAGGCATGTAGTAACGGAGCTTGATGTGCCAGAAAAGATGCTGCGCATCAGCGTACGCCAGTCTCGCGGACTGGACAGAACCGACAGCATGCGTACCATGAGCGGCGGGCTGCAGAGCGGAAACACGCACATCACTGTGTCCGGCGAGGGACCGACTCTGCCGGGCACTACCTCGTCCGCTGGAAGCTACCGGATAGAACGCCACACGTCCAGGCGTATTGGCTTCACCACCCGGTTTGTCTCGGTGCTTGACGGCCATCGCGCCTTCATACAGGTTGGCCGATCATATCCGCAGGTACAACCATTTGTGGCGCTGGCGAACGGTCAGATCGACATCGGCGCTGGGATTGAGTATCACGATGTCGCCACAGGATTCGAGGTTTTGCCGCGGCTGCATGGAGACAAGGTCTGGATCGAGGTCACTCCGCGGTTCTCCTTCGCCAGCAACCGCGGCAGCCAGGCGGTGGATTTTCAGCGGCTGCGCACCACCATCGACGCCAGGATCGGCCAATGGGTTGATCTGGGTGGAGTCGTGGGGGCGAACAGCGACATTACGCGCACGATTCTGGGCCGGACCAACGTCACCGCTGCAACACCGCGGCGAATCCTGATCCGCATCGACAGGACTCAGTAAGCGAACCGCGCACTATGCTGCGCGCAAGCAAAATCGCTGCGAACCTCCGGCCGTGCCCCCCGTATGCAGTTCATGGCAGGCGCTATCCGATCGCACCATGACTATCACCGCGCGCAAATCGGGCTCCCTACCGGCTGCGCCGGCTCACCGACTTCGGCCCGAATCGACATCAGGCCGCTATGCGGGGCCGCTGTTCACTCGGCCTGCGGCATTGCAGACTGTTCATCGTTCAAAATGTGTTCTCGACTTTGACGACCCCCGCGACGGCAAGGACAACCTTTTCGACGACATTTTTCAGGTCGAGCACGGAGTTTGGGCATCCGACACAGGCGCCCTTCATGTGCACCCGCACCGTCGACCCCTGGATATCGACAAGCTCGATGTCACCACCGTCACGCATCAGGATCTGACGCACGCCTTCCACCGCTTCCCGCACTTTTTCCGCATCGGGCGGCGCGCCGGTCGAAACGGGTGCCAACACATGCGCGCCGGAACGTTCTGCCATGGCCTGGGCACGCGCAATGCGGTAGGCGCGGTCCGGATCCACGAGCTCAAGCGCATCAAGCTCTTCCTCTGTGAAGAACCTGATTGGAGAAACAGGATGACTGTCAGGTGCGTTGTCGTTGCGAGACATGCTCAATTCGCCATCGGTACAGTTAACAGCTGGCCCCGCTATTATATCGGATTAATGGCCCAGAGCGGCCCTCCGTTCAGGCACGTACTTCGGAAGCATCATGCCGTGGTGCACCATCATGAAGGGCGCATGACCCGTACCGACGGAATTTGTACTTCTGCCGGGCCGGCTGCACACGCTGTTCGTGGAGCAAGCCGTATGCAATGGTCCGCTAACCCGTTGCCCGACCATGAAATCTGCCGACCATTACCGGAGCGTGCGCACCCCGCATTCAGCCTGAAACTACGGGTAATGCAAGCGCGCCCCGCGGACCCGCCGCGCAGCCGCTCCGAATACGCTTCTTGAACATCGCTCGCGCGCCAACCTCCGGCACCGCTGATCCGCCGTTGCACTATCCCAATGTCGCAACAAAGGCTTACACTATTGAGGAGACCGTGATGGTCGGCAGCTGCGCGCGTTGCGTGCATCGCATCTTGGCACAGCTGCCGCGACAGGCCACGGCGTGACCGCGTCTCGCCAGTCCTGGATAGGGCCTTGTGCAACAGGCCGACGTGATGCCCAAGTGCATCTGCGGCACCGGCGGGTCGCGCGACAATCCTCTGCCCCGGTTGCGGCGCCCATGGGCAACCAAAGCAGTTCTCACACGTTCCGGGTTGCGTCACTAGTACCAAGCTATCCGCGCCGATGGAGCCGTCCGTAGAGTGTGACGGAGGTCACGCAAGAATGCGCAGACACCAGTTTGCGGCGCAGCCACAGGACGGCGCACCGGTTATTCCCCCGCTTCCCAGTGCCTCGCCGGGAAACAGCCCTTTGCGAACTCCGTCCAATGGCGGTTTCAGCTACCAGGACACTCATGCCGCATCCTGAAGGTCAGATGGGGGGTACGGGCACAGCGGACAACGGTGATGCAGTCGCGCAGCGACTGCTCGAAATCACGCGGGATTTGACATTGAGCCTGCATCCGCATCGCCGCGCCACGCTGCGTATAAGCCTGGACAGCTCACTCGACCACGACCTCGGGCTTGACAGCCTCGGGAGGGTCGAGCTGCTGCTGCGCCTGGAACGTGCGTTCAAGGTGCATCTCGAAGACCAGGTGCTAATCCGGGTTCAAACGCTGCGCGAGCTGCTGGCTGCCGTGCAGTACGCCGTCCACGAAGTGCCCGCAGCAATACTCCCAGTGGCGACCCTGGCACTCGAACCGGTGCAGGCAACTCCGGCCGCAGCACGTACCCTGCTCGAGGTGCTCGACTGGCACGTTGCCAGCCACCCTGACCGGCCGCATGTCCAACTGGAAGACTCAGACGAGCACAGCGAAATCATTACCTACCAGGCCCTGCGCGAACGCGCGCTGGCGGTGGCCACCGGCCTGCGCGCTCGCGGCCTTCAGGCGGGCCAGACGGTCGCGATCATGCTGCCAACGGGCAGTGCCTTTTTCGCCGCCTTCTTCGGCACGCTCTACGCGGGCGCAGTACCGGTGCCGATCTACCCGCCGTTCCGGCCGGCGCAGCTCGAAGAGCATCTGCGCAGGCAGGCAAGTATTCTGTCCAACGCCCAAACGGCCCTCCTCGTAACCACCGAGGACAGCCGCCGCATTGCGCGTTTGGTGAGTGGATTGGTCGGGACGATCCAAGGTGTAGAAACAGTCGATGGCCTGTCTACACATGCCGCCGGGCTGCCGCCGGCCGTGTGTGCACCGGATGATATTGCGCTGATCCAGTACACTTCCGGCAGCACCGGAGATCCCAAGGGCGTGGTTCTCAGCCATGCGAATCTGCTGGCCAACATCCGCGCGATCGGCGAGGCAATGGCGGTGAGTTCCGCGGACGTCTTCGTCAGCTGGTTGCCGCTGTACCACGACATGGGCTTGATCGGGGCATGGTTGGGAACGCTCTACTTCGCGGTACTGGCGGTGATCATGTCGCCTCTGCGATTCCTCGCCCGTCCAGAGCGCTGGTTATGGGCGATTCACCGCCATCGTGCCACCTTATCGGCCGCACCGAACTTCGCCTACGAACTTTGCCTGCGCAAAATCGACGACGCAGACATTTCGGGACTGGATCTGAGTTCGTGGCGCATGGCGGTCAACGGCGCTGAACCGGTCAGCCCGGACACAGTGCGCGGCTTCGAGGCGCGCTTCGCCCGCTTCGGATTCCGCCCCGAAACGATGATTCCGGTCTATGGACTTGCGGAGTGTTCCGTGGGCCTGAGCTTTCCGCCGCTGGGTCGGGCACCGATCATCGACCACGTGCAACGCGCTGCCCTGGTACGCACTGGCACTGCCACACCCGCTACCGCCAGCGATCTCACCGCGCTGGAGTTCGTTGCCTGCGGACATGCCCTGCGGGATCATGAGATCCGCATTGTCGATTCCGCGGGGCACGAACTGGAAGACCGCCGTGAAGGCAAACTGCAGTTTCGCGGACCGTCCACCACCCGCGGATACTTGCGCAATCCCGCCAAAAACGCCGAACTGTTTTCCGGCACATGGCTGGAATCCGGCGATCTGGCTTATACCGCGAGCGGAGACATTTTTCTAACCGGCCGCAGCAAGGACATCATTATTCGCGCCGGCCGCAACATCTATCCGCATGAGGTGGAACAGGCAATCGGCAATCTTCCCGGCGTCCGCCGCGGATGCGTGGTGGCCTTTGGAAGCCATGATCGCGTCACCGGTACCGAACGGCTCATCATCGTCGCCGAAACACGGATCGAAGAGGCGAAGAAGCGTGCCACGCTCAGACAGAAAATCGACGATCTCGTGACCGGTTTGCTCGATGCCGCGGCCGATGACGTGGTACTAACACCGCCGCACACAGTTCTGAAGACCTCGAGCGGCAAGATTCGCCGTGCTGCATGCCGTGAGTTGTACGAAAGCGGTAGGCTCGGCGAGCGTGCGCCACCGGTGTTGTTACAAGCGGCACGGCTATACCTGCGCAGCCTCCTTGAACGCACCCGGCGCATGCGCCCGACGGTGGCTGCGCTGCTCTACGCCGCCTACTGGTGGTCGCTGCTTTACGCGCTCGGCCTGGTCGCCTGGACGCTGGTAGCAACTTTGCCGGGGCGCGCCCTGCGCTGGCGCATGGTCCATGGGATCTCTCGGACATTCCTGCGTTGCGCCGCCATCCCGTTCCGGCCGACCGGCGTCGCGCATATTCCGGCACAAGGCGCAATACTGGCCGCCAACCATTCAAGCTACTTCGATGGGGTAGTGCTGGCGGCGCTGCTACCTCGTTGTCCAACCTTTATCGTCAAGCGTGAAGTCGCGTCGCAGTTCGTCGCTGGAGTGTTCCTGCGGCGCATCGGAGCGCTGTTCGCCGAGCGCGTGGAGCCGAGCGGTGGAGTACAGAGCACGGTCGCGGCGTTGGCCGCCGTCCGCTCGGGTCAAACCCTAGTATTCTTCCCAGAAGGCACACTCACGCGCATGCCCGGCATGCTGTCTTTTCATGCCGGCGCCTTCTACGTGGCGGCCCAATCCGGTAGCCCAGTTGTGCCGATCGCAATCCGTGGAACACGCTCGATTCTGCGGGGTGACCAGTGGTTTCCGCGCCGCGCTGGCGTGCAGATCGACGTGGCACCCGCGATCACCGCGTCCGGTAGCGACTGGGCCGCGGTCATCGACCTACGCGATGCCGTGAGAAAGCAGATTCTGCAGCGAACGGGCGAACCGGATCTGGTCGCGCAAAACGTCGACATCACTGCGCCGCCCTCCGCCTAAATCTGCCGGCACATGGATAACCCGGCATACGCGCGGCGGGGAGTCTCCTGACCAAGGCCGGAACACGATGACGCCTTCCGGCCGCGACCACCACGGGCCGGGTTCCCGGGCGAATATACCGTGCCCGCAGGCCTCAGGAGGCCTGCTCGCTGCAACAGAAGAGGAAATCCGGCACAGCGTCCGGCAACCATCGTGCACGGGAAACGTAGCGGCGCTGATGCCGTTGCGCCGTCAATTAGCGTCGAGCAGATTCACCAGCGCGTTGAACGACGTGTAATCGGGATAGCGGAACAGCAGGCCGACGCCATCTTGGTCAACACGCGTCACCTCAGCAGGCAACCGGTGGTAGCGCACTTCGTCGCCAATCTGCAGAGCCAGCGCGAGGTCGATCGCCGCATTCTGTGGAAGTACCCGGCCTCCAGTTTTCACATAGGCGCCTTCCAAGCTGATGTCGCGTGTCTGGCAATCCAGCAGCTTCAACGAGCTGTAATACAGTGCCACATCAAGCGCTACCGGCAAGCGTGGGTTGTCACGGCGTTCGATGTTCATAGCTGCCCCCTTCAAACCAAGAAACTATGACCTGATGGCATCCCTACCATCAACGATGTTTTTATCAAATACTACGTGATTAACGCGGTGGAAGGAAACAGCGGGGCATGCCGCAGGGCGTTGGGCGCTCGGCCGGAGTCTCTGCCCTCAATCTTCGGGAATAAACTGCAACCCAATCCCTTCGTCTGTTGTCCGCACCACTTTTACCTTCACAGTAGGCGGCTCCTCGCCCGCCAGCAGTCCGCGCAGCTTCAGGTGCATGACGGTGCCGATGGCTGGTCGCAGTTGATTGGGCATATACAGAAAAATGCCGCCGTCGCTGATGTCCTTGGTGCTGAGGGTCGTCTTGCCCGACTCGACATGGGACACCTCCACCTCCAGCGACATCGCATAACGCTCGTGCCTGCGATTCTCGGTCACAGATTTCCTCCGGCAAGTTCATGACAGTGCGGTCACCGCCCAGGATCCAGACCATGGATCCTTCCAGAAGTATAGACATACCGCGGAATGTGCCAAAGAAAAGGATGCTGTTTGTCAGTGCGCTCACGGCGCAACGCTGCAAGCTGATCCGTCGCCCCCCGGGATGACTGGAGCGTTGAACGCTATGCCAAGCTGCTCGGCACCCCTGCCCAACACCTTAGCGGAACCATGCCGGCGGCGTAACATGCTGATCCCACGCGCGTGCTCAGCGCGCCGCCGTTCATGCGCGGTATTACCCAGCTTGCCGAGCATAAAACCCTGGATGGTCCGCGCAAACTCGCTGCTGGACTGAATTAACGAAATCGTGGTCGTAACAGACAGGTCACCGCCGATGACACTCGGACACACCGTGGCACGATTATCTAGTTTCGCCGTGCAGGCACATGTCGGGGATTTAGCTCCTGCACGCGGTCGTAACAGGCGAGCTCCGCCGTGCGCTGTCCGAGCGCTGCGAACGTCAGTCCTTTGTCCATCCAGGCCTGCCAGCAACGCGGATCGAGCTCGAGCGCGCGCTCGTGGCTGGCGAGCGCTTCGCTAAACCGCTGCAATGCACACAGCGCAAGGCCGCGATGGTACCAGGCCGCCGCGCATTTCGAATCGAGCTCGAGCGACACCTGATGGCAAACCAGCGCCTCGTCGCATTGGCCGAGCTGACGCAGAACCTCTCCCTTGTGCGCCCACAGCACCGGATGATCCGGACTCAGTTCCAGGGCGCATTCGAAAGAACCGAGCGCTTGCCGTAGGTACCCGAAACGCAGCAGACCGAGCCCTTGAATGTCGCGATCCTCGGCCTCCAGATCATCGTCTTCCAGTGGCCGCGCATAGGTCTGTCCGGTCAGTGACCGATACAGCTGCGCCAGCTGCTGGCGCACGGCAGCGAAGTCTGTGAAACGTCGGGGGGCATCCTTGGCAAGACAGCCATAAATCACCTCACCGAACAACTGGTGGCGTTGTGGCAGCAGCGGCGGCTGCTGGGTCTTGTGCAGCCGCTCATATTCCATCCACGATGTGGCAACGAACGGCAGAGTCCCGGTCACCATCTGAAACAGCAGCACGCCGAAGGCGTAGATGTCCGCACGCCGGTCCACATGCTTGCTGCCCGCAAACTGCTCGGGAGCAAGATAGATGGCGGTGGCGGCTCCGGTCTGGCCATCTTCCGCCCTGCGTCCATGAACCAGCTCCGCGAGGTCGGCGCGGGTACGTGCCCGGACCACCACGCGTGCGTCGACAGAAGCAGCGATCAGGGAATCATCAAGCGCCTTGGACAGACCCAGATCAGTGATTTTCAGGACGTGCTGCGGGGTGATGAGACAGTTCTCTGGCTTGATGTTGCGATGCGCACCGATGCCGTTTGATTGCGCAAACTCCAGTCCGTCGCACAACTGCAGGGCGAGACGCAGGACCATCACCGGATCATCAGTCAGGTTTGCCGTACCGATCCACTGGCCAAGGTTGGTGCCGCAGACATACTCAAAAAACAGAAGCGGACACCCATCAACGCTGCGTATGAAGCGCGGATGAACCAGGTTCTGATGGTGACCGAGCTTGAGCCACTGCAGCGCTTCCTTCTTGAAGCGATGTGGGAGAATGCGGTCCCATTGCAGCAGTACATCGGAAAACGCTTTCGCCGCGAAGACCTCACCCGACTCGCCGTCAAAAACGACATAGACGACCCCGAAGGGGCCAGCTAGAACGTCGTGGACGTGCCAACGGCCCGCGATTGCATCGCCGGCCTGCCATCTTGCCATGATCAATTGGGTCCTACCTCACGCCGGCGATCCGTACGCGCCAAAGTAAACCAGTCGAAACATACACCACGGTACCGACGATACCAATTCCGTCCCGATGAATTGGAAGCCGCGTCCGACATTTGGCTCTGCCACCACGAAACATGCTTTCAGTCGAGGTATTTTGACTGCCAGTCGAGATAGAGTCCGTGGACATAGTCACAAAAATCGCGCTTGTCCGTGAACCTGGCTGGATCGATGGCATCGTATACATAATAGTTCGCGCGATTGTTCGGCGCCGTCAGGAAATGCCAAAGCTTCTGCATGAGCGTTTCATGCGGTTTCCATTCGAAGGCATCCTGAGCCTCATAATGGAGAAAAACCGGGACAATCGGAATACCGGTGCGAAGTGAGATATCGAACGCACCGTAGCGGAACGACGAGAAGATGCGCTTGCCCTTACAACCGCCTTCCGTATAGATGGCGACATTGCGGCCCTTGTGCAGCTGCGCAACGATCTGCTCTGCGGCGGCGTGGCGCGATTCGCGCGATTCGCGCCTGACGAATAACGTGCCGGCTGCCCGGTTTATCCGACCCGCTATCCACCAGTCGAGAACTTCAATCTTGGCCAGCGACACCACGTCGAACAATGTCGGTATGCCGATATCCTCGAACGCCGATGGATGATTTGCGATCAGGATGAAGTGATTCGGAAGGGGACCGCGATTCTTTTGATGCAGCCGCAGGTCAACACCAAGTGCACGCACGAATAAGCGGCACCACAGGCGAAACAGTATGAAGTACGCCCGTTGCGACCAGTCTGCGCTCACAAACGACAGAACAAAGAGTATTGCCGTGAATACCGTAAGTTCTAGCCAGCACAGCCCCAGCCACACGATGCGCGCTAGGTAATAGATCAAGCACCCTCCAAGATCGCCGAAAGGATCAGCGCACCGATTCCGGTTCAGTAAGAGAGTATAGGCTGCCGCAGACGAACGGGTTTCCAAGCGCTCTGTCTGCACCCGGCGCGGCGCAGGCAGAGCCGGAGACTCATCGCCCGCTGCCAGCCGAGCCCGGACCGCGGGCGCCACCTGCGCCGGTTTCCGGCTGAGGCATTCGACAACTCAGGGCTTGCGTCCGAGGGCAAACAGAGTTGGAACATCCAGCCATAGGCCGGCGTCGTCAGCAAGCGGGCTCACCTCCAGCAAGTGATCGTTGTGGATCACTTCAACCTGCGCCGGATCGGCCCGGTCCACAAGGTCACAAAAGCCGCTGTTTATGACGACTTCCCACCATTCGTACGCGTCGCGCAGATGATAGCCTAGCTGCTCTTCGGTCACCTGACTGTCCTTCAGTCCGGCACTGTGCAGCAGCAGCTGGCATCGTCCTGGTACTGCAAGGCTATGGAGCACAGGGGCGATCGCCTGGTCGGCGTCCGATCCTTCCCGATTTTCGATGCGGCGCAGTAGCAGTCCTGCCATGGGTTCAAACGCACCTGCTCCAAAGCCAGAGAAAGCGATCGTGCCGCCTGGTTTAAGCACGCGCACCCAGTCATGGATTGCGGCTTCCATGTCGGACATCAGATCCAGGGCGTGCGCGCATAGAACTACGTCGAAGTATCCCGCGCGAAATTCCAGATGTTCGGCATCCATCAGGTGCAGATCGACGTTCGCGATGCCGAACTGCTCGATCTTTGCCTGCGCCCGGTCGAGCATCTGTTCCGCCATGTCGATCGCCACCACCCGCCCTGCGGGCCCGACAATCTGCGCTGCGGCGATCGCCACGGCACCGGTACCCGTGGCCACATCCAGCACCTTTTGTCCTGGCCTTATGCCTGCGTGCACCACGAGCCGGTCAGCTGCGAAAGCGAAGAACCGCAGCGCCTCTCTGTCATAGCCCACCGCAGCCCGGTTGAAAACCGCATTGATGCGTCCGCTGGCGTTCCTGCTATCACACCCGCCGTCGCGATCGCTGGTCGCTTTCGTAGTGATCATCACAATATCCTCGATGTGCTAGGACAAATGTTTTCTCTCTGGTCACCATTGGCACATCGATTTTCATCGATGCGGACAAGTAGCCCATATCAATACGGGCAGAAGATGGATCATATCTGAGGAATCCCGCCTTGGTCGTGACGAGTCCCATCACAGGCGATGGTTTTGCTCATGTCCCAGTGGGGGCGATCGCCGGATCGATGCCAGGTAATTCTGCTGCTTCCGTCAGAGTGAGGCGCCGCAGGCGGTGGCAGCTTGCAAGATGCTCACGGAGGGATTGTGGCATCTCAGAAAATATCTTTAACTTCAGCGTCTTATATTTTTCCCGGAACGTCCCCAAAAAAGGCGACGCAACCCTGTCAAACCGGCGCCCCAGGCCGCTTCAGCGCCATTAATAGCCTTCCGGCACCTTCCCTCAAGCACCGTCTCAAACCGGGATCTACGGCCAGACAGCCGCCGTCCCCGATCTTGCATTTCAATCGTCCCGGTACTTTCAATCTTGGGATTTTGTTCTATAAGTTTATTTAGGCAGTGCACCGCGATCAACGGTCGCGGACTTCAACAATATTCATATTTTCGGAATTAAAGTTCGGGGAGTAGTCCAGATGTCGAGAATCGCTATTGGTTTATTGTGCGCCCTTTTCATGCTGCCGGCGTATGCTCAGCCTCGCGAAGGCGTTCAGGTACGGATCTTCCAGTATTTCCTGGCTAAGGCCCGCAGCGGAGATCCCAATGCTGAATTCATCGTGGGTAATCTCTACGAAACTGGCAAGGGCGTCCCGCAGGACAGCAACAAGGCCAAAAAGTGGTATGAGAAGGCCGCGGCACATGGCAATCAGTCTGCCAAGGACAAGCTCGGCCAGAAATCACACGCCGCCGAGCTGGCGGAAAAGGCAAAAGAGAAGGCCGCGGCGGAGGCCGCAAAAAAACGTGAAGACATTGCCCATGCCAGAATGAAAGCCCAACTGGCTGCGCGCGCCAGATTGAAAGCCCAACTGGCTGCCCGCGCACGTCTTGAAGCAGAACGTGCTGCCCGCGCACGGGTGGAAGCGGCGCGTGCTGCACAAAGAATGGCGATCGCCAAGGCAGCGCAGACACGGGCACAGCAGCCCATTAATGCCATGCGAATCGTTCTGGGCGGCAATTGGTACCAAAGCCAGAGCGCCGCACAATACCTGCCGTCGGCCAGCACCAGTTGCCTTCAGGCGGGCAGCAGCAAGATCATCTGTTTCTCCGAGCGGCTGAACCGCGCGGTCGGAGGCTCGGCACTCACTTATACCGTGAAGTCCACACTGTCCAACTTTGGTCGCAAGGGTGACTTCACGGTGAATTACATCTACGACGTCTTGGACATAAGCGGGAATCACTCCGACCCAGCCGCTGGCGATGGCAGCGCTGACCCTGCTCCACAGGCGCGGCTCGGCTGGCAGCAACCCGGACAGACCCTGCGATGCAGAGCAAGGAATCCGCAAACCCTCATTTGCTCAAACCAGAAGAACCATTCGCTTGAGTTTGCCAAACGTTGACAATCAGCGGATTTGGGCCGGACCGACTTGCCCACTTTCCGCACCGACCATAATGAGCCGACCCGTATGAATGGAAGACGCCACAACAACCACGAAATCAAGCGCTGCGGAAGACAGTATCTGCCGGCGGACATGTCTCCAGTCGAAAAATATCATCATACATTTCCGGACACATTGCCGTTGGTTAAAGCTCCCGGATAAGACCATGCCGCAAATCAAACTGATTTTTTGCACGGGAATCCTTTTCTTCGCCCTGGGCACAGCCTATGCCGGCACGGTGAGCCAAGCCGAGGCAAGCCTGTTCAAGGTCCAGCTGCGCCTGGCGGAAAGCGGCGACCCCAACGGGGAGTTCTACGTGGGCGAAATGTACGAACAGGGCCTAGGTACTCCGCGCAACCTGGAACTGGCGCACCAGTGGTACGAGAAGTCTGCCAAAAAAGGGAATCCTGAAGCCAAGGACAAACTGGCGAATTGGAACAGGGCACTTCGGGACGCGGCGAAAGCGAAGCAGGAGGCGCAGGCTGCGGCGGAGGCAAAAGCACAGGCGCGCGCACGCGCGCAAGCACAGGCCTTAGCGCTTGCCAAAGCACGCGCCGCGGCCGAACAAGCAAGGCGGCGGGCAGCAGCCGAAGCGGCAGTCAAGAAACTGCAGCGCGAACATGCCGAGGCTCTCGCACGCGTTAGGGAGCGCGCACGTGCGGCAGCGTTGCGGGCCAAAAAATTGGCCGAAGCAAAGGCACAGGCCACAGCCGAGGCAAAGAGGCGCGCGGCCGCGATCGCGGCCGCCAAAACTCACCACGCTGCTCTGTCCGTTGCGCGCGCTCGGAACCCGGTCGTCGCAGACTCACCACCACACGGCAAGACAAAAAACCACAAACTCGAGTTTTCACCCGATCCCTGCAAAGGGCTTTCGGCTCAGTTTTTATCAACCTGCAAATAGCCGCCTGGCTTCCGTCCTGGCACTGGTGCTATGACGGCAGTAAAGGTGGATCTCATTCCTCGCGCAGGTATTGCCAGCTTTCAGGGGAATTCATCAGGATCATGGATCGTCATGCAGCCCCAGTCAACGGGATGGCATAGACCTGCCTCGGTATCCGACGATTCAGAGACTGATGACGCCGGCCATGATTATTGAATTCGAAGTTTTGGACACAATTCAGGCGCGCATCCGAAAGGCTTCGTACTCCCAGAGATATGCTTCTCACGCTTGATGCTCTACCTAGGAGCCTGTCGGACTTAGGATAAATCATTTGCGAAAATGGAATGGCGATCCACATTTCGCCAAATTGGCATTA
>DAHXOO010000025.1 GCA_027364845.1 Pseudomonadota bacterium | reverse complement strand
GCGAAGATCATCGAGTAGGGACAGGACCGGGGTAGCAGGAGATAACGAACAAAACTGGTCCCGCCCCCGCTGAGGGGACGGGGACGCCTTACAGACAGATTTTAAAGCAAGACTCCGGATTTAAAGGCCAGTAGCTCAATTGGCAGAGCGGCGGTCTCCAAAACCGCAGGTTGGGGGTTCGATTCCCTCCTGGCCTGCCAGAGTCCGGAAGCCTTGATTTTTAAGGATTTTTCGTGTTAATGGCAGATAGAATCAAACTATCTCTGGCGATGCTGATCCTCGCGGGCGGCGTCGGGGGATACTATTATCTCGCGGCCACACCGGATTCGATCCGGGTGGTGATCGTGCTCGTTTGCGCCATAGTCGCTGCGCTCGTGGCACTGCAGACGGCGCCGGGACGCGCGGTCTGGGATTTTGCCAAGGGATCGCGCGCCGAGTTGCGCAAGGTGGTATGGCCAACGCGCAAGGAGACGGTCCAGGTCACCCTGGTGGTGATCGCCATGGTGGTAGCGACCGCAGTGTTTCTTTGGGTAACCGACCTGGGCCTGACCGCGGCGATCAAGGCTTTGACCGGACAGGGGTCCTCGTCATGACAATGCGGTGGTATGTGGTACACACTTTTTCCGGCTTCGAAAAGCAGGTGCAGCGCTCTCTTAAGGAGCATATCAAGCGCGCCAGCATGGACGAGCAGTTCGGCGACATCCTTGTGCCGACCGAAGAGATCGTCGAAATGAAAAGCGGGGAGAAGCGCACCAGCGAGCGCAAATTCTTCCCTGGGTACGTGCTGGTCAAAATGGAGATGAACGACGATACCTGGCACCTGGTGAAAAACGTGCCGAAGGTGAGTGGATTCATCGGCGGATCGGGCACTAAGCCTACACCGATCACCGACAAGGAGGCGCAGGCGATCCTGCAGCAAGTGCTAGAGGGCGTGGAAAAGCCCAGGCCTAAATTTTCGTTTGCGCCGGGTGAATTGGTGCGGATCGTCGATGGCCCGTTCATGGATTTCAACGGGACCGTCGAGGACGTCAACTTCGAAAAGAACAAGCTGCGCGTAACGGTGTCGATATTTGGGCGGCAGACGCCCGTGGAGCTGGAGTTTAGCCAGGTCGAGAAAGGCTAGCGGTGAACGATGCGGCTGCGGCGGTGGTGCCGTCCGCGCAGCGTTCTGGTTCGGGGAGCGCCTGACGGCGCGATTGCACCCATTGGAGTGAAGGTAAATGGCAAAGAAGATTGATGCGTATATAAAGCTGCAGGTCGCAGCCGGTCAGGCGAATCCCAGCCCGCCGGTGGGGCCAGCACTGGGCCAACGTGGCCTCAACATCATGGAGTTCTGCAAGACTTTCAACGCCCAGACCAAGGACATGGAGCCGGGTACGCCGATTCCGGTCATCATTACGGTCTACAGCGACAAGAGCTTCACGTTCATCCGCAAGACGCCGCCTGCGACCATTCTGCTCAAGAAGGCCGCCGGCATCGAGAGCGGCAGCAAGACCCCCCATACCCACAAGGTTGGCAAGGTCACACGTGCCCAGCTCGAGGAAATCGCCAAGGTCAAGATGGCCGATCTCAATGCGCATGACCTGGATGCGGCAGTGAAGATCATCGCCGGCAGTGCCCGCAGCATGGGCATTGAGACGGAGGGAGTGTGACATGACGGATGCAAAGGCGGTAAAACTGAGCAAACGCATGCAGGCCGTGGCCGGCAAGATTCAGGGCGGGCGGCAGTACCCGCTGGATGAGGCGCTGGCGCTAGTCCGGCAGATTGCAACCGCGAAGTTCGACGAGTCTGTGGACGTGGCAATCAATCTCGGCGTGGACGCCAAGAAGTCCGAACAGAACGTACGTGGTAGCGCGCTCATGCCGCGCGGCACGGGCAAGAGTGTGCGTGTGGCGGTATTCGCGGAAGGCGCAACCGCCGACGCGGCGAAGAAGGCTGGTGCTGACATCGTTGGATTCCAGGATCTGGCCGACAGGATCAAGGGCGGACAGATCGAATTCGATGTGGTGATTGCCACCCCAGAGGCCATGCGCCTCGTAGGTCAGCTGGGTCAGATCCTGGGGCCGCGTGGACTCATGCCGAACCCGAAAGTCGGCACGGTCACGCCGAACGTGGTGAAAGCGGTCGAGAATGCGAAGGCTGGCCAGGTGCAGTTCCGCATCGACAAGGCTGGCATCGTGCATTGCTCCATCGGCAAGGCTTCCTTCGAACCGGGAGCGCTCAAGGAGAATCTCGCCGCGCTGCTGGCGGCCGTGAACAAGGCCAAGCCGCCCACGGCGAAGGGTATATTCATCAAGAAGCTGACGCTGTCTACGACCATGGGTCCGGGGATTGGCGTCGAGCAGTCGTCGCTGCCTTTGTAGCCACGAGGCGGCGCACCGGATGTCCCCATCGCGGGGCAGACGGGTACGAGGGCTTTGGGCCGTCGGAGAGCTATTCCGGCGGAAGGGTCCGCGGTCGGTCAGAAGCGGAATCCCACCGGCGCACGAACCGTGCGTCCAGTCCCGGCTAGGGCCGGTGCTGTCAAAGACCGCAGGTGCGGTGCGCGGTACGGCATCGCTTAATGGGCCAGACCGTCACGGTCTTCTGCCTGCGCAGACGGTGCACCCGATGACAGGTTTATCCTGAATACGGTCACCGCAATAGGGCAGTATTGTTTTGAGCGGAGGTGACTCGAATGAGTCTTAGTATGGAGCAGAAGCAGGCCATGGTCGCCGAGGTGTCCGGGGTGTTGGCGGGCTCGCAGGTGGCCATTCTGGCCGAGTACCGCGGTCTGACCGTGGCACAGATGACCGATCTGCGCGCCAAAGCGCGCAAGTCCGGCGTCTATGTGCGCGTGGTCAAGAATACGTTAGTGCGGCGCGCCGTTGCCGGATCACCGTTCGAATGCCTCACGGACCAACTTATCGGTCCATTGGCTTTTGCGGCGTCCAAGGATCCGGTTGCCGTGGCAAAGCTGTTGGTGGACTTTGCCAAGGACAACGACAAGCTGCGCGTAACGACCGGAAGCATGGGTGGCAGGCTGATATCAGGCGCCGAGTTGCAGGCTCTCGCCAGGTTGCCAAGCCGCGAGGTGTTGCTGTCCATACTGCTCGGTACCATGCGTGCGCCGGTGCAGAAGTTCGTTCAGACGCTGAACGAGGTGCCCGCGAAGTTTGTGCGTACCCTCGCGGCGGTGCGCGACCAGAAGCAGGCCGCTGCTTGAGAATTGTTTACTTCAGACCAAATTTTCAGGAGACCAGTCATGGCAGTATCCAAGCAAGAGATCATTGATTCCATCGGCGGTATGTCGGTGCTCGACCTGTCCGAACTTATCAAAGAGATGGAGCAGAAATTCGGAGTGTCCGCTGCCGCTGCCGCGGTCGCAGTGGCCGCACCGGCGGCCGGCGGCGCAGCCCCGGCGGCCGAGGCCAAGACCGAGTTCGACGTCATTCTGACGGCCGCCGGCGATAACAAGGTCGGCGTCATCAAGGCAGTGCGCGCAGTCGTCAGCCTCGGCCTGAAAGAGGCCAAGGACCTAGTTGAATCGGCGCCAGCCACGGTGAAGGAAGCCGTGCCGAAGGCCGATGCCGAGAAGATGAAGAAAGAACTGGAAGCGGCTGGCGCCAAGGTTGAGTTGAAGTAAGGAGCATGCCGCCGGGCGGCATGCATCTTTGCCTCAAGAGTAGTACCGCGTGATCGCGACGCGGGTGCTTCGAAGGCGGGTGAGGGCTGGTGGCGTGCGCTACCGGCCTTTTCCCGTTTGTGATGGAGCGCTGTAATTGTCGCTGGTGACTCGAACCGGCCGGCGGCTGGATTGTCCCATGGGCTCTCAGAGCCGAGGAAGATGATGACCTACTCATTCACCGAAAAGAAACGCATTCGCAAGACCTTTGGCAGGCGCCCGAGCATCTTGCGCGTACCCAATCTGCTGGCTACTCAGAAGGATTCCTATCGCAAATTCCTTCAGGCAGATGTGCCGCCGGAGCAGCGCATCGACCAGGGTCTGCAGGCGGCGTTCAAGTCGGTGTTTCCGATCGAAAGCTACAACGGCGACGTGGCCCTGGAGTTTGTGAGCTACCGGCTCGGCATACCGCCGTTTGACGTGAAGGAATGTCAGCAGCGCGGCCTGATCTTTGCCGCGCCGCTGCGCGTCCTGCTGCGTCTCGTAGTGTTCAACCGGGATGAGGGTGCGGGCACCAAGACCGTGCGTGACATCAAGGAGCAGGAAGTATACATGGGCGAAATCCCGCTTATGACCGACAACGGCACGTTCGTGATCAACGGCACCGAGCGCGTGGTCGTATCTCAGTTGCATCGCAGCCCCGGGGTGTTCTTCGACCACGACTACGGCAAGACGCATTCCTCGGGAAAGCTGCTGTTTTCGGCGCGCATCATACCTTACCGCGGATCGTGGCTGGACTTCGAGTTTGATCCCAAGGACCTGCTTTACGTGCGCATAGACCGCAGGCGCAAACTTCCGGCGACGGTCCTGCTGCGGGCTCTGGGCATGACCACCCAGGAGGTACTGTCGACGTTCTTCGAGACCGACACGTTCGTTCTGGGCGGGGGGGAGATCCGGCTCGAGCTGATCCCGGCGCGTCTGCGCGGCGAGCAGGTGGATTTTGACATCAAGACGCCGAAGGGCGAGGTTATCGTCGAGGCCGGCCGGCGCATCACTGCGCGCCACGTGCGCGACCTCGAGAAAATCCGGATCAAGCACCTGGTAGTGGCCGATTCCTTCCTCATCGGACGTTCGCTGGCCGAAGACATTGTGGACATGTCGAGCGGCGAGATCATTGCCCAGGCGAACGATGTCCTGTCCAAGGACACCCTGGAGAAGCTGCTGGCCGCGGGCATCAGCGAGATCAAGACCATCTACACGAACGATCTCGATCGTGGCCCTTTTATGTCCGATACTCTGCGCACTGATTCCACGCGCGACGCCCTGGAGGCGCAGATCGAGATTTACCGGATGATGCGTCCAGGCGAGCCGCCGACGCGTGATGCCGCGCAGAACCTGTTCAACAGCCTGTTTTTCAGCCTCGACCGCTACGACCTGTCGGGCGTGGGCCGTATGAAATTCAACCGCCGCCTGGGTCGCTCGCGCGACGAGGGTCCGGGTATCCTCAGCAAGGAAGACATTGTCGACGTCATGAGGGTGCTGATAGGCCTCAAGAACGGGCAGGGTGAGATCGATGATATTGACCACCTCGGCAATCGCCGCGCGCGTGCGGTCGGCGAGCTTGCAGAAAACCAGTTCCGCGTGGGCCTGGTGCGTGTGGAGCGTGCGGTGAAGGAGCGCCTAAGCTTGGCGGAGTCCGAGGGGCTCATGCCGCAGGAGCTTATCAACGCCAAGCCGGTTTCGGCGGTTATCAAGGAATTCTTTGGCTCGTCGCAGCTGTCGCAGTTCATGGACCAGACCAATCCGCTGTCCGAGGTGACTCACAAGCGCCGCGTTTCGGCGCTTGGCCCGGGTGGGCTTACGCGCGAGCGTGCCGGATTCGAGGTGCGTGATGTGCACCCCACTCATTACGGCCGCGTGTGTCCGATCGAAACGCCCGAGGGTCCGAATATCGGTCTCATCAACTCGCTAGCGGTCTATGCCCGCACCAACGAGTATGGGTTTCTTGAGACCCCGTATCGTAAGGTGGTGACCGGACGCGTGACCGACCAGATCGACTATCTGTCGGCAATTGAGGAAGGGAAGTTCGTGATCGCGCAGGCGAACGCCGCAGTCGACGAAAAAGGCAACCTGCAGGGCGATATCGTGTCCTGCCGCCACAAGAACGAATTCACCTTGTCCACGGTGGACAAGGTGGATTACATCGACGTGGCACCGTCGCAGATCGTTTCCGTCGCGGCTTCGCTGATCCCGTTTCTCGAGCACGACGACGCCAACCGCGCGCTGATGGGATCCAACATGCAGCGCCAGGCGGTGCCGACGCTGCGTACCGAGAAACCGCTGGTGGGTACGGGCATCGAAGGCATCGTGGCCATCGATTCCGGGGTGACGGTAGTGGCCCGACGTGGCGGCATTGTCGACTCCGTTGACGCCGGCCGCATCGTAGTGCGGGTCAACGACGACGAGGCCAGGCCAGGCGAGGCGGGCGTTGATATCTACAACCTGATCAAGTACACCCGGTCTAATCAGAACACAAACATCAATCAGCGTCCGCTAGTGAAAGTCGGCGATCAGATCGCGAAAGGCGATGTTTTGGCCGATGGCCCGTCCACCGACATGGGCGAGCTTGCGCTCGGGCGCAACATTCTTGTCGCCTTCATGCCCTGGAACGGCTACAACTTCGAGGATTCGATTCTGATCTCGGAACGCGTGGTGGAGGAAGACTATTTCACCACCATTCATATTGAGGAGCTCAACACGGTTTCGCGCGATACCAAGCTTGGCCCCGAGGAAATCACGCGCGACATTCCGAACGTCGGTGAGGCGGCGCTGTCGAAGCTCGACGAGTCGGGCATTGTTTACATCGGTGCGGAAGTCAATCCCGGCGATATTCTGGTTGGAAAAGTCACACCCAAGGGAGAGACCCAGCTGACGCCCGAGGAGAAGCTGCTGCGCGCGATCTTCGGAGAGAAGGCCTCTGATGTGAAGGATACCTCGCTGCGGCTTCCTTCCGGCATGTCTGGGACAGTGATTGACGTGCAGGTGTTTACGCGCGATGGCATCGAGAAGGACGCGCGTGCCAAGGCTAATGAGCAGGCCGAGTTGGCGCGCGTCAAGAAGGACCTCCAGGACCAGTATCGCATCGTCGAGGACGACGCCTACGCGCGCATCGAGCGCCTGCTGACGGGCAAGACGGCCGATGGCGGGCCCGCGGGCCTGGCGGCCGGCGACAAGATCAGCAAGATCTACCTTACGGATCTTGCACGCGCCAAGTGGTTCGAGATCAGGTTGCGAAACGAGGAAGTGAACGAAACCCTGGAGCAGATTCGCAACCAGCTGGCAAGCCAGAAGCTGCAATTCGACCAACTGCTCGAGGAGAAGCGCAGCAAACTCACCTCGGGCGATGATTTGGCCCCAGGTGTGCTCAAGATGGTCAAGGTGCACGTTGCCGTCAAGCGCCGCCTGCAGCCAGGCGACAAGATGGCCGGTCGGCATGGAAACAAGGGCGTCATCTCGCGCATTGTTCCGGTGGAGGATATGCCGCACATGGCGGATGGAACTCCGGTCGACATCGTTCTCAACCCGCTTGGCGTGCCCTCGCGCATGAATGTGGGGCAGGTGCTCGAGACTCATCTCGGATGGGCTGCGCACGAGCTCGGTCGCAAGATAGGGCAGATGCTGGAGCAGCAGGTCAAGAGCTCAGAACTTCGCAAGTTCGTGGACAAGGTCTACAACCACAGCGGCAAGAAGGAAGACATCGAGTCCCTGAGCGACGCCGAGCTCGCGGATCTGGCGTTCAATCTGCGCAGCGGCGTACCGGTCGCGACCCCAGTGTTCGATGGTGCGACCGAGGAAGAGATCAAGGGCATGCTCGAGCTCGCGGGCTTGCCGCGGTCCGGCCAGACCACCCTCTATGATGGGCGCACCGGCGAGCCGTTCGATCGTCCGATCACTGTGGGCTACATGTACATCCTGAAGTTGAACCATCTGGTCGACGACAAGATGCATGCGCGCTCAACTGGCCCGTACTCGCTGGTTACGCAGCAGCCGCTGGGCGGAAAGGCCCAGTTTGGAGGTCAGCGCTTCGGTGAAATGGAAGTCTGGGCGCTGGAGGCCTACGGTGCCGCCTATACGCTGCAGGAAATGCTTACCGTCAAGTCGGACGACGTGACCGGCCGTACCAAGATGTTCGAGAACATCGTCAAGGGCGATCATCATATGGAGGCAGGCATGCCGGAGTCATTCAACGTGCTGATCAAGGAGATTCGCTCCCTGGGTATCGATATCGAGCTGGAGCAGGACTGACATGGGCGGCAGGAAAGCTAGCCCGCGCCGGCGACAAGCCGCACGCACTGGTACATGCGCGTACATTGAGGAGTAACGACATTGAGAGATCTATTCAATCTGTTTAAGCAGTCCGGAAAGAACGAGGATTTCGATGCTATCCGCATCGGACTGGCGTCGCCGGAAAAGATCCGTTCCTGGTCGTTCGGAGAAGTGAAGAAGCCGGAGACCATCAATTACCGCACCTTCAAACCGGAGCGGGACGGCCTGTTCTGCGCCAAGATCTTCGGTCCGATCAAGGATTACGAGTGCCTTTGCGGCAAGTACAAGCGTCTCAAGCACCGTGGTGTAATTTGCGAGAAGTGCGGTGTGGAAGTGACCCTGTCCAAGGTGCGGCGTGAGCGTATGGGTCATATCGAGCTCGCCAGCCCGGTCGCGCACATCTGGTTCCTGAAATCCCTGCCTTCGCGCATGGGCCTGATGCTAGACATGACTCTGCGCGATATCGAACGCGTGCTGTACTTCGAGGCCTACGTGGTGGTTGATTCCGGCATGACGCCGCTCGAGCGCGGCAGTCTCATGTCCGAGGATGCCTACCTTGAGGCGATCGAGCAGTACGGCGACGAGTTCGATGCGCGTATGGGCGCGGAAGCAATCCGGGATCTGCTCAAGTCCATAGATCTGGAGGCAGAGGCGACCAAGCTGCGTGATGAACTGGCTGGAACCAGCTCCGAGACCAAGATCAAGAAACTCGCCAAGCGTCTCAAAGTGGTCGAGGCTTTTCTGAATTCCGGCAACAAGCCCGAGTGGATGGTGCTCGAGATCCTGCCGGTGCTGCCACCGGAGCTGCGTCCACTGGTGCCGCTCGACGGCGGTCGTTTCGCCACCTCGGACCTCAACGACCTGTATCGCCGGGTCATCAACCGCAACAACCGCCTCAAGCGGCTGTTGGACCTTAATGCCCCGGATATCATCGTGCGCAACGAGAAGCGCATGCTGCAGGAGGCCGTGGACGCGCTGCTCGACAACGGTCGTCGCGGCAAGGCGATCACCGGTGCCAACAAGCGCCAGCTCAAGTCGCTTGCCGACATGATCAAGGGCAAGCAGGGCCGCTTCCGCCAGAACCTGCTGGGCAAGCGCGTCGACTACTCTGGACGCTCCGTGATCGTGGTAGGGCCAACGCTCAAGCTCCATCAGTGTGGTCTGCCCAAAAAGATGGCACTGGAGCTGTTCAAGCCGTTCATTTTCAGCAAGCTCGAGATGCGTGGCCTGGCCACGACCATCAAGCTTGCGAAAAAGATGGTAGAGCAGGCGAGCCCCGAGGTCTGGGACATCCTGGAGGAGGTCATCCGCGAGCATCCGGTGCTGTTGAATCGTGCACCGACCCTGCACCGGTTAGGCATCCAGGCGTTCGAACCGGTGCTCATCGAGGGCAAGGCCATACAGCTGCATCCGCTGGTGTGCGCGGCCTACAACGCAGACTTCGATGGTGACCAGATGGCGGTGCACATCCCGCTGTCGCTCGAGGCCCAGCTGGAAGCGCGTACCCTCATGATGTCGACCAATAACGCGCTTTCTCCGGCCAATGGCGACCCCATTATTGTTCCGTCCCAGGATATCGTGCTGGGGCTGTACTATATGACGCGCGTGAAGCTCAACGTGCAGGGCGAAGGCACGGCGTTTTCCGACGTGACCGAGGTGCACCGTGCCTACGAGTCGCGCCAGGTGTCGCTGCATGCGCGCGCAAAGGTGCGCATCCGCGAGGTGCGCCTGGCGGCCAACGGAAGCCGCAGCGAGACCTTCAAGCTTTACGACACCACCATCGGCCGCGCGCTGCTGTCCGAGCTCCTGCCAGAGGGGTTGCCGTTTGAACTTATCAACCGTGAGCTGAAGAAGAAGAACATTTCCGAGCTCATCAACTCGTGCTATCGCAACGTCGGCCTGAAGGCCACGGTTATTTTCGCCGATCAACTGATGTATACCGGCTTTGCCTACGCGGCGCGTGCCGGCATATCGATTGGCGTGGACGACATGGTAACGCCGTCGGAAAAGGGCGAGATCATCGGTGCCGCCGAGACCGAGGTGAAAAGCATCCAGAACCAATACGCATCGGGGCTGCTGACCGACGGCGAGCGCTACAACAAGGTGGTCGATATCTGGACCCGCACTAGCGAGAAAGTCGCCAAGTCCATGATGGACAAGCTCGGAACCGAGGAGGTCACGGACGCTCAGGGCAAGAGAGTCAAGCAGGATTCGTTCAACTCCATCTACATGATGGCCGATTCCGGCGCGCGCGGCAGCGCTGCCCAGATCCGGCAGCTTGCCGGAATGCGCGGCCTGATGGCCAAGCCAGACGGCTCTATCATCGAGACGCCGATCACCGCGAATTTCCGGGAAGGACTGAACGTTCTGCAGTACTTCATTTCCACCCACGGCGCACGCAAGGGTCTCGCGGACACGGCGCTCAAGACCGCCAATTCCGGCTACCTAACCCGGCGCCTGGTGGACGTGTGTCAGGATTTGGTCGTAACGGAAGACGACTGTGGGACCGCGCAGGGGGTGATCAAGTCGGCATTGGTCGAAGGTGGCGAGATCGTGGTGCCGCTGCGTGATCGCATCCTCGGGCGCGTAGTGATCGGCGATATTACCGACTCCGCGAACAACGAGGTGCTAGCGCACAACGGCACGATGCTGGACGAAAGGCTGGTCGCGCTCTTCGAGGAGCGCAATGTCGACCAGGTACTGACGCGTTCACCGGTCACGTGCGAGACTCGCTACGGCATCTGTGCCAAGTGCTACGGGCGTGATCTTGGGCGCGGGCATCAGGTGAACCTGGGCGAAGCAGTGGGTGTCATCGCTGCGCAGTCGATCGGCGAGCCTGGTACCCAGCTCACCATGCGCACATTCCACATCGGCGGTGCCGCCTCGCGCGTGACCGCTATCAGCAATATCGATGTCAAGACCACTGGAACCGTGCGGCTGAACAATATTAAGCTGGTGAAGCATTCCGGCGGCCATAACGTCGCCGTGTCCCGCTCCGGTGAACTGGTAATCCAGGACGAGCAGGGACGCGACCGTGAGCGCTACAAGATTCCGTACGGCGCGGTCCTCTCGGTCAATGACAAGGACCGGGTGAAGGCCGGCATGGTGGTCGCGAACTGGGATCCGCATACCCACCCGATCATCACCGAGGTGGCCGGCAAGGTCGCGTTTGCCGATCTGATCGATGGTGTCACAGTCAACCGCCAGACCGACGAAGTCACCGGTCTGAGCACCTATGTGGTATTGGATCCAAAGCAGCGCGCTGGCGGCAAGAATATCCGCCCGATGATCAGTCTGGTGGATGCGGCTGGCAAGGGCCTGAACATTGCTGGTACCGATATTCCGGCCAAGTACATGCTTCCGCCGGGCGCGATCATCACGGTAGAGGATGGTTCCAAGGTCGGCGTCGGCGACGTGCTGGCGCGCATTCCGCAGGAGACGTCCAAGACCCGTGATATCACTGGCGGTCTGCCGCGTGTGGCCGAACTGTTCGAGGCGCGCAAGGCGAAGGATCACGCCATTTTGGCCGAGACCAGCGGTATCGTCTCTTTCGGCAAGGACACCAAGGGCAAGCAACGTCTGGTGATCACCGACAAGGAAGGCCAGGAGCACGAATACCTGATCCCGAAAGGACGCCACATTACGGTGTTCGAGGGGGAGACCGTGGAGCAGGGCGAGGTGATCGTGGATGGATCCCCGGTGTCGGGCGATATCCTGCGGCTGCTGGGCGTCGAGGCGCTGGCCAACTACATCGTGGACGAAGTGCAGGACGTATACCGGCTGCAGGGCGTCAAGATCAACGATAAACACATCGAGGTGATCGTGCGCCAGATGCTGCGCAAGGTGCGGGTGGAGGATCCGGGCGAGACCCAATTCCTTCCTGGTGAACAGGTCGAACGTGCCCGCCTGCTCGAGGAGAACGAAGTGGTGGGTACCGGCGGCAAGAAGCCGGCGACCTACGATCGCGTGCTGCTTGGGATCACGAAGGCGTCGCTGTCGACCGAGTCGTTCATCTCCGCGGCTTCTTTCCAGGAAACAACGCGGGTTCTGACCGAGGCGGCGATCACTGGCAAGAGCGATCGCCTGCGCGGGCTGAAGGAGAACGTGATTGTGGGACGTCTGATCCCGGCCGGAACCGGACTCGCCTACCATCAGGAAAGGCGGCGGCGGCGCAAGGAGCAGGTGCAGGAAGCGGTGTCGCTGCAACAGTCGCTGAGCGGAACCAAGAGCAAAGCGGCGTTGAGCGAGGGTGGCGAAGAGGCAGCGACAGCCTAAGCTGTTGCGCAGGTTAGCGAAGCGGTGTCAGGGAACGGCTTGACACGGCAGGGCCACTTGCCTAGAATCGCGCCCCTCTGACAGGCCGGAGCAAGCCGGCCTGTCGTTCGTTTTTGGGTCAAAGAGTTCAGAATTATGCCGACGATTAACCAGCTGGTGCGCAAGCCGCGCACCCGGATGACTAAGAAGACGACGGTGCCAGCCTTGCAGGCGTGCCCGCAGCGGCGCGGCGTTTGTACTCGTGTCTACACCACGACGCCGAAGAAGCCGAACTCGGCGCTGCGCAAGGTCGCGCGCGTGCGCTTGACCAACGGGTATGAGGTTACCAGCTATATCGGAGGCGAAGGCCACAACCTGCAGGAGCATTCGGTTGTCCTGATTCGTGGCGGGCGTGTCAAGGATTTGCCGGGCGTGCGTTATCACACGGTTCGCGGCACCCTGGATACTGCTGGCGTCAACGACCGCCGCCAGGGGCGTTCGAAGTACGGGGCCAAGCGTCCGAAGTCGTAAATACGGTCTGAGTCGCAATGCCGCCGCACGGAGTACGGTGCGGCGTTTTGTTCTGGTTTGTACAGACCTGAACACGGCAGTCTTAGCGGCCGGGAAGCGATACCTAATAATATATAGACAATTGGACTTTCATTTTTAAAGAAAGAACTGTGCCATGCCAAGACGAAGAGAAGTACCGAAGCGCCCGGTTACCCCTGATCCGAAGTTCGGCAACGAAGCGATTGCCAAATTTATGAGCGTGATCATGCGTAGCGGCAAGAAGTCGGTAGCCGAGAAGATCGTATACGGGGCGCTCGATATCATAGCCGAGAAGACCAAGTCCGATCCGCTGCAGCTGTTCAGCCAGGCCATTGAGAACTTGCGACCGATGGTCGAGGTCAAGAGCCGGCGCGTTGGTGGTGCGACCTACCAGGTCCCGGTCGAAGTGCGTCCGGCGCGCCAGACGGCACTGGCGATGCGTTGGGTTACCGATGCTGCGCGTGCGCGTGGTGAGAAGTCCATGGGCGCGCGGTTAGCCGCAGAATTGCTGGATGCTGCCGAGAAACGCGGCAACGCCATGAAAAAGCGTGATGATGTCCACCGCATGGCGGAAGCCAATAAGGCGTTCTCCCACTACCGCTGGTAACTGGTGCAGGCATTGTTTTGACCAAGAAGGATTAGCAACGTGGCACGCAACACCCCCATAGAACGTTACCGCAATATCGGCATCATGGCACACATCGATGCCGGTAAGACGACGACCACTGAACGCGTGTTGTTCTACACCGGCGTGTCCCACAAGATCGGTGAGGTGCATGAAGGTACTGCGGTCATGGACTGGATGGAGCAGGAGCAGGAACGCGGAATTACCATCACTTCCGCGGCTACCACCTGCTTCTGGAAGGGTATGGACCAGAAGTTGCCGGAACACCGCATCAACATCATTGATACCCCCGGGCACGTCGACTTTACGATCGAGGTCGAGCGGTCGTTGCGGGTTCTCGACGGCGCCTGTTTCCTGCTGTGCGCGGTTGGCGGCGTGGAACCGCAGTCTGAAACGGTTTGGCGCCAGGCCAACAAATACGGAGTTCCGCGCCTCGCGTTCGTGAACAAGATGGACCGGGCCGGGGCCAATTTCATGCGCGTGGTGGGCCAGATCAAGTCGCGCCTGGGTGCAAACCCGGTCCCGATCCAGCTGCCGATCGGCGCAGAGGAGCATTACAAGGGCGTGGTCGACCTGGTAAAGATGCGCGCGATCTACTGGGACGACAGTACCCAGGGCATGAAGTTCGAGGAACGCGATATCCCGGCTGACATGCTGGAAGAATGTAAGAAGGCACGCGAGAACATGGTCGAGGCCGCGGCTGAGTCTTCCGAAGATCTGATGGACAAGTATCTGAACGGGGGCAGTCTGTCGCAGGAGGAGATCAAGAATGGCTTGCGCGCGCGCAACCTGTTGTCCGAGATCATCGTCGTAACCTGCGGCTCGGCGTTCAAGAACAAGGGTGTGCAGGCGATGCTGGACGCCGTGATCGATTATCTGCCGGCGCCGAGTGACCGGCCCGCCATCAAGGGCCATCTGGACGACAAGAACGAGACCCTTGCCGAGCGGCACGCGAGTGACGAAGAGCCGTTTTCGGCGTTGGCCTTCAAGATCGCCACCGACCCGTATGTTGGTCAGCTGGTGTTTTTCCGCGTGTACTCGGGCGTGCTGAATTCCGGGGACAGCGTCTACAACCCGGTGAAGCACCGCAAGGAGCGTATCGGGCGGCTGCTGCAGATGCATGCCAACACGCGCGAGGAAACCAAGGAAGTCCGTGCTGGCGACATTGCCGCAGCCGTCGGCATCAAAGACGTGACCACCGGCGACACGCTGTGCGCTATTGATAATATCATCACGCTGGAGCGTATGGAGTTCCCGGAACCGGTGATCTCGCAGGCGGTGGAGCCTAAGACCAAGGCGGACCAGGAAAAGATGGGCATTGCGCTGTCGCGTCTGGCACAGGAAGACCCGTCGTTTCGAGTGCGTACCGATGAGGAGTCCGGTCAAACCATCATTTCCGGCATGGGCGAACTGCATATGGAAATCATCGTCGACCGCATGAAGCGCGAATTCGGGGTCGAGGCGAATGTCGGCAAGCCGCAGGTGGCGTACCGCGAGACGATCCGCAAGGCGGTCGAACAGGAACACAAGTACGCCAAGCAGTCCGGCGGCCGTGGCCAATACGGGCACGTATATCTGCGCATTGAGCCGCAGGAGCTGGGCAAGGGTTTCGAGTTTGTCGACGCCGTCAAGGGCGGCGCGGTGCCACGCGAGTTCATCCCGGCCGTGCGCAAGGGCGTGGAAGAAGCGATTACCCGCGGAATCAGCGCCGGCTATCCGGTGGTGGACGTGAAGGTGACGCTGTACGACGGCTCGTACCATGAAGTGGACTCCAATGAAAACGCATTCAAGATG
Organism: Pseudomonadota bacterium; assembly: GCA_027364845.1. GTDB lineage: Bacteria > Pseudomonadota > Gammaproteobacteria > Acidiferrobacterales > UBA6901 > JAJYCY01. The sequence continues at coordinate 22,144 of DAHXOO010000025.1, read as the reverse complement.
GCGGCTATCATGGCGTTCCGCGAAGGCGCCCAGAAGGCCAATCCAGTTGTGCTCGAGCCCATCATGGCGGTGGAAGTGGTGACGCCGGAGGATTACATGGGCAGCGTGAACGGCGACCTCAGTTCCCGCCGTGGCGTGATCCTCGGCATGGAGGACGTGGCAGCCGGCAAGGTGATCCGCGCTGAGGTCCCGCTTGCCGAGATGTTCGGATACTCCACCAGCCTGCGCTCGGCCACGCAGGGCCGGGCCACGTATACCATGGAGTTCAAGAAGTACGCGCTGGCGCCGAACGCGGTGATCAAGAAGGCGAGCTAGCGGTTTTTTGCGACCAACAACCACGAGGTACCAAAGGTGTCCAAGGGAAAATTTGAGCGCACGAAACCCCACCTGAATGTGGGGACCATCGGCCACGTGGACCACGGCAAGACGACCCTTACTGCGGCGCTGACCAAGGTCCTGTCCGCGAAGTTCGGCGGCGAGTTCAAGGCGTACGACCAGATCGACAACGCCCCCGAGGAGCGCGAGCGCGGCATTACCATCGCCACCGCCCACGTCGAGTACGAGACGTCCAAGCGCCACTATGCCCACGTCGATTGCCCGGGGCATGCCGACTATGTGAAGAACATGATTACCGGTGCCGCCCAGATGGACGGCGCCATCCTGGTGGTGAGTGCTGCCGACGGCCCCATGCCCCAGACGCGTGAGCATATCCTGCTTGCCCGCCAGGTGGGCGTGCCCTATATCGTCGTCTTCCTCAACAAGGCCGACATGGTCGATGACAAGGAACTGCTGGAACTTGTCGAGATGGAAGTGCGCGAACTGCTGTCGAAGTACGATTTCCCGGGCGACGACACCCCGATCATCATCGGCAGCGCCCTGAAGGCCCTCGAAGGGGACCAGAGCGAGATCGGTGAGCCGGCCATCATGAGGCTGGCCGACGCCCTCGACTCCTATATTCCCCAGCCCAAGCGCGCCATCGACGGGACCTTCCTCATGCCGGTCGAGGACGTCTTCTCGATTTCCGGACGCGGCACCGTCGTCACCGGACGCATCGAGCGTGGGTTGGTCAAGGTGGGCGATGAGGTCGCGATCGTGGGCCTGAAGGACACCCAGAAGACCACCGTCACCGGGGTGGAGATGTTCCGCAAGCTCCTCGACCAGGGTGAGGCAGGTGATAACGTCGGAGTGCTGTTGCGTGGCACCAAGCGCGAGGAGGTCGAGCGTGGCCAGGTGCTTGCCAAGCCCGGCTCCATCACCCCGCATACCAAGTTCGAAGCCGAAGTCTACGTGCTGTCGAAGGAAGAAGGTGGCCGCCATACGCCGTTTTTCAATGGCTACCGCCCGCAGTTCTACTTTCGTACCACCGACGTCACCGGCGCGGTCGATCTGCCGCAGGGCACCGAGATGGTCATGCCCGGGGACAACATCAAAATGACCATCACCCTCATCAATCCGATCGCCATGGAAGACGGCCTGCGTTTCGCCATCCGTGAGGGCGGACGTACCGTGGGAGCAGGAGTGGTGGCGAAGATCATCGAGTAGGGACAGGACCGGGGTGGCGACTGCACGCAAGACCCGCGGTCTGCAACAGAGGTTAATATGGCAAGTCAAAAGATCCGCATTCGCCTGAAGGCATTCGATCACCGTCTGATCGACCGCTCGGCCATGGAAATCGTCGACACGGCGAAGCGTACCGGTGCCCTGGTGAAGGGCCCGATTCCGCTGCCGACGAAGATCGAGCGTTACACGCTGCTGCGTTCTCCGCATGTCGACAAGAAGTCGCGCGATCAATTCGAGATTCGGACGCACAAGCGGATCATGGATATCATCGAACCTACCGAGAAGACGGTGGATGCGCTGATGAAGCTCGATCTTGCCGCCGGTGTGGACGTGGAGATCAAGCTCGGCTGAACGGTTGTGCTTTAGGCCGCTCCACCGGTTCCAGCCGGCTGGGGTTGTGGGAGTAGGCAGCCGCAAACACGAAACGATAAGGTTTATGACGATGGCTATTGGAGTGATTGGCAGGAAAATCGGTATGAGCCGGGTGTACGCGGCAGATGGCACCGCTTTGCCTGTGACGGTCTTCGAGGTGGGTCCGAACCGGGTTACCCAGGTCAAGACCACGGATGTCGACGGCTATCGTGCCGTGCAGGTGACGGTGGGGGAACGCCGTCCCACGCGTGTCAGCAAGCCGGCGGCCGGCCACTTTGCCAAAGCCAACGTCGTTGCGGGGCGGGGTCTGTGGGAGTTCCGTCTGGATGAAGGCGAGGGCGCGGAGCTCAAGCCAGGTTCTGAGATCAAGGTCGATATTTTCAATCCCGGCCAGAAGGTGGACGTGCAGGGTACCTCGATCGGCAAGGGTTTCGCAGGCGTGATCAAACGCCATCATTTCGGGGGCGGACGCGCGAGCCACGGCAATTCGCTGTCGCACCGAGCCCCGGGCTCCATCGGCCAGCGGCAGACGCCAGGCCGGGTTTTCCCCGGCAAGAAGATGGCTGGGCATTTGGGCAACGTCACGCGGACCCAGCAGAATCTCGAGGTGGTGCAAGTGGATTCAGACCGCAACCTGTTGCTCGTCAAGGGCGCCGTTCCCGGCGCCAAGGGCGCCGATGTGATGATTCGGCCCGCCGTCAAGGTGCAGAAGAAATAGGGTACGTCAGCAATGAAAGTCAGCGTGATGAATGAAGCTGGAGGCAAGGCCGCGGCCGACGTGGAAGTGTCGGATGTGGCGTTCGGCGTCCGCTTTAACGAGAGTCTGGTCCATCAGGTTGTGGTGGCCGGTCAGGCGAACGTGCGTTCCGGCACGCGTGCCCAGAAAAATCGCGCGGCAGTGCGCGGCGGCGGGCGCAAGCCATGGCGTCAGAAGGGTACTGGCCAGGCGCGCGCCGGAACCATTCGCAGCCCGCTGTGGCGTGGTGGCGGCAAGGTGTTTCCGGCCTCTCCGGACGAGAACTTCACCCAGAAGGTGAACAAGAAGATGCACCGGGCGGCCATGCGTTCGATTCTTTCAGAGCTGCTGCGCCAGGAACGGTTGGTTGCAGTCGACGCGTTCATGGTGGATGCCCCCAAGACCAGGATTCTGATCGAGAAGCTGAACAAGCTGGGTATGGCTGACGTTCTCATCGTGACCGACAGCGCCGACGACAATCTGCGGTTGTCGGCGCGGAACCTGCACAAGGTTGACGTGCGCGCGGTTCAGGGTGTTGATCCGATCAGCCTGATCCGGCACGAAAAGGTCATCATGACGGTGTCGGCGCTGAAGCGTTTCGAGGAGATGCTGGCATGAACGAGCAGGAACTGTCTCAACTGATTTTGGCGCCGCACATCTCGGAGAAAAGCAGCCGGGTGGCCGACAAGAACCGGCAGTTTGTCTTCGCCGTTCGCCGCGATGCCACCAAGCCGTTGATCAAGCGGGCGGTGGAGAAGATGTTCAGCGTGGAGGTCGCCTCGGTTACCGTCCCCAACGTCAAGGGCACGCTCAAGCGTCAGGGCAAGACCCCGGGCCGGCGGCAAGACTGGAAAAAGGCCTATGTCCGGCTGAAGCCGGGCCAAGAAATCGATTTCGTCGGCGGCCAGGCGAAGTAACGGGAGCATACAGATGGCATTGGTAAAGGTCAGACCCACTTCGGCCGGGCGCCGCGGCCTCATCAAGGTCGTTAATCCCGATCTCCACCGCGGTGCGCCGTTCGCCGGGCTTTTGGAAAAGAAGTCAAAGATCAACGGCCGCAATCACCATGGGCGTATTTGTGTGCGCCATCGTGGCGGCGGCCACAAGCGGCACTATCGAATTGTCGACTTCAGGCGCGACAAGGATGGCGTGGTCGGGCGCGTCGAACGGCTGGAATACGATCCGAACCGCAGTGCCAATATCGCGCTGGTGCTGTACGCTGACGGGGAGCGCCGCTACATCATCGCTCCTAAGGGCATTGAAGCGGGCAGCCAGATTCTTTCTGGTGCGGATGCGCCGATTCAGCCCGGCAACTGCCTGCCGCTGCGTAACATTCCAGTGGGTAGCACTATCCACTGCGTGGAAATGAGGCAGGGCCGCGGCGCCCAGCTCGGGCGGTCGGCGGGAGCGGCCATCCAGCTCGTTGCGCGTGAGGGTAGTTACGCCCAGTTGCGCCTGCGTTCGGGTGAGGTGCGCAAGGTTCATATTGAATGCCGCGCAACCATCGGAGAGGTAGGCAACGCGGAGCATTCACTGCGCAAGCTTGGCAAGGCGGGTGCCAGTCGCTGGCGTGGCATCCGACCCACGGTGCGCGGAACCGCGATGAACCCTGTCGATCACCCGCACGGCGGTGGCGAAGGTCGTACCAAAGGTGGCCGTCATCCTGTCAGCCCCTGGGGCACGCCGACCAAGGGGTACAAGACCCGTATGAACAAGCGCACTGACGGAATGATCGTTCGGCGCCGCAACAAGACGAGAGAGGCGTAAACCGTGCCACGTTCCATCAAGAAAGGTCCATTCATCGACACACACCTTGCCGCAAAGGTGGAAAAGGCGCGCGTCGAAGGCAGCAAGCGGCCACTCAAGACCTGGTCGCGCCGCTCGACGATTATGCCGGACTTTATCGGTCTGACGATTGCCGTGCATAACGGCAGGCAGCATGTGCCGATCCTGGTCACGGAAAACATGGTGGGCCACAAGCTCGGCGAATTCGCGGCGACGCGGACTTTCAAGGGGCATTCGGCCGATAAGAAGGCCACGACGGAGTGATAACCGCGATGCAAGCTACCGCAGTCCTGAAATACATTCGCGTATCGCCGCAGAAGGGCCGTCTGCTCGCGGATCAGATACGCGGCCTGCCGGTCGAGCGCGCTCTGGAGATTCTCCAGTTCAGCACGCGCAAGGCGGCGCGGCCGGTCAAGAAGGTGCTGGAGTCGGCAATTGCAAACGCCGAGCACAACGAGGGAGCGGATGTCGATGAACTCCGGGTGCAGTCGGTGGAAATCGGCGACGGCCCGACCATGAAGCGCTTCCATGCGCGCGCCAAAGGGCGTGGCGCCCAGATTCTCAAGCGCACCAGCCATATAACCATTACCGTGTCCGATGCCGCGCGCGCGAAGGGCGCGCGCAAGGCGAAGAAAGGGGGCAACTGATGGGCCAGAAGATCCATCCGATCGGACTGCGCCTGGGTATCATCCGGGACTGGACAGCCAAGTGGTATTCGGGCAACAAGCATTATTCGGCCAACCTGGCTTCGGATATCATGCTGCGCAACCGGATCAAGAAGAAGCTGGCGCACGCTGCAGTGAGCACCGTGGTGATCGAACGTCCTGCGCAGAGCATCAACATCACCGTTCATACGGCGCGCCCGGGGATCGTGATTGGAAAGAAGGGCGAAGACATCGAAAAGCTGCGCCAAGAGCTTACCCGGGCAGCCGGGCAGCCGGTTCATATCGCGATCGAGGAAGTGCGCAAGCCCGAGCTGGACGCATTGCTGGTGGCGGAAAACATCTGCCAGCAGCTGGAAAAGCGTATCATGTTCCGGCGTGCCATGAAGCGTGCGGTCACCAACGCCATGCGCCTGGGTGCACTGGGCGTGAAGATCATGTGTGCCGGCCGTCTCAACGGCGCAGAAATCGCGCGCACCGAGTGGTATCGCGAGGGCCGTGTGCCGCTGCATACGCTGCGCGCTGACATCGATTACGGCGCGGCCGAGGCGCACACCACCTACGGCGTCATCGGCGTCAAGGTGTGGATATTCAAGGGCGAGATTCTGGACCGATCGGAGCAGGTTCAGGCTGAGTCCGATCCGGCCAAGAAGGCCACGGCCTGAACACGGGGAAACGCAGATGTTGCAGCCAAAGAGAACTAAGTACCGCAAGCAGCACAAGGGCCGCAACCGCGGTGTCGCCACACGCGGCAACAAGGTAAGTTTCGGTGAGTTTGGGCTTAAGGCCACGACGCGCGGGCGTGTCACCGCGCGCCAGATCGAAGCGGCGCGGCGTGCATTGACGCGTTCGATCAAGCGCGGCGGCCGGGTGTGGATCCGTATCTTCCCTGACAAGCCGATTTCGAAAAAGCCGTTGGAAGTCCGCATGGGCAGCGGCAAGGGAAATCCGGAGTACTGGGTTGCCGAGGTAAAACCCGGCACGGTGCTCTACGAAATGGAGGGTATTGCCGAGGTCGAGGCCAGGAGCGCATTCCGGCTTGCCGCGGCGAAGCTTCCGGTGCGCACGACGTTCGTGGTCCGCCAAGTGATTTGACAGGTGCAGCGATGAAGGCGAAAGATATTCGTGGTATGTCGGTGGAAGCCAGAGTCCAGGAGGTCAACGGGCTCCTGCAGGAACAGTTCAACCTGCGCATGCAGAAGGGGACGGGACAGCTTGCGAACAACTCGCGGCTTGGTAAGGTGCGGCGCGACATTGCGCGCATCCGCACGGTGATGAACGAGAAAGGGGTGGTCGGCAATGAGTGAAGATGCACGCACCGCACGCACCGTCAGCGGTCGCGTGCTGAGCAACAAGATGGACAAGACCATCACCGTCGTGATCGAGCGGCAGGTTGCGCATCCGCTTTACGGGAAGTTCATCCGTCGCCGTACGAAACTGCATGCGCACGACGCGAACAACGACTGCAAGGAAGGCGATCTTGTCCTCATCGAGGAATGCCGGCCATTGTCAAAAACCAAGACCTGGAGGCTGGTGAAGGTTCTGGAGAAGGCCGTCGCGGCGTGAGTACAGGCCGAAATCGGTTTGCTGCGCCCCTGTGTGATGTTAAAATCAGCTGCTTTACCGCGGGAATTGCGGGCTAACAAGTTCGAGTGCGGGGTTTAGGTCATGATTCAGATGCAGAGCATGTTGTCGGTGGCGGACAACAGCGGAGCCAAAACTGTGCAATGCATCAAGGTGCTCGGTGGGTCCAAGCGCCGCTACGCCGGTATTGGGGACATCATAAAGGTCAGCATCAAGGAGGCCATCCCTCGCGGGCGTGTGAAGAAGGGCGACGTCTATGATGCGGTAATCGTACGGACACGCAAGGGTATACGCCGTGCGGATGGTTCGGTAATCCGCTTCGATACGAATGCGGCGGTGTTGCTCAACCCGCAACATCAGCCTGTCGGGACACGTATTTTTGGGCCGGTGACGCGCGAGTTGCGCAGCGAAAAGTTCATGAAGATCATTTCCCTTGCACCGGAAGTGTTGTGAGGGTCGAGAATTATGCAAAAGATACGCAAAGGCGATCAGGTGGTTGTCCGCAGGGGCAGAGACAAGGGAAAGCGTGGAACGGTGCTGCGCATTCTCGCCGATGATCGCGTGTTGGTGGAAAACGTGAACATGGTGAAGCGGCATACCCGCCCGAATCCGAACAAGAACGTGACCGGCGGGATCCTCGACAAGGAGGCGCCGATCCATATCTCGAATGTAGCGCTCTTTAATGGCGCAAACGGGAAGGGCGGCCGGATTGGTTTCCGGACGCTGGAAGACGGCCGCAAGGTGCGTTTCTTCCGCCGCGGCGGCGAAGTCGCCGATATCTGACGGGTGAAGTCGAGATGGTGAGATTACAAGAATATTATCGGAAGACGGTGGTGCCGCAGCTGATGGCGAAATTCGGGTACAAAAACCCGATGCAGGTGCCGCGCATAACCCATATCACGCTCAACATGGGCGTGGGTGAGGCCCTGGCTGACCGCAAGGTGCTGGAAAACGCCATGTCCGATATGGCGCAGCTTTCCGGCCAGAAACCGGTCATGACGCGGGCGCGCAAGTCGGTCGCCGCCTTCAAGGTGCGTGAGAACTGGCCCATCGGATGCAAGGTGACGCTCAGGCGCGCACACATGTATGAGTTCCTTGACCGGCTCATTACCATCGCGATACCCCGGGTGCGCGACTTTCGCGGTCTATCGGGACGGTCGTTCGACGGGAACGGCAACTACTCCATGGGTATCAAGGAGCAGATAATCTTTCCGGAGATCGATTACGACAAGATCGACGCGCTGCGTGGAATGGACATATCCATAGCGACCAGCGCAAAGACTGATGACGAAGCCCGTGCCCTGCTGATGGCATTCAACTTTCCGATCAAGAGCTGAGGGATAGATGGCAAAGAAATCGATGGTCCTGCGCGAAGAGAAGCGCAAGGCGCTGGTGGCAAAGTACGCCAAGCGGCGGGCCGAGCTCAAAGCCATGATTTACAATTTGAAGCTTGGTGACGAAGAGCGTTATCAAGCGCAGCTCGAGCTGCAGAAGCTGCCGCGCGATTCCAGCCGCAGCCGGATCCGCAACCGCTGTGCTGTCACCGGACGCTCGCGCGGCTATTACCGGAAATTCGGATTGAGCCGCAGCAAGCTGCGTGAAGTCATGATGCGCGGCGAGGCTCCGGGTGTTGTCAAGGCCAGCTGGTAGCGGCGTACAGAGAATAGACAGGAATAGCAACTTATGAGCATGACCGACCCCATAGCCGATATGCTGACCCACATCCGCAACGGCCAGTCAGCCGAGAAGATCGGCGTGCGGATGCCCTCATCCACGATCAAGCAGGCGATCGCGCAGGTGCTCAAGGATGAAGGCTACATCGAGGACTTCAGGGTCAGCGACTCTGGCTGCAAGTCGGTTCTCGATGTCCGTCTCAAGTATTACGCCGGACGTCCCGTCATCGAGCGCATTCAGCGCGTCAGCACACCGGGTTGCCGTCGGTACCGCGACAAGGACAGTTTACCGGTGGTCAGCGGAGGGATGGGAGTGGCAATCGTTTCGACATCGCGCGGTGTCATGAGTGACCGGGCTGCGCGCAAGGCCGGGCTCGGCGGCGAAGTACTGTGCGTCGTTTCCTGATAGGTATAGGTACAGAACAGTGTCAAGAATCGCGAAGAATCCAGTCAGCATACCCAAAGGCGTCGATGCCAGGCTCGCTGGTGGTGTGCTGAGCGTCAAGGGGCCGAAGGGCCAACTTCAGTACAATCTCCATCCGCTGGTGAGGATGTCGCTAGAGGGGGAGAGCGCCACTTTCGAGGCGATGGACGGGACCACCCTTTCCAACGCAATGTCGGGAACGACGCGTGCGCTGGTGAACAATATGGTTACCGGTGTGAGCAAGGGTTTCGAGAAGAAGCTCACCATAGTCGGAGTGGGTTACCGTGCTGCGGTGCAGGGCAGGAATCTCAATCTGTCGCTTGGTTTCTCACATCCGGTGGTCTATTCGATCCCCGACGGCATCACGGTTGAAACACCCAGCCAGACTGAGGTCGTGGTGCGAGGCGCCGACAAGCAGCTGGTCGGACAGGTTGCGGCGGAGATCCGCCGGTACCGTTCGCCGGAGCCGTACAAGGGCAAGGGCGTGCGCTATTCCAATGAGCACGTGGTCCGTAAAGAAGCCAAGAAAAAGTAGTCTTAAAAGGTCATTGTCAAGGTAGCCCAGTCAATCATGAACAAAGCACAGGCACGCGCACGGCGCATACACAAGACACGGCAGAGAATCGCGGTCCTGCAGGCGGCGCGGTTGTGCGTGCATCGCACCCCGCGCCACATCTACGCGCAGGTCATCGACCCGAGCGGCGGCCGTGTTCTGGCCAGCGCCTCAACGCTGGAGGCGGAAGTGCGCAAGCAGATGAAGACCGGGGGCAATGTTGCCGCCGCAGGCGCGATCGGAAAGCGCATTGCCGAGAAGGCCAAGGCGGCGGGCGTGACGCGCGTGGCGTTCGATCGATCTGGGTTCAAATACCATGGCCGTGTGAAAGCGCTTGCCGATGCAGCGCGCGAAAACGGTCTGGAATTCTGAGGGCGAGCAAGGTGGCAGATTTCGATAGCGAAGGGCGTGGAGACAATCTCCGCGAGAAGCTGATAAGCGTTAATCGCGTTGCCAAGGTGGTCAAGGGCGGCCGGCAGTTCGGCTTTGCGGCTTTGACTGTCGTGGGCGACGGTGACGGTCGCGTCGGCCTGGGTCAGGGCAAGGCGCGCGAGGTGCCGGTGGCGGTGCAGAAGGCCATGGACGATGCGCGCCGTAACATGGTCAAGGTCAGCCTAAAACGGGGCACCCTGCATTACTCGGTTATGGGGCGGCACGGTGCGGCCAGGGTGGTGATGCGTCCTGCCTCGGGTGGGACGGGAATCATTGCCGGCGGTGCGATGCGAGCTGTGTTCGAAGTGGCCGGCGTGAATGATGTCCTGGCCAAGTGCATCGGCTCCAGCAACCCGATCAATGTCGTTCGTGCCACCATCAAGGCACTGCAAGCGATTAACAACCCCGCCGAGATCGCCGCCAAACGCGGCAAGACGGTGGAGGAAATCACCGGATAAGGAGCACGGCTGTGGCCAAATCCCAGAACACCGGTGCCGGAAAGAAGCTGAAAGTTACCCTGGTCCGCAGCCTATTCGGGACCGGCAAGCGGCATATTGCCTGCGTCAAGGGTCTCGGGCTGCGTCGGATCCGGCACTCCGTAGAAGTTGAAGATACGCCGTCCGTGCGTGGCATGATCAACAAGGTGGCGTACATGGTGAAGTGCGAGGAAGTCTGACAATGCGGCTCAACACACTCAAACCCGTTGCCGGAAGCAAATTCGGAGCGAAGCGCGTCGGTCGCGGTGGCGGTTCCGGCCTGGGCAAGACTGCCGGTCGCGGCCACAAGGGGCAAAGTGCGCGCGCCGGCGGATACCACAAGGTAGGATTCGAGGGCGGCCAGATGCCCCTGCAGCGGCGTCTACCTAAGCGCGGATTCCGTTCGCAGCAGCAAGGGCGGGTCGCTGAAGTGCGTTTGCATGCGCTTGCCAAGCTCGACGTTGATGTCATAGATCTGGCGGTGCTTAAGGCCGCAAACCTGGTTGCTAGCGATACCTTGCGTGCCAAGGTGTTTCTGGCGGGCGTACTGGAACGGCCGGTTACGCTCAAGGGCATTGGCGCCACCAAAGGGGCTTTGGCAGCTATCATCCAGGCCGGCGGGAAAGTCGAGGACTGATGGCGCGCAATGATGCACGTGCCAGGGCTGGACAGGGTCTGCTCGGTGGGAAACTGACAGACCTCAAACAGCGCATCTTTTTCGTGCTGGCGGCGCTGGTGGTTTTCCGCATCGGTGCCCACATTCCCGTGCCAGGCATCAATGCCGGGGCCTTGGCCGAGCTGTTCCGGCAGAACCAGGGCTCCATCGTCGGTCTGTTCAACATGTTCTCGGGTGGAGCGCTTGGCAGGTTTTCGGTGTTTGCGCTGGGGGTCATGCCCTATATTTCAGCGTCCATCATCATGCAGTTGCTCACTACGGTCATTCCCACCCTGGAAGAGCTGAAGAAGGAAGGGGAGGCCGGGCGGCGCAAGATCACGCAGTACACGCGTTATGCCACGGTGTTCCTGGCGATGTTCCAGGCCCTCGGCATATCTATCGCGCTTGCCGGACAGCGTTCCGGCGGTGTACCGGTGGTCATATCACCGGACATCGGCTTCAAAGTGGTTTCGGTCATAACGCTGGTCAGCGGGACGATGTTTCTGATGTGGATCGGAGAGCAGATGACCGAACGTGGCATCGGCAATGGCATGTCGATGATCATTTTCGCCGGAATCACGGCGGGACTGCCGCGCGCGATTGGCAGCACGCTCGAGCTGGCGCGCACCGGATCGTTCCAACCGCTGTTTGTCCTGGTACTGTTCGTGATAGCCATTGCGGTGACGGGTTTCGTGGTGTTCGTTGAACGCGGGCAGCGCCGCATTACGGTGAACTACGCCAAGCGCCAGCAGGGACGCAAGATGTACGCAGGCCAGACCAGCCATCTGCCCCTGAAGATCAACATGTCTGGCGTGGTTCCGCCGATCTTCGCGTCGAGCATCATTCTGTTCCCGGCGACACTCGGCAGCTGGTTCGGGCGTACCAAGGGCCTGGGATGGCTGCGTAACATCGCGACCGCGCTTTCACCGGGGCAGCCTATCTACGTGATACTGTACGCAACCGCGATCATATTCTTCTGTTTCTTTTACACGGCCATGGTGTTCAATCCCAAGGAGACGGCTGATAACCTGAAGAAATCGGGGGCGTTCATTCCGGGAATCCGTCCCGGGGACCAGAGCGCGCGCTATATCGATGGCGTCATGTCCCGTTTGACGCTGGCTGGTGCGCTTTACGTGACCCTGGTGTGTCTGCTGCCGGAGTTTCTGATCGTCAAATGGAATGTGCCGTTCTATTTCGGCGGCACTTCGCTACTGATCATTGTGGTTGTGTGCATGGATTTCATGTCTCAAGTGCAGGCTCATCTGATGTCCCATCAGTACGAAAGCCTGCTGAAAAGAGCCAACCTGACCGGCGGCGGAATGGGCATTTCGCGCTGAGAAAGGGTAGCGGCGCGTCAAGCGTCCCCAACAGGAGTAGAAAGAAATGAAGGTTCGGGCTTCCGTCAAAAAACTTTGCCGTAATTGCAAGGTAGTGCGGCGCAAGCGCGTGGTACGCATCATCTGCTCGGACCCGACGCATAAGCAGCGCCAGGGTTGAGCGGCGATACCGCCGTTGATTTTTTCATGTAATGGAAGTATTCTTCCGCGTTTCCGCGCGGAAGAAGCAGAGCTGGAGATAGGCTGAATGGCTCGTATTGCAGGCATTAACATACCGAATCACAAGCACGTCGAAATCGCGCTTACCTCCATTTTTGGCGTCGGTCGCCCGCGCGCGCGCCTGATATGCACGGGTGCCGGGGTTGCCTCGACCACCAAGGTCAAGGACCTCACCGATGCCGAGGTCGACAAGCTGCGTGGCGAAGTGGCCAAATTTACGGTGGAGGGAGACCTTCGGCGTACGGTTTCGATGAATATCAAGCGCCTGATGGACCTGGGTACTTTCCGTGGCCTGCGTCACCGCCGCGGACTGCCGGTGCGCGGGCAGCGTACCCGTACCAATGCCCGTACCCGCAAGGGTCCGCGCAAGGCGATCAGAAAATAGACTAGTTTTCCGAGAATTCGCATGGCAAATCCAACCCCAAATGTCGTTGCACCCAAGGCGAAAAAGCGCGTCCGCAAGAGTGTCGCGGAAGGCATAGCGCATATTCACGCTTCGTTCAACAACACCATCATCACGATTACCGACCGTCAGGGCAATGTCCTGGCGTGGGCGACAGCCGGCGGCGCCGGATTCAAGGGCTCGCGCAAGAGTACGCCTTTTGCTGCGCAGGTCGCCGCCGACAAGGCTGGGCGCGCGGCTCAGGAGTTTGGGGTCAAGGCGCTGGAGATCAAGGTGAAGGGACCTGGACCAGGACGCGATTCGGCGGTGCGCGCCCTGCATGTCATTGGTTACGAAATCAGCAACATCATTGACGTCACGCCGATTCCACACAATGGGTGCCGTCCGGCCAAGAGACGTCGCGTCTAAGTCCTGCGCGATCAACGGAGAAATACGTGGCACGCTATACCGATTCAAAATGTCGTCAATGTCGCCGTGAGGGAGGCAAACTCTTCCTCAAGGGCGAGAAATGCTTTACTGAGAAGTGTCCGGTCGAAAAGCGCGCCTATGCGCCTGGCCAGCATGGCCAGCGGCGTGGTCGCACCTCGGACTACGGAACACAGCTGCGTGAAAAACAGAAGCTGCGCCGGATATATGGGATTCTCGAACGGCAGTTTGCGAACTACTATGCCGAATCAGACCGGCGGCGCGGGTCGACAGGTGAAAACCTTCTTATTTTGCTCGAGAGCCGGCTGGACAACGTGGTGTTCCGGATGGGATTCGGTGTCTCGCGCACGGAGGCGCGCCAGCTCGTCCGGCATAATGCAATCCTGGTCAACGGCAAGCGTACCAATATCCCGTCTTACCAGGTTCGCGCCAGCGACGTGATCGAGGTCACGTCTTCGGCCAGGGAACAGCTGCGTATCAAGGCGGCGCTCGAGGCTGCCGAGCAGCGAGGATTCCCGGAATGGGTCGAGGTCGACTCCAAGGCAATGAAGGGCATCTTCAAGGCCGTGCCCGAACGCGGAGACCTGCCGTCTGACATCAACGAACACCTGGTCGTCGCCCTCTACTCGAAGTAGCAGCGTCGCCGGTTCAAGCGAGGACACACTATGCAGAGTTCTGCAACGGATTTTCTCAAACCACGGCTGGTTGACGTGCAAAGCCTGGGAGTTGCACGCGCCAAGATCACCTTGGAGCCGCTCGAGCGGGGCTTCGGCTACACGCTTGGAAATGCTCTGCGCCGGATTCTTCTATCGTCCATGCCCGGCTGTGCCATCACCGAGGCCAAGATCGAGGGCGTGCTGCATGAATACTCCAGCATCGAGGGCGTGCAGGAGGATGTCATCGATATCCTGCTGAACCTCAAGTCGCTGGCACTTCGGATGCATGGCAGTCGCCAGGAAACGACCCTGAAGCTTGCGAAGAAGGGGCCTGGACCTGTTACTGCGGGGGACATCAGTCTCGATCACGACGTCGAGGTCGTCAATCCTGGGCATCTGATCGCCACTCTAACCAAGAATGGTTCGATCTCCATGGAACTGAGAATCATGCGCGGCCGCGGCTATCAGCCGGTCACTGCGCGGCCTGCGGAAGAAGGTAGGACGATCGGGGTGATGCAGCTGGATGCCTCGTTCAGCCCAGTGAGGCGCGTTTCCTACACGGTAGAGAACGCGCGCGTGGAACAACGCACCGATCTGGACAAGCTGGTGCTCGATATCGAGACCAACGGCGCGATCGATCCGGAAGAGGCAGTACGCCGGGCCGCAAATATTCTTCAGGATCAGATTTCCATTTTCGTCGATCTGAAGAGCCCTGAAACCAAGGCAATAGAGTCACCTGCGCCCAACATCAACCCGTTGTTGTTGCGTCCGGTTGATGACCTGGAACTCACGGTGCGTTCTGCAAACTGCCTGAAGGCCGAAAATATTTTCTACATCGGGGATCTGGTTCAACGCACCGAGGTGGAGCTGCTCAAGACGCCCAATCTGGGCAAGAAGTCGCTGACCGAGATCAAGGACGTGCTTGCCACGCATCAGCTGTCGTTGGGCATGAAGCTTGAAAACTGGCCGCCGACGTCGATCAAAGCCAAGGCCCCGGAAAGGGAATCCGCCTGACGGAAGAGGTGTAAGCAATGCGTCATCATAAGAGCGGTCGTAAGCTTAATCGCACCAGCAGCCATCGCGAAGCGCTGTTCAAGAACATGGCGGCGTCACTGTTCCGTCATGAACAGATTCGGACCACGCTTCCCAAGGCGAAGGAGCTGCGGCGCGTGGCCGAGCCACTGATTACCTTGGCGAAGTCCGCGAGCGTTGCGAACCGCCGGCTGGCCTACGCGCGCCTGCGCGACCGTGAGGTCGTGACGAAGTTGTTCGATGTTCTCGGTGTTCGCTATCGCAACCGGCCTGGTGGATACCTGCGCATCCTGAAGTTCGGCTATCGCACCGGGGATAATGCTCCGATGGCGCTGGTCCAGCTCGTTGATCGCCCCGAGACTGGCGCTGGGGAAGCCACCGCGCCGGCCGGAGAAGCGGTGTCCAAGGCTTAAGCTTCGAGGTACCGGAACGGGTTGCCGCCAGAGTGGCCGGTAGACCCAGGGCGGTGCAGCTGCAGGTCACACAAGGGCTGGGTCGATTCCCGGCCCTTGTTGTTTGTACGAGATTCCGCGGATCGCCGGCTCTGCTACCATGGCCCCATGATCGCGCTGTTTACCGACTTCGGTTTGAACGGTCCATACGTGGGCCAGCTGCATGCGGTGCTTGCGCAATCCGCGCCTGGCGAACAGGTCATCGATCTGTTCCATGACGTTCCGCATTATGACATCCGTGCAGGTGCCTACCTTCTACCCAGTCTTCTTTCGCCGTTTCCAGCCTCGACAGTATTTCTGTGCATTGTCGACCCTGGAGTAGGCAGCGCGCGCCGCGCGGTTGCCGTGCGCGCCGATGATCGCTGGTTTGTCGGCCCGGATAACGGGTTGTTTCATGTTCTGGCGCGCCGCGCCGCGCGTCTGGACTGTCACGAGATCCTGTGGCGTCCCGCAAATTTGTCCAGCACTTTCCATGGCCGCGACCTTTTTGCGCCAGTCGCCGCTGGTCTGGCGCGCGGGACGCTGAGCGAATCCCGCTCAGCCAGCCTTGCCGCGCCAGAAGGTGGAGCATGGCCCGATGATCTGCCCGAGGTGATTTATATCGATGCGTTCGGAAATGCGGTCACCGGACTGCGGGCCGGCCGGGTAGAGCCCGGGCATGCTCTGAGTGTCCGCGGAAGGGTGTTGCGCTACGCATCTACTTTCAGTGCCGTGGCGCGAGGAGATGCCTTCTGGTTCTGCAATTCGAGCGACCTGATCGAGATCGCTGTCAATGAAGGTAGCGCCGCGGGCGAGCTCGGCCTGCGGCTCGGAGATCGGGTCGAGATGGAATAGGGAACCGGGACGCGTTTGCCTCTCATGAGGCGCAGCCCAATCTGTCACGGCGATAGGGTTGGGGCGTGATGCGTGTCGTGGTTAGTTGACCTTGCGCCGAGCATCGTGGTTGCCACCGCGCTCCAGCATCGGCTTGAGAAACTGAGCAGTATGGGAGGAAGTCTGCACCGCCAGATCCTCAGGGGTGCCGGTAGCGACGACCTGCCCGCCACCATCGCCCCCTTCGGGTCCGAGATCGATGACCCAGTCGGCAGTCTTGATGACATCCAGATTGTGCTCGATGACCACCACCGTGTTGCCATGATCACGCAGGCGGTGCAGTACCGCAAGCAATTGCTTGATATCGTGAAAATGCAACCCGGTCGTAGGCTCGTCGAGTATGTAAAGGGTATGACCAGTGTCACGTTTGGACAGCTCGCGCGAAAGTTTGATGCGCTGTGCCTCGCCCCCTGACAGGGTGGTGGCGCTCTGACCCAGGGTGATGTAGGAAAGGCCGACATCAAGCAGCGTCTCGAGCTTGCGTTTGATGACTGGAATGGCGTCGAAGAATTTCGCCGCCTCCTCCACCGTCATGTTCAGCACTTCGTGTATGGTTTTTCCCTTGTAGCGGATTTCCAAGGTTTCCCGATTGTAGCGTTTGCCCTTGCATACGTCGCAGGGCACGTAGATGTCGGGCAAAAAATGCATTTCCACCTTGATCAATCCATCGCCTTGGCATGCCTCGCAGCGGCCGCCGCGCACATTGAACGAAAAGCGGCCCGGTGTATACCCACGTGTGCGCGCTTCCGGGGTCGCCGCAAACAGCTCGCGTAGCGGCATGAAAAGTCCGGTGTAAGTCGCAGGGTTGGAGCGGGGGGTGCGGCCAATGGGGCTCTGGTCGATGTCGATCACTTTGTCCAGCTGCTCCAGGCCGTTGATACCGGCGCACGGAGCGGGCTCAATGCTGCTTCCGTGGAAATGGCGTGCAGCGATGGCATACAGCGTGTCGTTCACCAGCGTCGACTTTCCGGATCCAGAAACTCCGGTCACACACGTGAAAAGCCCGACTGGAATCGACACGTCCACGTTCTTGAGGTTGTTGCCGGTCGCACCCCGGATTAAAAGCTGGTGCTCAACATCGCTTTGCGTGCGCCGCGCCGGAATCGCGATAAACTCCACGCCTGAAAGATAGCGACCGGTGATCGATGCTGGCTGAAGTTCGATCTCCTCGTGTCGGCCCTGGGCGACAACCAGCCCGCCGTGCACGCCGGCGCCAGGTCCGATATCCAGCACGTAATCCGCGGCGCGGATCGCATCCTCGTCGTGTTCGACGACAATCACGGTGTTGCCCACGTCGCGCAGATGGCGCAGCGTGTCGAGCAGTCGGGCATTGTCACGCTGGTGCAGCCCTATGGACGGCTCATCTAGAACATACATGACGCCAACCAGACCTGCGCCTATCTGGGAAGCAAGGCGGATGCGCTGGGCCTCGCCTCCGGAGAGGGTCTGTGCCGAGCGCGCCAGGGTCAGATATTCAAGGCCCACGTTCACCAGGAAGCCTAGGCGATTGCCGATCTCCGCGACAATTTTGTCGGCGACTTCCCGGCGTCTGCCCAAAAGATCGAGTCCGCGGAAAAACGCCAGCGCCGCTGCGACAGGCAGCTGGGTAACCTCGTCGATCGGTCTGTCGCCGACGAATACGTTGCGCGCCTCCACCCGCAGGCGCGCGCCGTTGCAGTCCAGGCACGGCTGGGACCCGAGACATTTTGAAAGCTCCTCTCGCACGACATTGGACTCGGTTTCCCGGTAGCGCCGCTCCATATTGGGTATGACGCCTTCGAACGTATGCCTGCGGCGCTGTGTACCGCCGCGGTCGTTTAGGTAAGTGAAGCTGATCAGCTCCTCGCCGCTGCCGTAAAAAATGATCTTGCGTACTTGTTCCGGGAGCGTCTCTACCGGTGCATTCAGATCAAATTTGTAGTGCTTGGCGAGGCATTCAAGCATGTGAAAATAGAAAGCATTGCGCCGGTCCCATCCCCGGATTGCGCCAGCAGGCAGGCTGAGCGTCGGGTCGGTCACGATGCGCTGCGGGTCAAAGAACTGGCGCACGCCAAGTCCGTCGCACGACGGGCAGGCACCGGCAGGGTTGTTGAAGGAGAACAGGCGCGGTTCGAGCTCTGACAGGCTGTAGCCGCACTGCGGACAGGCATAGCGTGCCGAAAACAGATGTTCCTCGGCCAAACCCGCGCCTTCCGGCAACGTTACAGCGCGAACGACACCTTCGCCTAGGTTGAGCGCGGTCTCCAGTGACTCCGCCAGCCGCTGCTCTTGCCCGGCACGTACCACCACACGGTCCACCACGGCTTCAATGCTATGCTTCTGGTTTTTTTCAAGCACTGGCGTCTCGTCGAGTTCGATCACGTGACCATCGACGCGCGCACGCACATAACCCTGGGACCGCAGGCTTTCGAGCAACTGGACATGCTCTCCTTTGCGTTCATGTACCACCGGTGCGAGCAGCATCAATCGTGTCCCCGGGGGTAGCCCCATGATGTGATCGACCATCTGGCTGACAGTCTGGGCGTCTAGTGTAAGCTTGTGTTCCGGGCAGCGCGGCTCACCCACCCGCGCATACAGGAGGCGCAGGTAGTCGTAAATCTCGGTTACCGTCCCGACCGTCGAGCGCGGGTTATGGGAGGCGGATTTCTGCTCGATCGAAATCGCGGGACTCAGGCCCTCGATCAGATCCACGTCCGGCTTTTCCATGATCGAGAGAAACTGACGCGCATACGCGGACAGCGATTCCACGTAGCGCCGCTGACCCTCTGCATACAGGGTATCGAATGCAAGCGACGACTTGCCCGATCCGGAAAGTCCGGTAATTACAATAAGTCGGTCACGTGGCAGATCGGCGTCTATGTTGCGGAGGTTGTGGGTACGTGCTCCGCGGATACGCAGATATCCACCGTTGTGAGGGGGGTTGTCCATGGCAATTCCAGGCTGGAGTACAACGTATTAATATATGCCATAGTACCATTCCCCCAAAATCCGATATTATCCTGGAATGAAAAGGCCCACGATTTCCACGGGATGCGGTTCCCAGCAACGGCGATTCGGCCTGTTCGTAGATCTTCCCGCACGCGCCCGGGATTCCCGTAGTATCGAGGACCGGACGCCGCTTTGAGACGGGTGTGTCGGTAGCTCCATGCCGGGCTCGGCCAGTCGCAGGTTTCCCCTTGCCAGTCCGACTTGTCACGGCGAGTTATATCGGGTGGTCAGAGGTCCATGAGTGGATGGCGGGCGGTAGTCGACCGTCCTGGCTACGCCAGAGAACGGGCGTGGCTTGAAGTCGGCCCGGGCGCAATATGGCCTCTTACGAATCCATGATGATTGTGCGTGTAATGCCGCTGCTGTGCGACTCGCGGATCACTTCACCGGACAAGGAGAATGATGGATACCCGCAGCGGGTGTTCCGGTCGATGGTGTACCCGGCAGTCTCGCGTAGCGGGACGGAGAGCCGCTTTTTTAGACAGGTTTTAAAATTACCTTGACGCGAGACACCTTGCCGTGCGATTCATCCGGCCGTATTGCGAAAGCCCGCCCTGGCGTATACTGACGCCACCTTCTCGTCGCCGGACCAGGCCGGTGGCTTTACAATTTTTATACCGGACATCCGGCGGCGGTTGGAAGGGAACCCACGTAACCAGCCCATCTAAGGGAGACACTATGAAAAAATCCATCCGCATGACATTAGTCAGCGCCGCTGCCCTGATGTTGACGGCAGCCACCGTCGCTCCAATTGCCGCCTACGCTCAGACGCCCGCAAATCCTTGTTCGGCGCAGAAGACCATGGCGAAGACGCCCAGGCACGTGGCAGCGAGTGCCCATGTGAAGGCAATTCAGGAGGCCCTCAACAAGGCCGGTGCTGCCCTTAAGGCGGACGGCAAGATGGGCAAGGAGACGCGTGCGGCGTTGAAGAAGTTCCAGTCCGAGCACGGTCTCAAGGCGACAGGTTACGCCAACAAGGCGACGCTTAAGGCATTGGACGTCAAGTAAGCGGGGATACTTCGGGACGCCGTGCAGGGATGCACGGCGTCTTCAGGTTCAGTTAGCAGGTTTTCGCAGAACTTCCAGGACGACTCGCTTTTGAGTCAGCAGTAGCAGCCCGCCCGTTCATGGGCTGGCGGCGGTTGATGGCGTCCTGCCTACCCCTAGGCTGAAGTTCTTTCCGAATTTTCTGAATTCCGATTTCTGAAACGCTTTGACTTTCGAAGTTTCGAGGATGGTTGCGCGTTTTTCAGTTGTGCATACATGTAGCCATGCATATCGATGGAATACCGAACCGTACCTCACACCCAACGTACCTGCTGTGCGAGTTGTATCGGGAGGGCAAGAAGGTGCATAAACGCACGTTGGCCAATCTTTCGACGCCGCTGTCCGATGATCAAATTGAGGTGATCCGTGATCCACACGGTCATGTGCGGGCGGTACGTGTAGCCACGCAGAAGCGTAGTTTCGGGCCTCTGATCGCATCCTGACCGAGCGCTGAGCGTGATGTGGTGTGCGCAATGGTAGCGGCACGGATCTTATCCCCGCACACGAAGCTTGCCACCACACGCTGGCGGCACACGACGATGCTGTCTGAGGAATACGGCATGGTGGATACGGATGAGACAGATCTGTGCACGGCGATGGACGGGTTACTCAAGTGTCAGGGACAGATCTAGAAGAATCTCACTCTCCGACATCTGGAAGAACTGCCGTTTAAAATTATCGACGATGCACGGCTTTCACGCTGCGGATTCCGGCGAAGCCGGCCTATCTCCTGGGGTCGGGAAAACCGAGGGAAAACGCTGCGGGGGGTCACCGTTCGCCAACCCGAAGGGGGGTGCATCGGTGCGGCTTCCCCGAGACTCGACCGAAGCGTTGCCGATCCGGCCCGGCCCCCCTGACCGTCACACCGGGTCCAGGGGGTCGGTGATCAATGGGCGCTTGTTCCTGCTCACGCGAAACCGGTCCAGGCTCATCCGGAAAAGGCGTACCACGTTGGTGACCGGACAGACGCGCGCATAGGTCTGCAGAATCAGTTGCGCGCGGTTGGTGACGCCGAACTTCGCGAACATGTGATTGAGATGCATTTTGACGCTTTGTTCCGACACGTTCATCGTCACCGCGATTTCCTTGGTGACCAGCCCATCGAGAACGAGCCGCAGCACGGTGGCCTCTCGGGGCGTCAGGAGCGTGCGGATCATGTCGATTCGTTCCAATATGGTCTTCTCGATCACCCCCTGCACCTCCATGGCGTGAACCGCAATCTGCTCCAGAATGCTGCGTTCCACCCACAGCCGACCGTCTCTGACCGCGGCAATCGCGCGCAACAGATGCGCGCTATCCATGTTCTCGTTTACATAGCCCCTGACCCCTCCAATCACGGCGTCAACCAGAAAGTCCCGCGGCATCTGCTGGCCAAAGACGATGATGTGGGTTTCCGGAGAGGCTTCACGGACTTTCGTGACCATATGCTGGACCGGCACCGGCACCATGGTGTAGTGCAGCAATAAGATGTCCGGCTTTTCTTCTTGGAATTTCTTCCAGCACGAGTCACTGGACTCGGCGCACGCAACGATCTTTATGTCATCGCTTGTCTCCATCAGGCGCAAGACACCGTCGACGGAGAAATCCTGTTTTGCTACGATGTATACGCGCGCTGGATCTATCATTGCGTGAACCACTCGCTTACTGTGGTCCAATGCCGCTTTGCTGACCATAGGCATCCCCCTGCCGTTCACCGTCAAACGTTCACATTCGGTCTCCTTCCGTCATCACCACGCAATGTCTGTGTGGCGCCGCTCCCTGCTAAGTTCCTGCGTTGCGCACAGCGACGGCTGGGCAGG
>DAHXOO010000024.1:12345-39505 GCA_027364845.1 Pseudomonadota bacterium | reverse complement strand
GCGATAACATGGCGCTGACAAATGCCAATCCACGCGCTGATTGGTTGAATATCGCTCAGGGAAAGCTGGCCATGCAGGAAAACAATCTGCAGGATTTCAGTGCGCGCGTGTATTCGACGCTGGAATATGACGACTACCAGCATCAGATTTTCAATAATCAGACATTGTTTACGCTGAGTTCGGCCGCGACCTGGACGATCAAGCCCCAAAGGTTGAGTTGGACCGCGGAAGACTACTACGGCCAGATCCCGATAATCCCGTATGCAACGGTTACGCCCAATAATATCCAGAATATCAATGTGTTCACGACAGGCCCGAACATGTTCGTGCGCATGGATCCGTTGAACACGCTGGAACTCGGGGCGCGTTACGACAATTTCAGCGCCGGTGTCGCAAATAACAATTCGAATCGTGTGGGGGGCTTCGTCGGCTGGCTTTACGAGTTTTCACCGGTCACGGTGTTTTCCCTGAATTACCATGGCACGCACACTAAGTACACGCAGAATTTGACTGCCTCCAGCTATGACCGGCAAGATCTCTTCCTGCGCATGGACACACGCTTGCTGTACACCGTATGGGTCGCGGACCTCGGCAGCACTTGGCTGTGCCAGAACAGACTACCGGGCCAGATCGGACCGGAAAACATAAACGGACCCTACGCGAGACTGTTGGCGTCACGACAGCTGACGCAAAATTCCACGGTCAGCGTCACGGCGATGTCGACCATTACCGACACGGAAGATGCGATTCTGTCGGCCGAGGAAGTCGGGGGGATAGCCAGCGGCACCACCGTTGGCACTGACATCTATCGCCAGAATAGCATCAGCACAACGTATACGCACAGTGAGGCCTTTAGTACAGATTCAATTGAACTTTTTGACCAGAAGCTGAAATATTATACCGCTCCGTTCGATCAGCAGCAGACGGGCACGAGCGTACAGCTGGGTTACCAGTTTTCGGGGACGCTTTTCGGATCGATCTTCGGCAGTTATGCTAGAACGCGATTTTATGAAAGTTCGGTTATCAACCGCTACGGGCAGGACGGTGCGGGTTTGACGTACGAAGCGCGCCCCAATATCTTTTTTGGACTGGTTGGCCAGGTAACCCGGCAGCGGAGCAATACCGCTGCGAGCACGTATTCGGAAAAACGCATTGTCCTGAGCGTTTCATATTACAGCAACTTCGCGCTTGTGAATGCGGGTAGCATGGCTCCTCCGCTCATGGAACAAGACAATATTGCAAGGGATGTCATGTACAGCCGGTAATGCGATTATGTACCTCGAATTCTTCAAGTTGAATGAGCATCCCTTCCAGCTTACGCCGGATTCGGATTTCCTCTATATGAGCGAGTCACACGCGCGTGCCAAGGCCTACATGGACTACACGATTTGGAACCGTGATGGTTTCGTGGTTGTGACCGGCGAGATCGGGGCAGGGAAGACGACGCTCCTTCAGAAGCTGCTTTCCGAATTCGACGATACCGCTGCGGTTGCCAAGATATACCAGACGCAGCTCGATGAGATACAGTTTCTGCAGGCGGTGCTTGTGGAGTTCGGGCTCAAACCATTCAATGCAAAGAAGGTCGAGCTCATGGACATGCTCAGCACCTTCCTGATAGACAGCTTTTTGCAGTCCAAGCAGCTGGTGCTCATCGTGGATGAGGCCCAGAATTTGAGTCCTAAGGTGCTTGAGGAGATCCGGATGCTTTCCGGGCTGGAAACGCAGAAAGAGAAGATTCTTCACGTGATCCTTGTTGGGCAGCCGGAGCTCAATAACATACTGGATTCTGCCGAAATGGAGCAGCTGCTTCAGCGTGTGCGTCTGCGCTGCCATATTTCGGCGCTGTCGGAGACGGAAACGAGGGACTATGTCTACCACCGGCTGCGGATTGCAGGGGCGGGAGATCGGTTGATTTTCGACCCGGATGCGATCCCGCTGGTGTACGAATATACCGGGGGTATTCCGCGGCTCATCAATGTCCTGTGCGACATGGCGTTGACGTGCGCCTTTACCGACAAGAAGCCTTCGGTGTCGATTGCCAGCGTAAAGACGGGAATCGCGGAGCTGCAGTGGAAACCTTATTCCGAAAGGATCAAGGCGCGGGTCCGCTCCCAGAAGGCGATCGGGAAGAACCGCGAATTGCGGTACCTTATTCAGGAAAATACCAGACACCTGTCGGAACTGACCGAAAGCCTTGGCAGGATCAACGAATTCACGCCGCGGTTGGCAGAGATCGCAAACGGCATTTCGAGCATCGAGAAGCTTCTTGAGCGCGCCGCCGCGTCCCAGAAGCTGTCAGCGAATCCGGTGGCGGCGGCACCGCAGAAAAAGGGTTCGCAAAAGCCATTTTGATGCCAGTCCTGCATGACCGGTGGAACGCCGCCTGCACGCCTCGATGCCCGGTCAGGTCAGATAGTATTCTTTATACCACTTGACGAAGCGTGAGATCCCGATTTCCACCGGAGTGGCAGGCTTGAAGCCGACTGCCGCATTGAGTTCACTCACATCCGCAACGGTTGCCGGCACGTCGCCATCCTGCATCGGCAGCAGTTCCATGACCGCCTTTCTGCCTAGTTCATTTTCCAGGGTGCGGATGTAGTGCATCAGCTCGACCGGGCTGCTGTTGCCTATGTTGAATATGCGATATGGTGCGCGGCTGGTAGCAGGGTCGGGCCGTTCGCCCGACCAGGCCGGATCGGGTGTGGCGGGATGATCGATGACCCGGATCACTCCCTCGATGATATCGTCGATGTAGGTGAAATCGCGCACCATTTGTCCCCGGTTGAAGACCTGGATCGGTTTGCCCTCCAGTATGCCTTTTGTGAACAGGAACAGCGCCATATCAGGGCGGCCCCATGGCCCGTAAACCGTGAAGAAGCGCAATCCCGTGCAGGACAATCCGAAAAGGTGGGCGTAGCTGTGCGCGATGAGCTCGTTCGCTTTCTTGGTGGCGGCGTATAGCGAAACCGGGTGGTCCACGTTGTCGTGTTCCGAAAAAGGCTGCTTGGTATTAGCTCCGTAGACCGAGCTCGACGAGGCAAACACAAAGTGGCCGACCTTGGAATGGCGGCAGCCTTCGAGGAGGTTTACGAAGCCGACGAGGTTGGCGTCCACGTAGGCATGCGGATTTTCCAACGAGTAACGCACGCCTGCCTGGGCCGCGAGGTTCATTACGGCGTCGAATCGGTTCTCCCTAAACAGGCGCGCAACGGCTTCCCGGTCCGATATGTCCAGCTTCTGGAAGCGGAAGTCCGGATGGCCGGCAAAGCGCGCGAGGCGAGATTCCTTGAGCGCCACCGAATAGTAATCATTCATGTTGTCGACTCCGTAAACCGCGTCGCCGCGCTGCAACAGCCGCATGGCCAGGCCCGACCCGATGAATCCGGCAGCGCCAGTGATCAGAATGCGCATCATCTATTCCTTCCGGTGATCTTGGATGTTTCCGTCGCTACTGGCGACAGCGCAAAGCATGCGGCACGCAGCCACGCTACAGGCGCCAGCAGGCGATGCCTGCGTCCCGCAAGGCCTGTCGGTCAAACTGGGATTTTACGTCGATGAAGCAGCCTTTTTCGACGAGCTTCGACTTGTAGTCGGCAAGTCCCCGTTGCAGGAACTGTCTGTGTGCGACGGCCAGAACGATCGCATCGGCCACCGGTAGTGCGTCGAAGTCCAGCAGATCGAGTCCGTATTCGTGCTTCGCTTCTGCGGGTTGTGGCACCGGGTCGTGCAGGTAGACTTCGGCGCCATAGGATCTTAACTCTTCGATGACATCGATGACCCGCGAATTGCGCAGGTCCGGGCAGTTTTCCTTGAATGTGAGACCTAGCACGTTCACCTTGGCGCCCTTGATGGGGTTGCCCAGCTTGATCATCTGCTTGATAGTCTGTTCGGCGACAAACTTGCCCATGTGGTCATTTATCCGCCTCCCAGCCAGAATCACCTCTGGGTGATAACCGATCATTTCAGCCTTGTGGGTGAGGTAATATGGATCCACGCCGATACAGTGCCCGCCCACCAGGCCGGGGCGGAACGGAAGAAAGTTCCATTTTGTTCCGGCAGCATCAAGGACCTCTTGAGTGTCGATGCCGAGCCTGTCGAAGATGATTGCGAGTTCGTTCATGAGCGCGATATTGAGATCGCGCTGGGTGTTTTCGATGACCTTGGCGGCCTCAGCCACCTTGATGCTCGAGGCGCGGTGCACACCGGCAGTGACTACCGAGCTGTAGAGTTGCGCGACTGCCTCGAGGGTAGCGGCGTCGTCCGCCGAGACTACTTTCACGATCGTGGATAACGTATGATTCCGGTCGCCGGGGTTGATGCGCTCGGGTGAATAGGCGACGTGAAAGTCATGTTTCCACTTCTTGCCCGAGGCGCTCTCCAGCACTGGTACGCAGATCTCTTCGGTCGCGCCCGGGTAGACCGTCGATTCGTAGATAATGACCGCGCCACGCTTGAGATGCCGTCCCACTGATTGGCTGGCGCTGACCAAGGGCGAAAAGTCCGGCTGGTGGGCTTTGTCGATTGGGGTTGGTACAGCGACGACGATGAAGTCGGCCGCCGCGAGCTCCCCGGGGTCGGTGGTCGGAAAGAGCCTGTTGGCCGCACGCAGCTCCGCACTCGACATTTCCCCAGTAGGGTCGATGAACTGCCGGTAGCTTTCAACCTTGGCGGTGCTCAGATCAAATCCGATGGTGCGGTATTTTTTTCCGAACTCGACGGCGAGCGGCAGCCCGACATATCCGAGACCGACGACTGCGACAACGCTCATGGTGTCCCTCTCTTGGCGGTTAAAATAAAGTCATTACGACCGGGCCGGCGTCCGAAAAATGGCGGGGTAAGCAGAAACGGCAGGTGTTCGTGTCTGTGTAGCGCCCCGGCACATTGGGCTACCCACAGCGCCGGTTGTCCCTGATACCCGACCTTCAGGGACTGACGTCCCTCTTTTGTTATTCCGACCGGGAGCTATAATCGCACAAAGGTGGCCCGGGTATCTACGAGGATCATCACCCCCGACGGGTGCGGACTGGCGACGCAAGGGGCCGCAGGCAGCATTAATCGGGTCGCGGCGCAGGGTGGGACGAGACGGTGGGCGGCTTGAACAATACGGCTTCTCCGTGAGCAGGGATGTCGGCACCCGATCCAGATCAAGCCGGAATAATAAAAGAGAAGGAATTCAGCATGAAGGTGTTGATTACGGGAGGGGCCGGTTTTATCGGGTCGCACCTCACGGACCATTTGCTCGCCGCCGGGAGTGAGGTTGTTGTTCTCGATAATCTTGCGACTGGAAAGCGGGAGAATCTTCCGGTGTCTGCGCCAGGGCTTAAGTTCGTCGCAGACGACATTCGCAGCCTGGATACGGCGCGACGGTGCATGCGTGGTGTCGACGCAGTCGTGCATCTCGCGGCGGTTGCATCGGTTCAAGCCAGCATCGATGATCCGATTGCGACCCATCAGACGAATTTTGACGGCACGCTGAATCTGCTTGAGGCGGCGCGGGTGCAGGGAGTGAAGCGTTTCCTGTATGCCAGCTCGGCAGCGGTCTATGGCGACACAACCGAGTTGCCGGTTCGTGAGACGAGCAGGCTGCAACCACTGTCCCCTTATGCCGCAGACAAATTGGCTGGGGAGCACTATCTTTTCTATTATTTCAAGAAGCATGGGCTGGCCACCACGGCATTCCGTTTTTTCAACATTTATGGACCGCGCCAGGACCCGTCGTCTCCCTACTCCGGCGTGATTAGCATCTTCGTCGATCGGGTTAGGGCAGGCGGACCCGTTACGGTTTTCGGGGACGGACGGCAAACGCGCGACTTCGTTTTCGTGGG
Source organism: Pseudomonadota bacterium (assembly GCA_027364845.1). GTDB lineage: Bacteria > Pseudomonadota > Gammaproteobacteria > Acidiferrobacterales > UBA6901 > JAJYCY01. The sequence goes on along the minus strand of DAHXOO010000024.1, from coordinate 33,680 downwards.
TGATCTCGTGTCTGTGCTCGCGCGCGCCCTGGAGCGGGACGGTCTGGCCGGAACGACAGTCAATGTCGGCACCGGTCTTGAATGTTCGTTGCTGCAGCTGATTGAGGCTTTGGAGACTCTGGTGGCCAGACCTATCGCGCGGAGTCACAGAGACGCGCGCGTCGGCGACATTCTCCGGTCATGCGCTGACGTTGCATATCTCAGGGAATGCTTTGGATCAGTCCCGGCGACACCGATCCGGGAAGGACTGCGCGCACTGGTCGCACTGCCGGCGAGCTAGCGCAAGGGCTTGTGGACCGTACTGCGACATGGGGTGCGAAGCCATCGGTAGGCGGCAGCGGTACACATGACGTTACGGGATGACTCATGGAACAGAACAGGAATCGTCCGGTATATCTGAACCTGCTGAAAATTCGGCTGCCGGTGGGGGGTGTGGTGTCCGTCCTCCACCGTATAACCGGCGTGCTATTGGTGGCGATGCTGCCGGCTTCGGTTTATCTATTGCAGCGCGCGCTCGAAGGCCGCGCGGCCTTCGAGCGTGTCTGCGCACTTGTGGCTACGCCGTTCTCACGGATTGGTCTGCTGATTGTGTTATGGGTCTTCGGCCAGCATTTCTTTTCGGGCATCCGCCACTTGCTGATGGATATGGACATCGGGACGAGCAGGCGATCGGGACGCGTGGGGGCGTGGTTGGTGTTCGCCGCTAGCGTAGCGGTCGTCCTGTACGCCGGAGTCAGGCTCCGATGATCAATACGCATTCGGCGGGAAGCGCCCATCGTGGCCTTGGGGAATGGATGCTGCAGCGCCTCACTGCTGTTTATATAAGCGGCTTTGTGATTTTTATTTTCCTGCACTGGATCGTCACACCGGCCTCTGGCTACCAGGCATGGAGGCGGTGGGTTAGCAGCATTCCGGTGCGTGTGTCCGCCACGCTGTTTTTCGTTGGCGTAATCGTTCACGCCTGGATTGGGCTGCGCAGTGTCTACATGGATTATTTGCACGCGCTGTGGCTGCGAATTGCAGCGGTCATTCTTACGGCGGTCATGCTGGCAGCGGTGCTGGTGTGGGCGCTGGGCGTGCTTTGGGGGAGTGTGGGATGAATATCGCTCGGCGGCGCTTTGACTGTCTTGTGATTGGTGCCGGCGGCGGCGGCCTGCGGGCTGCGCTTAAGCTGGCGCAGGCCGAGGTGGATGTTGCGGTGGTGTCAAAGGTGTTTCCTACGCGTTCCCACACCGTTGCCGCGCAGGGAGGCATGAATGCTGCCCTTGGAAACGTGCTTCCCGACAGCTGGCACTGGCACATGTACGACACCATCAAGGGCGGCGACTACCTAGGTGACCAGGACGCGATTGAATACATGTGTCAGGCAGCTCCGCGCCTGGTGATCGAACTGGAGCACTACGGAGTTCCATTCACGCGCCTGTCCAACGGGCGCATCTACCAGCGCAAGTTCGGCGGACAGAGCCAGAATTTCGGGGGCGATCAGGCAGCACGCACCTGTGCGGCAGCCGACCGCACCGGACACGCGATTTTGCATGCACTTTACCAGCAGAACATCCGTGCTCGAACCCATTTTTTCGACGAATATTTTGCCGTCGATCTGCTGCGCGATCAGGACGGTTACGTGCTAGGCGCGCTGGTCCTGGAAATCGAGACAGGTGAGCCACTCATCATCGAAGCGCGCACCACGCTGATCGCCACCGGTGGAGCCGGGCGTATTTATCGTACCGGTACCAACGCGTTGATCAATACCGGCGATGGCATGGCGATGGCTTTACGCGCCGGCGTCCCACTCGAAGACATGGAATTCATTCAGTTTCATCCCACAGGCATAGCGGGTTTCGGCATGCTGATTACCGAAGGCGCGCGCGGAGAGGGCGGGTATCTTGTTAACGCTTTGGGCGAGCGCTTCATGGAGCGGTACGCTCCACACGCGAAGGATCTGGCCAGCCGCGACGTCGTCAGCCGTGCCATTGCGATCGAGCTACGCGAGGGCCGTGGCTGCGGACCCCAGAGGGACCACGTCCTGCTCAAGCTCGATCATCTGCCTGCGGACGTCATCAAGAACCGACTGCCGGGAATCCGCGAAACCGCAATGCGGTTTGCCCACATTGACCCGGTCGAAAAGCCAATACCGGTCTCTCCATCCTTGCATTACATGATGGGCGGCATACCCACCAACCGCTTCGGCCAGGTCGTGGCGCCGGAGCATCATGGGCCGGAAGAGCCCGTTCCTGGACTGTATGCTGCAGGGGAATGCGCGTGCGTGTCCATACACGGGGCCAATCGGCTTGGCGGAAACTCGCTTCTCGACATCGTGGTCTTCGGCCGGGCTGCGGGTGATCACATGGTGCAGTACCTTTCGGAAAACCCGTATCACCGGCTGCTCGATCCGGAATGCGTGGATCGAGCGATGCAGCACCTGGCGCGCTGGGACCTCAAGGGTGTTGGCGAATCGGGCGATGCCCTGGGGGATGAGCTGCGCCGGACCATGGAGGAGTACTGCGGCGTGTTCCGCACCCAGGAGGTGCTGGATGAAGGTGTGCGCAGGATCATTGCGATTGAGCGGCGCCTGCCGGATGCACGTCTCAGGGACCACAGCAAGGTGTTCAACACCGCCCGGATCGAGGCTCTGGAGCTGGAGAACCTGGTGGACGTGGCGCTGGCGACGGTGGTGTCGGCAGCGGCACGCACCGAGAGTCGCGGTGCCCACAGCCGTGAGGATTATCCGCAGCGCGATGACCTCAGGTGGCTCAGGCACAGCCTGTTCTACAAAGCAGGGCGACGCATGGACTACAAGCCGGTGCGGATGAAGCCGCTTACCGTAGACAGCTTCCCGCCGAAGCAGCGGGTCTATTGATGAATGGCCGGGACACGATGCTGTCCGCAACGGGATTTGAGTGATGAAATTTTCGATCTACCGATACGACCCGCAAGCGGATTCCAAGCCGCGCATGCGTGATTACGAGCTCGACGACCACCAAGGTGCGGTGATGCTGCTCGATGCGCTGCTATTGTTGAAGGTTCAGGACGACAGTCTGAGTTTTCGTCGTTCCTGCCGCGAGGGCGTGTGCGGTTCCGACGCCATGAACATCAATGGCCGCAATGGGCTCGCCTGCATAACGCCGCTGGACTCGCTGGCGCAGCCAGTGGTGCTGCGGCCATTGCCGGGTATGCCGGTCATCCGGGATCTGGTCGTCGACCTGAGTCAGTTCTACAAGCAGTATCGCGAGGTAAAGCCCTGGCTCATCAATCACGATCCGGAACCCGAGATCGAACGGCTGCAGACACCTGCTGAGCGGGCACGTCTCGACGGGCTTTACGAGTGCATCCTGTGTGCCTGCTGTTCGACCGCATGTCCTTCGTTCTGGTGGAATCCCGATCGGTTTCTCGGACCGGCGGCGCTGCTGCAGGCATGGCGTTTCCTCGCTGATAGCCGTGACCAGGCGACGGGGCAGCGTCTCGACGATCTTGAGGACCCGTATCGTCTGTTTCGCTGTCATACGATCATGAACTGCACGGACGTGTGCCCCAAAGGATTGAATCCGAGCCGCGCGATCGGCCATATCCGGCAAATGCTCATGAAGCGCGGCCTATGACCTCCGCCGCAGATGTCAACCGCGTGCGCTGGCGTTGCCGCAGGGGTTCTCTGGAATTAGACGTGATTCTGGGTGGGTTTCTCACCAACCGCTATGCCAGTCTTTCCGCGGCGCAACGCGCTGATTTCGAGCGTCTGTTGACACATCCCGATCATGTGCTCATCGAGTGGCTGGATCGAATGGTTTCGCCTCCCGACGATTTGAAAGTTATCATCGACAAGATCACGTGAGACGGCATTTGCCAGACTAGTGGTAGCGCAAAGCAGGTCAGCGGCAACCGTGCTTCGCTGCTGGAGCCGCGTGTCTTTATTGTCCCGCCAGTTATCGGTTTTTTGATGCCAAGTGCTGCCGCACTGACTATGCTCACGCCTAACCAACATAAATTCGAGCAGATCTGATAAGACCAATGAAAAGGGAGAGAAAGAAATCCTGGACGGGGCTTGCCGCAGCGAGTACCGCATGCTTGGTTTTGGTTTTTTTGTCGGGATGCGCGGGCGGCAGTTCCGATGCTACCGGTGTCAGCTACATCGGTAACGGCAGCGTAGGAGGCGGCAGCCCTAGCAGCAACGGAGGAGGTGGAAGCAGCAGTTTGTCCTTTGCAGTTGGCGCTGATCCCTCGATTCCGACGTTTACCGGAGCCGCAGCCGATCAGAGCCTCATCAGCACTGCGCTGGCCAATGCCGGTATGAGCCTCACGCCGCCGAAAGGCAATACGCCGATCTACGTGGCGCCTCCGACCAATTACACGCCAGCCGGCGTGAACCAGATTGGCGCAGGCACGCAGAGCGATCCATATCAGAATCTCATCGCGGTGGTCAACGCCGCCGTCCCAGGGGATCGCATCTACCTGGAGCCGGGGGTTTACCTCATGTACAGCATGGCGCAGAAGTTCGGCGAAGCGATGAGCGAGCTTGCACCCAGCAACTCCGGTACCGCGGCCGATCCCATTGTTATCACCACCGACCCCCAGGCACTTAACTGGTCGAGCCAGCAGGTCGCTACCATCGATTTCCAGTTGCAGGACGCCGACGGCACGTACCGCCACGGCGCGATTTTTCCTAAGGATTATTGGGTGATCGAAAACCTCGACATCAAGGACGCGCTCGACCGTATTATTTGGCTCGCCGGCTCGCACGATTTGATTTACCACAACGATCTGCATCATGTGGAGTTCACCGGAGAGGACAACGTCGGCATCGTGGACCTAATGCGCCTGACTGGTGGTGACTACAACGACTTCGTCATCGGCAATAATATCCATGATGCGGGGGTCTATGATGCTTCCGGAAACATCACGGCGTATTCTCCCTCGGGTGCGGTTTCCATCAATGAGGGGTGCACCTACAATGAAACAGACCAGTATTATGTGACCGCTGCGAATCTTGCCAATGTAACTAATGCCAACAGCCTAAGTATCTCCCAACTCGCTATATATACTGCGCCACCTGACACGAACGTTTACTTCTACGGGAATGCGGTACATGATTGCGAGCAGGGTATTAGTACTAAGATACCTGAAGTAGGTTCGTGGTATGTCCTGTCGAACGTCATCTATAACGTGCAGCTTGGCGTTAGAATGACCTTGTCCGGTTCGGTCATCCGCAACAACATCATCTACAACTCTGGGCCCCAGCAGCTTGAGACCGGCATTGAGATTGGCGTTGAGTTCGAGAACTTCTTCCTGACAAACGGTGACAACCTGACTATTACGAGAAACACCATCATCAATGCTGCCAGCGAGGCTACCCTGCATTACGGTGGGTTCAACGATGTCATTGACAACAATGTCTTCGTCACCACCGGTTCAGCTGTTGCACACCGTATCCCCGCAAGTGGATATGGCACCGGAACCGATAATGGAGGGGTCAATACGAACGGTCAGACTTGGTATAACGGCGGTGTGTGGCCGGGTGCTATGGGTGAGTATCTGTTCGACGTTAACGCCAGCAACCCGTACTACGCCTCCATGCCTGACTTCCTGCAGGAGGAAGCAGGGAGCTATCGTGCCATGAGCTTCAATGACAACCTATATACCAGCACGCCGACAGTTACCTTTAGTAGCGCACCACTGGTCGGTCCAAACTTAAGCGGTACTAACATAGACCAGAACGCCCAGGTTCTCTCGTGGAGCAGCTTAGCCCCGCTGTTTCGCAATGCGGCCAGTGATGATTACCGCGCTGGTGCTTCCCCTGGAGTGTTGGCGACCATCGGATCGCAGATCCAGTAATCGGGCGGCCGATCACACCTCTGGTGCTTCAGCGGGCGGGGGCCAGGCTGAACTTCCCCCGATTCCGTGGACACTGGCCTAAGCAACTTTGCTTGTCGCCTCGAACTCGGCCGGTGAACGATAGCCGAGCGTTGAGTGACGACGTTGCCGATTGTAGAACACTTCGATCCATTCGAAGATGTCCTGTCTCGCTTCCTCCCGCGTTGCGTAACGGCGTTGATGCACGAGCTCATTCTTGAGCGTGCCCCAGAAGCTTTCCATCGGCGCATTGACGCTCCCATGTCAATACAGGATGCGCGGCGTCTGCCAAATCCGCCAAAATTAGGGGATACAGCTCTCTGGCAATGTAGCGTTTTAGGCAGCGTTGAATTTCCTTGCTGGACAGGCCTTCCGTTGTCCGACGTTCGACATACGTCCGCGTCCGGGGATCATTGCGCATGCGAACCATGGCAATCGCCCACAAGGCGTTATTGGCAGATCGGTCCCCGCCCCGATTGAGCCGGTGGCGTGTCGTTTTTCCGGATGACGCGGGTAAGGGGCTCGCTCCGCACAACGCGGCCAACACCGATTCGGTCCGTAGCCGTTCCGGGTTGTCGCGCCACCGCGATGAGTGTCGCGGCGGTTTGGGGCCAACACATAATGCTTAGAGAGCTGCAAAATGCTCGGGTACAAGCACGGTATCATGCGCCGGACCGGTGTCGGGTTCGGGGTAATCGCGGGTATAGTGGAGTCCGCGGCTTTCGCGGCGTGCGAGTGCCGAACGGATGATCAGTTCGGCGACCACGGCCAGATTGCGCAGCTCCACCAGATCTTTGTGGATGCGGAAGTTGCTGTAATATTCGCGGATCTCCTCATGCAGGAGATTGACGCGATGGTGTGCACGTTCCAGGCGTTTGGTGGTGCGCACGATTCCGACGTAGTCCCACATGAAACGCCGAAGCTCATCCCAGTTGTGCGACACCACGACCAGTTCGTCAGGGTCCGAAACGCGGCTTTCGTCCCATGGAGGCAGGTTTCCCGGCATGGGAGGGGCAGAATCGAACTGTGCGGCGATATCGGCGGCAGCAGCCGTGGCGAATACCACGCACTCCAGGAGCGAGTTGCTGGCCAGACGATTGGCGCCATGCAGGCCGGTGAAAGCGCACTCTCCGACGGCATAAAGCCCGTTAATGTCGGTTCTTGCCTTCAGGTCGGTGATCGCGCCGCCGCAAGTGTAATGGGCGGCCGGCACCACGGGAATCGGCTGGCGGGTCATGTCGAACCCGAGTTCAAGGCAGCGTCGGTAGATATTGGGGAAGTGGTTCTAAATGAACTCAGCCGGCTTGTGACTGATGTCGAGGTAGACGCAGTCCAGGCCCCCGCGCTTCATTTCGAAATCGATCGCGCGTGCCACGATGTCGCGTGGCGCCAGTTCGGCGCGAGCATCATGCTTTGGCATAAAACGGGTGCCATCGGGAAGTACGAGCATGCCGCCTTCGCCACGCACTGCCTCTGAAATCAGAAACGACTTTGCTTGAGGATGGTAAAGACAGGTGGGATGAAATTGCACGAACTCCATGTTCGCAACACGGCAACCTGCGCGCCATGCCATGGCTATGCCGTCGCCGGTCGAGGTGTCGGGATTACTGGTGTACAGATAAACTTTGCACGCACCGCCGGTGGCGAGCACGACATAACGGGCGCTGAATACGCGGGTCTCGCCAGCGCCCATGTCCAGCACGTAGGCACCCAGGGCGCGATTGGGGCCGGGCTGGCCAAGCTTGCGTCTGGTAATCAGATCAACTGCAATGTGATGTTCGTAAAGCGTTATATTCGGGTGGTGCCGGGCACGTGACTCGAGGGTCGTTTCCATGACCCGGCCAGTGGCATCTGCGGCATGGATCACGCGCCGGTGGCTGTGCCCCCCCTCCTGGGTCAGGTGATACTGCGTGCCGGTGGGGCCCGGTTCCCGGGTGAAATCCACCCCCTGTTCGATCAGCCAGCCTATTGCCTGCGGCCCTTGCCGGACCACGAATTCGACCGTATCGGCGTGGCACAGGCCGGCACCCGCCTGCAGGGTATCCTCGATATGAGCGGCATAGGAGTCCGTGTCATTGAGCACCGCGGCGACTCCTCCTTGGGCATAAAGACTGGAACCCTGGGTGAGATCGGCCTTGGCGACCACTGCAACCCGTGCCCAGGGGGCGATTCGAAGTGCAACGCCCAACCCGGCCATTCCGGCTCCCAGAACCAGGACATCTGTCGTGATTTCCCGGGATCTAGCAGCGAATTGGGCGGGCATACGTGTGTTTCATCTCGGCCAGAGTCACTGGGGAAGGAACTAATCGTCGATTTGCGTTATCATTCCGCGCAATTTCAGTTCCACGGGGTAAGCCCGGAACCACTGATTTACAAAGACAACTATAACCATGATTGGTATGGCAACGCGAACTTTATTTTGTATCCGTGGTCTTTAAGAAGTGACGCGCTGCGTTTGCCTTCACGGTAAAGGGGATGTTCTGGCATGGTCGAGCGCAGTGTCGATCAAGAATTGGTGGTGCGGGTACAGAAGGGAGACAAAGCCGCCTTTGACCTGCTGGTGAGGAAATATCAGCACCGGATCGCCAAGCTTGTGTCTCGATACGTGGCGGACCGGTCCGAGGTGGAGGACGTCACCCAGGAGGCTTTTATTAAGGCCTACCGGGCCATCGGTGGTTTTCGGGGCGAAAGCGCGTTCTATACTTGGTTATATAGGATCGCCATCAACACCGCAAAGAATTACCTTGTGTCGCAGGGACGACGCCCGCCGGCGTCCGATATGGAGACCGAGGAGGCGGAGTTGATTGAGGCTGGGTCGAACCTGCGTGACGTAACCACGCCCGAGCGGCATCTGCTGGCAGATGAGATAGCGCGGACGGTAGAACGGGCGATCGATTCGTTGCCGGAGGACCTGCGTACCGCCATCACGCTGCGGGAGCTCGAGGGATTGAGCTACGATGAAATTGCGGCGGTGATGGATTGTCCGATCGGAACGGTACGCTCGCGCATATTCCGGGCGCGCGAAGCTATCGATTTGGAATTGCGGCCGCTGCTTGAAGGCTGATTCAGAGCCACCAGGATCGGGATGTTTGCCGGTACCCGTGGCAAGGCAGATTCGGAAATGTCTGGAGTACCGATGAAGCAGAAAATATCGGAATTGTTGGACGATGAGCTTCCCGAAAGCGATAGCCGCAGGGTATTGCGGGGAATGATGGAAGATCGGGAATTGCGTGGGGTCTGGGAACGGTACTACTTGATCCGTTCAGCGATGCGCAGGGAACTGGACGTCGTCGTGAGCCCTGTGATCGCCGATCGCATCACTGCCATGGTCGAATCTGAGAACGTCGTGCCAATGCGGCGCAGGTTCTCCGGGCGCATAGCGCCCCGCTTAGGAAAGCTCGTCGCCGGATTGGCTATCGCGGCGTCGGTTGCGACAGTGGCGATCGTGAGCCTGCAGCCGTCGAAGAACGGAGTTCAGGCGCGCAGGGTTGCCGATCACCAGGTGGCATCTGCATCGTTAGCGTCCGCCGTGCGGGCACCCGTGGCGCCGACTGAACGCGCTGCCTACCAGGACGCTCTCAATGCCTTTTTAGTGGAGCATGGTGAGGTTACACCTGTCGCTGGAATGAACGGTATGATGCCCTACGTGCGTGTCGTCGGATACCGCAACGAAAACTCTCATCGATGAGTATCCGTCAGCTGTCCTTGCGTTGTGCGCCGGTCGTTTTGTTTCTGGTCATTCGTGTTGTCAGTGCAAGTACCGGTACTGGCGCTGGCGCTGGTGAGAGCGCTGAAAGACTGCTCTTGAAGATGAGCGAGGCCGCGCGCACCCTCAACTATCAGGGTACATTTATTTACCAGTACGGTGACCAGATTGACACCATGCGCGTTTTCCACAAGGTGGAAAACGGAAAAACCAGTGAGCGCCTTGTTTCGCTGAATGGTGCCGCGCGTGAGGTGATACGCAATCGCCGGGAAGTGGAGTGCTATTTGCCGGACGAGAAGTCCGTTCTGGTCGAGCATCGCAGTCTGGGCATGCGCAACTTCCCTGCCGTCGTCCCGCAGTCGCTGCATCGGCTGGAGAAGTACTACATCATCGAGCCGGGCAACAGCGGGCGGGTAGCGGATCACGAGGTCAAGGCCGTGATCATCAGGCCCCGGGATTCCTACCGATATGGCTACCAGCTGTGGGCCGATCGCAAGACCAATCTGCTTTTGAAGTCTACTTTGTTCGACGACAGGAACCAGGTTGTCGAGCGATTCATGTTCACAAATGTCAAGATCGGAGAGTTCATACCGGATGTTGCGCTCAAGCCGCGCAAGCCGGGGAAAGGTACGGTTTGGTACCGTGAGGGAAGCGGTGTCGTAGAGCCCATCAACGGTAAGCTGGACTGGAAAGTCGAGCAGCTGCCGCCGGGGTTCGTCCTGGCCCTTCGGATGGTTCGTAACACTGCCAGGCGCAAGATCCACGTTGAGCACTTCGTATACTCCGACGGTCTCGCGGTTGTGTCTGTGTTCGTGCAGAAAATCGGCGCGGGTCCGTCTCCGGACAGGATCAAGGGGCTGACGCACGTAGGTGCGGTTCACGTTTTCGGGAAGGTCGTCGGGGATTATCAGATCACTGTAGTAGGAGAGGTGCCGGCGAAGACGATCGACATGATCGGCAAGTCAGTGGTGCCCGTTCAGTGAGCTGACCCCTGGGGCGCCAGTTTGCCCCACCGTAGTCGACCCCCTGGGACTCGCGCGGTACGTTTCGCCCTTGCCAGAGTCCTCGCCGGCAAGGCGCGGCGGCGGGAAGTCTGGGGCTTGTGGAAAGCACCCATACATCGCCGTTCACGGCCTGCCATTGCTATGACCGGGATACGGCACCTATAGGATGGCTCTCAATTCAGAGGGCAGCGGGGGAAAGGTAGCCAAACCAGTTGGAGTAAGGTGGGTATCGGCGTCGCGGCAGAAGTGGATTCGCCCGGCAGCCGTCTGCCTGCTTCCTGTCCCCGTGGAGGCCGGGCCGCAGTTGTGTGCGCCGGGAAGGCGTTGCGCCTTTCACGCACCTGCGGAAAATAGGGTATTATCTGGTGGGTGAACGGCCGGGAGTAGCATCCGGCGCAATCGATTGGAGTCATGCGACAGGGCGCCAGCGGCGCCCTTTTGCTGCTGGTTCCGGCAATAGGTACAGGCGACCGCACGTAGGCAAGAGAATACCTGATGACCGCATGGGACAGGCAGCTGATCCGGAATTTTTCGATTATTGCCCATATCGATCACGGCAAATCAACGCTGGCAGACCGCTTTATACAGAAATGCGGCGGACTTGAGGCACGCGAAATGGAAGACCAGGTTCTGGATTCCATGGATCTCGAGCGCGAGCGTGGGATAACGATCAAATCGCAGACCGTTGCCCTCAACTACCTTGCACATGACGGCAAGACCTACCGGCTCAATCTGATCGACACTCCAGGCCATGTGGATTTTTCCTACGAGGTGTCACGTTCGCTTACGGCGTGCGAAGGCGCGCTCCTCGTGGTGGATGCAGCGCAGGGTGTGCAGGCCCAGACCGTCGCAAACTGCTATACGGCCGCCGAACTTAATCTTACGATTCTGCCGGTGCTCAACAAGATCGACCTGCCGCAGGCAGATCCGGAGCGGGTAATCAAGGAGATCGCCGATATCATAGGAATCGACGCATCCGGAGCGGTCCGAGCTAGTGCCAAGACCGGCGAGGGAATCGTCGATATTCTGGAATCGGTAATAAGCCAGGTTCCGGCACCCAAGGGCAATCCGGATGCCCCGCTGCAGGCACTGATCATCGATTCCTGGTTCGATAATTACCTCGGGACGGTATCGCTCGTGAGAGTCATGCAGGGTACGCTCAAGGCCGGGCAGAAGATCCGGTTGATGGCCAGCGGGCGCGAGTACCATGTCGAGCAAACCGGGATTTTCACACCCAAGCGCAAGGCGACCACCGAACTCGGGGTGGGCGAGGTCGGTTATGTAATTGCCGGTATCAAGGATGTGCGCGGCGCGCGCGTCGGGGACACCATCACTCATGCCGATCGTCAGGCGGCAGTCGCACTGCCAGGATTCAAGGAGATCAAACCCAGGGTGTTTGCCGGCCTGTATCCGGTCGATGCCGCCGACTATGACGCGTTCCGTACTGCGCTGGAGAAGCTCAGTCTTAATGATGCCTCGTTGCATTACGAGCCGGAAACCTCGCAGGCGCTGGGTTTCGGTTTTCGATGCGGATTTCTAGGCATGCTGCACATGGAGATCATCCAGGAACGCCTGGAGCGTGAATACGGTTTGAATCTGATCACCACTGCGCCGACCGTAGTGTACGAGGTGCAGACGACGAGGAACGAGATCGTGGCGGTGGAGAACCCCGCCAGGCTTCCGGACACGGGACAGATCGAGGAGATCCGTGAGCCGATCATACGCGCCAGCATCCTGGTACCGCAGGAATACGTGGGACCAGTTATGGGGTTGTGCATGGAGAAACGCGGGATTCAGAAAAACATGCAGTACGTAGGACGCCAATTGATGCTCACCTACGAGTTACCTCTGAATGAAGTCGTGCTTGATTTCTTCGACAGACTGAAATCCGTCAGTCGTGGATACGCCTCGCTCGACTATGATTTCCTTGAGTTCCGGGCGTCAAGCCTGGTCCGGTTGGACGTGCTTATAAATGGCGAGAAAGTCGACGCCCTTTCGATCATTGTGCATCAGGATCAGAGCCATTACCGGGGTCAGGAACTGGTACGGCGGATGAAGGAGCTCATACCTCGCCAGATGTTCGATGTGGCGATTCAGGCAGCCATCGGTTCGCGCGTTCTCGCGCGCGAGACGGTCAAGGCGCTGCGCAAGAACGTCACGGCGAAGTGCTATGGGGGAGACATCTCCCGCAAACGCAAACTACTCGAGAAACAAAAGGCAGGGAAAAAACGTATGAAACAGCTTGGGTCAGTCGAAATTCCGCAGGAGGCTTTTCTGGCAGTCCTGCGCGTGAGTGAGAAATAGCAACCATGCCATTCGCTCTTATCTTGTTCATTGCGTTGGCAGTCACTGGTTTGATCTGGGTCTTGGATCGTGCCTTGCTCGCGCCCTCCCGGCGCAGGACGGCATTGTCACTGGAGCAGGCCGGAGCGGCCACGGAAGCGCTGGAGGAGGCGCGCAAAGAGCCGGTGGTGGTTGAATATTCGCGCGCCTTCTTTCCGGTTATTCTCGTGGTATTCCTGGTGCGCGCCTTTGTGGTCGAACCGTTCCGCATTCCCTCAGGCTCCATGGAACCGACATTGCGCATCGGCGATTTCATCCTTGTGAACAAATTCATATACGGCTTGCGCCTGCCAGTTCTGAACAGGAAGATCGTGTCGGTCGAAGAGCCCAAGCGGGGCAATGTGATGGTCTTTCGTTATCCCGGAAACCCATCAGTGGACTACATCAAGCGGGTGGTAGGGTTGCCCGGCGATCGCATCGTGTACGGTGACAAGAAGCTGTACATTAATGGAAAGCTCATGCCGCAATCTGCAGATGGTCAGTTCGTGTACAGCGAGGGCAACCAGCACGGCATCGTGTCGCGCAAGGTCAAGGAGGATCTCGGTGGTGTGGAGCACGATCTTCTGCTGAGCAACAGGCCAGACCCGACGCCCTTGGAATTTACAGTCCCACCGGGCCAGTATTTCGTCATGGGAGACAATCGGGACCGAAGCTGGGACAGTCGTTACTGGGGGACTGTGCCGGAGAAGAATATAGTCGGCAAGGCGTTCATGATCTGGTTCAGCTGGGATTTCACCAATGACGGCGGAGTACGGTGGAGCAGGATCGGACGTCGAATTCATTGATGTGGGCGGTTAGTGCAAATGCTACGGAGAAAATGACGATGCGCAGGGGCAATAGGCAGTCAGGAATAACCTTCTGGGGTCTGCTGGTCGTGGCGGCATTGGTGGCATTTTTCGTGCTTTTGTTTTTTAAGCTGCTGCCGCCGTATATCAACAATGCCAAGGTCAAGACAGACCTGAGCAGTATGGCGAGCCAGCCGGGGGCTGCGACGATGACGAGGCAGGACATCATCAATGCGCTCTATCGGCGTTTTGAAATCGACGATGTTTCCTATGTCCATCTCAAGACCGACCTGCACGTGACGCGACCGGATCCGAACAGTCCGCTGGTCGTCCAGATTGCTTACGAGGTGCGTGTGCCACTCGCATACAACGTCACGGCGCTGCTGGATTTCAACGACGTCGCGCAGCTGGGAGCGAAGTGACGGGGCGGTACGCGGCCCTGTCGGCGCGGCTGGATTATGCGTTTTCCGACTGCGATCTGCTCGGACGCGCGCTTACCCACCGCAGCAAGGGCAGCGCTAACTACGAACGGCTGGAGTTTCTCGGAGACAGCGTCCTCGGTCTGGTCATCGCGGACGTGCTTTACCGGCGTTTTCCAGGGCTTTCCGAGGGCGAGCTTACCCGGGTACGGGCAGGACTGGTGCGTCGGGAAGCACTGGCCCGGCTGGCGCGGAACATTAAAATTGGCGACCATCTGCAGCTGGGCGAAGGTGAGTTGAAAAGTGGCGGGTTCGACCGCGACTCGATCTTGGCTGATTCGCTGGAGGCGGTGTTCGGAGCAATCTTCGTCGACGGCGGGTTCGAAAAGGTCCGGTACGTGATCGAGCGGCTTTATCAAGCACCCCTGGCCTCGATCGATCCAGCTGCGATCCTCAAAGACCCAAAAACACGCCTGCAGGAGTTTTTACAAAAACAATCTCTTGGCGTCCCAATTTATAATATGCTCGAAATAACGGGTGATCCCCACCAGCAGCATTTTGTGGTTGAATGTCTGGCAGCCGGCTTGGAACAGCCGGTTCGCGGTGAGGGCGGCAGCCGCCGCATCGCCGAGCAGGAGGCGGCAGCCAGAGCCTATGCAATACTGACGGCGCAGACGGGTAATGACTACAGCTGATTTTCGCAGCGGATTCGTTGCCGTCAGTGGACGCCCCAACGTGGGCAAGTCCACGCTGGTGAATCGTCTCGTCGGCCAGAAGGTCAGCATTACGTCGCGCCGGCCGCAGACCACGCGCCACCGCATACTCGGCATCAGAACCGCAGCAGATTCTCAGTTGATTTACGTGGATGCCCCGGGGGTCCACCACGGCGGGGGCGGCAACATGAATCAGTACCTGAACCGCGCCGCGGCCGGCAGTGTCGAGGGCGTGGACTGCGTGCTGCTGGTCATTAGCGTACCGGGATGGACTGACGAGGATGCGCCGGCGCTGGCACTGGCGCGGCGTCAGACCTGTCCGGTTGTGCTGGCCATCAACAAGATTGACCGGCTTGCGGACCGCTCGAAGTTGCTGCCTTTCATGCAGGAGTCGTCCGAAAAGATGGTATTCGCCGACATCATTCCAGTATCGGCGCGCACCGGCGACAACATCTCCACACTGGAGGCGGCGGTGATGAAGCACATCCCCCGGCACCCGGCACAATTCCCTGCGGATCAGGTGAGCGACCGCAGCGACCGTTTCATGGCCAGCGAGCTGGTCCGCGAACAAGTTTTCCGCAGCTTCGGTCAGGAGATTCCGTATGCGGTGACGGTCATGATAGATAGCTTTCGTCAGGAGCCGCGGCTCATCCGCATTGAGGCGACCATTCTTGTGGAAAAGGAGGGGCAGCGAGCGATACTCATCGGCAAGGACGGCGCGCGCCTGAAAGAGGTCGGCCGGCGTGCGCGCCTGGAGATGCAGAAGCTTTTCGGCTCCAAAGTCTATCTTGGGTTGTGGATCAAAGTGCGCGAAGGCTGGTCCGACGATGCCCGCGCGCTGCGCAGTCTGGGTTATGGGGATGAAGTCTGATCATGCGCGTGCAGCAGCAAACCGCTTTCGTTCTGCACCATAGCCATTATGGGGAGACCAGCCTGTTGTTGGAAGTGTTCGCGCGCGCCTACGGGCGCTTGGGTCTGATCGCCAAAGGGGCACGCCGGCCGCGTTCGGCACTACACGCGCTGCTTGTGCCATTCCAGCCACTGCTGATCGGCTGGGGCGGCAAGGGTGAACTGGCTACTCTGACCGGCGCCGAACCGGCTGGTGGTGCGATCGAATTGGCAGGCGGGCAGGTGTACTGCGGCCTGTATCTGAATGAGCTGCTGGTACGACTGCTCCATCGTCACGACCCTCACGAAGACCTGTTTGACGTGTACTACCTGTCTCTCAGGCGCCTCCAGAACCCCGCCGCGACCGAAGTTGCTCTGCGTCTGTTCGAAAAGCACCTGCTGCAGGATATGGGTTACGGCCTGGTTCTCGACCGCGAAGTTTTAGGAAATTCGCCGATAGCCGCCGATGCCCAATATGATTACGTTCTGGATCGCGGACCGATGTTGGCGCCGGCGGACGATGGTGGCATACGTGTCAAAGGGGCAAGCCTGCTGGCGCTGGCGCTCGAGCACTTTCCTGATGCCGCCGCGTTGCGCGAAAGCAAGGCGCTGACGCGCGCATGCCTTGCGCGGCACCTGGGTGACCGGCCGCTGTTCAGCCGCTCGCTGTTCCGCGTCGAACGTTTCCCGGGTGGCCACGTCCGGAAAGAGCAGCTTTCATGATCAGGCTCGGTGTCAATATCGACCACGTAGCAACGCTGCGCCAGGCGCGTGGCACGCGTTACCCTGATCCGCTTCAGGCCGCGATCGAAGCGGAACAGGCTGGAGCTGATGCGGTGACGCTGCATCTGCGCGAGGATCGGCGCCATATCCAAGAGCGCGATGTCGAACTACTCAAGAGTGTGCTGCAAACGCGCATGAATCTGGAGATGGCAGTGACCGAGGAGATGGTGGAATTTGCCGTGCGTCTGCGACCGCAGGAGTGCTGTCTCGTACCGGAGCGTCGGGCAGAACTCACTACCGAGGGTGGCCTCGATGTCGTGTCGCACGGCGGCCGGATTGCGGCAGCGTGCGCGCGCTTGGCAGGAGCCGGGGTGCACGTGTCGCTTTTCATTGATCCTGAGCTGGCACAGATCGAAGCCGCAGCAGCAGCCGGCGCGCCGGTTGTCGAGATTCATACCGGTCACTATGCCGACGCGCAGTCCGATCAGGAACGCAACGACGAGCTCGGTCGTATAACGCTCGCCGTCGACCGCGGTCGGGAGCTGGGGCTGCAGGTGAACGCTGGTCATGGGCTCAATTACCACAACGTACAGCCGATTGCCGCGATCCCGGAGATCGTGGAACTCAACATCGGCCATGCGATTGTTGCACGTGCGTTGTTCGTCGGGCTGCAGGGCGCGGTGCGTGAGATGAAGCGCCTGATGCTCGAGGCACGCCGATGATTTTCGGGATCGGCACTGACATCGTCCGCGTATCACGCATGCGGAGAAACATCGAGCGTTACGGAGACAGGTTCGCACAGCGGATCCTGACGGCTGCCGAGATGGAGGATTATCTCAAGGACTCGCGCAAAGCGCATTTTCTAGCGAAGCGCTTCGCGGCGAAAGAGGCTGCGGCGAAGGCCATCGGTACTGGTTTCAGCGGTGGACTTACCTATCGTGACATCGGTGTATCGCACGACGGTGCCGGCAAGCCCGGCCTCGAATTCAGCGGTACTGCCGCGGAATTTGTCCGCAGCCGGGGGATCAATAGCGCCCACGTGAGCCTGGCCGACGAGGACGACCATGCCGTTGCGTTCGTGACCCTGGCACGGGACTGAGCGGGACGGCGTTACTTCTTCGCTCCTGGCGGGCGAAACCCTGCTGGCAGACTGCCGAAATCACCCTCGCCGAACAGGAAGCCGAGCATGTGCTTCTCAATCACTTCGATGCTCTCGGGATCGGCGGTGCTAAGGTGATTCTCGTTGATGATGGTCGCCAGCCGTTGGAGCCATTTGTTCCATCCCTCGCGTGATACATTTTCGAATACGCGTTCACCGAGCGCGCCGGGATGCGGCGGCCGGTTGAGTCCCTCTGCCTCACGTTTGAGTACTTGACAAAAGACGATTCTTGCCATGGATAGCGGTGCCAGCATCGTAAACAAAGCCGATTATAAACCCTGTAAAGGGCATTGTATTGCCCGGCGTTCCGCAGCCGGTCCGGTTGGAGTAAAATACCGCTAATCTAGCAATTAAATGAGGGTTTTTATGGCGACGCCAGCGAGTGCGGTTTTTCAGCAGCAGATCGGCGATGAGGATATGCACCTGACAGCGGCCGCCCAGGCCAAGCTGGCGGAGTTGCAGGGTCAAGCCGAGGGTGATATCGCGGCAATCCGCGTATTTGTGACCGGCGGAGGGTGTGGGGGCATGTCATACGGAATGACTTATACCGACCGCATCACCCCCTTTGACAGCATCGTAAACGGACAAGGATTCACGCTTGCGGTAGATGCGGTCGCGCTCAATTACCTGAGCGGCTGCGAGATTGACTTCAGCAGCGACAATCTCAATCCGAGTTTCGTGTTCAACAACGTCTTCAAGAGTGTAGGCGGTTCCGGTACCTGTGGTGGTTGCGGCGGCGGCGGATTATAGCGCGGCCACGGCCAGGCGGCTGTTGTTGATTGCACCGCACGGCAGTTACCGCACGGTGCCGTTCATAGAGGCCGCTATGTCACGCGGGGTTGAGGTGTTGATTGCCTCAGAAAGCAGGCATTCGCTGGTGAGCGCGTATGCGCGCGGGCTGTACGTGGATTTCACGGATCCGGACAGCGCGCTGCAGGTGCTGACGGAGGAAGCCAGAGTCCGGCCTTTTGCAGCAATTATCGGCACCGACGATGCCAGCACCGAGCTCGCCGCCCGGGCATGTGGCGCATTGGCTTTGCACCACAATCCTATAGCGGCGGTGCGACTTGCGCGGCGCAAGGATCTGGCGCGTGCGCGCTTGGCGGAGTGCGGTGTCCCTGTGCCTTGGCACCGGCGGCTGGATCTCGACGTTCCGCTCGCCGCCCAGATCAGCGATATCCCTTATCCATGCGTGCTCAAACCGGTCGCCTTGGCGGCCAGCCGCGGTGTGATTCGTGCCGATGATCCGGGCGCGCTGCAGACGGCCGTTGCGCGCATCAGCACCATTCTTTCCGGAGTCGGGAATGCCGAAGAACGGCGCTACATTCTCGTCGAGCAATTCATACCTGGTTCGGAGGTGGCCGTCGAAGGTCTTCTGACGGACGGATGTCTGCAGGTGCTCGCGATCTTCGACAAGCCGGATCCACTTGATGGCCCATATTTCGAAGAGACTTACTATATTACGCCCACCAGGTTGGCTCAGGATACCCAATCCCTGCTGCGGCGCCGGCTGGCCGACGCCTGTCGTGCCTACGGTCTGCGCGAAGGTCCGATTCATGCAGAATGCCGGATCAATGAGCGCGGTGTCTGGATTCTAGAGGTTGCGGCGCGCACCATCGGTGGACTTTGCGGACGGCTGCTGAGATTCGGCACCGGCCACAGCTTGGAGCAGCTCGTGTTGTCGCACGCGCTGGGGGATGTCGTGGAAACGCGAGTGCCAGACGGAAGCGCCGGGGTCTTGATGATTCCGATCCCGCGCGCCGGGATACTGCGGCGCGTCGAGGGTGTCTTGGCGGCAAGTCGCGTGCCCCACATCGAGGACGTTGTGATCGATGTGCGCGAAGGCTATGAACTGGTGCCGCTTCCTGAGGGCTCGAATTATCTCGGCTTCATTTTCGGGCGCGCCCCCACTTCGGCGGTGACGGAAGCGGCCCTGCGCGCAGCTCATGCCTGTCTCAATATCGTCGTGGCGCCGCTTTGGAAAGGCGCAACTGCGGGAGCGGCTGCGGGCTGACTGCCCGATGCGGCATCGGCATTGGGCGAGGCACTCCGGTGCTGGTGCTGACTCGGCGCCTCTCCCAGCGATGTGGTTGAATGCCTGCGGACGATGTGTGCCGGCACGTCTGTAATAAACCCCCTCCCTGACAAGCCGTTGTGGCTGGAACCATTCCGGCGCAGCCGGGCACGGTCCAGGGCATTTTTATGTTTTCTTAATACCGGCCTCCCGAATCTCCACGGATTATTGATTCCATTCTCTTTATAGTCGGCACCAATTGAATCCCATGCGGGAGTTCAGCCTATGCCGGACATTGTCTATATCGCGGTCATCATCGGGTTTTTCGCTGCCACCATCGGGCTTGTATACGCCTTTGACCGGCTACTGAGGGGAAATTCATGACCTGGACCTATCTGCTCAGCCTGATTCTGGCCATTGCGGTCTTCATCTATCTCGTCGCGGCGTTGTTCTTCCCGGAGAAATTCTGATGACTGAGAACGGCTATGTTCAGATCGCGCTCTACCTGGGCGTGGTGCTGCTGCTGGTCAAACCCCTGGGCGCGTACATGGCCAACGTGTACGAGGGGCGTGTAGCGTTTCTGAACCGCTTCGGTGCACCGGTCGAAAACCTGCTATATCGGCTGTGCCGGGTGAATCCGGCGGAAGAGATGCGCTGGACGCAGTATGCACTAGCCATACTGGTATTCAACCTGCTCGGTGCGCTCGCGGTGTATGCGTTTCAAAGGTTGCAGCTCCACCTGCCCCTCAACCCGCAGGCGCTTCCGTCCGTCAGCCCTGATTCGTCGTTCAACACCGCAGTGAGCTTTGTCACCAACACTAACTGGCAGGGCTACGGTGGCGAAACGACCATGAGCTATCTTACGCAGATGTCGGCGCTCACTGTACAGAATTTCCTTTCAGCGGCGAGCGGCATGGCAGTGCTGGTCGCGATGATCCGCGGGTTTGCACGACAGTCGGTCAAAACCCTCGGCAATTTCTGGGTGGATGTCACGCGCGGAACGCTGTATATCCTTTTGCCGCTGTCGCTCGTGCTTGCGCTCCTGCTCGTGGGACAGGGGGTAGTGCAGACTTTCTCGGCCTACAAGACGGTGCCGCTCGTGCAGTCGGTCCAGTACGACACGCCAAAGCTTGATGCCGCGGGCCAGCAGGTCAAGGATGCCAAGGGCAATCCAGTCACTGAACAGGTAGTCCAAAAAAATCAGCTGATTGCGGTCGGTCCGGCCGCATCGCAGATCGCTATCAAGCAGCTCGGAACCAACGGGGGCGGTTTCTTCAATGCCAATTCGGCCCATCCATTCGAGAATCCGACACCGTTTTCAAATTTTCTGGAGATGCTTGCCATTATCCTGATTCCAGCCGCGCTGTGCTACACGTTCGGGCGCATGATCGGCGACAGGCGCCAGGGCTGGGCGATTTTCGCCGCAATGGCCATCATGCTCGTGGTGCTGCTCGTGCCGGTCGTCCATTTCGAGCAGGCGGGCAATCCGCTCCTCACGAAGCTCGGTGTTGACCAGACAGCCAGTGCTCTGCAGGGCGGTGGCAACATGGAGGGCAAGGAGACACGCTTCGGCATCGCCGCGAGCGCGCTCTTCGCGACGGTGACCACCGACGCCTCGTGCGGCGCCGTGAGCAGCATGCACGACAGCTTCACCCCGCTCGGCGGTCTGGTTCCCCTGGTGAACATCCAGCTCGGCGAAGTCATCTTCGGCGGTGTCGGAGCCGGCCTCTACGGAAT
>DAHXOO010000024.1:0-12335 GCA_027364845.1 Pseudomonadota bacterium | reverse complement strand
GGGGGTGGACCAGACCAGCAGCAGTGTGCAGCCTGGCGGCAACATGGAAGGCAAGGAAGTACGCTTTGGCCAGGCCAATTCGGCTCTTTGGGCCACGGTCACCACGGCTGCCTCCAATGGCTCAGTCAACTCGATGCACGATTCCTTCACGCCTCTCGGCGGCATGGTGCCGATGTGGGAGCTACAGCTCGGAGAAATCGTTTTCGGCGGTGTCGGCTCAGGACTTTACGGCATGCTCGCATTTGCCCTCATCGCGGTGTTCGTGGCCGGGCTCATGATCGGACGCACCCCAGAGTATCTCGGCAAGAAGATCCAGGCGTTCGAGATAAAGATGGCGGCGATCGTGATCCTCGTCCCGCCGTTGCTCGTGCTTGTCGGAACCGCGATTGCCGTGATGACCGCGGCCGGCCAGGCCGGGGTCGCGAATCCCGGTGCGCACGGCTTCTCCGAGATCCTATACGCCTTCTCGTCTGCGGCCGCCAACAACGGCAGCGCGTTTGCCGGGCTTTCTGCGGACACGCCGTTCTACAACACCGCGCTCGGGCTGGTCATTTTATTCGGTCGCTACTGGCTCATGGTGCCCGTGCTCGCGATCGCCGGGTCGCTGGCCGCGAAGAAGAAGATACCCGTGGGCGCCGGTACACTGCCAACGCACACACCGCTGTTCGTGGTGCTGTTGATCGGGACCGTGGCAATTGTGGGCGCGCTTGCCTTCTTTCCGGTACTTGCGCTCGGACCGATCGCTGAGTATCTGGCGATGATACCTGGTCACTAGCCTGGCGGCGCGGATGACCTTCAGGAGATAGAAATCATGAGCATGCAAGTGACATCGAGTCGTTCGCCGCGTGGCTCCTTGGTGACCGGGGATATTTTCCGACAGGCATTGATCGACGCATGCAGGAAGCTCCTGCCGCAGTATCAGTGGAGGAACCCGGTTATGTTTGTCGTGTACCTCGGGAGCATCCTGACAACCACGCTGTGGCTCCAGGCCCTGGGTGGTCACGGCGAGGCGTCGGCGAGGTTCATTCTGGCGATCACGCTGTGGCTGTGGTTCACAGTGCTGTTCGCCAACTTCGCCGAGGCCATTGCAGAGGGCCGCAGCAAGGCACAGGCGGCGGCGTTGCGCAGCGTCAAGCGCGACGTGGTGGCCAAGAAACTCGAAAGGCCCAAGTACGGGCCACCGGCGATCCCGGTCAGTTCGGCGCAACTTCGGAAGGGCGACTTCTTTATGGTGGAGGCCAGGGATATGATCCCGGCCGACGGCGAAGTTGTCGAAGGCGTGGCCTCGGTCAATGAAAGTGCAATCACGGGCGAGTCGGCGCCGGTGATCCGCGAGGCAGGGGGCGATTTTTCGTCGGTGACCGGCGGAACGCAGGTGCTGTCTGACTGGCTCGTGGTCCGTGTCACTTCGGATCCCGGACACGCATTTCTAGATCGCATGATCGCGATGGTAGAGGGTGCGCGGCGCCAGAAGACGCCGAACGAGATCGCGCTGCTCATCCTGCTAGTAGGTTTTACTCTCATCTTCCTCAAGACTACCGCGACGCTGCTGCCGTTTTCGATCTACAGCGTCGAGGTGGCGAAGGCTGGAAGCCCCATCACCATCACTGTGCTCGTGGCACTGCTTGTTTGCCTGATCACGACAACGATCGGAGGGTTGCTGTCGGCCATCGGGCTGGCCGGAATTGGCCGGATGCTGCGTGCGAACGTGATCGCGACCTCGGGCCGGGCGGTGGAGGCGGCAGGTGATGTGGACACGCTGCTGCTCGACAAGACTGGCACGATCACGCTCGGAAACCGCCAGGCAACCGGTTTTCTGCCGAAACGCGGGGTAACCGAGCGTGAGCTGGCCGATGCCGCGCAGCTTGCCTCGCTGGCAGACGAGACGCCGGAGGGTCGCAGCATTGTAGTGCTGGCCAAGCAGAAGTTCGGCCTGCGCGAACGCAACGTGAATGAGCTCGGTGCTACCTTTGTACACTTCAGTGCGAAGACCCGCATGAGCGGGGTCGACCTGGACGGCCGGCAAATCCGCAAGGGTGCTGCTGACGCCATCCGTACCTGGGTGGATGCGAAAGGCGGTGGCTACGCGGCCGATGTAGGCACGCTCGTAAGCGATGTCGCACGCCGCGGAAGTACCCCACTCGTGGTAGCGAGCGATAGCGAAATCCTGGGCGTGATCGAGCTCAAGGACATCGTAAAGGGGGGAATCAAGGAACGCTTCGCGGAGCTGCGCCGCATGGGCATCAAGACGGTGATGATTACCGGAGATAACAAGCTTACTGCCGCAGCCATCGCCGCCGAAGCCGGGGTTGATGATTTTCTGGCGGAGGCGACGCCAGAGGCAAAGCTCATGCTCATCCGCGAGCACCAGACGCAGGGGCGGCTCGTCGCGATGACCGGTGACGGCACCAACGATGCTCCGGCCCTGGCGCAGGCGGATGTCGCGGTCGCGATGAACACGGGTACCCAGGCGGCCAAGGAAGCCGGAAATATGGTGGATCTGGATTCCAATCCAACCAAACTCATCGAGATCGTGGAAATTGGAAAGCAGCTGCTCATCACGCGCGGCGCACTGACGACATTTTCCATTTCTAACGTGTCGAAGTATTTCGCCATCATCCCGGCAGCGTTCGCGACTACCTATCCGGAACTCAACGCGCTCAATATCATGCATCTTGCGACGCCCGAGAGCGCGATCTTCTCCGCGGTGATTTTCAACGCGCTCATCATCATCGCACTGATTCCGCTGGCCCTTAAGGGTGTGCGCTATCGTGCTGTTGGCGCCGCCAGGCTTCTGCGCGATAACCTGCTGATCTACGGCATGGGTGGAGTCATTGCCCCATTCATCGGGATCAAGCTTATCGACATGATCCTGGTGCATCTAGGGCTCGCATAAAGGAGAAAACGATGTGGAACCATGTGAAATCTGGAATTTCGATGCTCGTATTTTTCACGATCCTTACCGGTCTCGCCTATCCTGCCCTGGTTACCGGCCTGGCGCAGGTGTTCTTTCCACGGCAGGCCAACGGCAGCCTGATCGTCAGAGAAGGGAACCCTATAGGGTCCAAGTTGATCGGACAGCCTTTTAGTGACCCGAAGTACTTCTGGGGCCGGCTGTCCGCGACGACACCCTATCCCTATAACGCAGCCAACTCGGGTGGCTCGAACCTCGGGCCGACGAATCCGGCGCTTTTGGACGAAGTAGCGGCCCGTATCAAGGCATTGCATGAGGCCGATCCGGGCAACCCTGCCCCGGTACCAGTCGATCTCGTAACGTCCTCAGCTAGCGGCCTCGACCCAGACATCAGTCCTGCGGCAGCGTACTATCAGGCAGCGCGGGTCGCGCGCGTGCGGCATCTGAACCTTGGCCGTGTACGCACGCTGATTTCCCAGCATATCACCAACCGGCAATTCGGGATTCTCGGAGAGCCGCGAGTGAACGTACTGAAGCTGAACCTGGCGCTTGATGCGATTCACTGAGCACCAGCCTGTCCCAATGGTGGTCGGTTTCGTCCGTTCTATGCCCCATATTTTCGTAAGTAAATGATTGTTAATACGTTAAATTATAAATTGGATCGATCAGATGTATGATTGTGTCGCGTGCTCCGACATCGGCCGATGTAGCGTATGCTCAGCGGGAAAATGCCGCAGAGGGTGTCGATGAGGGCAGCCGATGGATGAGCATCGAATAGCCGGGTTCGGGCTGGTTGGAGCGACAGTGGGCAGTGTTTGGCTTCGGTCCATGGTGGAATCTCCTGTGGGTGAACCTGAAGGCACAACATCTTCGTCATTCAAAGATGGTCCGCAGGGCGGGCGATGTGTGTTCGCAGACTGGAGAATCGATCACGGGGATCGTGGCAGTCGGTTGCGACTGCGGCACCAGCGGCGGTTGGTTGGGCGATATAACCACCACCATGGCCTGCGCATCGACCGCGCGTTTGCGAGCGCGACGTCGTGAGTCTCCTGCGCCAGGCGGACTGCCTAGAACGGAAAATCCCCAATGAATGAGCAGCGTCCCGATCCCGACCGTCTGCTCGATCGGGTCCAGCGGGAGGAAGCGCAGCAGCAGCGCGGCCGGCTGAAGATATTTTTTGGCGCCTGCGCCGGTGGCGGCAAGACCTTTGCCATGCTGTCGGCTGCTCATGGCCTCAGGATGCAGGGTGTGGACCTGGTCATTGGTCTTGTCGAAACGCACGGACGGGCAGAGACCGCGGAGCTTCTGCGGGGCCTCGAAATTCTGCCGCCGCGAAGACTCGAGTATCGCGGACGGCAGCTTGCGGAATTTGACTTGGACGGGGCACTTGAGCGCAAGCCCGCTGTAATCATTGTTGACGAGCTTGCCCATACGAACGTGCGCGGAAGCCGTAACGCCAAGCGCTGGCAAGACGTCGAGGAGCTTCTTGATGCGGGCATAGACGTCTACACGACGGTCAATGTACAGCACCTCGAGACTCTGAACGACGTCGTCGGCCAGATCACCGGGGTACGGGTATGGGAAACCATTCCCGACAGCGTGTTCGACCGCGCCGACGAGGTGACGGTCGTCGATCTGCCGCCGGATGAGCTGCTGCAGCGGCTCAAAGACGGAAAGGTTTATGTTCCGCACCAAGCTGAGCAGGCGATCCAGAACTTCTTCCGTAAGGGAAATCTCATCGCCTTGCGCGAACTGGCGCTGCGACGCACCGCAGACCGGGTGGACGCGCAGATGCGGGAGTACCGTGAGGACAAAGCGATCCGCAGCGTGTGGCAGGCGAAGGAGCGCCTGCTTGTGTGCGTTGGCCCTGGACCAGACGGAGAGAAGCTGGTGCGCGGAGCGGCACGGCTTGCTGGCAATCTGCGCGCAGACTGGATCGCGATCTACGTCGAAACGCCGCGATTGCAGTGTCTGCCGAGTGCCGCGCGCGACCGTATCCTCGATACCCTGCGTTTGGCGCGGGAGTTGGGTGCAGAGACGGCCACCATGGGAGGCTCTGATGTCGTTGCCACACTGCTCAGCTACGCCCGCAGTCGCAACGTTTCCAAACTCGTCATCGGCAGGACCTCGCGCAGGGCATGGCAGCGGCAGTTGTCGATTTCTGTGGCCGAGAAGCTCACGCTGATGGCGCGCGACGTCGACGTCTATGTCGTGGGCTACGAGCCGTAAGGAAGGGCGTCGGTCTCCGAGGAGAGTGCATCGGACACCAGCAGCCTTGTCTCCGGAGAGTGGAGGCGCAGGTGGAAACGCGGTTATATTGCCGCCGTGGCCGCCTGCGCAGTGACGACCGCTGTTGCAATGCCGCTGGCGCAACACCTGTCTCTCACGAACATCGTCATGCTCTACCTCGTTAGTGTAATGCTCGTCGCATTCCGCTTCAGCCGCGGGGCCGCAATCGTCAGCTCGGTGCTGTCGGTCGTGGCTTTCGATTTCTTTTTCGTTCCGCCGAAGCTATCTTTTTCGGTCTCGGACGCGCAGTACCTCGTTACATTCGCGGTCATGCTGGCGATGGCGCTCTTGATCAGTAACCTGACATACAATCTGCGCTATCAGGTACGCGTCGCAACGCTGCGCGAGCGACGTGCGCGGTCGCTTTACGAGGCGGCGCGCGAACTTAGCGGCGCGGTCCAAACCGAGCAGATCGTGGAAATCGCCAATCGCAACATTCGTGGCGTATTTCAGGCAGAAACTGCGGTGCTGCTTCCAGACCTGTCGGAGCGGATCGTACCTCCGCCGGTAACCAGCGGCACCGATCAAAAAGTGCCCGCGCTAGACACGGCGATCGCGCAATGGGTTTTCGATCACCAGCAGCCGGCGGGTTACGGCACCGACACCTTGTCAGCAAGCCCGGTCTATTACCTTCCGCTCAAGGCACCGATCCGCGTACGTGGTGTTCTGGCGCTCGCGCCGAGCAACCCGCGTCTGGTGTTCGTTCCCGAGCAGCACCGGCTGCTCGAGACGTTTGCGTCTCAGATCGCACTTGCCCTTGAGCGCGTGCACTTCGTGCATGTGGCGCAGGAGGCATTGATGAAAATCGAATCCGAGCGGTTGCGTAATTCGCTACTGAGCGCGATATCGCACGATCTGCGCACGCCGCTCACCGCCCTCGTCGGGATCGCCAGCACGCTGGCGACCGGCACCAATCTGTCGGAGCATAACCGCCGGGAGCTCGCCCAAGCGGCTGCGGACGAGGCGATGCGAATGAGCGGCCTGGTCAGCAATCTGCTCGACATGGCGCGTCTACAGGCAGAGGGTGTGCACCTCAACCGCCAGTGGCATGTGCTCGAGGAGATCGTGGGGAGCGCATTGCGGTCCGTGGGGCAGGCACTCGCGGGACACGAAGTCCAGGTGTCTCTCGATCCGGCGCTTCCGCTCATTTACATCGACAGCGTTCTGATCGAGCGGGTGCTGTACAATCTCGTCGAAAACGCCGTCAAATACACACCGTCCGGCAGCACGATCCGCATCACGGGGCAGATCCGGGAAGGGAGTTTGGCGGTATCAGTCACGGACAACGGCCCGGGCCTTCCGCCGCACATGCTGGAGAGCGTCTTTGAAAAGTTCACCCGAGGGGAAAGGGAGTCCTCCACGACCGGAGTCGGTCTGGGGTTGGCGATCTGCCGGACGATCGTTCAGGCTCACCATGGCCGGATCTGGGCTGAAAACGTGCGCGAAGGCGGCGCGCAGTTCACGTTCACGCTGCCGCTACTCGAACCCCCAGTGATACCGGAGCAGCTCGAAATCGACGCGGACAAGCCGGGGCAGGAATGACGACCAGCCAGCATGTTGCAATAGTAATCGAAGACGAAAAGCAGATCCGGCGATTTTTGCGTACCTCGCTCGAAGCCGAAGGATTTGCGGTCTATGAGGCAGAAACCGGGCGCCAGGGGCTTGTAGAGGCCGCCACGCGCAAGCCGGATCTGCTAATTCTCGATCTCGGGTTGCCCGACATGGACGGCGTCGATGTGATCCGCGATTTGCGTACCTGGACCGAGTTGCCGATCATTGTGCTCTCGGCGCGAATCGAGGAGGCCGGCAAGATTGATGCGCTGGATGCCGGGGCCGACGACTATCTCACCAAGCCCTTCGGTGTCGGTGAACTGCTGGCGCGGATACGGGTGGTATTGCGCCGGCATGGCGCCGCGCCAGAAGCAAATAATAAATCCGAATTCTGCTTCGGGGAGGTAAGGGTTGACCTCGGGAACCGGCACGTGTTCCGCGCCGGCGTGGAGGTTCATCTGACTTCGACCGAATACCGGCTGCTAGGTGTTCTTATCCGCAATGCTGGCAAGGTGCTTACGCACCGGCAGCTGCTCAGGGAGGTCTGGGGACCGGCGCACGTGGACAGTAGCCATTATCTACGGACCTACATGGCCCACCTGCGGCAGAAGCTTGAATCTGATCCTGCCCAACCCAACCATCTTATTACTGAGACCGGGGTTGGTTATCGTTTGGTCGAGTAGCCGACGTAGTGGTTCGCGGCCATGGGTGCCGAGACTGGAATGGTAAAGCAGGATTGTGCTGTCCGTGGGACGTGTGGTAGTCAAAGACACGCCCCTCGAAGGGCATGGACCAGGGTGTTGCCGAAGGCGCGGTGAGCGTGGTTGGTTTGGGTGCTGGACCGGCGCAGGGGTGGATTTACTTGTATCATTCGCAAGCCGGTGTTGATTGGTTCGGCTTGCGCGGGGTTTGCGATATCCGATGCCGTCCTTCGGCGAACAACGGCAGGGTGTGCCATCGGGTCCGGCTTTCCGAGGGCTGAACCTGTTGTGGCATAGAGCGGACAGTGGACTGGCTCGCTTCCGTTGTTAATATCGCTGGAGCGCCATGCATGATGCTGTGCCTGCGTACGGCCGGTGATCCCAGAGGTGCGGCGCAGCGTACTTGATATCGCGGCACTGGCGCCGATATGATTTCGACGATTTATATCCGGAATCTCTAGCAACCAAGATCAGATATTGTCCCGATGCAGGAAACATTGCCGCTCTGGAAGCAGGTACTCCGAAGCCCTGTGCTGTTTCTGGCTACCGGTTTCGGTGCCGGGCTCTCGCCGATTGCACCAGGCACTGCAGGCAGTCTGATGGGGTGGCTGACCTACGACGCCTTGGGGAGATTTCTACCCCTGCCAGCACGAGGGATCATGACCGCTGTGGGGTTTGTGGCGGGAGTCTGGGCCTGCGCCAAAGGTGCTCGCACCCTGCAGATTCAGGATCCCCCGCAATTGGCGCTCGATGAAGTGGTCGCCATGTGGCTGGTGTTAAGCGTCGTGGACGGAGTTTCTCCGCAGCGGGCCGGCTGGCTCACTCAGGTGATTGCATTCGCCCTGTTCCGTTTGTTTGACATTGTCAAACATGGTCCGGTCGGATGGGTAGATCATCACGTGAAAGGCGGGTTCGGTATCATGTTTGATGACGTAGTTGCTGCAGTACTGACTCTCGGCGGTCTCTACGCCATTTTGGCCGCTTTTCCCTGGACCTGACCGGATATATGACAGAATAGTCCAGAACCCATCACATGGGGATGGGAAAACTTATCATCGACTTCGCTCGCGCTTGTTCTTTATATAGCGATTTATTTGCAGCGATATGGCCCGCAGCACTCTGAAATCGAGATATCGTGGCAGGCAGCAAAGCCCGTGGAGTGATTGCTTGATCAGCAGACGTTAGGAATCGAAAAACAGCGTGATCGCTCACGTGGCTTGTTTGTCGAGACGTGACGAAAGACCCCGGGGTTTTGCTGTCTGGTGTTTCGGGTCTTTATTGCTCCTCGCCGAGCGTCGTCCGGCACCTACCTTTTGTCGCCGTTTTCGGCAGCCGGTGGGGAGTGGAGATGGGTCTCATCGACCCGGTCGGTATTGACCTTCAAACTCAACGCCCGGTGCATACGATCTGCCAAGATATAGTGAGCTCTCTTTCGAAATGTGAAGGCGTTTCAGTTAAAATAGACCGATGTTCCGCGGTAGTACCCCTATATCTGCCAGGAACCTTCCCGGCGACGGGATAGCCTAACGACGGATACACCGGGCGAGCTCATATTCGAGAGAGCTCCACTGATGGCTGGGCGGTTGTTGACGCAGAGTGTGTTTCAGCATGCGCCAGTCAGGGAAGGCTGTGGGATTCGAAGAGAAGAAAATTGAACATGCCGGCGAATTGCCGCCGCCTGTTGAAGACCGCCAACTGACCCAGACGCGGTTGCGGTCCTATCTGGAAGCGCTTGGCGTTCCGGAAGTGTTGCTTGCACCGTGGATTAGAGAGGCGAGCGAAGGTGCTAGCAGCGCGGACGAAGCATTCCTGCGCCTTGAACGACTCATGGCATGCCACCATACGAATGTTGGGCTTGAAGGCGGAGACGATGTCTCTGCGGCGGCATGCTTTCAGCTTCATATCTGGCTTGACGGAACCCGCAACCACGTTGATGCCGACATCACTGCGCAGCCTCCCCTGGTGCGTCAATCCATGGCATCGGAGCGTTGGCGATCGCAGGGAAAGGCTGGCCCACTCATATCCTGGCGTGGCATGCTGTTGGCCCTGCTGGTGCTGATCCCAAGCTATGTTGCGAGCCAGTTCATGCTCGAGGTCCTACCACATCCTGGCCTGGACTGGCTGAATGGCGGCTTGGCTGTCGTGTTCGGGCTTCTGTTTGGCTGGATCTCTATCGGTCTGTGGATATCCATCGCGGGAGCCGTGGCGCTGCTCGTTTGGCGGCGTCCGGTGTTGCGCAGAAAGCAAGGCGCTCCGGTGACTGACAACCCCAGAACCGCTGTGATAATGCCTGTGTTTCGCGAAGACCCTGTGCGTGTATGTGCTGGCCTTGAAGCCGTGCATCGATCGCTTGATGAGACTGGTTGCCTCGAGCAATTTGATTTTTTTATCCTGAGCGACAGCGACGATGCCGACGCCTGGGTAGAGGAGGAGATCGCGTGGGCGGCGCTGCGCCGCAAGCTCGGTCCACAGGCCCGGGTGTTCTACCGGCGCCGGCGTAGCAATATCAAGCGCAAGAGCGGCAACATCGCGGATTTCTGCCGCCACTTCGGTGGCCATTACCGCTACATGGTCGTGCTCGACGCCGACAGTCTTATGAGCGGCTCGGCACTTACGCGGCTGGTCGAGACCATGGAAACAAACCCCGGCGTAGGGTTGATTCAAACGCTGCCGGCAGCTATTCACCAACGCACCTTATTCGGTCGGATTCAGCAGTTCGGAAATCGTCTCTACGGCCCAGTCTTTGCGGCTGGACTGAATTTTTGGCATATGGGTGACGGGCACTACTGGGGCCATAACGCCATTATTCGGATCGCGCCGTTCATGCGCCATTGTGCGTTGCCGCGCCTGCCGGGGAGTGGCGCGCTTGGCGGCGAGATTATGAGCCACGATTTTGTCGAAGCGGCCCTTTTGCGCCGGGCGGGCTGGGGTGTGTGGCTGGAGCCGAGCCTGGAGGGCAGTTATGAAGAGATGCCCCCGACGCTCCTTGATGAGTTGAAGCGGGATCGGCGTTGGGCTCAGGGCAATCTTCAGCACACACGGGTCTTGTTTGCACGCGGGATTGCATTTCCCCACCGGGCTGTATTTCTCAGCGGCATCATGTCTTATATGTCATCGCTATTATGGGTGGCGTTTCTCGTCCTATCGAGCGTCGAAGTGGTGTTGCATCGCATCGTGACGCCTCGCTATTTCCCCAAACCCCATATGTTGTTTCCGGTCTGGCCAGTGTGGCACCCCCATTGGGCGTTTGCCTTGTTCTGGTTCACGATGTCAATTCTGTTTCTGCCAAAGCTGCTGGCGCTGCTGCTGGTGGTTGTGCGCAGGCGAACACGTCTGTTCGGAGGGTTAGGGCCACTCATTGTCAGCGTTACCCTGGAGAGCCTGGTATCGGCGCTACTTGCGCCTGTGCGCATGTTGTTTCACAGCATGTTCGTCCTATCGATTATGGCTGGCCGCAAGATCAGCTGGGGCCCCCAGGTACGTGGTGATGGAGGCACTTCGTGGCGTCAGGCCCTGCGTCATCATACGACCGGCACGATTCTAGCCGTGGTCTGGGGTGGTCTTGTCTATCTGTTGAGCCCCAGCTACTTCTGGTGGCTCACGCCAATCATCATCGCTTGGCTCCTGGCGATCCCAATGTCGGTATGGACGAGCCGCGTGAGACCTGCCCTGGGCGCCCGCAGACTGGGATTGTTCATAACCCCGGAGGAGATTGAGAGGCCACCGCTGCTGCGCATCTTCGAACGAGTCCGTGGCGAACCACCGGCTCGGAGATGCACGCCAATTCGGGGCTTTCTTGCAGCGGTCGTCGATCCCGGCGTGAACGCTCTGCATTGCGCCCTGTTGAGGTATCGCCGTGCGCCCGGCGAAGCAGTGGTGCTGCATCGCCGGCTTGTTATGGCGCGCGCGCTCAGGAATGGTCCAAGCATACTCAATGGACGTGACAGACTGCACCTGCTGAGCGATCGGGAGTCCTTGGCAGCGCTACATCGGCGGATCTGGACGCTGCAGGGACCAGGGGCGCGTCACTGGATGGATGGCATCCATGCCCGTGCGGAAGGACCACGTCCGCAAAGGCACTCGTCCTGGCTGGCGCTCGGTCCACGGCTTAAGGTCGACGACAAACGTCGCGAGCATTTTATGGGGCGCCACTGCTGATGAGCGCTGTGCGGTACGCGATGGTAGCCACAGTGGTGACCGCAGCCGCCTTGAGCAGCTGCGCTCTGCCGGCGACGATCAAGCATGCCGACCTGCGCTCGCAGCAGGCGCTCAGCCAAAGCAGCCAGGCGTTGGCAGCGACCCACGAAGAGACCGCCCGCCGAAGGCAAACCGTAAGTGAATTGCAGACCGAGATGGAGGTGCTGGCCGCGCGTGAGTCCAGTCTGGCGCAGGCGCTGCGGTCTGATCACCATGCCTTCAACCCGACGTCCTTGCCGGTGGCATGGGGCCAGACCCAGGCGCGGGTTGACAGCACTTTCGGGATGGTGCTGAAGAAGGCCAGTGCGCTGGCATCGCATCGCTACCAGGCGCCGGTCCCTATCCCGCCTGTCCTGGAGTCACTGAGCTTTGTCGATTACGGCAAGATTGCTTTTTCTGGACGCCTGCCAGGGTGGCCCTTGGGCACGCCCTTTCATGTCAGTCTTTATCCCGCGGGCTACCTCTTCAAATGGCCGGCGCAGATTTATGTTGTTGCTGGCGACAAGACCTTGCTTGCGCAACTGCCGGTGGTCGTGCACGGCGATCCGCAGCTGGCGCATCGACTTCCCGGCGTAGTGCCGACTGCGGGTTTGAGCGTCTACAGCCATTCCGCCAACAGCCCATTGGTCAACGAGTTCCTGTCGTTCCTTGGTGCGAGCTATTTCCGCGCGGTTGGGCAGGGT
>DAHXOO010000023.1:10970-40145 GCA_027364845.1 Pseudomonadota bacterium | reverse complement strand
CCTGCGCACCTTGCAGAAGCTCGCTCGCATTGGCGAGCCGGGCATATTCTTCTTCAAGTTGTGGAATCTCGTCGGCAGCGAGATCCAGGGTGCGCAGCTCGCTCACCTCATGCCGCAGTAGTTCCAGCCGCAGGTTTCGGTCCGAGCCCTCGCGGCTCAGGGCATCGCGCCGTGCCTGCAGCGACTTCCATCGATTGTGACAATCGGCCAGATGCGCGATGTCAGAGGCGAGGCCGGCATAATCATCCAGGACCTGGCGCTGGATATCGCGCCGGAGCAGCGACTGATGCTCATGCTGGCCATGAATATCAACCAGGTGCTCGCCCAGCTCCCGCAACAACTGCAGCGGTACCGGGCGGCCGTTGATGTAGGCACGGGACGGTTTGCCCGACTCGATAACCCGACGCAGTACGCATTCCTCGTTTGTGTCTGCGGACAGGTCATGGTCCTCGAGCCAGTGTGTGGCGTCCTGACGCACATGCAGATCGAATGTTGCGGAGACTTCGCTGCGTTTACAGTCCTGGCGTATCACGCCGGCCTCAGCGCGCTCACCCAAAGCCAGCGCGAGCGCGTCAATGAGGATCGATTTGCCTGCGCCGGTCTCGCCCGTAACGACCGTAAGCCCCGGGGCGAGTTCCAGCTCTAAGCTGTGAATGATCGCGAAATCGCGGATATGCAGTTGGCGCAGCATCCTAGAAATTTTCGCCCCAGCGCAGTTTGGTTCGTAGCACGTCGTAGTGGCTGTGGTCGGATGGATGGATCAGTGTGACTGGGTTGTCGGAACGGCGTACGCAAATGCGGTCATGGTCCTGAAGCGCATGCCCCATCTGGCCGTCGAACGTCAGGAACGCGCTTTGATTGCTGGAATTAATCATTGCGATTTCTACGCGGCTGTCGCTGTTGATCGCTACTGGCCGGTTGCTCAGAGTGTGCGGGCAAATTGGCACGAGCACGAGCGCCGGCAGGGTCGGGTGCAGAATCGGCCCGCCGGCAGACAGTGCATAGGCTGTCGATCCGGTTGGCGTGGCGACAATTATGCCGTCACCGCGCGTGCTGCATACGAACTCGTCGTCGACGTATACCTCGAACTCGATTAGACGCGCCAACTGCCCCTTGTTAACAACCACGTCGTTCAACGCGATGGCAGTGTGCACGACGCGATCTTCGCGGCGCAGCTCGACATTCAGCATGATCCGCTGCTCGCTGCGGAAATCTCCTGCCAGCACCTCGGCAAGGCGGTCCAGCACGGCATCTTTCGGAATGTCGGTGAGAAAGCCGCGACGGCCAAGGTTCACTCCAATCAGGGGCACCGCACGCGGCGCCAGGCGACGAGCCACGTTCAGCATAGTGCCGTCGCCGCCGACCACGATTGCCAGATCGATCTCCAGCGCGATTTTCTCGGGCGGGGCGGTGCGGGCACCGGGCGATGCGAGCAGGCCTGCTGTCGTTTCTTCCAGCACGACATCCAGCCGACGGGCGCGCAGGAAGGCGTAAAGCCGTTCAAGGACCTCCCCGACAGTCTTGTCCCCGTATTTGCTGAACAGCCCAATTCTCTTGATGGCGCTTGCTTTGATTTGGTCGTCTTTGGGCATCACTTAGCGTCCGGTGGTTGGCGATAAGCTATCATGGGGTGACGGAGCCGCCAAAACCGAACAGTTGCGGCAGCCACCTGCCGGGCTTTGTCGACACAGCGGAACGGGTGAGGCTGTGCGGCTGATGGTGTTGACAGACTCCGCTCAGGTTGATAGGTTGCCTTTAGCACTCAGGTGCCCAGAGTGCCAGACCGGAGTGATATTCGTGCCGATGGCCTTAAGCCCCCGCGCGGAGGTTTTGCTTAAAGCGCTGATTGAAAAGTATATTACCGACGGCCAGCCCATCGGTTCGCGGACACTATCGAAGCAAGCCGGCCTTGACCTGAGTCCTGCGACCATACGCAATGTGATGGCGGATCTGGAGGATCTCGGGCTGATTCGCTCGCCCCACACTTCGGCGGGCCGGATTCCGACGGCATTGGGCTACCGCATGTTTGTGGATAGCCTGCTTACGGTGCGGTCCCTTGACAGCGCGGAAATTTACCGACTCGGCGATGAGCTTGCCTACGACGGCGATCCCATGCACCTCATGGAATCAGCCTCGACGCTGCTTTCCCAGGTGACCAAGCTCGCCGGAATCGTGCTGGTTCCACGGCAGGAGGAGTCCTTCCGGCAGATCGAGTTTCTTTCTCTGCCTGCGGCCAACCGCGTTCTGGTGATTCTGGTGACCCGCAGCGGCAGGGTGCATAACCGTGTGATCAACGTCGACCGTCGTTATTCGGCTGCCGAGCTGGTCGAGGCCGCCAATTGCTTCAATGACAGGTACGCAGGTCGTCCGTTCAGCGAGGTCAGGCGCGGTCTGCTGGCGGAGTTGCAGTCGGACGGGGATGCGATGCAGCGCGCCGTAAAGAACGCAACCGACATGGCGCGCCATATTTTTGCTGACGAACAAAGCAGCGAGCCGGATCTGGTGGTTAGCGGAGAATCCAACTTGTTGAAAATTCCGGATCTTGGGGATATAGAGAAGCTGCGCAAGCTTTTTGAAACGTTTACCACCAAGCGTGATCTGCTGCATTTGCTTGATCAGAGCATGCATGCCGAAAGCATCCAGGTCTTCATCGGTGGCGAATCCGGATACCAGGCGCTGGACGAATGCAGCGTGGTCATGGCTCCATACCAGGTGGATGGGCGCGTGGTGGGTACGATTGGAGTTATTGGACCCACGCGCATGGCCTATGACCACGTCATTTCGATCGTGGACGTCACGGCGCGTCTGCTGGGCGGCGTTCTCAGCACCGAAGGACGTTGATCGTTTTTGCGCCCGCGGTGCCAGTTGAAAGCCCACTTGCAGGTCCCCATTGATCACGGACTATAATGTCGGCTTCAACCGCCGCGGCAATGGAGTTGAATTAGAAACATGAGTCACAAGAACCCCATTGAAACCGATGTTCCGGTCAACATTCCCTCCGGCGCAGCCGCGGCCAATGTGCCGCCGCTGACTGCCGGGCCAGTGGACGCAGCAGCCGACGTTTCGGGTGTGCGGGCTGAACTCGACGCGGCACGCAGCCAAGCTGCTGAAAATCTGGACAAGTTTCTGCGGGCGAAGGCGGAGACAGAAAATATTCGCCGGCGCGCGGAAATGGACGTGGCCAACGCCCATAAATTTGGCATTGAGCGCTTCGCTCTTGAGGTCTTGGCTATAAAGGACAGTCTGGAACGTGCCCGTGCCATCGATGCCCTGGCCCATGCTGAAGAGGCTGCGGGACGGCCACTGATCCAGAAAATGGTGGAAGGGCTTGATCTTACGCTGAAGCTGATGGACACCATCTTCCAGAAATTTTCGATTACGGTAGTGGATCCGCAAAAGGGCGAAAAGTTCGACCCGGAATGCCACCAGGCCATGACCATGCTTGAGTCCGCGGAAGTGCCAGCGAACCATATTCTGGCCACTGTCCAGCGTGGCTACCTCCTGCACAACCGTTTGCTGCGGCCGGCGATGGTGGTGGTCGCCAAGCGCAACGAATCGTGAATACATTTGCTTGAAAAACGTCGCTTTACCCCCACCTATTGCCTTGAGGCACGGTAAACCTACCGAAAAGAAGGTTATTAAGAGGATTGGACAATGGCAAAGATTATCGGCATCGATTTAGGCACTACTAACTCCTGCGTAGCGATTATGGAGGGGGGTAAGCCGCGCGTCATCGAGAACAGCGAGGGCGACCGCACGACGCCGTCTATCGTCGCGTTTACGACGGACAATGAGGTGGTGGTGGGCCAAGTAGCCAAGCGCCAGGCGATCACCAACCCTGCCAATACCCTTTATGCGGTGAAGCGGCTGATCGGCCGCAAGTTCGAAGACGAAGTGGTTCAACGCGACGTCAAGATGGTGCCCTACCGGATCACCAAGGCGAAGAACGGCGATGCCTGGGTTGAGGCCAGGGGCAAGTCCATGGCGCCGCCGGAGGTTTCTGCGCGCGTGCTGCAGAAAATGAAGAAGACGGCCGAGGATTATTTGGGCGAGGAGGTCACCGAGGCGGTGATCACCGTGCCGGCCTATTTCAATGACTCGCAGCGTCAGGCCACCAAGGACGCCGGCAAGATCGCCGGTCTCGAAGTCAGACGCATCATCAACGAGCCGACCGCGGCCGCGCTCGCCTTTGGCATGGACAAGAAGGAAGGCGACCGCAAGATCGCGGTATATGACCTGGGTGGTGGCACCTTCGATATCTCGATTATAGAGATCGCCGAAGTCGACAAGGAGCACCAGTTCGAGGTTCTTTCGACCAATGGCGATACGTTCCTTGGTGGTGAAGATTTTGACAAGCGCGTCATCGATTACCTTGTCGATGAGTTCAAGAGAGACAGCGGTGTCGATCTGTACAAGGATCCACTTGCGCTTCAGCGCCTGAAGGATGCCGCGGAGAAGGCCAAGATTGAGCTGTCCTCAAGTCAGCAGACGGACGTGAATCTGCCGTACGTTACCGCAGATGCCAGCGGTCCCAAGCATCTCAATATCAAGCTCACGCGAGCCAAGCTCGAGAGCTTGGTGGAAGACCTGATTGCGCGCACGGTTGAACCGTGCAAGATCGCGCTGAAGGACGCCGGCCTGAAGGCGAGCGAGATCGACGACGTGATCCTGGTGGGCGGCCAGACCCGCATGCCCAAGGTGCAGGAGGCGGTGAAAGATTTCTTCGGCCGTGAACCCCGCAAGGATGTCAATCCGGATGAGGCCGTGGCGATCGGCGCGGCGATCCAGGGCGGGGTGCTGGGTGGCGAGGTCAAGGACGTTCTGTTACTGGACGTGACACCGCTGTCCCTCGGCATCGAGACTATGGGCGGGGTGATGACCAAGCTCATTCAGAAGAACACCACGATTCCGACCAAGGCGTCGCAGGTGTTCTCTACCGCCGATGATAACCAGACCGCGGTGACGGTGCACGTGCTGCAGGGCGAGCGCGAAATGGCGAGCGGAAACAAGTCGCTGGGCCGGTTTGACCTGAGCGATATTCCACCGGCGCCGCGCGGTGTGCCTCAGGTCGAGGTTACGTTCGACATCGACGCCAACGGTATCTTGCACGTATCGGCCAAGGACAAGGCAACCGGAAAGGAAAACAAGATCGTAATCAAGTCGAGTTCCGGTCTTTCCGAAACTGAGATCGAGCGCATGGTCAAGGATGCCGAGGCTCATGCGGAGGAAGACCGCAAGGCGCATGAACTTGTCGACGCACGCAATCGTGGCGAAGGGTTGATCCACAGCGTGCGCAAGTCCATGAAGGAAATGGGCGACAAGATCCCAGCATCGGACAAGGACAGTATAGAATCGGCGATACGCGATCTAGAATCCGTGGTCAAGGGCGACGACAAGGATGCCATCGAAAGCAAATCGAATGCGTTGACCGAGGCAAGCCACAAACTGGCCGAGCAGATGTACAGTCAGGCTGGTTCCCAGGCCCAGGGTGCGGATACCACCGGTACCACCGCTGAGGGGGGAGCCGAGTCCGGAAGCAAGGACAATGTGGTAGACGCCGAATTCGAGGAAGTGAAGGAAAACAAAGGCAAGAAGTAACCGGTATCAGCCGTGGCGTAAGGGCACGGTGGACGGAACTGCGGTTTCGTCACGGTGCCTTTTGCCATGGGCAACGCATCGCGAGCTGCGGATTGTGCGCGGATCTGGGCGGCAGGAAACAAGATTCCCGGTTTCACCCGGGGGCAGGAATACTTAGAAACTTCAAGCCATGGCGAAACGCGATTATTACGAAGTACTTGGGGTGCAGCGTAACGCGTCCGAGGCGGAAATCAAGAAGTCCTATCGGCGTCTGGCGATGAAGCATCATCCGGACCGCAACCCGAATGATGCGAGTTCCGAGGCCAGCTTCAAGGAAGCGAAAGAGGCTTATGAAATCCTGAGCGACGCACAGAAGCGTGCGGCCTACGACCAGTTTGGCCACGCCGGAGTCGATCCGAGCGCGGCCGCGGCCGGGCGTGCCGGTGGATTTTACGGTGCCGGCGCCGGCGCGAATTTCGCCGACATTTTTGGCGACGTTTTCGGCGACATATTCGGAGGTGGCGGACGTGCACGCGGCAATCAGACTTTCCGTGGCGGGGATCTCCGTTACAATCTGGAGCTCGGTCTGGAGGATGCGGTACGCGGCACCGAAATGCGCATTCGAGTGCCAGCCCTTGAGACTTGCGAGACCTGCCATGGTAGTGGAGCGCGGGCTGGAACCTCCGCCACGACCTGCCCGACCTGCGGTGGGCATGGCCAGGTGCGCATGCAGCAGGGATTTTTCTCCATACAGCAGACCTGTCCGAATTGCCGTGGCAGCGGCAAGATTATCAGTTCTCCTTGCCCCGATTGTCATGGCCAGGGACGTGTGAAGCACATGAAGACGCTGTCGGTGAAAGTGCCGGCCGGTGTCGATGAGGGTGACCAGATCCGGCTGGCTGGTGAGGGTGAGGTGGGGGAGAACGGCGGTTCGCCCGGTGATCTCTATGTCCAGATACGACTAAAGGAACATCCGATCTTTAAGCGCGATGGAGACGACCTGCATTGCGAAATGCCGGTCAGCTTCTCCACAGCTACCATTGGCGGTGAGGTGGAAATTCCTACACTCGACGGGCGCGCTACGCTCAGGATTCCAGCAGGCACCCAGAGCGACAAAGTTTTCCGGCTCCGCGGCAAAGGCGTAACCAACGTGCGTTCGGGCAGCGTCGGCGACCTCTACTGCCATACCAGCATTGAAACTCCGGTCAATCTGACGAAGCGCCAGAAGGAGTTGCTGGAGGAGTTCGATTCGCTGGTTCGCTCCGGCGGCGCGCGTCATTATCCGCGCGAGCAGTCATGGATGGACAAGCTCAAAAGCTTTCTCGGGTGACCCGACCCCGTTGCCTCGGAATAATTCCCGACGGCAGCGCGTCTTCTGAAAGCGAGCCTCTTCTCCCGATAAACCATTGACGCGAGGATAGCCTATGTCAGGTCGGCGCAAACTCCCCGGCTCCATCAGCGCCGGCCGGCGCAAAGTCCTCGGAGGGCTGGCGGCAGCTGGTGGACTTGCGGTGCTGGGATCCGAGCGCTTGGCACTCGCCAGCTCCGGTGGAAACGGGGGCGGCGAGGTGATGTTTCCGGGCGATCGTCCGCACCATTTCGTGGTGTTCCAGTTCAACAAGGCGGATCCCGCATACCAGAAGCACGTGCTGTTCTCGGTCAGCGCGGTGCTGAGGAAATACGGCGACAACGTCAGAATCGTCGTGACCGCATTTGGCCCCGGGATCCACATCCTTCTGAAGAAACCACTGCGCCCCGTATCGAAGTTCATCCACAACACAGTCTCCAGCCTTAACGATTACGGGGTCGAATTCCACGCCTGCGGAAACACGCTGAAGTCCCTGAAACTGACAAAAAAGGACATTCTGCCGTTTGCCAAGTACGTAGATTCGGGCGCAGTCGACCTCATGGAACTGCAAAAGCGCGGTTACGCCTACATAAGCCTGTAACCTACGGTCCGCTCGGTAGCGGGGAACTCCACCGTTGGCCGCTGTCCAAATTTCTGACTTCCCAGGTCTTTCACCACACAGATTCTAGGGGTGTGCCATGCTCATCGCGAAATCTCCGGATATCCGTCCATCCGAAATCACCGACGAGGCCGTGTATAACGGCCGCCGCCGGTTTCTAATGGCCGCCTCGGTAGCGACCGCAAGCCTGTTTTTGACTGACGTCAGCGCCGCCGATTCGTCGCCTGACCTGCCCAAGCTGCCGCCTGCCCGCAGGAGCCCCGTCAGCACCAGCGAGCGGCCAACGACGTACCGGGACATCACGCATTACAACAACTACTATGAGTTCGCCACCGACAAGTATTCG
The DNA here is from genome assembly GCA_027364845.1 of Pseudomonadota bacterium. Classification (GTDB taxonomy): domain Bacteria; phylum Pseudomonadota; class Gammaproteobacteria; order Acidiferrobacterales; family UBA6901; genus JAJYCY01. The sequence goes on along the minus strand of DAHXOO010000023.1, from coordinate 32,255 downwards.
CCGGCGACGCTTGCCGCAAGCCTGGTGACGCGCCCGTGGACGGTCGGCGTGGACGGCGCGGTGCGACGCCCCAGGACGTACGACATCGACGAACTCCTCAAGATGAATCCCTTGGAGGAGCGCATTTATCGTCATCGCTGTGTCGAGGCATGGTCGATGGTGATCCCGTGGGTAGGGTTTCCGCTGAACCGGCTGATCCGGCAGTTGGAGCCCACCGGCCGCGCCAAATTCGTGAAATTCGAGACGCTTTATGATCCTAAAGAGATGCCGGGGCAGCGTTCCGACATCCTGCATTGGCCTTACGTGGAAGGACTGCGCATGGACGAAGCCATGCATCCGCTGACCATTCTCGCGGTTGGGCTTTATGGCCGTGTGCTGCCCAACCAGGATGGGGCACCGGTACGGCTGGTGGTGCCCTGGAAATACGGTTTCAAGAGCATCAAGTCCATTGTCCGGATCAGCTTCGTGGAGAAGCAGCCGCTCACGACCTGGGTCAGGGCAGTGCCGTCCGAATACGGCTTCTACTCCAACGTCAACCCGCACGACGATCACACGCTGTGGAGTCAGGCGCGCGAGCGCCGCATCGGGGACTTCTTCAAGCGTCCGACGCTGATGTTCAACGGCTACGGCGACCAGGTAGCGCAGCTGTATCGCGGCATGGATCTGAACAGGTACTTCTGACGTATGGTTGCTGCGCGCATTCTCTTGCTGAAACGTGCTGTGTTCGCGACCTGCCTGCTGCCGCTTGTGGTGTTGGCACTGGACGCATTTCGCCGTGGTCTCGGGGCCAATCCGATCGCCGCGATTGAACATTCGACCGGCCGCTGGGCTTTAGTGTTTCTGCTTGTCACGCTCAGTGTGACCCCGTTGCGCAAGCTCACAGGGTACTACTGGTTGTTGCGGCTGCGCCGCATGTTCGGGCTTTACGCCTTCTTTTACGTGTGCCTGCACGTGCTGGCCTATGTCATTCTGGACCAGTTTTTCGACTGGACGGCAATGTTCAATGACATCGCTATGCGGCCTTTCATGACGGTCGGATTCGCCAGTTTCGTGATGCTGATTCCTCTGGCACTGACGGCAACCAATGCCATGGTGCAGCGTCTGGGGTCGAAACGCTGGCAGGCACTGCACCGGCTCATCTATGTGATCGCGATCGGCAGCGTGCTACATTACCTATGGCTCGTGAAGTTGAACAAGACCCAGCCGGACATCTACGGCGGAATTCTCGCGATTTTGCTGGGCTTTCGGATCATCGTGGCCATGGGACGGCTGGTTCGGCGCGCAATGGTGGGTCGTGCGCTGAAGCTGCCTGCCAGCGGAGCGAATTGAGGCGCCCTGGTCTCCGCAAGCCGCGGCTGCCGGCGGCTCCCAAAAGCCTGATCAAACGCCATCATTTCAATCGCTGTGCGCCTGTGGGTTGGGGTGTCACCACGATTTCATGAGTTACCCAGGCTCCCCTTGAATGATCATGGGGAGGCCATCGTCCATATGGGAAAAAGGCCGCGGATCGCGTTCTTTTTTCCGTCCCGGTGCGCGCATGTTTCTCTCGATAGGGGCAAGGCGGCACAATGATCCGCAGCCTGGGGAAATCCGGGCCAAATAGGCCGGTTTCTTTCTCCCGAAGCGGATTCTTAGTACATTTGCCGTATTCCGCGGTCCGGCGCGGGTCAGCCAAGCGTTGTTCAGCGTTGGTGGCTCTTTAACCCCCGGGCCTCGCCGGTGAACGCGGCCTGTTGTGGGAATACCAAACTCTCGATGAGAACAAGCGAATGACGAGGATTGCCATTACCGGTGCGAGCGGACGCATGGGCCGCAATTTGATCGAAGCCTGCCACGGCAGCGAAGGAATGCGTTTGGCGGTCGCCATAGACCGGCCGGGGAGTCCGGCAATCGGAAGCGATGCTGGAGATCTGGCGGGTGTCGGACGCCTGGGCGTGCCGATCGGGCATGACATTGGCGCGATGCTGGATCAGTTCGACGTGTTGGTCGATTTCACGCGCCCCGAAGCCACACTGGCCTACCTGGGTGCCTGTCGCGGCGGCGGGAAACGCATGGTCATCGGTACCACGGGCTTCGATGAAGCTGGCAGGCAGCACATCCAGGCGGCCGCACGGGATATGGCGATCGTCTTTGCGCCAAACATGAGCGTCGGCGTAAATCTGTGCTTCCAGCTGGTCGATATGGCCGCGCGAGTTCTGGGCGACGAGGCGGATGTGGAGATCATCGAGGCTCACCACCGGCACAAGGTGGATGCGCCCTCCGGTACGGCACTGCACATGGGTGAGGTCGTCGCCAATGCGCTGAGCCGCGACCTGAAGGAGTGTGCGGTTTACGGACGGCAGGGGGTCGTCGGCGAGCGTCCACGCCAGACGATCGGTTTCGCTACGGTGCGTGGCGGGAGCATCGTCGGCGACCATACGGTGCTGTTTGCTGCGCCAGGTGAACGAATCGAGATCACGCACCGGGCCGAGAGCCGCATGACGTTCGCCCATGGTGCATTGCGCGCGGCTCAGTGGCTGCGGGACAAGGAGAACGGGCTGTTCGACATGCAGGACGTGCTTGGCCTGCGCTGACCGGGTTAGTGAGTGGCCGCCGGCAGGACCACTGCAGCGCTCCGGGGGATGTCTTAGGTCGGATTTGCTGGCTGGATTCCCCGGTCGTCGGCATCTTTCCGGATCATAGGATCGGGGCTGTTGCGGTGCTTTCGTGCGGTATTGAGCCAGATGGTTGCGCGGCAACCGCAGCACTTTACCGTTTGCTTTTGACGGGTTGCTCACGTAACATAATGCTTCAACCTGAAGCACCCAATTCAATGAACGAATTACCGAAAACGGGAGAGGCGTGTGCGGCCTCTTCCGTTTTCGTATGCCTTCCGGTGGAGGTACCCGGCTGATGCGTCCTGCCCTGCTTGCCCTGGAAGATGGCTCTCTCTTTGCCGGGGAAGCCATTGGTGTTCCGGGGCGGGCGGTGGGCGAGGTGGTGTTCAACACAGCCATGACCGGTTACCAGGAGATACTCACCGATCCTTCCTACGCCAAGCAGATCGTTACTCTGACCTATCCCCACATCGGCAACACGGGCGTCAATGCCGAGGACATGGAAAGTGCCCGGGTGTTTGCCTCCGGCCTTGTCATCCGCGACCTTCCGCCGCGAGTGAGCAATTGGCGTGCCTCCGCGAGTTTGCCGGAGTTTCTGCGCAAGCACCGGGTCGTCGCGATCTCCGGCATCGACACCCGAAGGCTTACCCGCCTGTTGCGCCAGAAAGGCGCGCAGAACGGATGCATCATGGCGGCCGAGGAGGACGGGAAGATAGACCGCAAGGCCGCTATCGCCGCCGCCCGTGCCTTTGCCGGGCTCAAGGGCATGGATCTTGCCAAGGCGGTGACGACCAAGGAGCCTTACCTCTGGGAAGAAGGCGGATGGGAAGAGGGCAAGGGTTATCGCGCCGCGGCCGATCGCCGGTTTGACGTGGTGGCGTATGATTTTGGCATTAAGCGCAATATTCTGCGTATGCTGGTTGATCGCGGTTGCCATGTCACGGTGGTGCCGGCCAAGACCAGCGCCGAGGAGGCTCTGGCGCTGCGTCCCCATGGTATTTTTCTGTCGAACGGTCCCGGCGATCCCGAGCCATGCACCTACGCGATTGAGGCCATCCGCAGCTTCATTGGCGCTGATCTTCCGGTGTTTGGCATCTGTCTCGGCCATCAGCTCCTGGGGCTGGCCTCCGGTGCGCGGACGATAAAAATGAAATTCGGCCATCACGGCGCCAACCATCCGGTGCAGGAACTTACCAGCGGGCGCGTGATGATCACCAGTCAGAACCACGGTTTTGCGGTTGACGAGGAGAGTCTGCCAGCCACGCTGCGCGTGACCCATCGGTCCCTGTTCGATGGCTCGATCCAGGGGCTCGAACGCACCGATCGGCCGGCGTTCTGCTTTCAGGGGCATCCCGAGGCCAGTCCCGGACCGCATGACATCAGCCCGCTGTTCGACCGTTTCATTCTGCTGATGGAGGCGCAGGTCCGTTTATCAGCGGTGCCGGTGCGTGCTCCGGCGCAGGGCACTGCCGCGGCGTCTGCGGTCGGGGTCGAGGCCGGAGAAGCCTAGGCGGCGTATCATGCCCAAACGCACTGACATACACAGCATTCTGATCATAGGCGCCGGCCCGATTGTTATCGGTCAGGGCTGCGAGTTTGATTATTCCGGGGCGCAGGCGTGCAAGGCACTCAAGGAAGAGGGCTATCGCGTCATTCTGGTCAATTCCAACCCGGCCACTATCATGACCGACCCGGATCTGGCAGACGCGACCTATATCGAGCCAATCCAGTGGGAGACTGTTGCCAAGATCATCGCGAAGGAGCGGCCCGATGCGCTGTTGCCGACGATGGGTGGACAGACCGGGCTCAACTGCGCTCTGGACCTCGACCGCGAGGGTGTGCTCGAGCGCTACGGGGTCGAGATGATCGGGGCCAAGCGCGATGCCATAGACAAGGCCGAAGACCGGGAGCTGTTCAAGAAGGCGATGGAGTCCATTGGTCTGGGAGTCGCGCGCGGGGCCGTCGCGCACAGTCTGGAAGAGGCCTTGCAGGTGCAGGCCATGATCGGGTTTCCGGCGATCATCCGCCCGTCGTTCACTCTTGGTGGCAGCGGCGGCGGGATTGCGTACAACAAGGAAGAGTTCCTTGCTATCTGCGAGCGCGGTCTGGAAGCCTCACCTACGCGCGAGCTGCTGATCGAGGAATCGGTCATCGGCTGGAAGGAATACGAAATGGAGGTGGTGCGTGACCGCAAAGACAACTGCATCATCGTCTGCTCGATCGAAAATCTAGACCCTATGGGTGTGCACACCGGCGATTCCATCACTGTCGCACCGGCCCAGACACTTACCGACAAGGAATACCAGGTCATGCGCGACGCGAGCATCGCGGTATTGCGCGAGATCGGAGTTGAGACCGGGGGGTCCAATGTCCAGTTTGCAGTCAACCCGGACGATGGACGCATGCTGGTGATCGAGATGAATCCGCGGGTTTCGCGGTCCTCGGCGCTGGCGAGCAAGGCCACGGGTTTCCCGATCGCTAAGGTGGCCGCCAAGCTGGCGGTAGGCTACACCCTGGATGAACTCAAGAACGACATCACCGGCGGTGCGACACCAGCATCGTTCGAACCGACCATCGATTATGTCGTCACCAAGTTTCCGCGCTTCACTTTCGAGAAGTTTCCCAAGGCCGACCTGACGCTCACCACCCAGATGAAGTCAGTAGGTGAGGTGATGGCGATTGGCCGAACCTTCCAAGAGTCCCTGCACAAAGCGATCCGCGGTCTCGAGACCGGTGTCTATGGTCTGGAGTCGGTCATCGATCCACAGCTGACCGCAGACCAGGCAGCAGCGCGTATCGAGCACGAACTTCGCGTCCCGGGGGCGGAACGTATATGGTACATCGCCGATGCTTTCCGGTCGGGAATGAGCGTCGATGCGGTCTTCGAGCTCACGCACATCGATCCCTGGTTCCTGGTCCAGATCGAGGAAATGGTTTTGCTCGAAGCGGAGATCCAGCGCTATGTTCGTAAGAAACCCTCGCGTCAGCGCCTGCGAGCGTGGAAGCGAAAAGGGTTTTCTGACCGACGCTTGGCGCAGTTGCTGGAGATGGGTGAACAGCAGTTCCGGGAACTGCGCCACGCCGCTGGCGTACGCCCGGTATACAAGCGGGTCGACTCCTGTGCCGCCGAATTCGAGTCGGCAACGGCATATATGTATTCTACCTATGACGAAGAGTGCGAATCCCACCCGGAGTCGCGCACCAAGATCATGGTGCTCGGGGGCGGTCCCAACCGCATTGGCCAGGGCATAGAGTTCGACTATTGTTGCGTGCATGCCGCGTTTGCGTTGCGCGAGGACGGTTACCAGACCATCATGGTTAACTGCAATCCGGAGACTGTGTCCACTGATTACGACACCTCCGATCGCCTGTACTTCGAGCCATTGACCCTTGAGGACGTGCTTGAGATCAACCATATAGAGCAGCCCGAGGGAGTAATCGTGCAGTACGGCGGTCAGACGCCGCTCAAGCTTGCGCGCGAGCTTGAGCACAATCACGTGCCCATTATTGGTACTAGCCCGGATTCGATCGATCTTGCGGAGGACCGCGGACGGTTCCAGAAGCTGATCCAGAAGCTCGGGCTGCTCCAGCCGCCAAACCGCACGGCCACTACACCGGAGCAGGCGGTAAGGCTTGCCGAGGAAATCGGTTATCCGCTGGTGGTGCGACCCTCATACGTGCTCGGCGGACGGGCCATGGAGATCGTACTCAATCGTGAGGATCTCGAGACCTACATGCGTGTGGCGGTGCGCGTGTCGAACGATTCGCCAGTGCTGCTGGATCGATTCCTGAGCGATGCGACAGAAGTCGACGTCGATGCAGTGAGCGACGGCAAGACGGTGGTCATAGGCGGCATCATGGAGCACATCGAGGAAGCAGGCGTACATTCCGGCGACTCCGCGTGTTCGCTGCCGCCGTTCAGTCTGAGCAAGGGAATCCAGAACCGGCTGCGTACCCAGACTGTGGTACTGGCGAAGGCGCTGAAGGTTATCGGCCTCATGAATGTGCAGTTTGCTGTCAAGGAAGAGGACATCTACGTTCTGGAAGTGAACCCACGTGCCTCGCGCACGGTTCCCTACGTGTCCAAGGCCACGGCCAGGCCACTGGCCAAGATAGCCGCCCGCTGCATGGTTGGACAGAGCCTTGCGTCGCAAGGAGTGGTCTCCGAGATCATACCGGACTATTATTCGGTCAAGGAAGCCGTGTTTCCCTTCATCAAGTTTCCAGGTGTCGACATCGTGCTCGGACCGGAGATGAAATCTACCGGTGAGGTGATGGGCATCGGACGCACGTTTGGCGAAGCATTTTCCAAGTCACAGCTTGCCGCAGGGTCGGAGATCCCACGCCGTGGACGCATGTTCATAAGTGTGCGCGACTCGGATCAGAAGGCTGCCGTGGAGGTGGCACGGTATTTCGGCGAGCATGGATTCGAAATCCTGGCCACACGCGGCACCGCCACCGTGTTCGAGGCGGCGGGTGTGAAGGTCCGCCCGGTGAACAAGGTATCGGAAGGCCGTCCCCATGTGCTCGACATGCTAAAGAATGACGAAATCAACATTATCTTGAATACGGTTGCCGACAAGCAAAGCATCGCGGATTCCTCGCTGATCCGGCGCGAAGCCCTGCAGCACAAGGTTACCAATTATACGACGCTTGCCGCTGCGCGCGCAGCGTGTGAGGCGCATCGCCAGGCGGCGGAATTCGACGTACGCTCCCTCCAGGATTTACATAAGGAGATCGCGGCATGAACAAGGTGCCGCTTACCGTCAAAGGTGCAGAGAAACTCAAGGCCGACCTGCAGCGCCTCAAGACTGTCGATCGCCCACGTGTCATCCAGGCTATTGCCGAAGCACGTGCCCACGGAGACCTTTCCGAGAACGCCGAATACCACGCCGCCAAAGAGCAGCAGTCGTTTATTGAAGGCCGTATCGTGGACATCGAGCACAAACTGGGAAATGCGCAGATCATCGATCCGCTCAAGGTCAATGCCAAAGGGCGCGTGGTGTTCGGCGCTACGCTGGATCTGGTCGACGAGGGAGCGCAGCAGGAAGTCACCTACCAGATCGTCGGTGACGACGAGGCGGATATCGCATCCGGGAAGATCTCAATCAGCTCGCCGATCGCGCGCGCCCTGATCGGTAAGGAAGCGGGCGAGGTAGTCGAGGTGCGGGTCCCGAACGGCGTGCGGCACTATGAGATTTTGGATGTGCGCTATGTCTAGCCGCCGCCTCGCCCGGCCACAGCCGTGCGTGCCTGCGTTTCCGCGCTGATTGCCGCACTCGAACCGCTTGCCCTGACTCTGTGGGTCGGGAGTATGTGGACAGTCGGTTACCTGGTCGCGCCGGTGTTGTTTCAATCGCTGCCAGACCCCATGACGGCGGGGAATATTGCAGGCAGGCTGTTCTGGATAACGGGTTACCTGGGCCTCGCCTGCGGCGGGTTTTTGCTTGGGACTATTTTCTATCGCGAAGGACGCGGGGGGTTCCGCCGCTGGCGCCCGCGTGTTGTTCTAGCGATGCTGACGGTCAACCTGGCCGGTCAGTTCGGCCTGCTACCGGCGATGCAGCGGCTCAAGTCCTTGGCGCGCGGGGAACTCGTCGCCGGGACTCCGCTTGCTCACCGGTTCGAGCTGCTGCACGGGATCGCGGGCACGTTGTTTCTCGCCAACAGCCTGCTCGGACTGATGCTCGTGATGTGTGGGCTACGGTCCCGGCCCGAGCGATGATGGGGGTGGTTCGGCGTGTGTGGGATTCCCGTGCCCTGGCTGCGCCCGGATGTTACACCACTGCAGACTGCGAAAACCTCGTGTTCAGGAACTGAAGGTATTTTAGTCGTGGCCCGGACCAAGAGCAGCAAGGCCTGGCTGGCCGAGCATTTTAGCGATGAATTCGTCAAGCGTGCCCAGCAGGACGGTTTCCGTTCGCGTGCCGTCTACAAGCTCGAAGAGATCGATCGCCGCGATCATCTGCTGCGGCCAGGGATGGTGGTGGTCGACCTCGGGGCGGCGCCCGGTGGCTGGTCGCAATACGTGGCCGGCCGCGTGGGCACCGCAGGGCGGGTGGTGGCGCTCGATATCCTTCCCATGGAACCCCTTGCCGCTGTGGATACTTTGCAGGGGGATTTCACCGAAAAATCGGTGCTTGACCAGCTGCTTGAGCACCTGCAGGGGCGGCCGGTTGATCTTGTAATCTCGGACATGGCCCCCAATATCAGTGGGGTCGGCGTGGCCGACCAGGCGCGCGCCATGTACCTTGCGGAATTAGCGCTGGATTTCGCGGCGCAGGTGCTACGCCCCGGGGGCGATCTGCTGGTGAAGGTGTTCCAGGGAAGCGGCTATGGCGAGCTGCATCAGGATATGCGGGGTCGGTTCGAGCGCGTGCTGGTCCGCAAGCCTCGGGCCTCACGGGCGCGCAGCCGCGAGGTATACTTGGCAGGTAAGGGTTTCCGTGGCGGAAATTGACCTTAGGACGCGGTTGTCCGGGTGGAGTAAACGTAGCAAAATGGAAACCAACCCCAAAGCACGGGGTCAAATTGGATTTGGGCCCTGGAAAGGCCTGCGTCGGCTGAATGAGGCAATATATTGAATAATCTCACGAAGAATCTGCTCCTGTGGCTCGTCATCGCGGTTGTGCTGATGTCGGTGTTCAACAACTTCGGCAACCGCCAGACGTCGGTGCATCAAATGGCCTATTCGCAGTTCTACAGCCAGCTGCTGAGCGGACAGGTCAATAAGGTCACCATCGAAGGCCGCAAAATCCAGGGCGTCACCAAGAGCGGCGATAAATTTAATACCTACAGCCCGGAGACAGACAACCGTGCCCTGATCGGTGACCTGTTGCGTAATGACGTCACCATAGACGCCAAGCCCCCGGAAGAGCAGTCACTGCTGCTGCAGATATTCATCAATTGGTTCCCGATGCTGCTGCTCGTGGGCGTATGGGTGTTTTTCATGCGCCAGATGCAGGGCGGAGGCGGCGGCCGCGGAGCGATGGGCTTTGGCAAGAGCCGCGCCCGTATGCTGACCGAGGAGCAGAACAAGATCACGTTTGAGGACGTCGCCGGGGTGGAGGAAGCCAAGGAAGAGGTCGGCGAGCTGGTGGAGTTCCTGCGCGATCCGTCCAAGTTCCAGAAGCTAGGCGGGCGCATTCCCAAGGGAGTGCTGATGACGGGCTCTCCGGGCACCGGCAAGACGTTGCTCGCTAAGGCGATCGCGGGCGAAGCCAAGGTCCCGTTTTTCTCTATTTCCGGTTCCGATTTCGTCGAAATGTTCGTAGGCGTCGGTGCGTCGCGCGTGCGTGACATGTTCGATCAGGCCAAGAAGCATGCGCCGTGCATTATCTTCATCGATGAGATCGATGCCGTGGGTCGCCAGCGTGGCGCCGGTCTTGGCGGCGGCCACGACGAGCGTGAGCAGACGCTCAACCAGCTGCTGGTGGAAATGGACGGGTTCGAGGGCACCGAGGGTGTCATTGTCATCGCCGCCACCAACAGGCCGGATGTACTGGATCCGGCACTGCTGCGCCCCGGAAGGTTTGACCGGCAGGTCTATGTGCCGTTGCCCGATATCCGTGGCCGTGAGCAGATACTGAAAGTACACATGCGCAAGGTGCCGGTGGCCGACAACGTCGTACCAAGCATCATCGCCCGCGGTACTCCCGGGTTTTCTGGCGCGGATCTGGCCAATCTTGTGAATGAGGCGGCGCTGTTCGCAGCGCGGGCCAACAAACGGCTCGTGGACATGGAGGATTTCGAGAAGGCAAAGGACAAGATCGTGATGGGCGCCGAGCGCCGTTCCATCGTTATGCCGGAGAAGGAGCGCATGAATACGGCCTATCACGAATCCGGCCATACCGTGGTAGCCAAGACGCTGCCCAACACCGATCCCGTGCACAAGGTGACCATTATTCCGCGTGGCCGCGCGCTCGGCGTGACGATGCAGCTGCCGATCGAGGATCGCTACAGCCACGACCGCGAATCGCTGTTGGCGACTATTGCGGTGCTCATGGGTGGACGCATTGCCGAAGAGGTGTTCATGCATCAGATGACGACTGGCGCGGCAAACGACTTCGAGCGCGCAACCGAACTTGCGCGCAACATGGTCACCCGCTGGGGGATGAGCGATGCACTTGGGACGCGCGTCTATGGCGAGAATCAGAGCGAAATCTTCCTCGGACGCGATGTGGCGACTCACAAGAACCTTAGCGATGCCACGGTCCAACTGGTTGACAACGAGATTCGGCGTATCATCGATGAGCAGTACGTGCGGGCGCGTAAGATTATCGAGGACAATCGCGACAAGATCGAATTGATGGCGAAGGCGCTGTTGGAGTGGGAGACTCTGAATGCCGACCAGATCGACGACATCATGGCCGGGAAACAGCCGCGTCCGCCGGCGGACTTTGCTGGTCCAGCGGCGCCGGGTTCGGACCAGAAGCCTGGTTCGCCTGCCGCCCGCAAGCCGCTTGCCAATCCGATCGACACCCCGGCCGCGGAGCACTGACCCGTCCCGGATCGCGGGTTGGCGTCGGGTGTTTCATGATGACCGTGCGTGACCCGAAACCCGGCGCTGCGAATGCGGGGCAAATTTTGGACTGCAGCGGCCGTCCGCTTGATCTGCGCCGCGTCGCTGTCATGGGCATACTTAACATCACCCCCGATTCGTTTTCCGACGGGGGTGTTTTCTTTGCCTCGGACAGGGCCGTGGAGCGTGCGCTGGCCATGGTCGAGGAAGGCGCAGACATCATCGATGTGGGAGGAGAATCGACGCGCCCAGGGGCGGGAGGTGTGTCGGTCCAGGAAGAGCTTGATCGTGTCATTCCGGTCATCGAGGTGCTCGTCCGGGCGGTTTCGGTACCGGTCTCCATCGATACCTCCAAGCCCGAGGTGATGCGTGCGGCAGCCGCCGCCGGGGCTGGAATGATCAACGATGTCATGGCTCTGCGTGCGCCGGGCGCTGTGGAAGCGGCGCGCGATCTCAGCTTGCCTGTCTGCCTCATGCACATGCAGGGTGAGCCACGCACCATGCAGAGCAATCCCCATTACCAGAACGTGGTCGCCGAAGTCCGTGACTTCCTGCGCGGGCGAATCGAGGCCTGCGTTCAGGCAGGAATCGGAAGAGGCCGTCTCGTGGTGGATCCGGGTTTCGGCTTTGGCAAGAATCCGGAGCACAATCGCGAACTGTTGCGCAAGCTGGCGGATTTCAAGGTTTTGCAGGTTCCGATTCTTGCAGGCCTCTCGCGCAAGTCCCTGATCGGTGCGGTGCTCGGGCTGCCGGTCGAGCAGCGGCTGCATGCCAGCGTGGCGCTGGCATTATGTGCGGTGCAAAATGGGGCAAAAATCGTCCGGGTCCATGACGTACGCCCGACGATTGATGCGATCCGTATGTTTGAGGCGGTTGCAGGTTGCGGTCTGACGCAATCGGCTACAATGGAATGAGATAATTCTTATCGCGTGAGGAGAGACGGATGAGCAAGCGCTACTTCGGTACTGACGGAATCCGCGGATGCGTGGGCGAGGAGCCGATCACGCCGGAAACCGTGCTCAAGCTCGGCTGGGCAGCTGGCCGAGTCCTGGGAAAAGGCGCTGTCGATCACACCAAGATTCTCATCGGAAAGGACACGCGGGTGTCCGGCTATCTGCTGGAATCGGCACTCGAGGCAGGACTGTCCGCAGCCGGCGTCGACATCCGTCTCCTCGGTCCCATGCCGACCCCTGGCATCGCCTACCTGACGCGCACCGCACGTGCTCGCGCCGGTATCGTCATCAGCGCCTCGCACAACCCCTACCAGGACAATGGAATCAAGTTCTTTTCATCCGAGGGATGCAAGCTTCCGGATGAGGTAGAGCTGGAAATCGAGCGCATGATGACCGAACCCTTGCGCACTGTGGCACCCGGTAACCTCGGCAAGGCTAAGCGCTATGAGGATGCCGGCGGCCGGTACATCGAATTCTGCAAGAGCACATTTCCGCACCGGCTCAGCCTCGACGGCCTGAAGATGGTCATTGACTGCGCCAACGGCGCTGCCTACCAGATCGCACCACACGTATTCAGCGAGTTGGGTGCCGATGTGGTGGCCATCGGCAACCAGCCGGATGGACTCAATATCAACCATGAGTGCGGCTCGACGGATACCCGGATGCTGCGCAAGACCGTGGTTGAGCAGCATGCCGATCTGGGGATAGCGCTCGACGGCGATGGTGACCGGGTCATCATGGTGGATGGTGACGGAAAGATTGTCGACGGCGACCAGCTTCTATATATCATCGCCGAAGCGCGTCGCACCATGGGCCGTCTGCACGGCGGGGTGGTGGGGACGCTGATGAGCAATCTGGGTCTCGAAGAGGCTCTGCAGGGCAAGGGGATTCCTTTCCAGCGTGCCCAGGTGGGGGACCGGTACGTTCTCTCGATTCTTCAGCAGGAAGGCTGGGAGCTCGGCGGGGAGACCTCAGGACATCTCATCTGTCTAGACAAGAGCACCACCGGCGATGGCATCATCGCGGCGCTCGAAGTTGTCGCGGTCCTTCGCCAGTCCGGTCAGACCCTGGCCAAGCTCAAGGCCGGCATGGTGGTGTACCCGCAGACCATGATCAACGTCCGCATGAACCGGCGTTTCGACGTCAACAGCTCCAACCCCGTCATGAACGCTCTGACCGAGGTGAAGGCGCAGCTTGGTTCCCACGGCCGGGTCGTGCTGCGTGCTTCGGGTACCGAACCGGTGGTACGGGTGATGCTCGAAGGCAAGGATATGCAGCTTATCGAGCGCCTCGGCCGGCACCTGGCGGAGATGGTACAGCGGGCCGCGGACGAAGCCGCCTAGCCATCGCCAGAGCGTCGCGTACCAACGACTTTTCCGTCGCGGGTGGTCCGGTCCGAAGGGTGATGCGAGTAGGCGCAGCAAATTGCTTTCTGTGCCAACGACCGGTAACATCGCGCCCGCTTCTGCAGTTTTGGCCCATGCCTAGTCAATTAAGCGGAGAATCCCATGCGCCGTCCGATGGTCGCGGGCAACTGGAAAATGAACGGTATCCAGGCCGAGGCGGCGGCCCTGGTAAGCCGAATCGAGCAAGGTTTGGGCGAAGTCAGGCGTGCCGAGCTGGTGGTTTGTCCACCATTTGTGCTCATTCCGGTCGTCGCGGAATGGCTGAGCGGTAGCCGCATCGCCTGGGGTGCGCAGAATCTGAGTGCCCATAAGTCCGGCGCTTACACCGGTGAGATATCGGGCACGATGCTGCGCGATTTCGGCTGTAGTCATGTCATTGTCGGGCACTCCGAGCGGCGTGCGCTTTATGCCGAGAGTGATATGGCCGTTGCTGAGAAGTTCCGGGCTGCGCAGAACGTTGGTCTCGTTCCGATTCTGTGCGTTGGAGAAACTCTGGCTGAGCGTGAAGCCAACGAGACCGAGGTGGTGGTGGCGCGGCAGCTCGATGCGGTCGTCGGAATGGCCGGTATCGCGGCGATGGACAATGCGGTCATCGCCTATGAGCCGGTATGGGCCATCGGTACGGGCAAGACCGCCACACCGGAACAGGCACAAAGCGTGCATGCCTTCATTCGTGCGCGCCTGGCGCAGCTAAACGCGACGGTGGCCGAGCGATTGCGGATTTTGTACGGCGGCAGCGTCAAGGCTGCCAATGCGCAGCAACTGTTCAGGCAGTCGGACATAGATGGTGGGTTGATCGGCGGCGCATCGTTAGACGCGCAGGAGTTCTTGGCCATCTGCCGGGCCGCCGGCTGAATAGGGCAGGCTCCGGGCAGCAGGGCTTCCGGAAGCTCGTAGGACCACGCGTGCATCCGTGCGCACTTTTTGTTGATAGCGGTGAGTAAGAACATGTTGAAAGAGTTGCTATTGGTTGTGCATGTGCTGGTGGCAATCACCATTGTCGGCCTGGTGCTTTTGCAGCAAGGCAAGGGCGCGGACATAGGGGCCGCCTTTGGCAGCGGCGCTTCCCAGACGCTGTTCGGTGCCCGCGGGTCGGCGACATTCATGAGCCGGGTTACCGCAGTACTGGCCACTATCTTTTTCATTACGAGCCTTTCGCTGACCGTTATCGATGCGCGTCAATCGCAGACGAAAAGCGTGACCCAGGAGGTTCCAGCAACCTCGGTGCCACCGGCACCGGCACCGGCACCGGCACCGGCCAAGCCAGCGGTGCCTGGCGCTCCTGCGGTACCGAATTAGGCGAAGGGGTGGATTTCCAGCCGAAGTGGTGAAATTGGTAGACACGCCGTCTTGAGGGGGCGGTGGCGTAAGCCGTGCGGGTTCGAGTCCCGCCTTCGGCACCATTTGTTCTTTGCGTATCTTTCGATATCCATCCAGTCAGCAGCGAGGTGGCACAGCCGATAGGGGATTTTAATATCCCCCAAAGCGGTGATAACATTATGAAAATTATACCAATTATAGACTAATTCGATCTTGACTTTGCGTGTGCCCGGGGCCTAGACTGACCGGCTAGGCGTTCGGCCAGCCTGTTCGGATAAAATAAAACGTTCCTGGGGTCACCGATGCTGGAGAACTATCTCCCGATACTGCTTTTCATTGCCGTCGGCATTGCCGTCGGTGTGATGCCGATGGTGATGGGACGGTTGCTGGCACCCAATCGTCCCGACAGCGAAAAACTTTCACCCTATGAATGTGGCTTCGAGGCGTTTGAAGATTCGCGCACCAAGTTCGATGTGCGCTACTACCTCGTAGCGATCCTGTTCATCATCTTTGATCTCGAGATCGCATTCCTTTTTCCGTGGGCCGTCGTTCTGCGGCAGATAGGTGTGTTCGGATTTCTTGCCATGATGCTTTTCCTCGGTATCCTCGTGATTGGTTTCATATACGAGTGGCGCAAGGGAGCCCTGGAATGGGAATAGAGGGCGTTCTGGAAAGAGGCTGGATCACCACCTCGGCCGACAAGCTCATCAACTGGACGCGTACCGGTTCGCTGTGGCCCATGACCTTCGGCCTGGCGTGCTGTGCCGTGGAGATGATGCACGCAGGGGCAGCGCGTTACGATCTGGACCGCTTTGGGGTGATGTTCCGCCCCAGCCCGCGGCAGGCGGACGTGATGATCGTTGCTGGCACGCTGGTGAACAAGATGGCCCCGGCACTGCGCAAGGTCTATGACCAGATGGCAGAACCGCGCTGGGTGATCTCCATGGGTTCCTGTGCCAACGGCGGCGGCTACTATCATTATTCCTATTCAGTTGTCCGTGGTTGTGATCGCATCGTACCCGTGGATATCTATGTCCCTGGCTGCCCGCCGACCGCGGAGGCGCTGCTGTACGGCATTATCCAGCTGCAGAACAAAATTAAGCGTACCAATACGATAGCCCGCTAGGCCGCAACTGCTTAGAGCCGAATTCATGACTGAATCCCTTCAGGCACTCGCCGACCACGCCGCCGAAAAGTTCGGCGATGCGGTTCTCGGCACTTGCCAGGCCGCGGGCGAGCTAACGCTCGAGATACGGACGGATGCCTTTCGCCGGGTATGCTCGGTCCTGCGTGCGAGCCCGCTATTCGCCTTTGAGCAGCTCATCGACCTGTGCGGTGTCGACTACCTCGGCTATGCCGCGGAATCGCCCAAGGGGACGAGGGTCGGTCCGCGTTTTGCGGTCGTGTGCCATCTGCTGTCCGTATCGCGTAATCAGCGTGTGCGCCTGCGGGTGTTCCTGGACGACGAAATGCCGATGGTCGACTCGATCGCGGACATCTGGAGTTCGGCGAACTGGTATGAACGTGAGGCGTTCGATCTGTTCGGGATCGTGTTCGAGGGTCATCCCGACCTGCGCCGTATTCTCACCGATTACGGCTTCATCGGCCATCCGTTCCGCAAGGACTTTCCGCTCATCGGCCAGGTCGAGATGCGCTATGACGCCGAGCGCCGACGAGTGATCTATCAGCCGGTCACGATTGAGCCGCGGGTTTTGGTACCACGCGTCATCCGTGAGGAGAGTTACGGTGACAGAGACCGCTAATCCGCCGCACAGGCATGGACCGCGGCGCAGTTGTTTCGCAGCGCCAACAGCAGCGGAGGCCGTGTCCCGTGCCTGAGATAAGGAACTACACGATGAACTTCGGGCCGCAGCACCCTGCAGCCCATGGCGTGCTGCGGCTGGTGCTGGAGCTTGATGGTGAGGTTATCGAGCGCGCCGATCCGCATATCGGATTGCTGCACCGTGCGACCGAGAAGCTCGCGGAGAGCAAGCCCTACAACCAAAGCATCGGCTACATGGACCGGCTCGATTATGTGTCCATGATGTGCAACGAGCACGGCTATGTGCTGGCAATGGAAAAGCTGCTTGCTGTCGAGCCGCCGATCCGCGCCCAGTACATACGCGTGATGTTCGACGAAATCACGCGTATCCTCAATCATCTGCTATGGCTCGGGTCCCACGGCCTGGACATCGGGGCCATGACCGTATTCCTGTACTGTTTCCGTGAGCGCGAGGATCTCATGGACATGTACGAAGCAGTGTCGGGCACGCGCATGCACGCCACGTACTACCGAGTCGGCGGAGTTTATCGCGACCTGCCAGACAGCATGCCGCAGTACCAGTCTTCGAAGTGGCATGATGCCAAGGATACCGAGCGCCTCAATGCCAATCGTCGTGGTTCACTGCTCGATTTTATCTGGGATTTCACGGAGCGTTTCCCGGGCCATGTGGACGAGTATGAAACTCTGCTGACCGACAACCGCATCTGGAAGCAGCGTACGGTCGGCATCGGCGTCGTGTCGCCGGAGCGGGCGCTGCAGCTTGGGTTCACAGGGCCGATGCTGCGCGGCAGCGGTGTGGAATGGGATTTGCGCAAGAAGCAGCCGTACGAGGTCTACGACCGGCTGGATTTCGACATTCCAGTGGGTGTCACCGGTGACTGCTATGACCGCTACCTGGTGCGCATCGAGGAGATGCGTCAGTCCAACCGCATCATCCGGCAGTGTGTGGAATGGCTGCGGCGCAACCCGGGCCCGGTGATCATCGACAATCACAAGCTGGTGCCACCAAAGCGCGCGGTCATGAAAAACGACATGGAAGCGCTGATCCACCACTTCAAGCTGTTCACCGAAGGATTCTGTATACCCGAGGGAGAGGCTTATGCCGCCATCGAGCATCCGAAGGGCGAGTTCGGTGTCTATCTGGTATCCGACGGGGCCAACAAGCCGTTTCGCCTAAAGATTCGCGCCCCCGGTTTTGCCCATCTGTCGGCTCTGGACGAGATGGTGCGTGGACACATGATCGCCGACGTGGTGGCGGTAATCGGGACCCAAGACATCGTTTTCGGCGAGATCGACCGTTGACCGAGAGTGCAAAACCGATGTTGGGCGAAGAATCGCTTGCGCGCATAGAGCGCGAGCTTGCCAAGTATCCGCCGCAGCGCAGGGCGTCCGCGGTCATGGCCGCCTTGCGCATTGCCCAGGACGAGCACGGCTGGTTGAGCGAACCACTGATGGACCATGTCGCACAGTTACTTGGAATGCGTCCGATCGAAGTGTACGAAGTTGCTACCTTCTACACCATGTACGACCTCAAGCCGATGGGCAAGCACCAGATCAGCGTATGCACCAACATTTCCTGTATGCTGAACGGAGCCGGCCAGGTCGTGAAGCACCTGGAGAACCGGCTGGGGGTACGCCTGGGTGAGACGACTGCCGACGGGCGCTTTACGCTCAAGGAAGTCGAGTGCCTAGCTGCCTGCGGGGGGGCACCGATGTTCATGATCGGCAAAACGTACTACGAAAATCTGACGCCGGAACGGATCGATGAGATCCTCGGCAGCCTGGAGTAGGGCGCCATGGCCAACGAGGTCTGCTTCCGCAACAATCACCTGGACAAGCCGTGGACGCTTGCGACTTACCAGGGCAGTGGCGGGTACGAAGCCTGGAGAAAGGTGCTGCGCGACAAGATGCCGGCGGAGGAAATCATCGCCGAGCTGAAGAAGTCAGTGCTGCGCGGGCGTGGCGGCGCCGGATTCCCTACCGGTCTCAAATGGAGCTTCATGCCGCGTTCGGCGCCTGGTCAGAAATACATTGTATGCAATTCCGACGAGGGCGAGCCAGGCACGTTCAAGGACCGCGATATTCTGCGCTTCAATCCGCACGCGGTCATAGAAGGGATGGCCATCGCCGGCTATACCATCGGCGCGACAATCGGTTACAACTACATGCGTGGGGAGTTCTACGAACCCTACGAGCGTTTCGAAGCCGCTCTTGAGGATGCGCGTGCGGCCGGGCTAATCGGCCGGAATATCCTCGGCTCGGGTGTCGATTTCGAGATCCACAGCCACGTCGGAGCGGGGGCCTATATCTGCGGCGAGGAGACGGCACTGCTCGAGTCGCTGGAAGGCAAGAAGGGGCAGCCGCGGTTCAAGCCGCCATTTCCTGCCAGTTACGGACTATTCGGCCGTCCCACGACCATCAACAATACCGAGACTCTGGCGTCGGTTCCGTCGATTATTCGCAACGGCGCGCAGTGGTTTCTCTCCATCGGGAAACCGAACAACGGCGGGCCCAAGATCTTTTCCGTTTCTGGCCACGTGAACCGCCCTGGAAACTATGAGGTTCCGCTCGGCACACCGTTTGCGAAGCTGCTGGAGATGGCTGGTGGTGTGCGCGGCGGACGCCGGCTCAAGGCGGTGATCCCGGGCGGATCTTCGGTGCCCGTGGTGCGTGGCGAGGTGATGATGGAGCTCAATATGGACTATGACTCACTCACCAAGGCTGGCTCGCTGCTCGGCGCCGGGTCGGTGATCGTGATGGATGACACCACCTGCATGGTGCGAGCGCTCGCCCGGATTTCGCGTTTCTATTACGAAGAATCCTGCGGCCAATGCACGCCGTGTCGCGAGGGTACCGGTTGGCTGGCGCGAGTGATTCAGCGCATCGAACAGGGGGCAGGCGGCCCCGAAGATCTGGATCTGCTGCTCAGCATGGCCGGCAACATCGAAGGCCGAACCATCTGCGCGCTGGGTGATGCGGCGGCGATGCCGGTCGCGAGCTTCATCAAGCAGTTCCGCGAGGAGTTCGAGTACCATGTCAGCAACCGCAGCTGCCTGGTAGTGGCTGCCTGACGGAGTCCGAGAGGACGCTGACCAACGAAGCAGGGCGCTTGACCGGAACCGAAATGCTGCACATAGAGATAGACGGCCAGAAACTGGAGGTAAAGGAAGGGTCCATGATCATCGAGGCCGCCGATGCCGCCGGGATCTATATTCCGCGCTTCTGCTACCACAAAAAGCTGTCGGTGGCGGCCAACTGCCGCATGTGCCTGGTGGACGTGGAAAAGATTCCCAAACCGCTGCCGGCCTGTGCTACGCCCGTTACCGAGGGCATGGTCGTGCGCACGTCCTCACCCAAGGCAGTCAGCGCCCAGAAGGGCGTCATGGAGTTCCTGCTGATCAATCATCCGCTGGACTGTCCCATCTGCGATCAAGGCGGGGAGTGCGAGCTGCAGGACCTGGCGGTGGGCTACGGCGGCAATGTGTCGCGGTTCACGGAAAAGAAACGCGTCGTCATGGACAAGTACATCGGCCCGCTGATTGCGACCGACATGACCCGCTGCATCCACTGCACGCGCTGTATCCGCTTCGGCCAGGAAATCGGAGGAATCATGGAGCTGGGCGCCACCGGCCGTGGTGAACACTTGCGCATAGGCACGTATGTGGAGCGTAGCGTGGATTCCGAGCTGTCGGGCAACATGATCGACCTTTGTCCGGTGGGGGCGTTGACCTCGCGGCCTTTCCGCTTCACCGCGCGCAGCTGGGAGTTGCACAGCTCTCCATCCGTGAGCCCGCACGACTGCGTTGGGTCCAATCTCAACGTCGAAGTCCGCCGCAACAAGGTCATGCGGGTGCTGCCGCGGGAAAACGAAGAAATCAACGAGATCTGGCTGTCCGATCGCGACCGTTTCAGCTACACCGCGCTGAACGCGGAGGAGCGGCTTCTGACACCGATGATCCGGCAGCAGGGCAGCCTGGTCGAGACTGACTGGACCACCGCGCTCGAATTCGCTGCCGCCGGGATACGCAGGCTTCTTGAGGCCCATGGCGCGGCGAGCCTCGGCGCGCTGGCTTCGCCGACGTCGACGCTCGAGGAGTTCTATCTACTGCAGAAGCTGATGCGTGCGCTTGGATCGGGCAATGTGGATCACCGGCTGCGCACGCGTGACTTCAGTGGCGACGAGCGGGAAGCGCCCTTCCCGTGGCTTGGCCAGACGATCCGCGAACTGGAGTCGCTGGATGCGGTGTTGCTCATCGGGTCACATGTGCGCAAGGACCAGCCGCTCATTGCCCATCGCCTGCGCAAGGCGTTTCTCGCGGGCGCCAGGCTTGCGGCGGTCAATCCCATCGACTATGAATTCGCCTTTGACCTGCAGGCCAAGGTCGTGGCGGCGCCGGATGAGATGCTGCGCGCATTGGCACGAATCGCCCAGGTCCTGGGTGATGAGGCCGGCCGTGCCCTGCCGGAACCGGTGCAGTCATGGATTACGGGAACCGTGCCCGGTGCCCAGGAGCGGGAGATCGTCCGGATTCTGCGTTCCGCCAAACGGTCGGCGGTGCTGCTCGGAGATTTCGCCGCCAGCCACGCACGCGCCGCAGATCTGCGGGCGCTGGCCGAGTTGATCGCCGACTTTTCCGGGGCGCAACTCGGTCGCCTGTCCGCAGCGAACAGCGTAGGCGGCTGGCTGGCCGGCTGCCTGCCACAT
>DAHXOO010000023.1:0-10960 GCA_027364845.1 Pseudomonadota bacterium | reverse complement strand
ATCGGGGCCCTGGGGGCAGCGCCACCACAGCAGGTCTCAATGCCTACGACATGTTGGCGCAGCCGCGCCAGGGTTACCTGATCCTGGGTGCGGAGCCGGAGCTTGACTGCTGGGATGGCGCCAACGCCCGCCGTGCCCTAGGAGCGGCCGAAATCGTAGTAGCACTGTCGACCTACCAGGGGGCCGCAATGGATTATGCGCACGTGTTGCTGCCGCTTGCTCCGTTTACGGAGACTTCCGGCACCTTCGTCAACTGCGAGGGCCGCTGGCAGAGTTTTGCAGGCGCGGTGAGTCCGGCCGGCGAGGCGCGCCCCGGATGGAAAATACTGCGGGTGCTGGGCAATGTCCTGGGCAAGCAGGGTTTCGACTATACCTCTTCGGAGCAGGTACGCGACGAAGTTGCCCACCATGCCGTTACGCCCTCGGTGCGTTCGCTTCGCTGGAGCCTGGGTACGCCGCCGGTGCCGCTCGATGGCCTGGTGCGCATCGCAGAAGTCCCATTGTATGCGAGCGATCCCTTGGTGCGCCGGGCCGCGTCCTTGCAGCAGACCCAGGATAACGCGCCCCCTGTGGCACGCATGAATGGCGCCGAGACGCAGCGCCGCGGCCTCGGCGGTGTGACCGCCGTGCGTGTGGCTGTGGGTGCAGGGGAAGTTTCGCTCGGCCTGATGATCGATGAACGTGTGCCAGCCGGATGCATCTGGATTCCCTGGGGATACGCAGAGACTGCACCGTTGGGTGGCCAGGGGCCGGCAAGTGTGGCGAGGGTGGATTTGTGAGCGCTATTCTCGTTTCCGTCTGGCACCGCTTTCCGCCGTGGTCGCAGCTGGCGCTGAGCAGCCTCGGCGGGATCATCGTGATTCTAGTGCCGCTCATGGTCGCCGTAGCCTACCTCACATTCGCCGAGCGCAAGATCATCGGCTATATGCAGGTGCGCATTGGTCCGAACCGCGTGGGACCGCACGGCTGGCTTCAGCCTATTGCCGACGCGCTGAAGCTCCTGTTCAAGGAGATCATCATCCCGTCGAGCGCGAACAAGTTTCTGTTCGTGCTGGCGCCGGTGCTGTCGATCGGGCCGTCTCTCGTCGCCTGGGCGGTGATACCGTTCACGGACAGGCTGGTTCTTGCCAACATCAATGCGAGCCTGCTGTTCATACTGGCCATGACCTCCATGGGGGTCTACGGAGTAGTGGTCGCGGGATGGGCGTCGAACTCCAAATATGCCTTCCTCGGATCATTGCGCGCGGCTGCGCAGATCGTTTCCTACGAGATTGCCATGGGTTTTGCTCTGGTCGGCGTGCTGATGGCAGCCGGCACACTGAATTTGCGTGAAATCGTGCTGCATCAGTCCGGCAACATCACCGACTGGTACATCTGGCCACTGTTTCCATTGTTTATCGTGTACTTCATCTCGGGTGTGGCCGAGACCAACCGCTCACCGTTTGATGTGGCGGAAGGCGAATCGGAGATCGTTGCCGGTTTTCACGTGGAATATTCAGGCATGGCGTTCGCGGTTTTTTTCCTCGCCGAATATGCAAACATGATTCTGATTTCGGCGTTGACGTCGATCATGTTCCTCGGCGGCTGGATGGCGCCGTTCGACGTCGCCCCGTTCACGTGGATCCCGCCGCTCGGGTGGTTTCTGCTCAAGGTGTCGGGGCTGCTGTTCTGCTTCCTGTGGTTCCGCGCGACGTTTCCGCGCTACCGTTACGACCAGATCATGCGGCTCGGCTGGAAGGTACTCATTCCGGTGACGCTCGTGTGGATCACGCTCATCGGGGTGATCATGGTCTTTACCCCCTGGGGCCACATTTTCCATTAGAGGCCGTGCGTGAGATGGCTGAATGAAGGCATTGAAACGGTTTGTCCACAGCTTCCTGCTGGTGGAGCTCATTCGCGGGCTTGCGCTGACCGGCCGTCAGCTCTTTACCCGCAAGATAACCATCCAGTATCCGGATGAGCGCACGCCTAGCTCCCCGCGTTTTCGCGGGCTGCATGCATTGCGCCGCTACCCGAACGGCGAAGAGCGCTGTATTGCCTGCAAGCTGTGCGAGGCGGTGTGCCCGGCGCTGGCCATTACCATCGAATCCGACCAACGTGCTGACGGCACGCGCCGGACTACGCGTTACGATATTGACCTGACCAAATGCATATTCTGCGGCTTTTGCGAGGAGTCGTGCCCGGTGGACTCGATCGTTGAAACCCGGGTGTTCGATTACCACGGCGAGCAGCGTGGAGATCTGTATTATTACAAGTCGATGCTTCTTGAAGTGGGTGACAGGAACGAACACCAGATTGCTGCGGATCGCACGGCCGATGCGCGTTACCGGTAGCGTCAGCAGCAGGTGCCTTGGGAAGTTGCAGCTGGGACTCGAGAACGTCGAGACCTGGAAGGAACTATGACATTCTTGCAATTCATGTTTTATTTCTTTTCCGCCGTTCTGGTGTTCGCGGCGACCATGGTGATCACCATCCGCAATCCGGTGAAGGCGGCACTGTTCCTGGTGCTGGCATTTTTCAGCGCCGCCGGGCTGTGGGTGCTGCTCGAGGCGGAATTCCTGGCGATCACGCTGGTACTGGTGTATGTGGGCGCGGTGATGGTCCTATTCTTGTTCGTAGTCATGATGCTGGACGTCAACCTGGTCCGGCTGCGCGAAGGATTCGGTGAGTATCTGCCTATCGGCGGAACTGTCGCCGTGCTGATGGTTCTGGAAATGAGCATCATCCTGGGATCGCGCCACTTCGGGCTGAACCGCTTTCCCGTTCCGCCCGGTCATTCTGCAGGTTTCAGCAATACCCGCGAGTTGGGTCTGCAGCTGTATACGGTCTACGTCTATCCGTTCGAGATCGCGGCGCTGATACTTCTTGTGGCAATCATCGCTGCCATTGCGCTGACCATGCGCAAGCGCCCGCGGACCAAGCATCAAGATCCGGGGCAGCAAGTCCGGGTACGGCACGAGGACCGGGTGCGTATCGTAAAGATGATAGCGGAGAAGAAAGGATGAATCCGATTGCATGCCGATGCCACGGGTCTTCTGGCATGCCGAAGGGGGGCAGATGATACCGCTTTCGAACTATCTGATACTCGGAGCGATCCTGTTTGCATTGAGCATGGTTGGGATTTTCCTCAACCGCAAGAACGTCGTGATCCTGCTGATGGCGATAGAGCTGAACCTGCTCGCGGTGAACATGAACTTCATCGCGTTTTCGCGTTATCTGGGCGACACCGCAGGCCAGATTTTCGTGTTTTTCATCTTGACTGTTGCTGCGGCAGAGTCGGCGATCGGGCTGGCGATTCTCATCGTGCTGTTCCGCAACCGCCACACGATAAACGTCGACGATCTCGACGAGCTCAAGGGTTGACCCCATGACCGTAAACATGCAGGACGTGTACCTGGCCATACCGCTGGCATGTCTTGCCGGTGCGGCCGTTGCCGGGCTGTTCGGATGGGCGATCGGGCATACCGGCGCCCACACGGCGGCGATACTGGGTGTTGCGGTGGCCTTTGTCCTGTCGTTGACGGTTTTCAGAGATGTCGTCTTTTATGGCCACGTTTTCAATGGAACGGTATATACCTGGGGGGTGAGCGGAGGGATTCCGATGGAGGTGGGCTTCCTGATCGATCCGCTCAGCGCGCTGATGATGGTGGTCGTCACGTTTGTGTCTCTCATGGTGCACATCTACACGATAGGCTACATGCGCGATGACCCCGGGTATCAGCGTTTCTTCAGCTTCATCGCGCTGTTCACGTTCGCAATGCTGATGCTGGTCATGGCGAACAACTTTCTGCAGCTTTTTTTCGGCTGGGAGGCGGTTGGGCTTGTTTCCTACCTGCTAATTGGCTTCTGGTTCACGCGCGAATCGGCAGTCAGCGCGAGCCTCAAGGCGTTCATGGTGAATCGGGTCGGTGATCTTGGCTTCGTGCTCGGGATCGCCGCCATATACCAGCATTTCGGGACGCTTGATTACGGTGCGGTATTCGCGATCGCGCCGCAGATGGCAGGCACGATTGTGCAGGTGCTCCCAGGTGTCTCGTGCAGCGTAATCACCTTGATCTGCCTCCTGCTTTTCGTCGGGGCCATGGCGAAGTCGGCGCAGGTGCCGCTGCATGTGTGGCTGCCGGACTCCATGGAAGGCCCCACCCCGATCTCTGCGCTCATTCATGCGGCCACCATGGTGACCGCTGGAATCTTCCTGGTGGCGCGCGCGTCGCCGCTGTTCGAGCTGTCGGACACCGCCCTGTCCGTAGTACTTGTCGTTGGCGCGATTACGGCTTTGTTCATGGCGTTTCTAGGTGTGGTGCAGAACGACATCAAACGCGTGATCGCGTATTCAACCCTGTCTCAGCTTGGCTACATGACCGTAGCGCTGGGGGCGTCGGCTTACGCCGCGGCGATTTTCCATTTGATGACGCATGCCTTTTTCAAGGCGTTGCTGTTTCTGGCGGCTGGCTCGGTGATCATGGCCATGCACCACGAGCAGGATCTGCGGAAGATGGGAGGTTTGCGTAAGTATATGCCGTGGACGCTTATCACGGCTTGGGTGGGGGCGCTGGCTCTGACCGGGTTTCCACCGTTTGCCGGCTTCTTTTCCAAGGATGCCATCATAGAGGCGGTTCAGCGCTCACATATTCCGGGTGCCGGCTTCGCCTATTTCGCGGTAATGACCAGTGTTTTCGTGACTGCGCTTTACACTTTTCGCATGCTGTTCCTGGCGTTCTACGGTAAGCCGCGCATGGATGAGCACACGCGCAAGCACCTGAAGGAGTCGCCGGCTGTCGTAGTCATTCCGCTGGTTCTGCTGGCGGTGCCTTCGGCAATTGCCGGTTGGCTGGGGTTGACTCCGTTGCTGTTTGGAAAATTCTTCGGAAATTCCATAGAGGTCCTGCCTCAGCACGACGTTCTCAAAAGAATGGGGTTGCGTTTCGCTGGCAGTGCGCCGTTTATTGCGCACGGTCTGCAATCGGCTCCGTTCCTGCTCACTGTGCTCGGCTTCGCTACGGCCTGGTTCTTCTACATCCGTTACCCGCAGGTTCCCGGTTTGATCAGGGAAAAGGCGGGGTTGCTTTATACAATCCTGGTCCGCAACTACGGGTTTGACGAATTCAACAACGCAGTGTTCGTTTCGGGTGCACGCGCTGTAGGCCGCGTGCTATGGAAGATCGGCGACGTAAAGCTGATCGACGGCATGATGGTGAACGGTACTGCGCGCGTGATCGCCTGGGGCTCGGCCGTCGCGCGGCGCATGCAGTCGGGGTATATCTACCATTACGCGTTCGCGATGATCATCGGGCTGTTTCTGCTGATGACATTCTTCTTGCATCGTTGATTCCGAGGACAGGCTGCCGCATGTATTCCGCTCATGCCCTAAGTCTTGCCATCTGGCTGCCGATCGTGGGTGGCGTGGCCGTGCTGTTCACCGGTGGCGACGGCAATGCCCGCTGGGCGCGCCGCCTGAGTCTGCTGATCGCGCTGGCGGTTTTTGCTGCGACGATTCCGCTGTATGCTGGTTTCGACCACCATACCGCGGCGATGCAGTTCGTCGAGAATCACCGATGGATACCAGCCTTTAATATCAACTACCACATCGGAATCGACGGCATTTCCCTGCCGCTGATCCTGCTGACCAGTTTCACCACCGTCATTGTCGTGATCGCCGGGTGGGAGGTGATTAAGACCCGGGTGTCACAGTACATGGCAGCTTTCCTCGTCATGGAAGGTTTGATGATCGGGGTATTCGCGTCCATGGACGCGATCCTGTTTTACGTGTTCTGGGAAGCCATGCTGATACCGATGTTTGTGATAATTGGTATCTGGGGCGGCCCGAATCGCGTCTACGCTACGGTCAAGTTCTTCCTCTACACGCTGCTTGGCTCAGTGCTGATGCTCGTTGCGCTGCTTTATCTCTACTTCAAGGGTGGAAATAGTTTCGACATCCAGAGTTTCTACGCCCTGAAGCTGAGCATGACCGAGCAGGTTCTGATATTCCTGGCGTTTCTGATGGCGTTCGCCGTCAAGGTGCCGATGTGGCCGGTTCACACCTGGCTGCCCGATGCTCACGTGGAGGCGCCGACTGGAGGATCGGTAGTGCTGGCGGCCATCATGTTGAAGATGGGAGCCTATGGTTTCCTGCGATTCAGCCTTCCGATCCTTCCTGACGCTAGCCACGAACTGGCCTGGCTGATGATCACGCTGTCACTTGTGGCAATTATATATATAAGTCTGGTAGCCCTCGTTCAGGAGGACATGAAGAAGCTTATCGCCTATTCGTCCATTGCCCATATGGGCTTCGTGACGCTGGGATTCTTCATATTCAATGCGCAGGGTATAGAGGGTGGGCTGGTCGAGATGATTTCGCATGGGTTTGTGTCAGGCGCGCTGTTCCTGTGCGTCGGGGTGCTTTATGACCGGATGCACTCGCGCCAGATCCGTGACTATGGTGGGGTGGCGAGCCACATGCCGATGTTTGCCTCATTCATGATGCTGTTCGTCATGGCCAACGTCGGCCTACCTGGAACCTCTGGCTTCGTTGGAGAGTTTCTGGTCATACTCGGCAGCTTCCAGGCAAACGGCTGGTATGCGTTCCTGGCTGCGACCATGCTCATTACTGGTGCCGCCTATACGCTTTGGCTGTATAAGCGGGTCATTTTCGGCAATGTCGTCAGTGACCGGGTCGCCGCCCTGCACGACGTGGGGGTGCGCGAGTTCTCGTTTCTGGCGCTGCTGGCAGTTGCGGTGCTGACGATGGGGTTATGGCCGTACCCGTTCCTGGACGTGATGCACTCGTCTGTGAACCACCTGCTGGCCCAAGTCTCCGTCAGTAAGCTGTAGGTTCCACCAGGGAAGCATGACGTTTCGCGGCCGGCGTGAGCACATGATCGACCCGTTTGCACGGCCGCGGCAGGCCAGGACCGGGTTACGATAGAACGATTTTAGTTGGAAGCGAATTTATGACCTTTGCAGTGCCGAACATAGTGCCCGCGATGCCGGAGATATTCATCCTGGCGATGGCCTGTGCGATTCTGATTCTGGACCTGTTTCTCGATGATTCGAACCGGCATGTGGGCTACCTTCTGACGCTCGCCACGTTGGTCGGGGCCGCGGTGCTGACCGTGCGCAGCTTCCACCATACCGCCGTATATACGTTCAACCACATGTTCGTGGCCGATACGCTGGCGGATGTCATAGATCTCGCGATTTACGGGATGACTTTCTTCGTGCTGGTCTACTCGCGCCGCTACCTGCGCGAGCGCGGCATGTTCCGCGGGGAATATTTCGTTCTGGCGCTGTTCGGCGTCGTTGGAATGATGGTCATGACGTCGGCAACACATTTTTTGACCCTATATCTGGGGCTGGAGCTGCTGTCGTTGAGCCAGTATGCAATGGTGGCCTTTCAGCGGGATTCGTCACTAGCTACCGAGGCGGCGATGAAGTATTTCGTGCTCGGCGCGCTCGCTTCGGGCATGCTTCTGTACGGTATGTCCATGTTATACGGAGTTACCGGCAGTCTGGACATCGGGGTGGTGAGGCAGAAGATCGAGGCGATGTCGCACGGCAACGTGGTTTTGATCTTCGGTCTGGTGTTCATCGTCGTTGGGCTCGCTTTCAAGCTTGGTGCCGTTCCATTTCACATGTGGATTCCGGACGTGTATCAGGGGGCACCTACCGCCGTGACGCTTTATATAGGTACTATGCCCAAGCTCGCGGTGTTTGCCATGATCATCCGTCTGTTGGTAGGGGGATTGCAGGGTCTGTCGGCAAGCTGGCAGGAGATGTTCATGATCATGGCGGTGCTGTCGATGGCGCTCGGTAACTTGATTGCAATCGCGCAGACCAACATCAAGCGCATGCTTGCCTACTCGACGATTTCCCACATGGGGTTTTTTCTGCTCGGTATCGTCAGCGCCGGGCCGGCCGGCTACGGGGCGGCGATGTTCTACATGCTGGTCTACGCCTCCATGAGCCTCGGCGGATTCGGAATGGTGATCCTTCTGTCGCGTGCCGGTTTCGAGGCCGACACGCTGGACGATTTCAGGGGGCTCAATCAGCGCAGCCCGTGGCATGCTTTCATTATGCTTTTGCTGATGTTCTCCATGGCCGGAGTGCCTCCGACGGCCGGGTTTTATGCGAAGTTGCTGGTATTCCAAGCGATTATCAGCGCTGGTTACGTGTGGCTGGCGGTAGTCGGCGTGCTGTTGTCAGTCGTGGGAGCCTTCTATTATCTGCGGGTGATCAAACTGATGTATTTCGATGCGCCTGTGGACTCCAGTCCGATCAGGGTCGATGCGGATCTGCAACTGATGATGGGGATTAACGGCCTCGCGATGATTGCTGTGACCCCGTGGGTGGGCGCTCTAGTCAATCTCTGCAGCCAGGCAATCCGCTCGATCTCATGACTGTTTCTGGTGTGAGACTGCCCGTCGGCCGCAGCCGGGTGCTGGCAGTTCGGCATTTTCAGCAGCGTCTGAGAAGCACATTGGCACTGCTGAAAATGCTTGTAGGCGCACGGGTGCCGATGCATTGCGGATCTTCCATCGTCTTGCCTGCAGCCCTGTCTGCAAATGGAATGTTGAAAAGATAGTGAAGGGCGCGGTACACTGCGCGCTTCTTGCTGCGGGGTGGAGCAGTCTGGCAGCTCGTCGGGCTCATAACCCGAAGGTCGTAGGTTCAAATCCTACCCCCGCTACCATATTTAGAAGAATCTGATCCCGGCCAAATGCACTGACTTCGGCCCAGATTCCATCCTCGTCCGGCACCAGGCGGATCTTTCCGAAGATCTGTCGGAGTTCCGGGTGGCATGTCAGGGTATTTGGTTGAGGGTAGCGGGCAGACTGGTGGTCATTTCCCGGTATCGATCAATCAGCTGGGCTATAGCGTGGCACTGGGGACTATGGTCTCTGTGGTCAGGTCTGCGCGGAGGCGGTTCCGCTCGGCCTCTGCCTGTTTGAGCGGCGCGATCAACGCCTCAGACTAGCTCACTACTACCACTGTGCCCAACCAGGTTCCGGAGTTCCTGCTCGACCCGGTGCAGGCCGCCGCTCGGTGGACTGACATTGCTCCGCCTTCCCGCTCGCGTAGCACCTGAGCTACCTCGTGGCGCGGGTCCTCAAGGGCCGATTCCATCAGCAATTCCTCCCGCAAAATATTGAGGATCTGAGCATCCAGTTTCCACCGCTCGACCCGCACGCCTGCGCAGATCGCGGATCCTCTGTCCCTGTGGGTGGCACAGCCATAGTCGTAGGCGGAGACCGCCACCACGGCGCTTGCAGCGCAGGAGCCTTCAGATTCGCAACTGGTCGCTACTGAGCGAAATGTGACCCAACTCTGCAAATCAACAGGACACAATCAGTTGGCGGGCGGGACGGCACCAGGGTTCGGACCATCTTGCCGGGCTGACTCAGTGGGTGTGACCATCCTGCGTGTTCATGAACACGCGGTCAAAACCAGCCCGGGCCGGCTACGCCGGCCGGTGGGTTGAGCTGTACCCTATCTGTAACTTGCAGTGGATTACAATATGCGGCGTGGGGGGTGGTCCGTGTGGCGGTGGAGCCTGGAGTTACCGGCAATCGAGAGAGCAAGCGCGCTGGCTGATGGGTGGCGCGCATCCGGAGGGTCCGCACTGGGGTGCATCGATCGAAACCGCCTAATCAACTAAGATTGATTAACGAGACAAATACCATGAAATTCCAGCATGGAGTCCGGTTTCACCGTTCGCTAACCTGCGGTTTTTTCTCAACCCTGCTTTTGAGCGGCTCTGTGTTAGTGGGAGTCCTGGGGACCGTTCTCTCGGCGTTTGCGGCGACAATTACCGATGGGACGTATATTTCAACCACTGTAGCCGAAGATTACCCGGGCACCGGAGTGCAGTACTTCCAGACGCCCGGATCGGCTTACCCCACGCTCTACACAAACGGAACGCTGAGTCAGACAAACACCAGTTCTGAGCCTGCATCCCCTTATAACGCTTCGGCCACCGCGACGGCGAGCCTTGCCAGTGATCAGCTCAGCATCGGCCTCTCGGGAAGTTACGCATTAATTGCCGGTACCGCCGAAATGTGGGACACGTTGACCTTTGGAAACTTGCCCTCCGGCCCGGGCGTCAGTTCCGGTACCGTTCTCGGGACCCTAAACATGTCGATCAATGCCTCGGCCGTACCTGGATATACATACTCTACCTATGAGTCTGCCTATGGGCTGGAACTGTACAATCCTGCTTCGTTCAGTCCCTCAGGCAGCGATTGCGGATGGACAGGGCCCATGAACTGTGGCGCACCTATTGGTTCAAGTGGACTTGCGTATGCTGCTTTCGCTCCTGGCAACTTTAATTTTTCGGTTCCCATTACCCTTGGCAGCCTTACGAGCGGCCAAATCGCCTATATCGCAGAAATCGAGGCAGATACGGGTAATGCTGCTTCGTATACCACCGCGCTCGGTATTGACCCCTCAATCACCATTACCGGTCTCTACTCCGGGGTCACCATTTCAAGTACTAGCGGGGCCAACTATATCGCCCCCGTGGCGTTGCCGGCTGCAACGTGGATGTTCGGCTCCGGACTGCTGGGGCTGTTGAGTGTTGCCTGCAGAAAGCGGCGTAGATGATTCAGCGATTTGAACTTGGGTCAGAGTTAGATTCAAATTAACACGCCGGGTGCAGGCCGCGCGGTGTGGACTTCGGGTGATTGCAATTGCGTTCTTTCGTTGTCGCTAACCAGTTTATCCACAGAAATTGTGGAAAACTTTGTGTATGAGCAGAGAAACTCCCAGAATTTCCGGTTCGCACTTAATTTGCCTACGCGATAGGCAACCAGTGCGTGGTTTCGGCATAGCCTGGAGTCGTGGTTCGGACTTGCTGCACCAATTGCAGTTCAATGCAGCGTCGGCCACGAGTCGTGGACCACGAATCACTGGCGCGGCACATACCTACACGCCGCCGCCGGTTGCTCGGACTTTGTCGCTATGG
>DAHXOO010000022.1 GCA_027364845.1 Pseudomonadota bacterium | reverse complement strand
TCTCGATGTCGTCGTGGCCGACACTGTTGGCGGGAAACATGCCGATCACGGCCGTGGCACGTAGCAGGCGGCCGGCAATAACCTGTGCCAACATGCGCTCAGCATCCCGGAAAAGCTTGGTCGCCTCGGCGCCGACCTTCGCATCCGCCAGGATCGCCGGATAGTGCCCGTGCATCTCCCAGGTTTGGAAAAACGGGGTCCAGTCGATGTAGGCGGAGAGTTCTTCCAGCGAATAGTCTTCGAATACGGTGACTCCGGGCATCTGCGGCTGTGACGGAGTGTAGTCCGCCCAGGGAATAACCACTTTGTTGCGGCGCGCCTCACCGATCGTGACCATGCGTACCTTTGATTCCTTGCCCTTATGACGTTCGCGCACTTGCGCGTAGTCATCCGCGGTTGTTTGTACGAATTCGTCCCGCAGTTCAGCGCTGAGCAGGTTCGATACCACCGACACTGCGCGCGAGGCGTCTTTCACCCACATGGTCGGACTGCTGTAGTGTGGCGCGATCTTGACTGCCGTGTGTACGCGCGATGTCGTTGCCCCGCCGATCAGCAGCGGCAGACTGAAGCCCTCGCGCTGCATCTCCTTCGCCACATACGCCATTTCCTCCAGTGACGGTGTGATCAGGCCCGACAGGCCAATAATATCGACTTTCTCGCGGCGTGCTGCTTCCAGAATCCGGGCGGCAGGTACCATCACTCCAAGGTCGATGACCTCGTAGTTGTTGCACGCCAGCACCACACCCACGATGTTCTTGCCGATGTCGTGCACATCGCCTTTGACTGTTGCCATCAGTATCCGACCGTTCGAGCGGCTGTCGTCGGTCTTCTCGGCCTCGATGTACGGGATCAGACGGGCCACGGCCTTCTTCATGACGCGAGCGCTTTTGACCACCTGTGGCAGAAACATCTTGCCGGCACCGAATAGGTCGCCCACCACGTTCATTCCGTCCATCAGTGGTCCTTCTATGACATGGATCGGCCGTGCGTACTGGACTCGTGCCTCTTCGACATCCTGATCAATGTAATCGGTGATGCCCTTTACCAGCGCATGCGCCAGGCGTTCCTGCACGGGAGCCTTGCGCCAGCCGAGGTCCTCTTCACGAGCCTGGCCGCCTTCGCCGGAGTAGGTGCCGTGGATTTCGAGCAGGCGTTCAGTTGCATCCGCACGGCGGTTGAGAATCACGTCCTCGACGCGCTCCCGCAAGTCCTTCGGTATTTCCTCGTATACCGCAAGCTGTCCGGCATTGACGATGCCCATTTTCATGCCGGCACGGATCGCGTGATACAGAAACACAGCATGGATCGCCTCGCGCACCGCGTTGTTGCCGCGGAAGGAGAACGATACATTGCTGACGCCGCCGCTGATCAGCGCGTACGGTAGGGTCCGGCGGATTTCGCGGGTGGCTTCGATGAAGTCCACGGCGTAGTTGCTGTGTTCATCGATGCCGGTGGCGACGGCGAAGATGTTCGGGTCGAAGATGATGTCCTGCGGCGGAAAGCCGACCTTTTCCGTTAGAATCCGGTAGCAGCGCGCGCAGATCTTCACCTTGCGCTCCTTGGTATCAGCCTGCCCCTGCTCATCGAAAGCCATAACCACAACCGCCGCGCCATAGCGTCTGACCTTGCGCGCCTCGGCGATGAATCGCTCCTCGCCCTCTTTGAGGCTGATCGAATTCACCACTGGCTTGCCCTGTATGCGCTTGAGTCCGACCTCGATCACTTCCGGTTTGGAGGAGTCGATCATTATAGGGACCCGGCTGATGTCCGGTTCCGACGCGATCAGGTTGACGAATGTACCCATGGCGTGCTCGCCATCGAGCATGGCCTCATCCATGTTTATATCGATGATCTGTGCCCCGCTTTCGACCTGCTGCCGGGCAACGTCGACCGCCTTTTCATATTCCTCGTTGAGGATGAGTCGCTTGAACGCGGCTGAACCTGTGACGTTCGTGCGCTCGCCGACGTTGACGAACAGCGAATGCGGTCCGATGTTCAGCGGCTCGAGGCCGGCAAGACGGCATTGCGGCTCGATGTCGGGAACAGGGCGCGGCGTGATGCCGCGCACCGCCTCGGCAATCGCGCGGATGTGCGCGGGGGTTGTGCCGCAGCAGCCGCCGACGATGTTGAGCAGACCGGCGTTCGCAAATTCCTGCAGCAGGGTGGCCATGTACTCGGGTGCGTCGTCGTATTCGCCGAACTCGTTGGGCAGGCCGGCGTTCGGGTGAGTGCTGACGAAGGTGTCGGCGACACGCGACAATTCCACCACGTACTGGCGCAGCTGCTTCGCACCAAGGGCGCAGTTCAGACCGACGCTGAGCGGACGGACATGCGACACCGAATTCCAGAACGCCTCAGTGGTCTGTCCCGAAAGCGTGCGGCCACTGGCGTCAGTTATGGTGCCCGATATCATGATGGGAACACGCAGTCCGGCCTGTTCGAAGTGGCAGTCAATGGCGTAGAGTGCGGCCTTGCAATTGAGAGTATCGAACACCGTTTCGACCATCAGCATGTCGGCACCGCCGTCGAGCAGGCCGCGCACGGCCTCGGCGTACGCCGTCACCAGCTCGTCGAACGATATGTTGCGGAATCCGGGGTTGTTGACGTCGGGGGAGATCGAGGCGGTGCGGTTGGTCGGGCCGAGCACTCCGGCGACGAAGCGCGCGCGCATTCCTTCGCGTGCCTCGAACTCGTTGGCGACCGAACGCGCGAGGTGTGCTCCATCGCGGTTGAGTTCATACACCAAATCCTGCAGGTGGTAGTCCGCCATCGAGATGGAGGTCGAGTTGAACGTGTTGGTCTCAATGATATCCGCGCCAGCCTCAAGATAAGCGGCATGGATATCGCGGATGATACGCGGCTGGGTGAGCGTCAGCAGATCGTTGTTGCCTTTCAGATCGCTGGCATGGTCGGCAAAACGCTCTCCGCGGTAATCCCCCTCGCCCAGATGGTAGTCCTGGATCATGGTGCCCATGGCACCGTCGAGAATCAGTATTCTTTTGGCGAGCAGCGTGTCGAGTTGCGCGAGGCGCTGTGAGCGGGCCTGAGTAATCTGTGCTGACATGGGGTATTTGCGGGAAAGCGCTGTGTGATGGCGGCTAAGTTTAGCGAAAAGGCGGGAAAATTGCTCGCTGGTGCAGGACCCGGGGCTGGCCGATTGCCGGTCTCAAGGCAATGGGCCTACACTGGCAAGGGAAAAGTGCAGCGTCCAGCCGAGTGCAGGGGTGCAGCCATGATATTTCGCGATCGAAGCGATGCGGCGCGCCAGCTAGCGCGGCATCTGGCCCGATACAAGGGCGGGAATCCGCTGGTGCTTGGGATTCCGCGCGGGGCGGTGCCGATGGCCCGGCTCATCGCCGACGACTTGGGTGGCGAGCTTGATGTGGTGCTGGTGCGTAAGATCGGCGCGCCATTCAACCCCGAGCTTGCTGTCGGTTCGGTGGACGAAGATGGTCGGATCTACGTCGCGGATTTTGCGCAAAACGCGGGAGCGTCCGAATCGTATCTGCAAGCGCAGGCAAACAAGGAGCTTGCGGTCATACGTGTGCGGCGCGCGCAGTATACCTCAGTGCGGCCGCCGATCGATCCCGCTCGCCGGATAGTGATCGTGGTCGACGATGGGCTTGCTACCGGAGCGACCATGATTTCGGCGTTACATTCGCTGCGCTTCAGGCAGCCGGCGCGCTTGATTGCTGCAGTGCCGGTATCGCCGCCCGACACGCTGACCAAGGTGCAGGCGTTGGCCGATGAGCTGGTGTGCCTGCAGGCGCCGGAGGACTTTTCCGCGGTCGCGCAGTTTTATCGGGATTTCCCTCAGGTTGAGGACGCGGAAGTCGTCGCTGCACTGGCTATGCCGGCGGCGTAACGGCCGGGCAATGATGGTCCGAGTAACCCAGCTTGCGGCGCCGGACCGGCGTTGCCCATGTGATGGATGTGTCGCAATGCCACTTTCGAATTTGAAACACCCGCCCCAGATCATGTCGGTCATGACGCCATTTCCGTATTCGATCGGAATTGACGAGTCTGTCGTTACCGCGCGCGAAATGATGGAGCGGTATGCCATCAGGCACCTTCCGGTAAAGGACCAGGGAACGCTCGTGGGCGTGATCAGTGATCGTGACGTCACTCTGGCTATGGGGACTGGTGCGCACTTTCCTTCAGGGCAAGTGCTGCTGGTGCGGGGGGTCTACGTGCCGGAAGCCTATGTCGTGGACGTAAGCGAACGCCTCGACAGCGTGCTGCTGCACATGGCACGCAATCATATCGGGTTCGCGCTGGTCGTGAAGGAAGACCGGCTGGCGGGGATTTTCACTACGACCGATGCCTGCCGGCTCTTTGGTCAGCTGCTGCGCGACCGCTTCCCGGTTTCTCCGAGCGACGATCCTGATATCGCCTGACCCGCAGCGCCTGAGCGCACCGGTTTCAGCTGCGGTCCTTGACCGGCGCCAGGTGATTGTCAAACCATTGTGCGGCCAGCTTTGCCACCTGCGCCAACGTTCCTGGTTCCTCGAACAGGTGGGTGGCACCGGGAATAATCTCGATCGCGCGCTCACAGTCCATGAGCGCATATGCCTGGCGATTGAGGTCGATGACCGCTTCGTCGCGTCCGCCTACGATCAGGAGTGTCGGTGCGCGGACCCGGCGCAAGGGTTCGGGTCCGGCCAGGTCGGGCCGGCCTCCGCGCGATACCACTGCCGCAATGCCGCATCCCAGGATCGCGGCCGCCTGCAGTGCCGCCGCCGCACCGGTGCTGGCACCGAAATAGCAGATCGCAAGCTGTGCGCCACGGGGGTGGACGCGCAGCCAGTGGGTAGCGGCCAGAAGCCGGCGCGTGAGGAGCGGAATGTCGAATCGCGCCGCGTAATCGAGATCCTCGGACGGCGACAGCAGATCGATAAGGAAGGTGGCAAGCCCGGCTTTCCGAAGAACCTCCGCGACGAAGTTGTTGCGCACGCTGAGCCGGCTGCTTCCACTACCGTGAGCGAACAGCACAGTGCCGCGCGCTGCGTCCGGAATGGCAAGCATGCCCTCCAGTTCGGTGCCGTCCACTGCTACGTGAACCAGGGTTTCCGGGGTTTGGATGCCGAGAGCCATGGAGCACGCCGGTGTCGATCGCCTAACCGCCGTGACGGATTGCCACGGGGATACGGCGGTTGCCGAACTGCCGGCTGAACTGCCGAAAGCGTCCCGCGATCACCGTGCCGCAGGCCGGACAGTGCCCGGCAGGGTCAAGCCGGTAGTCGATGATGTCGTACCAATCGCGCTCAATGAGCGGTATGCGGCAGCCGGGGCAATAGGTAGTACCGCCTGCCAGGTCATGCACGTTTCCGGTGTAGACATAGCGCACCCCGGCGCGCAAGGCGATGTCGCGGGCGCGCCGCAGCGTGCGCGGCGGGGTCGGCGGAACATCCTTCATCTTGTAGTCCGGATGAAAGGCGCTGAAGTGCAGCGGCACTTCCGGACCGAGCGTGTCGACGATCCATCTGCTCAGTGCCGCAAGTTCCTCGTCCGAGTCATTTTTTCCCGGGATCAGGAGTGTCGTGATCTCCAGCCAAACGTCGGTTTCGTGCCGCAGGTAACACAGCGTATCAAGCACCGGCTGCAGGTGTGCACCAGTGAGCTTGAAGTAAAATTCCTCGCTGAATGCCTTGAGGTCGACATTAGCCGCGTCCATCTTGGCATAGAAATCGCGCCGCGGTTCGGGATGCATGTAGCCGGCGGTCACTGCCACAGTGCGGATATCACGGGCGTGGCAGGCATCCGCCACGTCCATGGCGTACTCGGCGAATATAACCGGATCGTTATACGTAAAAGCAACGCTTTCGCAACCGGCCTGCTGTGCGGCGATGGCGATTTCCTCGGCAGAGGCCTGATCGGCAAGGCGGTCAAAATCGCGTGATTTGCTGATGTCCCAGTTCTGGCAGAACTTGCAGGCGAGGTTGCAGCCCGCGGTGCCGAAGGACAAGACGCTGGATCCCGGAAAAAAGTGATTCAACGGTTTTTTCTCGATGGGATCGATGCAGAACCCTGACGAACGTCCATAGGTGGTGAGCACCATCTGGTTGCCCGTGCGCTGGCGCACGAAGCATGCACCACGCTGGCCATCGTGCAGCCGGCAGTCGCGTGGGCACAGGTCGCACTGGATGCGGCCGTCCTCGAGCGGGTGCCAGTAGCGGGCGGGGTAGGCGGCCGAACTCATAAGGTCTGTTCCGCGGCGGGAAGCGTATGAGCCTCGGTCCATTTCTGCACTGTGTAGCGCGAAAGCCGCAGTGAGTCGTGCCAGAAATCCGCGGGCAGACCGGCTTTGCGTTTCAGGTGGGCAAGAAACTGGGCCGGCTCCGGCAGCTGCTCCCACACTTGCGGCAGGAAGGTGCTGCGGTTCCCGCCGAACTCAAGCACCACCCCGTCCACACCCGGGCGCAACGTCGTCCAGGCGTGCTGTTCGTCGGTTACAGCCAGAGGCTCGGTCGGCGAAAGCAGCGATATCTCGATCGCCGTGTCCGGATATTCCCGCCGCGTGAGCGGCGCAAACCGGGGATCGCGGAACGCCGCTGCTGTGGCGTTGGCTTCAATATCGGCACGCAACGGGCACTTAGCTTCCAGGCTGCCGATGCAGCCGCGCAATTCGCCGTTGCGCGTGAGCGTCACGAACGAGGCTCCGGGCTTCGACAGGCGCGGCGCGTCCTGGTATGCCAAGCAGGCTTCATTCAGGGCGGCAGCGATTGCATTGCGCGCGAGTATCAGCAGTGTTGTGCCGAGCGTGTCAGACATGGGTTTGTTCTCCGAAAACCAAAGCCGCGTAACCGACCACCTTGTCGCGGCCGCCTGCCGTATCTCCAGAATTACGCAGATCGAGCAACTGCGGATGCAGCCGGTGTGCCCGGGCCGCCAGGATCAGACCTCTGACCGGCGTACTACCGCAGGCATCGGCGTCGCTGATTAGGTCATCGTCGAGCGCAAGGATCGCCTCAACCGTACGGCTGTCCGTCTCCTGCGCCACTTCATAAGGCAGATAGTGGGAAAGGTCGGAACTGATCACGATCAGTGTTTCCGCTCCACCCCACAGGATCTCGATCACTTCGGAGACCTGGGACGGGGTTGCGTCGCCGACGGCGAGAGGAAGGATCTGGAACTCTTTCAGTACTCGCTGCAGGAACGGAATTTGCACCTCGAGGGAATGTTCGCGCGCATGGACCAGATCACTCATGACCACTTGCGGTAGGTGCGAGATTGCAGACACGGCGTCCTGGTCCACGTCGACGGTACCGAGGGGCGTCGTGAAGCGCTCCGCTCCAGGTAGCGCCAGACCGCGCACTGGTACACGGTGTGTCGGTCCTATCAGAATCACACGCTTGATGTCAGCTGAGTATCCCCGTAGGCGTGCGTAGGCGCGCGCGGCCACCGCGCCAGAGTACACGTAGCCAGCATGTGGCACGATGATCGCTTTGGGAAAAAGTCCGCCGTTTGCGGATGTGGCCGCCTCTGACAGCAAAAAATCCACCATAGACGTCAACGCGACTCGTCCCCCGGGGTAGAAGCTGCCATTCACGGCTGCAGGACGGTTCCGGGTCATGATAAAAGCCACCTCGCTAGCGGCAAGTTGTCTTTGAGGTAAATGGGGAACAATGGACCCGTTATCAAGTCGTACCATCGGTGGGCGTACTCGCGGCCGACCCGCGCGGGCGGCGGAAGTGCCGCTTAATTATGCTCCGGCGGCACCTCGCGCGGCCGGCGTTGGTCATCGATCGCAACATAGGTCAGCGTGGCTTCCGTCACCTTGACGCATTCCCCAGCCCATTCTCCTTTGTGCCGTGCGCGCTCGGCAAAGACCACGACGTCCACGGTAATTGAGGTGCGACCGACCCGAACCACCTCGGCGTAGAAGCTCACTAGGTCGTTCACGAATACTGGTTTGCGGAACTGGAAGGCATTCACCGCGACGGTCACGATGCGGCCGCGTGCACGCCGGCTTGCCACCACGCTGCCGGCGATGTCGGCTTGTGCCATGATCCAGCCGCCGAAGATGTCCCCGGCGGAATTCGTGTCGGATGGCATGGGCACGACCCGCAGGGTAGCGTGGCGATCGGTCGGAAGACTGTCTTCGCTCATGAGTTAATATCCTGGTTACTGTATTCTGGCGCTGGCGTGTGCGCGCAGGCCGAGCCGCAGGATGTGCTGGATAAATTCCTCGTAGCTCATTCCGGCCCGGCGCGCGGACAGCGTGCTGTCTTCATCTCGGGCGATCCCGGGATTGGGATTGGCCTCGAGCACGAAAAACTGCCCCGCAGGATTGAGGCGCAGGTCTATGCGTGCGTAGCCGCTCATCCCGAGGGCGCGGTATATTCGCTTACACAGCCGGCCGATGCGTTCGACCGTCTCCACCTCTAGGTCAGCGGCGAATTGATAGTCGATCCCCCAGCGTTCCCGGTACTTTTCATCCCATTTAACCTTGTAGGTGGCCATGCGCGGAGCGCCTTCGATCGCGTTGCGGAAGATCAGCTCACGCACCGGCAGCACCTGCAGTTGGATGTTGCCCAGAATCGTGACGTAGATCTCGCGGCCATCAATGTATTGCTCGGCGATGGCGTCGTCCTGGATGCGTTCATGAATGAGCTGGATGCGCTCCTGCAACTGGCGCTCGTTTTCCACATAGGATGCCTGCGCGATGCCAAGTGAACCTTCCTCGGTGAGCGCCTTGACAATCACCGGGTAGGGGACGCGACGCCTGGGCGGTGATTTTCGACCACGCGGGAACACGCGAAAGTCCGGAACCTGGATGCGGTGGTAGGCAAGCAGTTTCTTGGACAGTGCCTTGTCGCGTGCCAACAGCAGGCCACGCGGATTGCAGCCGGTATACGGAAGCTTCATCATCTCGAGATAGCTCACCACATAGTAATCGAACGCCGCTATGCCGGCGAATTCCTCGAGTAGATTGAACGCGATGTCCGGTTCCCATTGTTCTATGGTCGTGCGTATTGGCGCCAGATCATCGTAGACACCGACCACGCAGACTTCGTGACCGAGCTTCAGCAGAGCGTGTTTGACGTCGTACTCGGTGCGAAATTTCTCCATGCGCGGATCGTCCTTGGAGTGCAGATCATCCGGAGGCACCAGCGAGTAATGGACCAGCATCATTACACGGAATTTCTTCATAGCGTGAGGCGCGACTTTCCCGCATGCAGCGAACCCATGTAGAGCATGATCAGTGCCGAAATCAGTGCCAGCCGTGCGCTCTCTCTATCCGCGCCTGTGCGCAGATCCAGCTCATCAGCGAGCTGCGCCATGTGATCGAGTGTTAGGTTTACCCGGTAGCGCGATGCTGCGGTCCAGAGCGAGACCGCGGCTAGCGCATCGCGCCGGTGCCGCCGTATGAAGTGCGAGGCCGGTTCGGCGCGCTGTGACCTCGTGGGCGGGAAGATAAGTTCAAGCTGCTGGCGGTGGAAGCGCGGGTAGAAGGCACCAAGCCGCTCCTGTTTCTGCTCAAAATATTGGCGCAGCGTTACACGCAGGGCGCTCACCGGTTCGATCCGGCGCCGGTTGTGCAGTGCGGGGCGCCGTGGTCCTATTTCCTGCATCAAGGTGTCGACGTATCTGAGCTTCCTGATCGCCGGCCAGCCGCCGTAGCGCTCGCGCCAGTTTGAGCGCGGGTCCAGCCACACGGCGAACGTCTCGGCCCAGTCCTCGTGTGGATGGCTCTGCGCGTACCAGCCTTCAAGATGAATGACGTAACTTCGGCTATAGGGGCGCGGCAGATAGCTGTCAGGGTAACTGCGGCTAGCGCGTCCGAAGCGCCGCCGCCACTCACGCCTCAGATGCAGGCGGTATGCGTTGGCCAGCGCATGCGCTGTTTCGTGGCGCATGAGCTTCAGGCATTCCGGTCTGCTTCCTCCCTCTAGTTCAAGCATCCAGCGTTTCTCCAGTCGTGCCAGGCGCGGATGCGCGAGATAGAACGGAATGGCGAAACCCGGCACGCCGTCCGGACTGAACCAGCAGTCCGACAGCCAGCAGTGGGGCCGGAAACCGATGCCACGAAGATCGAGCTCGCGGTACAGCGTGGCAATCCGTTCTTCCAGCGGGCTGCGCGCAAGCTTCAGGTCAAGGTCGCAAAGGCGGGTATCGAGCAGGCGTTCCTCCGGCCAGTCAGCCCAGCGGCGGACGGTCTTGTGCTGGCGCGTAACGGCGCCACGGGGTTTGGCAATCGCGCTCAAGAGGTAAGCACGGCGTTGCCACCGCGTCGCCAAGGTCTTAGTCGTATGGACATGAGTCGGTGGCAAGCCGTCCTTCTGTTGTTTACGCCTAACTATAATCCAAACTGGGTCCGAGTAAATGTCGTTTCAGGAATTGCCCACGAGATGGTCTGGCGTACGTGCCGGGATGCAGTTATGGTTCGGCCTGTGTCACTGGTATACGCGGCCCCACAGACAGCGTTATCTTGAGCTATCAGGGTGTCGCGGTCACGGTGACTCAAGACTTCAGTCTTGGGTCGGCCTCTCTTCGCGCTGGAGGCGATTCGAGGCGTGCACTCCAGAAAGCGGATATTGGCACACCTGCTTGTGCGCACCGGCAGGTGTGCCGGACTTGTGTCCTTACTTTCAGCCATGTTCAGGATTTTAAGTGGTCGCTCCGAAAGCAGAAAATGAGTTGCGGCCGCCGGTGAGGCGTACGGTCCGGTATCGCGTGCGCCGATGGCGAAGGCTGGCTGCCGTACTGCTGTCTGGACTGGTAGCATCGGCCAGCGCCGCGCAGCGCCCGCTGTGGGAAATCGGCTTTGGTGTGGCGCCGCTCACGGTTCCGGACTACAACGGGTCGGACCAACAGCGCAGTTATCTCCTGCCGCTGCCGTACCTGGTGTATCGCGGAGATGCCGTGACCGTGGGTCGTCACGGCGTAGTGGGACAAGTCGTGAGACATCGGCGCATTAATCTTAACTTCAGCCTGAACGCCGGAGTTCCGGTAAATAGCAGCCGCAACGATGCCCGCGCCGGAATGCCGGATCTTTATCCAACTGTGGAAGTCGGGCCGGCACTCGAAGTCTGTCTCGATCCAGTGTGCCGGCGCGAACCGACCTGGTCATTCAAGTTGCCGGCGC
This sequence comes from Pseudomonadota bacterium, assembly GCA_027364845.1. Classification (GTDB taxonomy): domain Bacteria; phylum Pseudomonadota; class Gammaproteobacteria; order Acidiferrobacterales; family UBA6901; genus JAJYCY01. The sequence continues at coordinate 29,955 of DAHXOO010000022.1, read as the reverse complement.
GCGCTGTGATCGCAACCGACCTGCGGTATGCGCACTATATTGGTTGGGTGTTCAATCCGATCATCAACTATGACACGAAACTACGTCTCGGTGTGGCGCGCTGGAATTTTGGGGCAGCGCTCGGTCCTGTATTCGCAACCGAGCAGCAGAATGCTTACTACTATCAAGTAGACCCGGCCTATGCCACGCCGACTCGCCCGGCCTATGTTACGTCCGGCGGCTACAGCGGAATGCGATTGACGATTTCGGTCAGCAGGCGCTTTCGTAACACCTGGTTCGGGGCGTTCGTGCGCTACGGCAACCTTTCTGGTGCGGTATTCGAAAGCAGCCCGCTGGTGCGCACCCGCAATTCAGTCATGGCCGGCTTCGGAATCGCGTGGATATTCGCGCGCTCCGCGACTATGGTTACGATGCCGCACTGATCTACTGCACGAGGCCCGTCCCAGTAGAAGGACTGTATGCGGCTACACGCGACGAGAATAAGGTGTGCCGATGTGCGCCACAATGTCCCGCAATTCGAGCAAAAATCTTGCCAAGCGTTTTTTCTGAATAGTTACGAAACTTTTTTAAGCGGTGGTGTTAATTTACCTTGTCTGCGTTTCCGCAGCGCAGTTGAATGTGGCCACCAGTGGAGGGTTACCGAATGTGCTGAAAGCACGTACCGATGGCGAGCACAGAATAACTAACGACCGCACTAACCTTTATGTGGCAGATTGCGGCAACTACACCGTCCGCAAGATCCACTAGCGTGGGTCGTACCGATTACCGGCGGGTAGTGCAATGCGGCAAAAGCAGCATCGGTGCAAACTGGTGTTGTTAAGTTAATCCACTAGCCGGTGGGATGTTGCCGAATGGATTGGAAAACAGCCCGCCCTTGTGCGGGCTGTTTTCCTGTTGTGATGTCAGAAACGATCCAGCTTCAGCGTTGTAGGGTGTAAGCCAAACCGCTCGAAATTCCGTCATGCCTTGCAACCGGTTACCGATTCGGCTTGAGTATCCCCTTAGAACCCCAATCTCCAAATGTCGCTTATTGTGACTTCGCTCCCAATGAGCCAACTATGTCATCCGGCCAAACACCAAGAAGACAAGTTGATACCTTGATTTGTTGACAACGTCTTACGATGGGGATCACTCGACGGCGGCGTACTGCTATTGCGGCTGTTTAAGCCTAAGCGGTTGAGCGGCACCGTCAGGAGGTGGACACACTCACCCTGGTGGTTACCGGAGTGGCTATGGATATCTATGGCCCCAGCCGCTAAACTCTGACGATCGCCGTCACCGGGCGCGCGAAACTTTGAATGTTTATGCATCAGCCACAGACCCCCAAAGAGTATCTGGATCTCATCGAGCAGACGCAGTTTGAGGTCGAGGATCTGCTGCGCTGCGCCGAGGAAGAAGGCGACGGCCTGCAGGAGTTCGGCGCCCGGACTCCGGTCTATCAGCAGCTCCGGGCGGAGCTCGGTCGCCTGCGTAAGGAAGTGGCCGAAGGTTCCCACAATTTTGGGGACGGTCAGGATCTCACCGTAATGCCCTTGGTGCGTGAGTGGAAGACCTATATTCCGTTTCACGGCTTGTTCGAGACGCTCAATACTGTTCACCGGTCGGGTTTCTGATCCGGGCGGATCTGTTGGGCGCAGGGTAATTCCGGTACCATTCGGCCATGTCCGGCAATACCTTCGGCAAGCTGTTCACGGTCACCACCTGCGGAGAGAGCCACGGGCCGGCATATCTGTGCATCGTTGACGGCTGCCCTCCGGGCATGTTGCTCAGTGAAGCCGATCTGCAATGTGATCTGGATCGACGCAAGCCCGGGAAGTCGCGCCACACCACCCAGCGGCGTGAAGCCGATGAGGTGAAGATCCTTTCCGGCGTATTCGAGGGCCGCACCACCGGAACGCCCATAGGACTGATGATCCAGAACACCGATCAGCGCTCCCAGGACTATTCGAAGATCATGGATCGTTTTCGGCCCGGGCATGCGGACTACACCTATCAGCAGAAATACGGGTTTCGCGACTATCGCGGCGGCGGCCGTGCGTCAGCGCGCGAGACTGCGATGCGCGTCGCTGCCGGCGCCATCGCCAAGAAATATCTGCGCGAGCGCCTCGGCATTAGCGTGCGTGGCTATCTGTCGGAACTCGGGCCGATCCGCATCGAGCAGGTAGATTGGGACGAGGTCGAGAATAATCCGTTTTTCTGCCCGGACCCGCAGAAAGTGCCGGAGCTCGAGGCGTACATGGATGCGCTGCGCAAGGAGGGAAACTCGGTCGGTGCACGCGTCAATGTGGTCGCGGGCAATGTGCCGGTCGGACTCGGCGAGCCGGTGTTCGGCCGTCTCGACGCCGACATTGCTGGAGCGCTCATGAGCATCAATGCGGTGAAGGGCGTTGAAATCGGGGCGGGATTCGCGAGCATCCGTCAGAAAGGCAGCGAGCATCGCGACGAGATAACACCACATGGCTTTCTCAGCAACTACGCCGGCGGCATACTGGGTGGAATTTCGACTGGTCAGGATATCGTTGCGAGCATTGCGCTCAAGCCCACCTCGAGCATCCGTCTGCCTGGCAGGACCGTCAATCTTACCGGCGATCCGGTAGAGGTAGTCACGACCGGGCGTCACGACCCTTGTGTCGGGATCCGCGCCACCCCGATTGCCGAGGCCATGCTTGCCATTGTGCTGATGGACCACGTCTTGCGCCATCGTGCCCAGAACCTCGATGTCGTACGAATCACGCCCGACATCCCGGCAGCGCCTGATTGAGCGGGCAGGCGCAGCCAGGAGTCAAAGGATGATAGAGCACGATGCCATTTCGGAAAACTACGAGACCGGACAGGTGCTCGATAAGATCCGGGCGGCATTGCTGAGACTCGGTAAGTCACCGGATTCAGTCACGATCGAAGACCTCGCTCCGGTCGACGAATTCCATATCGGTGGACGTCAGGCCTCGGAAGATCTTCTCGGGCAGCTCGGACTGTCGGCCAGCAACCGGGTGCTGGACATTGGCTGCGGCCTCGGGGGAACAGCGCGGCTGATGGCAAGCCGCTACGGCTGCCGGGTCAGCGGTATCGACCGGACGGCCGAGTTCGTGGCAGTCGCCCAAGCGCTTTGTGCGTGGACGGGGCTTGACGAACAGACCGCGCTTTGTCAGGGTGATGCGTCGTGCCTGCCGTTCGAGTCCGGCGTCTTCGACGCTGCCTGCATGCTGCACGTTGGCATGAATATCGATAACAAGGCTACGCTGTGGTCGGAAGTGCACCGGGTGCTGCGCCCCGGGGCACGGTTCGGGATCTATGATGTAATGCGCACGGCCGAAGGCCCTCTTACATATCCAGTTCCCTGGGCGCAGAGCGCTGCGGACAACCATATTTGCAGCCCGCAGGCTTATAAGCAGGCGTTACAGCAGTGCGGTTTTTTGATCATTGCCGAGCGCAATCGCCGCGAATTCGCGCTCGCCTTTTTTAGGGAGCTGCGCGCGCGACTGGCAGCCGCTGCGGGGCCGCCTGTCTTGGGATTGCACCTCATCATGGGGCAGAGTACCGGAGCAAGAATGCAGAACATCGTCAGCAGTGTTTCCACCGGGCTCGTGGCACCGGTCGAACTCATTGTCCAAAAGCCCGGCTAGCGGCATTTTCCCATAGCGATTGAGATTCGTGTGACAGTGGTTTCCGTCCGGCCGCCGCGTTGCCTGTGCATAGTGAGGAATACGCCGCGGTGACTCGACGCCTTTCGAACAGATTCCACACACAGCTGTGCGGATTTTATTTTTTTTATTTCGCAACGCTGGGTGCGCTGGTCCCTTACTGGGGTCTGTACCTGCATTCCATCGGTTTCGGTCCCGGCGCCATCGGCAGCATCATGGCATTGCTCATTTCTTCACGTATCGTGGCGCCGCTGGTGTGGGGCTGGCTTGCCGATCACCGGGAGCAGCGCATGATATTCGTGCGTCTGGCCTCATTGCTCGCGCTCGTCGCTTTCGCGGGTGCTTACCTGGCGAGAAATTTCTGGTCGCTCGCAGCCGTGATGTTCGTGTTCGGTTTCTTCTGGAACGCCTCGCTGCCGCTGCTCGAGGCGACAACCATGGGCCATCTCGGTGCGGATCCCGGTGCCTATGGACGGGTGAGGTTATGGGGTTCGGTCGGCTTCATCGCGAGCGTCCTGGCGCTGGGTGCCCTCATTGATCGCAATGGCCCATGGCTGGTGTTGCCGGCGTTGTCGCTGCTGATGTCCGGGATATTGGTGATGGCCATGATGCTGCCCGAGGCCGAGGTGCGTGGCCACCTCGGCCATCCCGGACCGCTGCGCCAGGCGCTGTTGCGCCGTGAAGTTTTCGCCTTCCTGCTCGCGTGTTTCCTGATGCAGGTGAGCCACGGACCTTACTACACCTTCTACTCGCTGTACCTGGCCGGATACGGCTATTCGAAGAGCATGATCGGTGCGCTGTGGGCGTTTGCGGTGCTGTGCGAGATTGGTGTCTTTCTCTCCATGCGTCGATTGCTGGCGCGGGTCGCATTGCGCCCGGTCCTGCTTGCGAGCTTCGCACTTGCTGCGCTGCGCTGGCTACTGATCGGCTATTTCCCGAGCCACCTCGGTGTCCTGGTATTCGCCCAAGTGCTCCACGCTGCGACTTTCGGAGCGTTTCATGCTGCCGCGATGCAACTGATCTACAGATTTTTCACCGGACGTCATCAGCATCGCGGCCAGGCGATCTATGGCAGCGCAAGTATCGGGCTGGGTGGGGTCGTGGGAAGCTTCTATGCCGGACGCGCCTGGACGGCGCTTGGCCCGACGGTAACCTTCACGCTCGCCGCAGTCGCTGCCGGCCTGGCATTCCTGGTCACCTTGCTGCTGCTGAAGCCGCAGACGTTGCGGTAAGTGCCGTCACGGCTGCCTGCACCACAGCCTGCCGGCGCCGGACTCAGGCGAGCGATTTCATGCGTCGGCGTACCGCATCGAGTCTGACGAGTTCGCCGCGCCGCTGCGCCACCACCTCCGGTGCATTGGCGGCAATCGCCGCGACCGGATGTGTATCGAAGATCTTGGCAACGGCGGCACACAGTTCTTCCATGAACCGGTAGATATCAACGTCGGTGCGGTTGGAGCCGAGCAAACCAGCGCGGATCGGACCAAGTGCCTCAAACGTTGGCTGCGCCGCGACCGGGTCAGTGAGGCGGCAGCAGCTGTTGTGCTCGTAGATTGCGCACACGATACCGGCGGCAAGTTCGTAGTGCAGCGCGCTCGAATCAACAAGCGTCCGGACATTGTGCGAGGTGGCGTTCAGCGGAAGCTGATGCTGGCCGATGCGTGTTGTGAGCTGCTCGATGAGCTGCAGAAAATTCATTATCCGGTTGCTCGAATTGCCTCGATAATCGCCGTAGCTGCGTTCGACAAAGTGCGGGCCGCATGAGTCACCACCCCGAGTTCGCGCACTATATTGACCCCCTCAATCTGGACCACTTTGAGGTCGCCGTCAATTAACGTATGCGGCAGCGCGCTCCAGCCCAGGCCGATCGACACGAGCATCTTGATCAGTTCCAGGTAATTGGTCTCAAGGCTTATGTGCAGTTGCCGGCGCACAGGTGCCAGTGCCGCGAGAACGATCTCGCGCGTGGTGGCGCCCGGCACCGGTAGGATGACCGGATATTCGGCCAGCGTCTGCAGGCGCAGCTGCCTGGCGGCAGCCAACGGGTGGGCGGCTGCGACTACGATTTCGAGTGGATCGTCCCAGACCTTTTCCCGCTGCAGCCGCGGGTATGCGCCGTGTGGGAGCGTGACCACTGCCAAATCGAGCTCACCCTGTTCAACGGCATGGCAGGCCGCTTCTGAATCCATGAACCGAAGGTCGAGCTGGACTCCCGGATGGGCAGTATAGAATTGCTTGAGCGCGCGCGGCAGGCGGTGCAGACCGACGTGGTAGCTGGTTCCAAGCCGCAGTGGCCCGGTGATTTCAAGGGACAAAGCGGCGATGCGGCGCTTCGCTTCATCCACCCCGTTCAGAATCGATCGCGCCTGAGGCAGCAGTGCGGTGCCAGCCGGAGCCAGTTGAACCCTCCGCCCAACACGGTCAAAAAGCTTTGCGCCAAGTTCCGCTTCGAGTGCCGCAATGCGCTTGCTGACAGCCGGCTGGGTGATAAAGTTTCGTTCCGCGGCGCGCGAAAAGGAACCGTATTCGGCTACGGCCAGAAAGGTCTGCAGGTCGTCGATATCCATAACTTATAGTAATCGGAATCATGATAAATATGATTTTGCGTTATTTATAGCCGACTCCTAGAATAGACTCAAGATCCCGGCAGACGCGAGCGTACAGCCATGAACGGAAAGACACTATACGACAAACTTTGGGAAGCCCACGTGGTGCGGTCAAACCCGGACGGCACCGCCCTGATCTATATTGACCGCCATCTCGTGCACGAGGTTACGAGTCCGCAGGCCTTTGAGGGCTTGCGCCTCGCGGGCCGCGTACCGTGGCGCATCGACGCCAATCTTGCCACTGCCGACCACAATGTCCCAACGACTGGCCGGCGTCAGGGCATCACGGATCCGGTGTCGCGCCTGCAGGTCGAGACCCTCGACCAGAACTGCCTGGACTTCGGCATCACCGAATTCGCAATGAACGACCCACGCCAGGGCATCGTCCACGTCATTGGTCCGGAGCAGGGCGCCACTCTGCCCGGCATGACGGTAGTGTGCGGCGATTCCCACACCTCAACGCATGGTGCTTTCGGTGCGCTTGCATTCGGGATCGGGACCTCCGAGGTGGAGCATGTGCTGGCAACGCAGTGCCTGCTGATGAAAAAGGCGAAGAACATGCGGGTGCGCGTCGATGGCGAAATTCCGTTCGGCGTCACTGCCAAAGACATCGTGCTTGCTGTCATCGGTCACATCGGCACCGCCGGTGGCACCGGGTACGCGATAGAATTTGCTGGCTCCGCGATTCGGTCGCTATCCATGGAAGGCCGCATGACGGTGTGCAATATGGCGATTGAGGCCGGTGCGCGTGCCGGGCTGATCGCGGTCGACGACAAGACCGTCGACTATTTCCACGGTCGCCCGTACGCGCCGTCCGAGCAACAGTGGGACCGGGCGCAGACCGTCTGGCGCAGTCTGCACAGCGACGAGGATGCCGTGTTCGACCGTGAGATTGGCGTCAATGCAGGAACGATCCCGCCCCAGGTGACTTGGGGCACGTCACCAGAGATGGTCGTAGCGATCGATGATCGGGTCCCGGATCCAGCACGCGAGGCGGATGCGACGCGGCGTGCGAGCATGCGTGGCGCGCTTGAGTATATGGGCCTTGTACCGGGAACCCCTATGCACGATATCGCGATCGATAAGGTGTTCATCGGCTCATGTACCAACTCGCGCATCGAGGACCTGCGCGCTGCTGCCGCGGTGGTCAAAGGCCGGCGGATTGCGCGCAACGTCAAGCTCGCTATGGTGGTCCCTGGCTCCGGCTTGGTAAAAGCCCAGGCCGAACGCGAGGGCCTCGACAAGGTGTTTACCGGTGCTGGGTTTGAATGGCGCGAGCCGGGCTGCTCCATGTGTTTGGCGATGAACGCCGACCACCTGGAGCCGGGAGAACGCTGCGCTTCCACGTCGAACCGCAACTTCGAGGGTCGTCAGGGTGCCGGTGGACGCACGCATCTCGTCAGCCCGGCCATGGCTGCGGCCGCGGGGATCGCCGGGCATTTTGTGGACGTGCGTAATTGGCGCTGACCATTGGCAGATTTTCACAGGTGATCCCGGCGACATCCGCCTGATCTCTGAAATACAGTATGGAGTCATTATGCAGAAATTCACGACATTGACCGGTATCGCGGCACCCATGGACCGTGCGAATGTGGATACCGACGCGATCATTCCGAAGCAGTATCTGAAGTCGATCAAGCGCAGTGGTTTTGGTCCGAACCTGTTCGACTCCTGGCGCTACCTGGATCACGGCGAACCCGGCATGGATCACAGCCGGCGTGCGCTCAATCCGGACTTCGTGCTGAACCAGCCACGCTATGCCGGCGCTAGCGTCCTGCTTGCGCGTGTCAACTTCGGTTGCGGCTCCTCGCGCGAGCATGCTCCCTGGGCCCTGATGGACTACGGCTTCCGCGTCATCATTGCTCCGAGCTATGCGGACATTTTCTACCAGAACTGCCTAAAGAACGGCTTGTTGCCGGTTGTCCTGGATGAAGATATGGTGCAGCGCCTGTTCGAGGAGGTCTATGCGCAGGAGGGCTACCGGCTCAGCGTTGATCTCGGGATGCAGACGATCACTACGCCTTCAGGACGGAACATTCACTTTGACATCGATCCATTTCGCAAGCACTGTCTTATCAATGGCCTCGATGAGATCGCCTTGACCCTAGAGCATGTAGACGAGATCCGGGCATACGAAGCGCAGCGCCGGAAGGAAGCCCCGTGGCTGTTCCACGAGGCACGATCGTAGGCGCCGCGGCGAAATCACAGATCCAGTGCTGTGGCAGATGGGGCGTGCTGCGCGCCGATCCTGCCGCGGATACCGGTTTTAGCCCTGTCCGCGAAAATTCAAGCGGGTCTGATAAAACGGTTCATTGCATAATCTGACGGAGTCGATCGATGAGTCACAAAGTGCTGGTCCTTCCAGGGGACGGTATCGGACCGGAGATCATGGCCGAGGCGGTGAAAGTGCTGGAATCCCTGCGCTCCGACGGCCTGGATATAGAGCTCGAGCATGGGCTTGTTGGCGGCGCCGCGCATGATGCTTCCGGTACGCCGTTGCCTGAAAACACGCTGCGTCTGGCGCGTGCAGCCGACGCAGTGCTGCTTGGTGCCGTTGGAGGGCCAAGATGGGAGTCATTGAACATCGCGCTGCGGCCGGAAAAGGGGCTGCTCGGTCTGCGCTCAGAACTGGGTCTGTTCGCGAATCTACGTCCGGCGCTGCTGTATCCGCAGCTGGCTTCGGCTTCCAGCCTGAAGGCGGAAGTTGTCGCGGGGCTCGACCTGATGATCGTACGCGAGCTCACCGGCGGTATTTACTTTGGCCAGCCACGCGGCGTGAGGGTGCTTGCCGATGGTCAGCGTGAGGGCTTCAACACCCTCGTCTACAGCGAATCGGAGATCAGGCGCATTGCGCGGGTGGCGTTCGATATCGCGATGAAGCGTGGCCGGCGTGTCTGCTCGGTGGACAAAGCCAATGTGCTCGAGTGCACCGAGCTGTGGCGGGAAGTCGTCAGCATGGTGGCTAAGGACTATCCGCAGGTCAGCCTCACGCATATGTACGTGGATAATGCGGCCATGCAGCTAGTGCGTGCTCCCAAGCAGTTCGACGTGATCGTTACTACGAACATGTTCGGAGATATCCTGTCCGACGAGGCGGCGATGCTGACCGGATCGATCGGCATGTTGCCTTCGGCATCGGTTGATGCGGCGCACAAGGGCATGTACGAGCCGATCCATGGGTCCGCCCCCGATATCGCCGGCAAGGGGATCGCCAATCCTCTGGGCACGATCCTGTCTGTGGCAATGATGCTGCGCTACACTCTCGACCAACCGGACCTGGCGCTGCGCGTCGAACGCGCGGTCGAGGCGGTGCTGAGTCAGGGCTTGCGTACGGCGGATATCCACACTAACGGTTGCTCCCGGGTCGGTACGGCGCAGATGGGCGCGGCCGTGGTGGCAGCATTGCACGGGTGAGGCCTGCGGCCCGCAAGTCTTGAAGGTGGACGTCCCTTTCGGGGCGAATCCGGCTTTCGGACGATTGACGTCTTGGCGAAGGCGGCCGCTTTACTGGTTGTTCGACGGTGGTACCACCTCCGGAAGGAAAATCGTGAAGACCTCGGTTGTCTCCGCTCCCAGGTGGGTGCGCTTCTTCATTAAAGATCCCGGTATCGTTTATATTACCGACTTTTAAGCAATTAAGATCCCGGAAGATGGGGCGGATTGTCATAGAAGCGGTTCAGTTTGCAGAGGCGATTTATGAAGCGGGTAGGAATGGTTGGTTGGCGCGGCATGGTTGGTTCGGTGCTGATGCAGCGCATGCGCACCGAAGGCGATTTCGCGCTGATCGAACCGGTGTTTTTCACGACGTCCCAAGTCGGCGGGGCAGGGCCGGCAATAGGAAAGGAGGTTCCAGCGCTCAAGGATGCGCGCGATATCAGCGCGCTCAAGGCTATGGACATCGTAATCTCCTGTCAGGGCGGCGATTACACAGGTGATGTCTTTCCCAAACTGCGGGCCGCAGGCTGGAAAGGATACTGGATCGACGCCGCGTCTACCCTACGCATGGATCGGGACAGCGTGATTGTCCTCGATCCTGTCAACCACGAGGTGATCAGCGCGGCGCTGGACAAGGGGATACGGAACTACATTGGCGGCAATTGCACCGTCAGCCTGATGCTCATGGCATTGGGCGCCCTGTTCCAGCGGGGTTTGGTTGAGTGGATGTCGGTGATGACCTACCAGGCTGCCTCCGGCGCCGGCGCGCAGAGCATGCGCGAGCTGCTCAGGCAGATGGGATCGGTTCATCAGTCTGTACTGTCTCTGCTGGACGATCCGGCTGCGGCCATCCTCGAAATCGACAAAGCGGTGGCTAACAGGTTGCGCGATCCGAAGTTTCCCAGGGAGACCTTCGGCGTTCCGCTGGCTGGCAGCCTGATTCCGTGGATCGACAAGGATTTGGGCAACGGCCAGAGCCGCGAGGAATGGAAAGGGCAGGCGGAGACCAATAAGATCTTGAACCGTGGCGAGAACCTCGTTCCCGTTGACGGAATCTGCGTGCGCATCGGCGCCATGCGTTGTCACAGTCAGGCGCTAACGATCAAGTTGACCCGTGACGTACCGGTCGATGAGATCGAGGAAATGCTGGCCACAGCGAATGACTGGGTGCGGGTTGTCCCCAACGAGCGTGAGCGCACGTTGCGCGAGCTGACCCCGGCAGCAATCACTGGGACCCTGACTGTGCCGGTAGGAAGGCTGCGCAAACTGGCGATGGGCAACCACTATCTCTCGGCATTCACGGTGGGCGACCAGCTCTTGTGGGGTGCGGCCGAGCCATTGCGACGCATGCTGCGCATCCTGTTGCAGGACTAGATCAGGATCGCGGCGCGCAGCAGGGTCGAGGAACGCCCCTAAAGTGCGATTGCGTTTTGCGGCGGTCGGCACCGCGGTTCGGCTGCATGGACGGATCATGCGAAAACGGCTATATACCCTTTGAGACCATGGTGTTCAGACCACCGGATCTGTGCATCGGACCATCGAGCGTAAATCGTTGTGCGTGGGGCACAGCTGCCGCCGACGGTATGCCGGCCAGGGTTTTGAGCTCGTCGGTGGCTTGCAGCAGCGTCCGGACGCTCGAGATTTTCCCGCTGTGGTAACTGAGGGTTGGTGAAACAGTATTTGTGGGCTATAGTTACTTGATGTTTGTAAACACTATTATACTTATGTGCATGTAACTCCAAGTACTAAAAGCGGTTGTTAGGATAGGACAGGGGCAGTCGGGGGAGTGAGCGCCATGCGCCAAAAGATGTTGAAATCGGGCGGGCATCAATGGTTGATCAGCGTCATCCTTGGGACGGCGCTTTCGGCGTTGCCGGTACTCGCATTCGGCCTGGGACTTGGGCGGCTGGTCGTGGAGTCGGGCTTGGATGAACCGCTCAATGCGCACGTAAGACTGATCGATCCCACGCCGAACGAGCTGAAAACTCTCAGTCCCTCTCTGGCCCCACGCGCGGTCTTCGACGCTGCGGGTGTAGACCGCCATCACTTTCTTACCCGCATCAATTACGCCGTCAAACAGCACAAGGACGGTAACTATTACATCGAGCTTTCGACCGACGGCCCATTCCGCGAACCCTTTATCCAGACTCTGCTGGAGGTAGACTGGGCCGGTGGACAGCTGGTTCGCGAGTATAATGCGCTGCTCGATCCGCCTCACTGGATCGCAAGCCAGCATCCGGCGATTTTAGCTCCGACAGTGATCGCGCCCGCCGCCCAGGCCGCCACCGTGCCCGCAACAGTCCTGCCACCCGCGCCGGCGGCTTTGAGTCCCGAGCAGCAGCAGACTGTTACCACGCCGAAGCCGGCGGCGCCTCCGGTCTCCACCACCAGTACTTTGTTGGGACCTTCTGGGAGCATGCAGGCTGCGGCGACACCTGCGCCTCAAATTCCCAAGGTGGAGGCGAATACCACGCCGGCGCCGGAGCGCTCTTCGTCGTGGGCGAACACGACCCAATACACGGTGAGGAACGGCGATACCCTGAGCGGTATCGCGCACAAAATCACGGTGGACCGAAACATCAGTCCGGAACAGGTGATGATCGCGCTGCTTCGGGCCAATCCGGACGCGTTTTTCCAACACAATATCAACAATCTGATGTCCGGGAAGATACTCAAGGTACCAGCGCGTAAGCGGGTGGCGTCAGTGTCCAAGGCGCACGCCCTGAAGGATTTTCGCGTTCAGTATGACGCCTGGCAGGAATACAAAGTGAAGCTCGCAGCCGCGAGCCATGCCATGCGGGCTCCAAGCGGAAGTGCCCAGGCCGCAGGTCACGGAGCACAATCACCGGCCAAGGCATCGGTTGCGGCGAAATCGAAGTCTGCGCCGAACGCGACAGCCGCACAAACCAAGACTGCGGGAACCGCTGCAAACGGTTCGGCGGGTGAAGCGTTGCTGAGCATCGTACGTTCGGAGCTGAACGCGGAATCCACCGGCGGCCAATCCAGCAAGTCGGCCGGGCCAGCGACGGTCAAGAAGGGAGCGGCCGGCGAACGGACCGTCTTGTCGCACAAGATGACGACGCTCGAGGAGCAGATCGATGCCAGGCAGCAGCAAAATAAGGAACTACGCCAGCGCGTCGGCAAGATGCGCAAGCAGGTGCAAAATACAGTGCGCCTGATCACAATCGAGAACCGTGAATTAGCGCTCTCCGAAAAACAGGCTGCGAAGCCCAAGCCGGCCACCGCTGCGGCGCATCCGGCCGCACCCAAACCACTTATGCGGCGGCCGATCACAAAGCCATTGGTCCGACCCTCCATTATTATTCCGCAACCGCAGAGCGAGGGCTTGATCCAGGGTCTTGTCGGCGACATTTTTGGCAATCCACTGACGCTGGCCATGCTCGGCGGGGTTGCTGCCCTCGGAGTGGGCATTCTGGCGATGTACTACCTGCGCCGCCGGCGTGCCAAGGCTGAGTTCGAGGAAAGCATCCTTTCGGGCGGCAGTCTTGCGACCGATGCTTCGAGCGTCAGCGACAGCGGCAATCAGGCGGCCGCCAGCGACACGTCGTTCCTGAGCGATTTCAGCCAAGGCGGCATGGGCAACATACACACTGACGAAGTTGATCCGATCGCGGAGGCGGAAGTGTATCTCGCGTATGGGCGCGATGAGCAGGCGGAGGAGATCCTCAAGGAAGCGACTGTCAAGGATCCGCACCGGCAGGAGCTTAAGCAGAAGCTGCTTGAGATCTACCTGCAGCGTAATGATGTCGTCGCGTTCGAAACACTTGCCGAAGAGCTGTATGCGCAGATCGAAGGAAAGGGCGGCAAGGTCTGGGAGAAAGTAGAGGAAATGGGCCGCAAGATCAGCCCGAAAAACCCGATGTTCCGTGGCGAGGCGCCAAGCCGCAAGACCGGTGCGGCGACTGACGAAATGGACATGCTGGAAGAAATGACCAGGACTACGGGTCCGATCATGGCGGGTGCCGCCACCTCTATGATGAGCGATATGCCGCAATCGGCAGCGCCGGTCGCACCGTTACCGGAAACCGGCGGAATCGATTTCAATATCGCAAGCACGGCAGCTCCCGCAGCCGCTGGAATTGGCGATACCGCCGAATCCAGCGCGGCGCCGGCATCTTTCGCGTCGGTAAACTTCGATCAAAATCTTGCCTCAACGCCAGTCGCTGCTCCAGTTGCCGACGTCGCCCAATCGCCTGCAGCGGCCGCCGACACCGGCTTTGACCTTGATTTCAGCCTTGAAGGCGTCCCGTCCACAGGTGACGCAAATGAGATCAGCCTTGATACCGCGACGTCTACCGAAGGTGAGCCAACTCTCGATTTCGGGACCATTGCCGGCGAAGTACCGCACGCGGACGACGGCATTGCGTTTCTCGCGGATGCAGACTCAGGTGCCCCGGCGCTGGAATTCGAAAGCGCAGATGAAGGCAGCACCGAGGGTCAGTCGCAGTGGGATGAAACCACGACCAAGCTGGATCTGGCCAAGGCGTACATCGACATGGGAGATGCCGAAGGCGCACGCAGCATCCTCGACGAGGTTATGACCGAAGGAAACGAGACCCAGAAGAACCAGGCACGCGAGCTCGCCACGCAGATCGTGTGATTGCAGTGCACGCGCTAACGCAGTGAGCGCAGGAGCTGTGAGCCCGGCGTCGAAAACTGGCAGCGGGAGTCAGGTTATCCGCTGCCGATCGCCTGCAATTGCGGCTCGGTCGAGGGATGTGGCCGTATGCTGCTTGGCCGGCGATCCCATGTGACAAAGCTGTAATTGAATGGGTTGTCGTGGTCTGCCAGATGTAGTTCGCGTGCCGTTTCCACCCATGCTTGCATATCGAAGTCCGGGAACAGCGTATCTCCCGGAATCTGCGCGTCGATCAGGGTCACATAGAGGCGGTCGGCCAATCCCAGAGTCTGGGCATAGAGCGTCGCGCCGCCAATCACGAAGATCTCCGGATCGCCGGCGGCCGTGCGCAGCGCCTCTTCGACCGAACCGACCACAGTGCAACCAGCTGCCTGATAATCTGCCTGCCGAGTGACCACGATATTGTCGCGGCCAGGCAGTGGCCGTCCCAGGGATTCGTAGTTCCTGCGGCCCATGATCACGTGATGGCCCAGGGTCAGGCGCCGGAACTGGCGCAGGTCGGCCGGCAGACGCCATGGGAGGGCGTTGTCCGCGCCGATGACGCGATTGCTAGTCATGGCCCAGATCAGCGAGATGCGCGACTGCGGGGCACTCATACCGCCACGGCAGCCTTGATTGCCGGGTGCGGGTCGTAGTTCAGCAGCTCGAAGTCCTCGTAGCGAAAATCGAACAATGAGCGGACAGCCGGGTTCAGACGCATCGTGGGCAACGATCGCGGCATGCGCTTTAGCTGTTGCCCAGTCTGTTCCAAGTGGTTCCGGTAGAGGTGGGCGTCTCCCAGGGTGTGAATGAATTCCCCGGGCCTCAATCCGCTGACCTGGGCAATCATCAGGGTCAGCAGCGCATAGGATGCGATATTGAAGGGTACACCGAGGAATATGTCGGCGCTGCGCTGATAAAGCTGGCAGGAAAGTCTCCCCTCGGACACATAGAACTGAAAGAATGCATGGCAGGGTGGCAATGCCATGCGGTCGATGTCTGAGACATTCCAGGCGCTGACGATCAGCCGGCGCGAGTCGGGATTCTCGCGAATCTCGCGCAAAAGCAGCGCAATCTGATCAATATGGCTGCCGTCGGGCATCGGCCAGGACCGCCACTGGTAGCCGTATACCGGTCCAAGTTCCCCGTTTGGATCAGCCCACTCGTCCCAGATGGTAACACCATGCTCTCGCAGGTAGCGCAGGTTTGTTTCACCGCTCAGGAACCACAGCAGCTCATGAATAATGGATTTGAGGTGGACCTTTTTGGTGGTCAGCAGCGGGAAACCGGCATCGAGATTGAACCGCATCTGGTACCCGAAAACACTCAGGGTGCCGGTGCCGGTGCGGTCGCCTTTGGGGCTCCCGTGAGTCAACACATGTGACATCAAATCGAGGTATTGCTGCATGTGCGCATTCTCCCACGAATTTCACGCAAGCTGTAGGGCAGAGCGCTGTGTCTGTGCGGTGAAGACAGTCGTTGCGCGCGACTGCGACCCCATAGGCTTCCGATCAGACGCCGCCCAGCCGTTCGTCGGCTCGATTGCCCATTTGAGGAGATTTTGCGACAGCTTCATCGGGGGTCGAGATAATATAAAAAATAAGGGGTGGATTCGACCACCGTCATGGTGCCGGGAGTAGTGAGTGATGGACAAGTATTTTTTCATGCGCCGCGTGCTGGAACTTCTGCATCAGCCGGGATTCCTCAACAGGCTGGCAGCGATTACGCTGCGCGCCATTGCCGGCTTTGTCGTTCTTCTGAGCCTTGTTACGTTTTTCAAAGTCGGCAAGGTCATTTTTGGGTTACCCCCGAGTGGAATACTGGGAGGAGTCCTGTTTCTGGTCTCCTATATCCTGGCAATCTATTCCGTGGTGCACATCCTGGTTATCCGCGCACGCGAGGCTGCCAAGATAGTCGGTTCCGAGTTCAGCACTTTCCCGCTGGTCGCGGTGCTGCTCAAGACCTTTGGCGAGGTTTTTGCGGCGTTCGCGAGCCTGGTCGCGCTGGGAGGGGGAATGTATGTCTGGTTCACAGGCATGAGCGTTGCGACCATTCTCGATCCGCTGCAGAAATTGACCCCGGTGTTCGGTGACGCGACGTTTCTGGGTGGGATGCAGTTCATTATTGGTGGTGTCCTGCTGGCCCTGGCCGTGCTGATCCTCAGCTATGCCCTGTCCGAGGCGGTGAGTCTCCTGTCGGAGGCGAAGAGGCGTCTGCGGGAGACAGAACGCGTCACGGAACATTCCTTCAAGTTCCGTTCCGGAACCTAACCTCCGTCGCAGCCAAGACCACAGCAGCGCCGTCGCACAGCTGCCCAACACCCGTGACCAGGGAGGAGGGGATCAGTGTCGACCACCGGTCTGTTGGCGGATGTGCGGTTACTGACCGCTGCGGCGGACCTCCCTGAATATTACTCTCATATCGTGCGCCCATTTTGCAAAATGAGAGTGCAGCCTGGGCTGCGTGAAGAATGTTGCAAGCTTCCTGGGGTCCGCGGCAAGAATCAGGGTATGACCGCGCTCGGCATAGATCACGATTTGCAGAGGCAGGTAGGCCGCTATTTCCGGGTCGAGCGAAGGCAGGGCACGCATCTCATCGGGCTTGGCGAAGAACACCACTTGGTATGCTGCAGTGGAGTAACCGTTTGCTCTGAGTCCGGCGTCGACGCGCTGTATCCTCGATATCGTGTAGCCGTGACTGACGATACTGTCCTGCAGTTGCGCCATGGCTTCAGGAAATGGAAGGTCCACGCGCGCCATCAGCAGTCCGCCGGCACCAGCGGCTGAAGCTGACAGCGCAGCCAGCAGCAGCGTGCCCAGCATCACACGGTATCGTCGCATGATCAGAAAGTAGCCTCCCCAATGATGTTGCGGTAGGTCCGGTACATCTGGTTGCACAGGTGGTTGAGGGCGGCGTTATTGAAAAGCGCGCCCAGACGCTTCGGATTGACAGACATTACCAGCACTTTGCCATGGTGCTGCAGCACCGTCACACGACAGGGCAGAAACAGACCGACCCGCGGATCAATCTGCAAAGCAGTATTCAGAAAACCGAAGTCGCAGGAATATACGATGACCTGCTGCCGATTCTCCGTCCCCGCTGGGACGAAGCCCTGGTCTAGATACTGTACCCGAATGAGACGCATGTTGGCGGCTTCGACCGCTTCCTTGAGCCTAGCGACCGTCGCGGCCACCCCGTCGGGTGACACGCCAACGATGTCGGGACCCTCATTTTGGGGTAGTGCGGCGCTGGTCAGTGCCGACGTGTCCTGAAGGCCGCGCACATAGGCGACGAGGTCGTCAATGTCGCGCTCGCTCAATCCCTGTTTCAGGAAAGAGCGCATCGGCGTACCCGTGCGGCCGCGAACAAGCGCGGTGCGGACGAGGCGGTCCGAGGCGGAGGCGAGAAAGCCCGGATTATTGAGCGCCGGCGCCATGATGGGCTGGTTGCGTGGTCGCGACAAAGTGACGCCTGTTCCCGTGCCGCCGATGCCATTTTTTCCGTGGCAGATTGCGCAGTGTCCGGTGAAAAGCCTGGCGCCGCGCGCAGCATTGCCGGGTTTCCCGGCAGCAGCCAGCTTGACCGGCTGGTTGCCGGACCAGTGGCGGATATAGCGCACGAGCGCATCAATCTGATTGTCCCGCAGTCGTGGGAATGCAGGCATGATTCGGCCCGGTCGACCGAGCCGTATCGTCTTGCGCAGGTAGGTGTCGTCGACGCTGGCCTGGAACGATGGCAGGGACAAAGGTAAGCCGATCCCGCCCAGGCCCCTATCGCCATGACAAGCCGCGCAATAGCGGACATAGAGGCGGGCACCATCCACTGCGGGGTGGTTCGGACTTGCAGCCACGGCAAGCCACGGCCACAGCGCGAAGGCAGCCAATGTGAAAAAACCGCATGTCTTCATCGGCAGGTAGCTGTCTTTCTTTCCAACGGATTTATGGATAGGCTAGCACCACGGATCAAAGTGTCACATATTCCCACAAGATTAGTACAGTGTTGCGCGATGAAGCTTTATGTCAGACAGAGCGGTCAGCACGGAAACGGGGTTTTCGCAGCCGATTCTATCCGTGAAGGCGAGCCGATCATCGTTTTCAGCGGCCCAGTTCTGCACCGTTCCGAGGTCGATTTCAACGGTTACCACCTGCAGATCGGGCAGACCCTGTATCTGGGGCCCTCTGGGGTTGTCGACGACTATATCAATCATTCCTGCCAGCCCAACTCGGGTTTCCGTGATGGGCTCACTCTGTTTGCGCTGCGCGACATCGCCACCCACGAAGAACTTACCTGGGACTACAGTACCGCGATCGACGAGGAGGATTTTAGCGGGTTTCCCTGCGCCTGCGGCGCTCCCGACTGTCGCGGGCTGGTGAGGTCCTTCCGCCATCTGCCTGCCGATGTACAGCTGCGATTGCGGCCATTGCTGCTTCCCTATCTGCGAGATCTCTATTTCCCGCGCTGATTCACCGCGTACACCTCTATTGCGCGCCCGTGGCATGCGCCGGCATAGACCTTGGCGAAAGTGATATAGGGTACGGAAATATGTGCCACGTTTGTGTATCGAGCGGAATCACGACTTCGTGATCCCAATAATCCAGATCAATGAATGTGAGCGTCTTGTCGCGGCATGATTCGAGGGACATCTGCGGCTAGCTGGCTGGTCTACGGCGCAGTCTCAAAGATTGCAGGAATGGATCCCTCTCGCCCGCGGTGAAGCGTCTCTGGGCCCGAGGTGGCAATCCGTCGGCGATCACCCATGCACACACAAACAGCCGATAGTACCACAATCTATATGGAAAATGGGCTGCTGACTTACGCTAAATATTTCCACCATTGATGGTCCATGCTGGCTACTTTGCAAGTGCGATCCATGTATAATCTGCGCCGGCTTCGTGCCAAGTATTTCTATTGCGATTACCGAATTTTGACTAAAATTTTCCCGGGAGAATCTACATGAAGAAACTGTTGGTTTTGTTTGCTATTGCATTTGCGGTTGCCGCGTGCCAGAAAAAGACCCCTGAGGCTCCTGCTGCCGCTCCTTCTGCTCCGGCGACTCAGGCTCCGGCTGCCATGCCTGCCCCGGCTACTTCGTCTGCACCGGCCGCTATGCCTACGCCGGCCACCAATACGGCTCCTGCAACTAACGGATCCGATACGAGCAAGTAACGGAAGCAAGTCGTAGCAGTTGAACTGTGAAGTCCGCCGAACGGTTCGGCGGAAAGGAAACAGCCGCTCAGGCGGCTGTGACCTGAACGAACGGTCGTTCGGCGGCTTCCAGCGTATTCAGCAACAGGGTGGCAACGGTCATCGGTCCTACTCCGCCGGGGACCGGAGTGATCCACCCTGCCTGCTGGCGCGCGATTTCAAACTCCACATCCCCCACCAGAGTGCCGTCGGTCTCGCGGTTGATACCAACATCGATGACCACCGCGCCCACCTTGATCCATTTACCTTTAATAAGGTGCGGCTTGCCGACCGCTACCACCAGAATGTCCGCGCCAGCGACCTGCGCGGGCAAGTCGCGGGTGAAGCGGTGGCAGACAGTCACCGTGCAACCGGCGAGCAACAACTCCAGGGCCATGGGTCGCCCGACGTGGTTGGATGCCCCAACCACGACTGCGTGTTGCCCGCGGACTTGAACCCCAGAGTTTGTCAGCAGACTCATTACTCCGCGTGGGGTGCATGGGCGCAGTACCGGCATCCGCAACGCCAGTCTTCCAATGTTATAAGGGTGAAAGCCGTCGACATCCTTGTTGGGCTGGATGCGTTCGATGATGGTTTCCGGGTCGATGTGAGCGGGCAGCGGAAGTTGCACCAGAATTCCGTCCACACGAGCGTCGCCGTTCAGAAAATCGATGAGCTCCAGCAGACCGCCCTGCGAGGTGGATGCAGGCAGGTTATGGGAAAAAGACAGGATACCAACTTCAGCGCAAGCCTTGCGTTTACTGCGCACGTAGACCTGCGACGCCGGGTCTTCTCCGACCATAATCACCGCCAGCCCCGGCGCCCGTCCGCCGCCGTCGGCGCGCCGCGCGACCCGCTGCGTTATTTCGGCCCGGAGCGAGGCGGCAATCGCCTTACCATCGATAATATGTGCGCTCATTCTGAGCCGAACCCTCACACCCTGGGAAGGGGCGCATCATCGCACGACCCCTGGCGGCCGCCAAGTCTCGTATCGGAGCTCCGGCCGTGGCTGGTGTCAGCGATATTCGGCGGCACGGCGGCGGTGCGTATTGCCATTGACCGTAGTGGAGGCAGCGCGTATATTTTGCGCCCTTGCGCGGCGCCGGGCTTGCCTTTCCGAGCTTGGGGTTCAAGGCTCCTGGCCGACGGCGGGCCCGGGTGCTGTGGGGTCGCGCGACGCTTTCCGAGATGAACCGTGGTCGTCGGGGTATAGCGCAGCCTGGTAGCGCACCTGCTTTGGGAGCAGGGTGTCGGGGGTTCAAATCCCTCTACCCCGACCATTTATTAATGTCGACAGGGGCCACGGGGATGCCGGGGTTGAGCTTGTGCCCGTTGCTCTGACTGAGCACGCGCCCGTAGCTCAACCGGATAGAGCACCAGCCTTCTAAGCTGGGGGTTACAGGTTCGATTCCTGTCGGGCGCACCATTTTTTTTGTCCGGCTGGAACGGTCGGGGAGGCGCCGAAAGGCGAGGCTGAAATGTCCGATGGCCTTTCTCGACCCAGGTTTACGGTGAGCGTAGCTCAGCTGGTCAGAGTCCCGGATTGTGATTCCGGTTGTCGTGGGTTCGAATCCCATCGCTCACCCCAGTTTTGTCTGTATCAGGCAGTTTGCGGGCCGTTAGCTCAGTTGGTAGAGCTGGAGACTCTTAATCTCTAGGTCGTAGGTTCGACTCCTACACGGCCCACCATCCGCTAGGCTCGGTGTCGCGGACACCGAGCCTTTGCTCATCCGCTTGGCCCTTTGCTGCGGGGTCTGGAATCTGAGGAGAGGGCGGCGCGGAAACGGCCAGCATGCCCCGGTTTGCGAATGTGGCGGAACTGGTAGACGCGCTGGATTTAGGTTCCAGTGGGGCAACCCGTGGGAGTTCGAGTCTCCCCATTCGCACCATTCTCTCTCGTTCACAGGCCTGCTGTCCTTGGCCTCCCGCCTGCTACACGGTATGATGCATTGGTTACGGTCTGATTTGTTTATGACTGGTCAAATTGGTCTATTCCTGAATAGGGTTTCTTGATGCAAGTATCCGTTGAAGCCACCGGTAGGTTGGGTCGGAGGATGACTGTCGCGCTCCCAGCGGAGCGGCTTGAGCGCGAGGTGTCCGCCCGCCTGCAGCGTGTTTTGCGAACGTCCCGGTTTCCGGGGTTCCGTCCCGGCAAAGCCCCCATGAAGCTCGTGGAGGCGCATTATGCAGGCAAGATCATGGAGGAAGTTGCCGGTGATCTCATTCAATCGAGCTTCTACGAGGCCGTTGTCGGGCAGGGCCTGAAGCCGGCCGGCGGACCGACCGTTGAATCACGCTTGATCGCGCGTGGCCAGGATTTGCAGTACACCGTGGTGTTTGAGATCTACCCTGACGTGCGCAAGCTGGATATCGTCGGTTGCCGGATAGAGCGTCCGGTAAGCAGCATCCTTGAAGAGGACGTCGATCGCACGATTGAATCACTGCGCAAGCAGCGGGTGACGTGGACTGCAGTGCAACGTGCTGCCCGCAGCGGTGACCGACTCGTGATCGATTTCGTGGGACGGATGAACGGTCAGCCGTTCGAAGGCGGTCGCGCCAGTGATTTCGCGCTGGTCCTGGGCAGCAGGAGTCTGGTGGACGGTTTCGAGGAGAGCCTTGTCGGAGCCCTTCCTGGCGAAACCCGTACGGCAGCAGTGCGGTTCCCGGCGGATTATCGTGACCCCGCGCTTGCTGGGCAGAGCGTCGAATTCGAGGTGCAGGTCAAGGAAGTGAACGAGTCTGTGCTGCCCGACGTCGATGCCACGTTCGTACGTGAGTTCGGGATTCAGGACGGCAGCCTTGAGACCCTGCGGGCGGAGATACGGGCCAACCTGGAGCGTGAGCTGCGTGACCAGGTCCGTGTCCGGGTCCGCGACCAGGTGTTCGAATTATTGCTTCAGCAGAATGACCTGGAGGTGCCGATTGCCCTGTACGAGGCAGAAATCGACCGGCTGATCGAGCTCGCCGCGGACAATCTCGAGGCGCAGGGCTTCGCGCGGACCAAGGCGTCGCGAGATCGGTCGCAGTATGCCGACGAGGCACGACGTCGCGTGGCGCTGGGCCTGATCCTGGCAGAAATCGTCAAGTCGCGCGGGCTCGTTGCAGATCCGGCGAAGGTAAGGGCGCGCGTCGAACATCTGGCCGGTGGCTACGAGTCGCCGCAGGAGTTTATTGAGTGGCATTATGCGGAACCGGGGCGTCTTTCACAGATCGAATCCCTGGTTCTTGAGGAGCAGGTCGGCGCCGTCCTGCTGGAAGCGGCTGACATTATGGACAGTTCCGTGTCTTTTGACGAACTGGTCGAGCGTACGAGCCCCGGTCGGCGAGAGGGCAAGTAGAGTTTTGAGTTGGAGGCAGGCATGAGCATGAATGATTTCAATCGTAACCCGGGCGCACTGGAAACTCGCAGTCTGGGTTTGATTCCGATGGTGATCGAGTCTACAGGTCGCGGCGAGCGTGCTTACGATATCTATTCGCGCATGCTCAAGGAGCGTCTCGTATTTCTCGTTGGTCCGATCGAGGACCACATGGCGAATCTGGTGGTGGCGCAGCTGCTCTTTCTGGAGTCGGAGAATCCGGATAAGGACATCAACCTTTATATCAATTCCCCGGGTGGGGCGGTCAACGCCGGGCTGGCCATCTACGATACGATGCAGTTCATCAAGCCGGATGTCAGCACTGTCTGCATCGGTCAGGCGGCCAGCATGGGTGCGCTGTTGCTGGCGGGTGGCGCCAAAGGCAAGCGTTTCTGCCTGCCGCATGCACGCATGATGATCCACCAGCCTCTGGGCGGTTTCCAGGGGCAAGCCACCGACATCGACATTCATGCCCGCGAGATCCTGCGCGTGCGCGAGCGCCTTAACCATATTCTGGCCCAGCATACCGGGCAAAATTTCCCTAAGATTGAGCAGGATACCGAACGTGACAACTTCATGGACGGTCCGGAGGCGGTTGCCTATGGCCTGGTCGATTCGGTGATCGAAAAGCGCGGCTAAACGAGTTATGCTATATAAGTAAAAAGGACGGTGAGACTTGCAATTGGCGGCGCAAGCGTGCATTTTTGTGGGTAACCCTCCAAGGCTAGAGCGAGGCTGAGATGGCTGACGACAACCATAACGACCGGGGTAACGGGAAGGGCGAAAAGCTCTTGTATTGCTCGTTCTGCGGCAAAAGCCAGCACGAGGTGCGAAAGCTCATTGCCGGGCCGTCTGTGTTCGTCTGCGACGAATGCGTCGAGTTGTGCAACGACATCATCCGCGAGGAGGTTCAGGAAGAATCCAGCACCGCAGCCGCGAAGAACAAATTTCCCACCCCGAAGGAGATATGCCAGATCCTTGACGAATATGTGATTGGGCAGCCGAATGCCAAGAAGGTGCTGTCGGTGGCGGTGTACAACCACTACAAGCGCATCGAGCACGAAGGCAATATCGGGGATGTCGAGCTGTCGAAAAGCAATATCCTCATGATCGGGCCGACCGGCTCGGGCAAGACGCTGCTGGCTGAGACGCTGGCGCGCCTTTTGAATGTGCCATTCACGATTGCCGACGCGACCACCTTGACCGAGGCGGGTTACGTGGGCGAGGACGTCGAGAACATCATTCAGAAGCTGTTGCAGAAGTGCGATTATGACGTCGAAAAGGCGCAGAAGGGGATCGTGTACATCGACGAGATCGACAAGATTTCGCGCAAGTCCGATAACCCGTCGATCACCCGCGATGTGTCGGGAGAGGGTGTGCAGCAGGCGTTGCTCAAGCTGATCGAGGGAACGATCGCGTCAGTGCCGCCCCAGGGTGGGCGCAAGCATCCACAGCAGGAGTTCCTGCAGGTCGACACGCGCAACATCCTGTTCATATGCGGCGGCGCGTTTTCCGGCTTGGACCGAGTAATCCGCGATCGTTCCGAGAAGGGCGGCATCGGGTTCGGTGCGGATATCAAGAGTAAGTCGCTGAACCGGTCCATGGGCGATGTGTTGCGTGCCGTGGAGCCGGAGGACCTGATCAAGTATGGTCTCATCCCGGAGTTCGTCGGACGCCTCCCGGTAGTGGCCATCCTTGACGAGCTGGACGAGCAGGCGCTCATCCGGATCCTTACTGAACCCAAGAACGCGCTGATCAAGCAGTACCAGAAACTTCTCAAGCTCGAAGGTGTCGAGCTTGAGGTGCGGACCGATGCCCTTATCGCCGTGGCCAGGCGAGCCATGGAACGTAAGACCGGGGCACGCGGGCTGCGGTCGATCCTGGAAGCGGCCCTGCTCGACACGATGTTCGAGCTGCCGTCGGTCGACGACGTAAGGAAAGTGGTCGTCGAAGAAGGAGTGATCAAGGAAGGTTCAAAGCCGTTGGTGATCTATGCCGACGACGAGGAACAGGGCCACAAACGCGTATCGACCCGCCCCTGAGCGCTGGTCTGCCGGCGCCCCCTGCCGGAGCATCGTCCTTTCCCTTGCCTTTGCGATGGTTTTTTAATTGTGTCGGTTGCGCCGCAGGGGTGCATGCGGCGTCGGTGCGGTCGGACGTCACTATTGAAATCGCCTGTGAATGTCCCCAGACTGTCCTTATGCGGTTGCCAGACAGAGCCGCCGAGTCTGACAGCCAGCGGGCCTGAAACGCCAGAACTGAGGTATTTCGTTTATGACGCAGGAGCTTAAGTCCCCGGCCGCCATCGGTTCGGTCATCACACTCCCGGTACTTCCGTTGCGGGATGTGGTGGTCTTTCCGTACATGGTCATTCCGTTGTTCGTCGGCCGCAAGAAGTCCATCAAGGCGCTTGAGCAGGCGATGGAATCCGGCAAGCAGATCATGCTGGTCGCGCAGAAAAGTGCCTCGGACGACGATCCGACGGCAGAACAGATCCACGAGATAGGCACGATTGCCAGCATTCTGCAGCTGCTGAAGCTGCCGGACGGCACGGTCAAGGTGCTTGTCGAAGGTGAGCAGCGCGCCAAGGTCCAGGGCTTCGTCGAGACCACAGATTACTTCTCGGCAGAGGTGATGACGATCGTCTCGCAGCCGGTCGAGGACAAGGAAGGCGAAGCGCTCATGCGTTCCGTACTGGCCGAGTTCGACCAGTATGTGAAGCTCAACATGAAGATTCCTCCGGAGTTGCTCACCTCGCTGGCCGGGATAGACGATCCGGGCCGGCTAGCGGACGCCATTGCCGCGCACTTGAGCCTGAAGATCGAGGAAAAGCAGCAGATTCTCGAGATGCAGGGCGTGCAAGAGCGCCTTGAGCATATTCTCGGCGTGATGGAGACAGAGATCGACCTGCTGCAGGTCGAGAAGCGCATCCGCGGACGCGTCAAACGCCAGATGGAGAAAAGTCAGCGCGAGTACTATCTGAACGAGCAGATGAAGGCGATTCAGAAGGAGCTCGGCGAGCTTGAAGAGGCGCCCAATGAGGCCGAGGAGTTGGCGCAGAAGATTGAGAAGGCGGGCATGACGAAGGAAGCCCGCGAAAAGGCGCAGGCCGAGCTGAACAAGCTGAAGATGATGTCGCCAATGGCCGCTGAGGCCACGGTGGTTCGCAATTACATCGATTGGCTGCTGAGCGTGCCTTGGAAGAAACGCACCAAGATCCGCAAGGACCTGGTGGCTGCGGAGAAAATACTCGAGGCCGACCATTACGGCCTGGATAAAGTTAAAGAACGAATCCTCGAGTACCTCGCTGTACAACAGCGCGTCAACAAACTCAAGGGCCCCATTCTGTGCCTGGTGGGTCCGCCGGGAGTCGGCAAGACCTCGCTCGGTCAGTCACTAGCGCGTGCGACGAACCGCAAGTTCGTGCGCATGTCGCTCGGCGGAGTGCGTGACGAGGCTGAGATCCGCGGTCACCGCAGGACCTATATCGGGTCGCTGCCGGGCAAGATCGTGCAGAACATGGCCAAGGTAAAGGTGCGAAATCCGCTGTTCATGCTGGATGAAGTGGACAAGATGTCGATGGATTTTCGTGGCGATCCGTCGTCTGCGCTGCTGGAGGTTCTTGACCCAGAGCAGAATCATGCCTTCAGCGATCATTATCTCGAAGTCGATTATGATCTCTCTGATGTCATGTTCGTGGCGACCGCTAACAGCCTGAACATTCCGGCGCCGCTGCTCGACCGCATGGAAGTGATCCGCCTCGCGGGCTACACCGAGGATGAGAAGGTTAATATCGCGACCCGTTACCTCGTTCCCAAGCAGCGCAAGAACAATGGTCTGAAGGACTCGGAGATTGCGGTTTCAGACAGTGCAGTGCGGGATATCGTGCGTTACTACACGCGCGAGGCAGGTGTTCGCAGCCTCGAACGCGAGATATCGAAGATCTTTCGCAAGGTGGCGAAGGAGCTGCTGCTGGGGAAGAAGCGCGCCAAGATCACCGTGGGTGCGAAAAATCTGGAGAAATATCTGGGTGTGCGGCGGTACCGCTATGGCGTGGCCGAACAGACCAATCAGGTTGGGCAGGTCACGGGCTTGGCATGGACCGAGGTCGGTGGTGAACTGCTGACGATAGAAAGCATCATCGTTCCAGGCAAGGGTAAGCTGACCATCACCGGCAAGCTCGGGGATGTCATGCAAGAATCGATCCAGGCGGCGATGAGCGTCGTGCGCAGCCGTGCAGCCACGCTCGGTATACCTGTCGATTTCTACCAGAAGCATGACTTTCACGTGCACGTGCCGGAAGGTGCGACGCCGAAGGATGGGCCTAGTGCGGGAATTGCGATGTGCACCGCCATGGTGTCGGCGCTCACCCGCATTCCGGTACGCGCCGATGTTGCCATGACCGGAGAAATCACGCTGCGTGGCGAGGTGCTGCCGATCGGAGGGCTGAAAGAGAAACTGCTGGCCGCACACCGGGGTGGCATCAAGATTGTGTTGATTCCGGAGGAAAATCGCAAGGATCTGGTCGATATTCCGAAGAATGTCCGCGAAGGCCTCGATATCCGTCCGTACCGCTGGATCGATCAGGTGCTGGAGACGGCGCTGGAACGGCCGCCGGAACCGCTCAAAGAGCCGGAATCCGGTGAACAGTCGAAGGCGGTGGACGACCAGTCCGATGTGGTCAAGGTTGTGACGACGCACTGAGGCTGACGCGCAGCTGCCGTTTCTTTACCCGGCGTTTGGCACGCCCCGCCGTCGGGGTGGAAGGATAGCGCGACGGTTATCGATGTGTTATTGTAAATCGCACGGAAAATTAAGGGTGGGCGCGGTTTAGTCTGCCGAGCGGGCAGTGTCGTTGTGCTGCCGGCAACAGGAATCAACCGAGGCGAATTCGCGCAGATATCGTGTGCGGCGCCATGGGGATCTCCGGCCTTCCGGCTAGGGAGGATGTCAATTTGCCGGTAGTGCCTTGTATAAACGGTTGCTCCGAACGGCGATGCTGATCCGATTCGGGGAAGCGGGCCTTTAGGCTCCTGGCCATCGATTCGCGAACGCCGAGCCGTATCGACGTGATCGGCATCTGAAGCCACAGTCTGGTGGGGATCCGCGGAAGCGAATCCGTGCGATGCCGTAGAGAATCCCCAGCTGTGAACGCTGGGGAGGATGCCCTAAATGGCATCCAGGGGCGGCGGTTTGTGCGCCGGCGGCGACGATGCCGCAGCTTGCACCACCACTTCTTGCGCATTCATCTAGGGGAAAGGAAAATGAATAAAGCCGAACTTATCGACAAAGTCATCGAAGCAACAGAACTCAACAAGGCCTCTGCGTCCCGTGCGGTAGATGCGGTGTTCGATTCGATCTCCGGTGCGCTCAAGGGCGGGGATCAGGTTACGATCGTCGGGTTCGGAACGTTTTCGGTGAGCAACCGCGCAGCACGCACTGGTCGCAATCCGCGTACTGGTGACACCATAGCCATCCCCGCGTCGAAGAACCCCAAGTTCAAGGCTGGTAA
Source organism: Pseudomonadota bacterium (assembly GCA_027364845.1). Classification (GTDB taxonomy): domain Bacteria; phylum Pseudomonadota; class Gammaproteobacteria; order Acidiferrobacterales; family UBA6901; genus JAJYCY01. Next base: position 1,582 of record DAHXOO010000022.1, on the reverse strand, counting down.
AGGCCTGAAGGATGCCGTAAACTAACGCTCCTTTAGGGTGCTTAGCTCAGTTGGTAGAGCGTCGCCCTTACAAGGCGAATGTCGGGGGTTCGAACCCCTCAGCACCCACCATGATGTCGTGGAATACAAGACCTGGAGTGGTAGTTCAGTTGGTTAGAATACCGGCCTGTCACGCCGGGGGTCGCGGGTTCGAGTCCCGTCCACTCCGCCACTCACCCTGTATTCATGCGGGTTTCCGGGCGGTTTTTGTTTCTTCCTACACATCGTTATATCCATTTCGGTGAGATAGGCTGAGACAAAACCAGTACGGCGAACGCGATACCGTCGGCGCGTCCGCGGTCGATTTGTCTCTTTCGACCTCACTTCGGCAGCATCATACGCACGCGACCCAGCGGGGAGCGCACTGTTAGCCGGAATGGGGATTGAATACTACCGTGATCACCGCACACTCGTGTCAGTCAGGATCGACGCAGTCATGAATGGCATTCGAGACGCACTTGCACGTTGGAGGAACAGTTCCATGGCGGTTCTTCGGGGTGGTCAAGATTTCGTGAACCTAACGATCATGGTAGTTGCCACCACCCCCGAAGATGAAAGAGACTTTGGGGCGGAAGGTGGCAGGTAGAGGTCGTAAAAGTTTTTTGGCGGCTCGACCCCGCGCCTAAACGGTGTCAAAAACGTGCTGATTCTTGGGTTTCGTGCGGGATTTCGGCTTTTGATGTGGCTGGGGCGGGCGCGCTTGTGTGCCGGCGGCCTGACTTTCGATCGGGAACGGGATCCCGGCATCCATCCCTGCAAATCCTGCGCAGGCAAGACGTACCAAGCGGATCATGCATAGGCGGACAGGAAAGTCAGGCGGTATCGGTCCCCGTCCGTGCGGGGATTCAACGAGCCGATCGGACGGTGTCCGCACGCAGGTTCAGCAGGGTGCATCCGCCCAACTGATCAAGGCGCTACGCACGCCGCTTCACGTATCCTCGCAACGCGGCTTTTCCGGCCTTCAAAACGCCCCCGACGACTCAGCGTTTACCGCTCTTGACATCGCTCGCGAATGAAGAGTAGCGTTTCGTCAGAAAGAGGAGCGGTCGCGGAACGGGGGGAAAGGCAAAGACATCCCGCCGCGATCAGGAAAATAAGGCAAGCGAAAACGGCGAGGCCCTGCGGAAATACACATTAGGGCTACCCGATTTTCGAGCATAAAGGGAGGGGCTCGCCATGGATACGGAGGCGAGAGCAGGGGGTAGGCCAGAGCGGCACATCGCGCGAGCGAGTTGCTGGCACGTATTCTTCAAGTTTCCATCTCGCAGAGGTTCTTCGGACGCCACGACGTCGGCGAAAGCCGACGTCACCCATCGGAGTGGGTCTCGCGCGATCGGGTCGGATCGCGGGCAGATTGCGGGGTGCCGTGGCCGGGCGATACACGATGCTGCCGTCTGAGCCCACTTGCATCCGAACCATCGAGGAGTTCAAGGGCTGGACGCGGCAACATCTGCGCCCAATCCTGCCGCACGAATCCGCGATCTTCGGACTGGGTTATTTCCATGCGGGTGGCGTCGGTCTGGATTACCTCCTCACCGTAGAC
>DAHXOO010000021.1:39024-45521 GCA_027364845.1 Pseudomonadota bacterium | reverse complement strand
ACCTTAGTCCGCTTTTGGAGGCGGATTGACAGTCGGCACGGTTCAACCGCCTTCAGAAATTCATCGGAAGGCGGTCGGTTCGATCCGGATCGCCAATATCAAATACCAGGATTCAACTCCTGGGTTACCACGGTGGTCCCAGTAACCTTTTCAACGGCGGCGGTCGCCGCTTCGATAGCGCCTTCCAAATAGCCGCCTTGCTCTGCGGCGACTTCCGTTCCCGCGAATATCAATCGCCCAAGGCCCGACAAACACTGGAGGGGGGCCGTAGGCAGGATGCCCGCTCGGCGGTTCGCAGTCGGCTGGCGTTGCAGTGAAAGGGTCCATCGCCCAATCCGCGACATGAACACTGACCGGTTGCGCAGCTTCCGGTCCGAACAGACGAACGAGTTGCGTCAGGACCGATTGCTTCAGCGTCTCCGGTCCCATGGCCTTGCGCGCGTCCACCGAGAGGCCGGCGAATCCGAACAGCGCAGGCAGGCCATCTGGAGCCGATGCGTCATGCAACTCCGCCAAGGGACCGACGAAGCTGCTCACCGTGCCGGACAGTCCCTGTTCCTTCCAGAAAGGACTTTCGTAGACCGCTAAAACCTTAGCCCGTCCAGCCATCCAGGTCGGGACCGCCTCCAAGGCACTGTGCAGACTGGACGGCAATGTGGGAAAAAACTCGATATGGCCGGCAGCAAGCCGCGGCGGAAGCGCAAGGATGACGGAATCCGCCTTGATCGTCAGATGTCCGGTGCCGCTGACCGCTTCGATCTCAACCAGCCCCAGGTCATCGATCCCAATGCGGGTCGCCTGCACACCGCACTGCACGCACCCTTGCGACAATCTCGCCGCCACCGCCTCTACCAGAGATTGCATGCCGCCAGCCAGCCGCATGGAAAGTGGCTCGGTATTGAAACCTCGTTCATATCTCTGTGCCGGCTCAAGCCTGTATCGCTCCACCAGGACAGCACCATCGGAAAATTGCGAGAACGCAGAGAGACCAAGATCATCCACCAACTGTCGCATGCGGGGCTGCATATCTGGCCAAAACCATGCCGGGCCAAGGTCATAGCGCCCGCCTTTGGGCCTTCCGGCGTCGGGCAACACAGAGTAGATACGCCCACCGATACGGTCTCGCGCCTCCAGCACGATGCACTGAACACCCAACCGGGTCAGCAACGCGGCGGCGCACAACCCGCTGAGACCAGCACCCACGACGACCACATTTGTTCGCATCAATGCGAACCCCCTGGACGTCAGTTGGTCAGGCGCCTGACGCAGGCGCAGTCTGGAGCTGGGCGAGATGGCCTGCCTTCACCCAAAGTTTCGCACCGCGCGCGCCCGCTGTGCTACGGACCGTCGAGCCCGCTGGGAGACGCAACCAGCTCAGCCTTTCGAACACCTCCCCCTCCTCGATGAAGTCCCCGTCGAGAACCAGAAGTTCGATCCCGCCCGGCGTGCGGAAATCGATTTCGGCACCCGCTGCCCAGCGTTCCAGACGCACATCCTCTCGATCATCTCGGAACAGCGGCATGACTTCAACACCCGGCCGCCCGTGCACGGGCAGAAATAAACGATTGCTTGTGTCAATGCGAACATCGGTACGGTCGTTCAGGTCAAACTGCCAAAGCTTGACGAAAATCGTGCAACCTATCTCCGATCCGGGCGTATGACGCGAGGTCGGCGGATTTCGGATGTACGACCCCACCGGATAATCGCCATGCTCGTCGGAAAATACACCTTCGAGAACGAAGAACTCTTCCCCGCCATCATGGGTATGGGCAGAAAAGTGCGAGGCAGGCGCGTAACGTACAATTGTCGTGGCACGCGCCACCTCTGCACCGATGCGATCCAACATGCGACGTTCCACGCCGGGGATGGGCGACGGCGTCCAGGGAAGGACAGCCGCGTGAACGGCAGCACGCTGCGAAAAATCGGCATTCAGTTCCATGCGATCGTCTCATGGTCAGAGTTACGCCAGGCGATGTTGCTCGGCGCGCAACTGTATTTTGGTGTACGTGGCCAAAACCACAAAAGCCACGACCGCTGCCCTTCATCTCATACCATTATGCGGATGGCACGTCTGATGCAGATATCCAAAGAGACAGAATCGACCAAGATTTTCGCATGAACGGCGTTGAAACCAGTATGGAAGAATGTGATTTTCGGATAGCGCACCTCGGCACTTCCATAACACAGACGATCCTGTCGGCAGAACTGAGACGTCCTCGGTCATCTTGAGCACTCCAAAAGCACCCCGATCCCTTGGTAGGCGGCTGGCGTTCGGGAACCCTTTCGCCGATGAAGCGCGCCATCTGTTCGAGGATTCTGTCCGGCATTCCCGCACTAAATCCTAAACTAGAAAATTACCGTCATCTCGATCGCATCGCCAGCCAGAACCACAGCGGAACGACTCCATCGTTCCTTTTATTATGGCAATGCTCAGCTCCGTTCGACTGTTTATCATTACATAGTCAACCAGACTGCCGAACTCACCATCCCAACCTATGTTAAACCCGCAGTTTTCCACAACAAAATCCGCCGATTCCCGCTACTCCCACTCGATCGTTGCAGGTGGCTTGCCTGAGATGTCGTACACCACTCTCGATATGCCACGGACCTCGTTGATAATGCGATTCGATATTTGCCCGAGCACTTCGTACGGCAGATGCGCCCAGCGCGCTGTCATGAAATCCACGGTCTCGACCGCGCGCAGCGCAATAACATAGTCGTATGCCCGCGCATCACCCAGCACCGCCACCGACCGAACCGGCAGAAAAACCGCGAACGCCTGGCTGACCTTGTTATACAGTTCGTTGCGATACAGTTCTTCCAGGTAAATGGCGTCCGCCTTGCGCAGAAGATCGGCGTATTCCTTCTTCACTTCACCAAGGATGCGAACCCCCAGCCCCGGCCCCGGAAACGGATGCCGGTAAATCATGGCGTGCGGCAGGCCGAGCTCGGTGCCAATCGCACGCACCTCGTCCTTGAACAGTTCGCGCAGCGGCTCGAGCAGCCGTAGATGCATGCGCTCGGGCAGACCACCGACATTGTGGTGTGACTTGATCACATGCGCCTTCCTGGTGCGCGCGGCAGCAGACTCGATCACGTCCGGATAGATCGTGCCCTGGGCAAGCCATTTCGCGCCCTTGATCTTCGCCGCCTGCTCCTCAAAGACCTCGATGAACACACGGCCAATGGCTTTTCGCTTCAACTCAGGGTCGGCGACACCGAGAAGCGCGCCGAGAAACCGGCTCTCGGCATCGACTCGGATGACCTTGACCCCCATGTGTTCCGCGAAGGTCGCCATCACCTGATCGCCCTCATTCAGGCGCAGCAGGCCGTTGTCGACGAAGATGCAGGTCAGCTGCTTACCGATGGCACGGTGCAGAAGCGCTGCGACTACCGAGGAATCCACTCCGCCGGAAAGACCGAGCACCACCTCGTCGCTACCAACCTGGGTACGTACGCCCGTAACCATGGAATCGATGATGTTCCCCGGCGTCCAAAGAGCGCTGCAACCGCAGATATCGTGCACGAAGCGCTCCAGGATCGCTGCGCCTTGAGTGGTGTGGGTGACCTCAGGATGAAACTGAACTCCGTAGAAACGACGCTGTTCATCGGCAATTCCGGCGAAGGGCGCGCTGTCGGTGGCTGCGATCACTCTGAAACCGGACGGCAGTCGGGTTACGCGGTCGCCGTGGCTCATCCACACGTGCAGGTACTCCTGCCCGCCCTCTGCTACCTCGTCACGGATTCCCTTGAACAATCGCGAGTGGCCGTGCATGCGCACGCGCGCATATCCGAATTCGCGCTTGTCCGAACTCTCCACCCCCCCGCCCAGCTGTGCCGCTATGGTCTGCTGGCCGTAGCAGATACCGAGCACCGGCACACCCAGCTCGAACACCGCCTGCGGCGCGCGCGGCGTCTCAGCCTCGGTCACTGACTCTGGACCACCAGACAGAATAATGCCGCGCGGCGCGAACCGGCGTACCTCCTCCTCCCCGAGGTCATAGGGATAGATCTCGCAATACACGCCGGATTCACGCACTCTGCGAGCAATGAGCTGGGTGTACTGCGCGCCGAAGTCGAGAATCAGAATCTTCTGGGAATGGGGATCGTTCATAGCGGCGGCTGCGCGATTCAGAGGCCGAAATGCGGAACCATATTCATGGGCTTACGACCCGCATCTTGCCGCCTAATCCCGCTGGTAGTTTGGCGCTTCCTTGGTAACGGTCACGTCGTGTACGTGCGACTCGCGGATGCCGGCGTTGGTGATGCGCACAAACTCCCCATGCGTGCGCAGCGCTTCCAGGTTCGGAGAGCCTGTATAACCCATGCCGGCGCGCAGGCCACCCATAAGCTGGTGGACGATGTTCACCATCGGCCCTTTGTAGGGCACGCGTCCTTCCACACCTTCGGGAACCAATTTCTCGGTGCTAGCGCCTTCCTGGAAATAGCGATCGCTAGAACCCTCGCCCATGGCCCCGAGGGAACCCATGCCACGATAGGTCTTGTACGAGCGCCCCTGGTAGAGCTCGATCTGGCCCGGCGCCTCGTCTGTGCCCGCCAGCAAGCTGCCGATCATGACCGCATGGGCGCCAGCGGCGATCGCCTTGGTGACGTCTCCGGAAAAGCGGATACCTCCATCAGCGATCACGCAGACATCACTGCCAACCAGTGCATCGGCAACATTGGCGACGGCCGTGATCTGCGGTACCCCGACACCCGCCACCATACGTGTGGTGCAAATCGAACCTGGCCCGATGCCGACCTTCACCGCATCGGCACCGACGTCGCGCAGCGCATGCGCCGCGGATGCCGTGGCGATATTGCCACCAACTACTTGCATCTTGGGATAATGCTTTTTGATCCAGCTCACTCGATTGATCACCCCCTGAGAGTGACCGTGGGCGGTATCCACCACGATCAGGTCGACCTCGGCCTCGATCAGCTGCTCCACGCGCTCTTCGGTCCCCTTGCCGACCCCGACAGCGGCGCCAACGATCAGGCGTCCGGCCGCATCCTTGGCCGAGCGCGGGTATTCGCTGGATTTCTGAATGTCCTTGACGGTGATGAGCCCCTTGAGGCCGAACTTTTCGTCCACCACTAGGATCTTCTCGATACGGTGCGCGTGCAGCAGCCTCAGTATTTCCTCACGGCTGGTGCCTTCGCGAACGGTCACCAAGCGCTCCTTCGGGGTCATGATACGGCTTACTGGCTCATCGTAGCGGGTTTCGAAACGCAGATCGCGGCTGGTCACGATGCCGACCAGCTTGCCATTCTGGGTGACCGGAACGCCGGAAATGCGCTGCGCGCGCGTCAGGTCTAGCACCTGCCGTACCGTGGTATCGGGAGTGGTGGTGATGGGCTCGCTGATGATCCCGCTTTCGAATTTCTTGACCTTGCGAACCTCATCCGCCTGCCGGCGCGGAACCATGTTCTTGTGGATGATGCCCACGCCTCCTTCCTGGGCGAGGCTGATGGCGGCGCGTGACTCGGTCACCGTATCCATGGCCGCGGAGAGCAACGGAATGTTCAGGCGCAGGCTACGGGTCAGCAGGGTGGAAAGATCGACATCATTCGGCAACACTTTCGAATGCGCCGGCAACAACAACACATCATCAAAAGTGAGGGCTTCCTGGACAATACGCATGCTGCATTATACGGATTGACCCCGTAGCCGTAAACTGGGGGCGGGTCTGCTACTATCAAACACCGGCCTTACGGAGACTTTTTATACTTCGGCCGGGCCGGACCGTCTGCAACAGTGGGGGTGTTCCAGCCATGAATCCGTCAAAAAAAAGGCCTTTCTCGCGGTAGGGCACGACGTCTTTACCGGGCGCATTATTCCCGCCGCTCGGGAGCGTATGCGAACTTTTTTGGTTGACGCCACCGCTTGGCTACCCTTTAATTGCGGTCAACACTACTCGAGGAGGAAATCCGACTATGAAAAAAACTGTGCTGCTGGCCACCCTGGCCCTCGCTACCGGCGGCTGTGCCACCCACGCCGCACCTAAGGCGTCGTCCGTAGCGGACACGATCGCCGCCGCACAGCAGGCAGTCGCGCGCGCCCACAAGGAGCACGTCGGCCTGTGGATCAACACGGCGAAGTACGTCAAGAAGGCCGAAAAACTGAACAGCGAAGGCAAGAGCGCCAAGGCCATGAAGCTCGCTCAAACCGCCCTGGAGCAGGTACAGCTTGCCGAACAGCAGGCGAAGGCCAATGCCAACGCCGGACCCTCCTACGTGCGATGATATTAAACGCCCGGTGAAAGCGGGTGGCTTTCACGAACGCGCCGCCTCTTTCCCCGGGTCTTTAAGGGTAAGGGCTTGGGAAACGCCCTACCTCTCGCAGTGTTTTGTAGCAGCCGGGTTACGTCGCCAAGGTTTCCCTTTGGTACGATTCACGCAGGAGAAATCCCCGAGTTCAGCCACAAAACGTGCGTCACGAGCTCCGCGCCTTCGATCAGCGCGCGACCTGCCCGAGCACCGTGAACAGCTTGAAC
>DAHXOO010000021.1:0-39014 GCA_027364845.1 Pseudomonadota bacterium | reverse complement strand
AGCTTGAACTGCACCGTCTGCTCGGAAGGTGCCATGAATCCAACCGCAAGCAGATCGAAAACAGGTTGCAGTCGTTTCTGGCGTCGAGTGTCATGATTTTTGCGCACCGCCCCATGTCACCCGGTCTATGATCCGGGGCAAACGCGGCGGCAGGACCAGGCCCGCCGCAATATGGGCGCCCTTCGGAAATCTCAGGCGAGAAACATTACCCCGGGTTTTCAGTTGCTTATGAATTATTCAGGCGAACGTACAAAGCGCCCGCTGCACGGGTCTTCTTTATTTCGGGCATGAGGGCTATGTTTGCGAAATGATCAGCCGCGATCTCGTGACTGCCGCGCCTGGCTCCACGCCGCTGCGCGATATCTATTCGGTATCGCGTCTGGCGCGGGAAGCCAAAGCGCTCCTCGAAGGCAGCTTTCCGCTACTCTGGATCGAGGGGGAAATATCGAACTTCGCGCGACCCGCCTCCGGACATTGCTACTTCACGCTCAAAGACAGCCAGGCGCAGGTCCGCTGCGCATTGTTCCGTGGCAGCCAGCGAACTCTCGCGTGCGTACCCAAGGACGGCATGCATGTGGTGGTGCGCGCACGGGTCAGCTTCTACGAGGGCCGCGGCGAATTTCAGCTTGTTATCGAGCACCTCGAAGAAGCCGGTGAAGGGGCACTGCGGCGTGCCTTCGAGGAGCTGAAAAACCGGCTCGCCCTGGAAGGCCTGTTTGATCCCGCCCGCAAGAAGCCATTGCCGCGGCTACCGCGGCGTATTGGCGTCATCACCTCACCCGGCGGTGCCGTCATCCGTGACATTATCACCACGCTCGCCCGCCGCTTTCCCCCGATATCAGTACTGATCTACCCAGTGCCCGTACAAGGGGAAGGAGCTGCCGAGAAAATCGCCGCTGCAATCCGGTTAGCTGGCGAGCGCCGTGACTGCGACGCGCTCATCATTGCCCGTGGTGGCGGATCGCTTGAAGACCTGTGGGCCTTCAACGAGGAGGTCGTGGCCCGGGCATTGTACCAATGCCCGCTGCCGGTCGTGTCCGGCGTCGGCCACGAAACCGACTTTACGATCGCCGATCTGGTGGCCGATGCACGCGCACCCACCCCGACGGCAGCCGCAGTCATGCTCAGTCCCGACTTGCGCGAGTGGCTGGCGGAGTTCGCAGCGGCCGAGCAGCAGTTGCGTCGACGCATGAACGACCGGCTGGCCAGCGCACAGCAGCGGCTGGATTGGCTGGCCACCCGTCTGGTTCATCCCGCGGACCGGATCCAGCACCTGCGTCAGCGCCTTATAGACCTCTCCCGGCGCCTGATCCTGGCACAGACCGCACGGCACAACGCCGCCGCGACCGCCGTGCTGGCCGCGACCGGACGTCTCCATCGCCTTTCGCCTGCCGCAACCATCCGCCAGGTGCAACTGCGTTTTGCGCACGGGCAGGAGCGACTCACGCTCGCGATGCGCCAGGCACTGGAGCGGGGCGCACATCGCCTGAGCATCTCCTCGGGCCAATTGGACGCATTGAGTCCGCTCGCAACTCTGGCCCGCGGCTACGCCATCGTCGAACGCGACGACACCGGAGCGCTGGTTCAGGATGCCGCGCAGCTCCGACCCGGCCAGCGGATCCGCGTACTGCTGGCCCGGGGACGTCTGAAGGCATTGGTGGAGGAGAAGCAGGAGTGAGAAAGGGTCGTTCGGGCAGGCCATACCCCAGCACAGATGTACAGTGTCCCGCTGGTACATCAGCGTGCAACTTCTCCACGAAGTGGCACTGAAGTCGCGAACCCGGGCGACAACCCACCATGCCGCACCTTTTGGTGGCCATCTCAGCACACGGCTACGGGCACGCCGCACAGGTCTTTCCTGTCATCGACCTGCTGCGCCGGCGCAATCCGCAGCTTCGCGTCAGCCTGCACACGACACTTCCCCGGCGACTGCTCGATGCCAGGCTCGGGGGTGGATGGGAATACCTGCCGGAAGCGGGCGATTTCGGCATGATTATGGCGTCGGCAATGGACGTACGCGTGGACGAAAGTGCGGCAGCCTATTGCGCCTTCCATCGCGACTGGGAGCACAAAGTGGCGGACGAGGCGCAGAAACTGCGCGCCCTGGCACCCGACCTGGTGCTGGCCGACGTTCCCTATCTGCCTTTGGCGGGTGCCGCCACCGCCGGCATCCCGGCGGTGGCGCTGTGTTGTTTAAACTGGGCAGACATCTACCAGCACTACTGCGGAGAACGGCCTGAGGCGCCACGGATCATCGAGCAGATGCTCGCCGCCTACAACAGCGCCGCCACATTTCTCCAGGTCGAACCCAGCATGCCGATGCCAGGGATCCGCAATGGCCGGCCCACAGGCATGGTTGCACAGTGCGGAATGAGTCGGCGCGCGGAGATCGATTTGCGCCTGCAGCTCGGCCGGGACGACCGCCTCGTCGTCGTCACCCCGGGAGGCATGCCCCTGCCTGTCGACCTCGACCGTTGGCCGCGCTTGCCGAAGGTCCGCTGGGTGGCAGATCGGGACGCGGCCCGGTGTCACCCGGATTTTGTCAGCATCGATACGCTACGGGTGTCTTTCCCGGATCTTCTGAGCAGCTGCGACGCGCTCGTCACCAAGCCAGGCTACGGAATCTTCGCAGAGGCGGCCTGCAATGGCACTCCAGTGCTCTACATCCGGCGCCCGGGCTGGCCGGAAGAACCCTTTCTCGTGCACTGGCTGGAGCAGCATGCCTGCTGCCTCGAAATCAGCCGCAGGCGGTTCGAGTGTGGCGATATCGGCGACGCCCTCGCAGCACTGTGGTCAGCGGCACGTCCATCGCCGGTCGTGCCGCTCGGGATCGAGCAGGCGGCACTGCATCTGGCACAGTGGCTGCCTGGGACGCTCGAAGCCAGGGAATGAATCCCACGGGCGCCGACCAAAGCGCCTTTTACCCGTATTTCTTGCGGGCAATGCGCCGCAGGCGCTGGCGCTTTTCGAACTGCCGCGGCGTAAGACGGTTCTTCCTGCCTTGGTAGGGGTTCAGACCCTGCACGAATTCGATACGCACCGGCGTTCCCTCAAGCCCGAACGCCTCGCGGAAACTATTGGACAGGTAGCGGACATAGTAACCTGGCACCGCGTCGGTCTGGTTTCCGTGGATCACCAACAGTGGAGGATTCTTTCCTCCCTGGTGAGCGAATTTCAGCTTGATACGCCGGCCATGCACCATCGGCGGCGCAGTCACCTGCACCGCCTTCTGCAGGATCCGGTTCAGCCGTGGGGTTGGAAGCGTGCACCGTGCCGACGCGTAGGCGCGATCAATAGCTGGGAACAGTGCACCAACGCCGGTGCCATGCAGCGCGGAGATGAAATGCAGTGGACAGAACGTGAGGAACGGGAGCTTGCGCTCGAGCTCGCGTTTTATCCAGTCGCGCCGGCTGTCATCAAGCCCGTCCCATTTGTTAACGGCGAGCACAAGAGAACGGCCCTCTTCCAGGATGTGGCCAGCGAGACTGACGTCCTGTTCGCTGACCTCCTGCCTGGCATCGAGCACGAGCAGCACGACGTTGGCCGCCTCAATGGCCTGCAACGTCTTGACGACCGTAAATTTCTCGATCGCGTCGTCGATACGGCCGCGCCGGCGTACGCCGGCCGTGTCGATCAGCACGTAGTTCCGGTCCGCTCGCTCCAGCGGGATATATATACTGTCGCGGGTGGTGCCGGGCTCATCGAAAACCACTACGCGCTCCTCGCCGAGCATCGCATTGACCAGCGTAGACTTGCCGACGTTGGGCCGCCCCACGACTGCTATCCGCGGCACATCGCCGGCCGCGGGCTCTTCATCGACGCGTGCGAGCGGCCCGAGGACACGACGCATCAGTTCCTCGACGCCGTCGCCGTGAGACGCGGAGATGGCAACCGGCTGGCCGCTTGCCAGGTCATGGAACTCCGCGACCGCCAGCGCCGAATCGATGCCTTCGGTCTTATTGACGGCAAGCACCGCGGTTTTGCCCAGGCGCCGGATATCGTCGGCAATCGCGCGGTCGGCCGAGTTCGGGCCCGCGCGCCCGTCGACCAGCAGCACGACGACGTCGGCCTCCGCGATCGCCTGACGCACCTGTGCCGACATCAGCGCGCCCAACACGCTACGGTCATCGGTAATGCCGCCGGTGTCGACCACCAGGTACGGCCGGTCTCCCACCCGGCCGTTTCCATACAGGCGGTCGCGCGTCAGTCCTGGAACGTCGGCGACCAGCGCATCACGACTGCGCGTTAGCGCATTGAACAGCGTGGATTTGCCGACATTCGGCCGACCGACCAGAACAACTACCGGTTTCATGGTTTAGCTTCCTGCCGCCGGGCAACACGTTTACCGGGCCGGCTGTTTCTTCGCGTGCAGACGCAGAGCCGCGACATCCCCATCCTGGTCTGCAACATACAGGGTCTCAGTACCGGCTACCGGCGTGGCCAGGATCGGCTCGCTGCTGATCCGGTAGCGCGCCACGAATCGTCCATCATCCACCGACAGAAAGTGGACATATCCCTTGAAATCGCCCACTGCAACGGTGTCTCCGATCACCACCGGCCCGGTGGGCCAGCGGTCATGCAGGCCGGTCTGCTGCCACACACTAGCACCGGTCGCCAGGTCGTAGGCCATCACGTAGCCACGCGCGTCGGAAATGTAGATATTGTTGGCGTCAACTGCCATGCCCGAATAGCCCGATACATCGCGCGACCACTGGATGTGTCCGGTCTCAAGGTTGAAGGCGACGAGCTTGCCATGATAGGCGTCAGCATACAGCGTATTCCCCACAACCACCGGCGGAGAATCGACGTCGATCAGACGTGCGATCTCGTTGCGTCCATGAGGCTCCGAAACAGGGATATCCCACAGCTGTCGGCCATTGGCCAGACGGTAGGCCGCGAGTTTCCCGTTAGCCAGCCCAGTAACGACGACATTGTCCACAACCAGCGGCGTGCTGGTACCGCGCAGACTAAGGGACGGGACTGCATGCTCCTGCATCCACAGCCGTTTGCCGGTATCCGCGGCTAACCCGAAAATGCTGCCGTCTACGGTCTGGACGACCACGATTCCGGCGGAGCCACGCGGCGGGGCGAGAATCTCGCTGGAGACAACGGCCGACCACAGAAGTGCGCCATTAGATGCCTTGAGCGCAAGTACTCTCCCATCCTTAGTGCCGAGAAGCACCATGCCGTCGGCGAATCCCGTGCCACCCTCAATCTCGGCGTGTTTGAGCTGTGTGCCCCATAGCCGCTTGCCCGAGGCTACGTTGTACGCGCGAACCCGCCCCTGCGGTTCCGCTACGTAAAGCACGTTGTTACGTAAGGCCGGGGAAAGCCTGATGTATTTTCCGTCGGCGCCGCCGCCCATATCAGCGCTCCAGACACGCCTGACCCGGTACGCAGCGGCAAAACTCTTGAGCTTCGCCGGCGGCGCAAGATTGCTTGCTCCACCGTGCATCCAGTTGACAATACTGCAGCCACCCAGGCCAAGCACCAAGCCGAGAATCGACACGAGGCGCACACCGCGCCGCGGCACCCGGCCAGTCATTTTCCGGCCCCCCGACCAAGATCATCCAGTTTCATCACGAGGACGCGCACATACGGCGAAGCGGGACTGAGCTCGGCGAGCGCCGCCGTGTAGGCCTGGCGCGCTTCGCTTTTCTGACCTTGCGCCACGAAAATGTCGCCACGCAGTTCGTCGTAATCCGAGGCGAAGCCGTCACGCTCCTTGCTATCCGCCAGTACCAGCGCCGCACTCAAGTCACCACTCTGCATCAGAATGCGCGCGAGGCGCAGGCGCGCGGCATTGCGCACGCCGCTGGTGGTCGCATGGCTCATCGCCCATCGCAGGTGTCCTCGCGCACCCTTCATATCCCCTGAGTCCAGGCTGAGGCGCGCAAGGACCAACGCCGCATCGCCGGCATAGGGCGTCGCGCTGTATCGGCTGATGATCAGCTGCCCGTCCTCGGTTGCCGCCGTGGTATTCTTCTGCGCAAGCTCCTGCAGCATCGCATTATAGATCGACGAGGCCGCATCTGAGCGCAGCGTGCGATGGCGCAGCCAGTAGCTGGTGCCGACAAGCGCTACCATGCCGAACGCCACCCCGAGAATCAGGGCGTTGCCGTATTTGTTCCACCAGGCCTTGAGCCGTTCAAGTTGGTCGTCCGAGTCGTATGCTTCCAAGTTGTTCTCCGTCCGTCTCTCTAGATAGGGATGCGCGTGGCGCAGCTGCGTCAGCGCGCCAGTCTTTGTTTGAGTACCTGTGCCAAGTTGAGCTCGGAAATCTGTTCCTGCACTTCATCCACCCGCAACGCCTTGATACTGACCAGACCCGCGCTCAGTTCAGCATCGCCGATAAGCACGGCATAGGCCGCCCCACTGCGATCCGCGCGTCTCAACTGGCTCTTGAGCGAACCGCCAGCGGCATCGCATTCGACAAAAAGCCCATCGTCTCGCAAGCGCTCCGCGAGCAGCGCTCCGCGCCGCTGCGCGACCTCCCCGAGCAGCACCAGATAGAGCTGGGGCACACCAGTGCACGCCAGCGACTTCTGCTCTACCAGTATTTCGACCAGCCGCTCCATGCCGAGCGCGAAACCTGCCGCGGGCGTCGCCCGCCCCCCGAGCTGCTCCACCAAGCCGTCATAGCGGCCGCCAGCACAGACTGTCGCCTGCGCACCGAGTGCGGCGCTGACCCATTCGAACACCGTGCGCGTGTAATAGTCGAGCCCCCGCACCAGGCGCGGGTTGACGGCGTACTTCACGCCAGCGTCGTCCAGCAACGCACACAGACGCGCGAAATGCCCGGCCGACTCCGCATCGAGGTGATCGACCAGGCTCGGAGCGTGCTCGATGACACCCTGCAACGCCGGGTTCTTGCTGTCGAGAATCCGCAAGGGATTGGTTTGCAGACGGCGCAGGCTGTCCTCGTCCAGCACCGAGCGATGCGCCTCAAAGTAGTCCACGAGCAGCTTCCGGTAGCGCGCGCGGCAGTCCGGCGTGCCGAGGGAATTGATCTGCAACGCAACGTCGTGCACATCAAGCTCACGCCACAGGCGCGCGCTCATCAGGATCAACTCCGCATCCAGTTCCGGCCCCGACATACCGAACGCCTCCACGCCGATCTGATGGAACTGGCGGTAGCGGCCGCGCTGCGGGCGCTCATGGCGGAACATCGGTCCGGCATACCAGAGACGCTGAATCTGGTTGTGCAGCAGGCCGTTTTCGATCCCGGCCCGAACGCAGCCGGCAGTGCCCTCGGGCCGCAGACTCAGGCTTTCGCCGTTGCGGTCATCGAAGGTGTACATCTCCTTTTCAACAATGTCGGTGACCTGGCCGATCGAACGGACATACAGTTCGGTCTTTTCAAGCAAGGGCAGACGGATCTCGCGATAGCCGTAGGCCCGCAACGTACCGGCAGCACACTGTTCCACACGCTGCCAGAGCCCCAGGACATCGGGCAGAAGATCATTCATCCCGCGAATGGCCTGTATGGCCCGACTCACCGGGACGCGCCTCAGCCGATTTGCTTGATGGGATGGACTTGACCGGCCGCAGCGCCACCAGCCGATTCACGACGCAGGCGCAGCTGTGCGCGGATCACCCGCTCCAGATCGTCCACAAGCTGCTCCTTCGTGACCTTGTGATCGGGCCGGCCATCCACGTATAGCAGGCACGGTGATCCCCCGGCCAGGCCGACATGTGCCTCGCGCGCCTCTCCCGGTCCGTTGACCACGCAACCAATGACGGCGACGTCCATGGGCTCGGTAATGTCCTCCAGGCGGGTCTCCAGCGCGTTCACCGTGGCGATGACGTCGAACTCCTGGCGCGAACAGGACGGACAAGCTATCAGGTTGATGCCCTTACTGCGGACGCGGAGGCTTTTCAGGATATCGAAACCGACCTTCACTTCTTCGACCGGATCGGCCGCGAGCGAAACGCGTATCGTGTCCCCAATGCCCTCGGACAGAAGCATCCCTAGACCGATAGCGGATTTCACCGCCCCCGAGCGCAGACTGCCGGCCTCGGTGATGCCCAAGTGCAGGGGATTTTCCGTTTGGGTGGAAAGTTTGCGGTAGGCCTGTACGGCCATGAACACGTCCGAAGCTTTGACACTCACTTTGTAGTCGTGAAAATCGAGATGCTCCAGGATATCGATGTGCCGCAGCGCCGACTCGACCAGCGCGTCAGAATTTGGCTCACTGTATTTCTTCTGCAGATCCTTCTCCAGCGATCCGGCATTGACCCCGATCCGTATCGGGATGCCCCGCGCCCTGGCCGCATCCACGACCTGGCGCACGCGGTCTTCGCGTCCTATATTGCCTGGGTTGATCCGCAGGCAGTCGGCGCCGAGTTCCGCCACCCGCAGCGCGATCCGATAGTCAAAATGGATGTCTGTCACCAGCGGCACATCCACCTGCGCCCGGATCCGGCCGAATGCCTCGGCGGCATCCATGGTCGGAACCGAGACACGCACGATGTCGGCGCCGGCGCGCGCCAGGGCACGGATCTGGGCAACCGTGGCGTCGACGTCACAGGTCTCGGTGTTGGTCATGCTCTGAACGCTGACCGGAGCACCGCCGCCCACCGGCACCTTGCCTACCATGATCCGGCGTGTCTGGCGCCGCACGATCGCGTTGTGGCTGTCCATATCAGTGGGTTCGGGCCACGCCCAGGGTGAAACGCGCGATCTGTCCGTGCATATAGGAGCTGACGTCAAACGGTTTGCCGTCGAACTCAACCTTCACACCGGCGGCATTACCGAGGAAAACTTTGAGCGGCGCATCCCCATCGAGCGTAACGACCCGTCCGGCCGGCACGGTCTCGTACAGCAGCTTGTTGCCCTGCGCATCGCGCACGTCCACCCACGAGTCTTGCTCCGTGTGCAGTACCAGCAGCGCCCGCTGTGAAACCGCGCCTGCTGCGGACTTCATCGCGACAACTACCTGCAGCGGCTTGAGCGCCGTCGCCGGGGGCGCGGTCTTGGCCGCGACGCCGGAGCGGGCTGGGATGACCGGCCCGGCGTGAGCCGGCTTCGGAGTCACGGTCGGAACTTGTGGGGAAAGTGCCGTGAACGCCGGCTTCGGCGCCACCAACCCTTCACTGGGGGCAACCGGCAAAGCGGCCGTATTCGCCGATGGGACTGAGGCCGGCGCCGGCGCCAGGCTGAGCTTGGGTTCAGGCGCACGCCCCTGCCACCAGCTCACCGCGAGTGCGACGATAAGCGCAACCATGAAGTAAGTCGCCAGCCTGACGTGCCGGTGCTGACTGGTGATCTCTTCCTTGGACGCAAGACTGCCCAGATCGGCTGCCTTGCTGGCAGCCGGCACGTGCCCAAAGGCCTCCAGAATCGGACCGGAGGCAAGACCGACAAGTTCGGCGTAGCTGCGCAGGTAGCCGCGAACGTAGGTCGGTCCCGGCAGGTGATCATAATCATCGGACTCCAGCGCCTGGACCTGGCGAGGCGCCAGACGCAGGTGCTCGGCAACCTCTTCGTGCGTCAACCCGAGGCCTTCGCGCGCCTTGGCAAGCGTAGGGCCCGGCCCGAAACCGGAGGATAATTTCTTCTGAGGCGTTTCTGTTTCCATAAGGCGCTATTTTAACCTATCCCCCGGTCAAGGTACGCAACTGCGTCGCCTCAGGCGAGTCGGGGAACAGGCTCCGCAGCCTGAGTGCGTAGCTCGCCGCCGCGTTGCGTGCGCCGAGGGCACGCTCAATCCGAACTGCCAGCAGCAGCGGCTGGGGCTCATCATGCGCCACCTTGAAATAGCGCCGGATGTACCCGCGCGCTGGTAGCGGCTGCCCCTGGTCGAAAGTGATTTTGGCCATATAGTACAACGCCAGCGGGAGTTTGGGTTTGATTCCCAGAGCGGCGCGGAAGTGCTTCTCGGCACCCAGTGGATCGGGCATTTTCATGTAGCAGATGCCGGCGTTCATGTTGGCCAGCTCTGGGGTCTTATAAAGCGGATTTTCCAGCGCCAGGCTGAAGTGCTTCTCGGCGGCCTTGAGCCGCCCACGGTTGCACAGGAAAACACCATAATTGTTCTGGGCGTCGGAGTTGCCTGGCTGCGACGAGATCGCCCTGCGGAAATGCTGCTCCGCCTTGCGGTCATCTTTCAGCCGTGCATACAGAAGACCCATGATGTTGTTAGCCTGGGAGTCGTCCGGATCGATCTCCAGCGCGTGTGTCAGTTCGTGATGCGCCACATCGAGCTCGCCGCGCGCCATATAGCCCGCCCCCAGCTGCGTGAGGGTTGCAACGAGCTGCTTGTTGTTCTTGGTCGCACCGTTGGGCTGGACCGTAACACATGCGCCCAGCAAGAGGCTGAACGCAACTGCGGCGATACCTCGCGTTACCGGCTTCATTGGCTGTACTCGCTACTTTGTCTAGGACGCAGCGAACGCCGCGTGCGGTCCTCGATGCGACCGGCAAGCTGGCCGCAGGCGGCATCGATGTCCTCGCCCCGGGTCCTGCGCGTTACCGTCATCAGACCTGCGTTCATCAGTATGTCGCGGAAGCGGTCTATGGTCGGCCGATCGGATCGCGCATAGGTGCTCGCTGGGAACGGGTTGAAGGGTATCAGATTGATTTTCGACGGGACATCTGCCAGCAGCCGCGCTAGCTCGCGCGCCTGCTGGGCGCTGTCATTAACACCGGCGAGCATCACGTACTCGAAGGTCACGCGTCGTCGACCCTCCCCGGCAACATACCGCCGACAGGCGTCGAGCAGCCCGGCTATCGGGTACTTGCGGTTAAGCGGTACGAGTTCGTCACGCAGTACGTCGTTCGGGGCATGCAGCGATACCGCCAGGCTTACATGACATGTTTCCCGCAGCCGATCGATGGCTGGCACCACGCCTGCAGTGCTGAGCGTAACTCGGCGCTTGGACAACCCGTAGGCCATATCGTCGAGCATGAGGTGCATGGCTGCCACGACGTTGTCGAAATTGAGCAGCGGTTCGCCCATTCCCATCATGACGACGTTCGTGATAAGCCGCTGTCCCTTGGGATCGCGGCCGAGCGCACGGTTGGCCACCCAAAGCTGGGCGATGATCTCGTCGGCCTCGAGATTGCGGTTGAAACCCTGATGCCCTGTGGCGCAGAAGGTACAGTTCAGAATGCAACCGACCTGGGACGATACACACAGAGTGCCGCGCCCCTCCTCGGGAATGAACACGGTTTCGATGCAGTTGCCATCAGCCAGCCGCAGCAACCACTTGCGAGTGCCGTCCGCCGCCTCGCGATCGAGCACGATCTGCGGTGCCACGACCTGAGCAACATCGGCAAGACGCTGGCGCAGCGTGCGGCCGACGTTAGTCATGGCATCGAAATTGTCGACACCGTAGTGATGGATCCACTGCAGCACCTGCGCGGCCCGGAACGGCTTTTCGCCCATTCCCACGAAAAACTCGCGCATCGCTCGCGGATCGAGCCCGAAGAGGTTGGTTTTTGCCTGGGTCGCCACGATCCTTCTCAGCGGGTGCGCACGCACAGCTCCATGGCGCTGAAAAAATAGCCGATTTCCGCCCGGGCGGTATCCGGACCGTCCGAACCGTGAACGGCATTTTCCTCGACACTCGTGGCGAAATCGGCGCGCACGGTTCCGGAGGCAGCGTTCTTGGGGTTGGTGGCACCCATGATGTCGCGGTTCTTCTGAATTGCGCCCTCCCCTTCCAAAACCTGCACCATGACGGGGCCGGAAATCATGAAATGCACGAGGTCCTTGAAAAAGGGACGTTCCCTGTGGACTGCATAAAAGCCTTCAGCTTGGCTGCGGGTAAGATGCAGCATCTTTGCCGCCACAATCCGCAGGCCCGCTTTCTCAAAACGGGCGTAGATTTCGCCGATGAAGTTTTTCGCGACTGCGTCGGGTTTGACTATTGAAAGGGTGCGTTCGAGAACCATCTAACAATCCATCCGGTTAGGTTGCCGCCCAAAGGCTGGCGCGATGCCGAAAGCGGCACACTCCTCCACCCTTAAGCGTTTGAATTTCGTAGTTTAACGGTTTGCCGCCGCACGCACAACGAAACCTGGCTCAGCTGCTGGTTTCCTCGATCCAGGCCATCTGTATGGCTTCGAGGATGCGCTCGCCGCAGCGCTCAGCGGCATCGTCAAACTCCTCAAGCCCCTGGATCCAGGTCATCAGATCCGTAAACCGGACATGCCTCGGATCCACGTCCGGGTATTTGTCACTCAAGGCCATGGCAATTTCCCGGCTGTCCGTCCACTTAAGGCTCATGGTCGCCCTCGCTCAAGACTTTTCGGCCACCATATTAATGGTGTATTTGGGAATTTCGATCACCATTTCTTCATCGGCAACCTTCGCCTGGCAGCTGAGCCTCGACTGCGGCTCCAGACCCCAGGCCTTGTCCAGAAGATCCTCCTCCTTGTCCTCGGCCGGCTCCAGCGAGTCGAAACCGCGGCGCACGATCACGTGACAGGTGGTGCAGGCGCAAGCCTTTTCGCAGGCATGTTCGATATGGATGCCGGCATTGAGCGCCGCGTCGCAGATACTGGTTCCGGGGACCGCCTCAATGGTAGCTCCCTGCGGGCAGATCTCCGCATGAGGCAGGAAAATGATCCTGGGCATCGGGCGCGGCCTAACCGAACTCATCCAGCCGGTGTCCCGACAGCGCCTTGCGTATTCCGGCATCCATGCGCCGCGCCGCGAACTCGCGGGTTGCACGGTCGAGCGTGTCGATGCCGTCCCGTATGCACGCGACATCGGTGCCGTCACGCACCGATCTGAGCAGAGAAAGTTTGTGTTCTATCTCCAGACGCTCTGCCGCCGACAACAGCGCATCACCGTCGGCCGCAAGAGCGCTCTCCAAGGCAGCGACAACACGGTCGGCATCAACCTGCTGTTCACGCAGATTGCGCGCATCGTTGTCTTCGCGTGCGTGCACGATGGAATCGCGCAGCATACGCTCGATCTCCGCGTCCGACAGGCCGTACGAGGGCTTGACGACCACGCTGCTCGCCGCACCGCTGGTCTGCTCCTGGGCTGACACGCTCAGCAGCCCGTCGGCATCAATCTGAAAAGTCACACGTATGCGCCCGGCTCCAGCGACCATCGGAGGAATGCCGCGTAACTCGAAGCGCGCGAGCGACCGACAGTCCGAAACCAGCTCGCGGTCGCCCTGCACCACATGGATTGCCATGGCGGTCTGCCCGTCCTTGAACGTCGTGAAGTCCTGGGCTTTCGCGATCGGAATGGTCGAGTTGCGTGCGATGATCTTTTCGACCATACCCCCCATAATTTCGATGCCGAGGGACAGGGGAATGACGTCGAGCAACAGCATCTCGTCCGACGGCTTGTTGCCGATCAGGATATCGGCCTGGATCGCTGCGCCGATCGCTACCACCCTGTCCGGGTCGATATCGGTGAGCGGTGTGCGACAGAAAATTGTGGCCGCACGCTCGCGCACGCGCGGCATGCGGGTAGAACCGCCGACCAGGACGACTTCCGATATGTCGGCGGCGGTGATAGCGGCATCGCGCATGACCCGCCGGCAGGGAGCTACGGTGCGCTCGATGATCGGGTTGACCAGCGCGTCGAACTCAGCACGCGCCAGCGTGCCGTGCCATACCGAGCCATCCGGACGCGTCACACACACCGCGGCTTGCGCACTCTGCGAAAGCACATGTTTCGCCGCACGCGCATCGCGCAGCGCACGGCGTGCACCGTGCGGGTCGCCGGAGACTCCCACGCCCGCCTGCCGCAGCATCCAGTCGGCGATTGCATGGTCCATGTCGTCGCCGCCCAGCGCTGAGTCGCCGGCAGTGGCAAGCACCTCGAAAACCCCACGATTGAGCCGCAAAATGGATATGTCGAAGGTACCACCGCCGAGATCATAGATTGCGAAGACCCCTTCGGCCTTCCTGTCCAGACCATAGGCGACGGCCGCAGCAGTTGGTTCGTTCAACAGTCGCAGTACCGGCAATCCCGCAAGCCGGCCCGCATCCTTGGTCGCCTGGCGCTGAGAGTCGTCGAAATATGCCGGAACGGTGATGACCACACCGCTCAGGTCTCCCCCAAGGCTGGCCTCGGCGCGCCGCTTCAGGGACCTGAGGATCTCGGCGGAAACTTCCACCGGACTGTAGAGACCTGCGGCAGTGCAAATGCGCGGCATCCCGCTCTCGCCTGGCGCAAACTCGTAAGGCAGTGTCCCACCCAGTGTTTTCACGTCATCGATCCCCCGCCCCATGATGCGCTTCACTGATGCGATGGTGTTGAGCGGATCGTCGGCGGCAGCCGCGAGGGCCACATCCCCGACGACAGGATCGGCACCCTTCAAGTAGCGCACCACCGATGGCAGGAGGTGGCGACCTTCACCGTCCGCTAGCGTATCGGCAATGCCACTGCGGACGGAGGCGACGAGAGAGTTGGTCGTACCAAGGTCTATGCCCACTGCGAGGCGATGCAGGTGCGGTGCCGTGGATTGGCCGGGTTCGCTGATCTGGAGTAATGCCATAGTGACTCTTCAAATGGGGCTGAGGTCGCCGTTCACAAGCCAGGGGCCGGGGCAAACGATCCTAATCAGCCTCCTCCAGATCTTCGATTGCACGCGCAAGTTTCTTGAGAAACTGCATTTCCCTCACCAGCTCTCGCGCGCGCAACAGCGCCTCGGAGTCGCCGCCAGCGAAGCTGCGTCCCAAGAACTCGGTCCGGGTACGCAGCAGTGCATCGACCTCCCGCGCCAACTGCTCGCGGCGCGGCGGCGAATGGCGTGCTTCATCCAGGCTCTCGCGCAATTCCATCTGCTCGACCAGGAATTCCGGATCCATGCTGGTATCGGTCTCCTCGTCGGTGCTCACGCCGCGCAGCGCAAGCAGGTAGCGCCCGCGCGACAGCGGCTCCTTCAATGTCTGAAAACCCTGGTTGATCTGGGCAGCGATTTGCAGCGACAGCCGGCGCTCTGCGTCGGTCGCGTTCGCATACCGGTCAGGATGGAAGCGGCGCTGCAGATCGCGGTAGCGGGTGGCAAGATCCGCCGCGTCCACATCGAAACCTACCGGCAAACCAAAAAGCTCGAAAAAATTTTTCTCCACATTGGCCTGCATCGCCTTGCACCGCTCCCGCCGGCGTCAGACCGTGAAACTTTCCCCGCAGCCACACTCACCCTTGACGTTCGGGTTGGTGAACTTGAACCCCTCGTTCAGACCTTCCTTGCCGTAATCAAGCTCGGTTCCATCGAGAAACGCTAGGCTCTTCTGGTCAACGATGACCTTCACGCCGTGATGCTCGAACACCTGGTCATCCGGCTGTATGGAATCCGCGAACTCCAGCACATAGGCCTTGCCGGAACAGCCCGAGGTGCGCACGCCTAGGCGCAGCCCCTCGCCCTTGCCGCGGTGCACGAGCGACTTGCGCACGTGTTCGGCGGCCCGTTCAGTCATGGTAATAGACATAGTTCGATCAAGCCTCCGTCTTTGACTGCCTAGGCGGCCGACGCTTCCCGGCTGCCGTCCCGGGAGGTGCTCTTCTTGCGGTAATCCGCAATAGCCGCCTTGATTGCATCTTCCGCGAGCACCGAGCAGTGGATCTTCACGGGCGGCAGAGCCAGCTCCTCAGCAATCTGCGTATTCTTGATCTTGCCGGCATCTTCCAGGCTCTTGCCTTTGACCCATTCCGTGAGCAGCGAGCTCGAGGCGATCGCTGAACCGCACCCGTAGGTCTTGAATTTCGCGTCCTCGATGATTCCCTGCTCATTGACCTTGATCTGGAGCTTCATGACATCGCCGCAGGCCGGAGCGCCAACCATGCCGGTGCCCACTGAATCGTCGGACTTGTCAAAGGAACCCACGTTACGTGGATTCTCATAGTGATCCAATACTTTGTTGCTGTAAGCCATTTTCGTTGCTCCTCGTCAAAACAACCCGTATTTCGCAGTCATCCGCCTTATCCGTGGTCAGTGGGCGGCCCACTGCACCGTGCTCAGGTCGATACCATCCTTGTGCATCTCCCACAGCGGCGAAAGCTCGCGCAGTTTACCAATTTTCTCTTTCACGAGCTTGATCGTGTAGTCAACATCCTCCTCGGTCGTAAAACGGCCGAGGGTGAAACGGATGGAACTGTGCGCAAGCTCATCATTGCGCCCCAGCGCCCGCAGGACATAGGAAGGCTCAAGGCTTGCCGAAGTGCAGGCCGAGCCCGATGACACCGCGAGGTCCTTCAGCGCCATGATCAGCGACTCGCCTTCGACAAAGTTGAAACTGATATTGAGGTTGCCGGCAACCCGCTGATCCAGATCCCCGTTTACGTAAACCTCTTCGATGTTCTTGAATCCATCGAGCAGACGGTCGCGCAGCTTACGGATACGCCTGGTCTCGGCGGCCATCTCTTCCTTGGCTAACCGGAACGCTTCGCCCATACCGACGATCTGGTGCGTGGGCAGGGTACCGGATCGCATGCCGCGCTCGTGACCACCACCGTGCATCTGCGCCTCGATGCGTATGCGCGGCTTGCGGCGCACATACAGCGCCCCGATCCCCTTCGGACCGTATACCTTGTGCGCCGACAGCGCCAATAGGTCGACGGTCATTGCATTGACGTCGATTGGCACCTTGCCAGCACTTTGAGCCGCGTCGCTGTGGAATACGATACCGCGCGCCCGGCACAGCTTGCCGATCGCGGCGATGTCCTGAATGACTCCGATTTCGTTGTTGACGTGCATTACCGACACCACAGTCGTGTCGGGCCGCATCGCCGCTTCGAGCTTTGCCAGATCGAGCATGACGTTCGGCTCCGGGTCCAGGTAGCTCACCTCGAAACCCTCGCGCTCGAGCTGGCGGCAAGTATCGAGAACCGCCTTGTGCTCGGTCTTGCAGGTGATAATGTGCTTGCCCTTGCCCTGGTAGAAATGCGCCGCCCCTTTTATCGCAAGATTGTCGGACTCGGTGGCACCCGAGGTCCATACGATCTCTTTCGAGTCAGCACCAATCAGCGCCGCCACGTGGGCGCGCGCCTCTTCCACCGCTTCCTCGGCATGCCAGCCGTACTGGTGCGAGCGCGACGCCGGATTACCGAACTCTCCATCGGCCGTCAGATAGCGACACAGCTTTTCCGCGACCCGCGGATCGACCGGAGTCGTTGCTGAATAATCCAAGTAAATCGGCTTTCTCATCTTATTCTCCGAACCCACGTTAGCGCCGCCTCGCATCCCATGCTGCTCCGCGCTACCGGCACTCGTGACTGGCGGAACTGTCGGATCACTGCGACGCAGTTACCCTGCTGCGGTCATCCTGACGGCGAGCGACCTCCTGGACAGTAGGTCTGTTGACCAGGTCCGCTAGCGTGATCCCGCTGAGGAACTCATGGATGCGTTCGCTCAAGCCTTCCCATAGATAGTGGGTCAGGCACCGCTCCTCGCCGGCGCAGTTCTTGTCCCCGCCGCAGCGTGTGGCATCGATGTTTTCGTTGATGGCAATGACGATCTCGGCAACCGAGATCTCACTCGGCGCCGTGGCCAGATTATAGCCACCGCCCGGACCTCGAACGCTTTCCACCAGTCCGCTGCGACGCAGCCGCGCGAATAACTGTTCCAGGTACGACAACGAGATGCCTTGGCGGCCAGCGATATCCGACAGAGTCACTGCTCCCTGCTCGTAATGCAGGGCCAAATCCAGCATCGCCGTCACCGCGTAGCGTCCCTTCGTAGTCAGTTTCATTGGGCTACCCCATTCATCTAAAAATGTACGAGCATTTTACATACCCGACGAAACTAGTCAACTACTTTTGTGCCGCCTGCCTTGGCCACTTTTTCGTCCGGTTCACTGTCTTCGAGGCGGCATGCTTCGATTGCCGGCAGGTTCGCGCCTTCCACTTTCACCCCGGCTTCGTGCAGCGCGGTGCTTACGCGCTCCATTTTTTCGTCGATCTGGTGCAAATGATCCAGGATGCAGTCGATCGCGTGCGCCACAGGGTCTGGCATCTGGCCTCGCTGGCCATAGGCATCAAAGCCCATCTTCTTAGCGATGGCTTCGCGCCGCCGCACCGTCTCATCGCTGCGGGTGGCTATGATGTGACCGGGTATGCCGACCACCGTGGCCCCCGGCGGTACGTCCTTGACCACCACTGAATTGGATCCAACGCGGGCATTGTCCCCGATCAGGATCGGGCCCAGAATCTTCGCACCCGCACCGACCACCACGTTCTTGCCCAGAGTCGGATGGCGCTTTTCCTTCAGCCATGAGGTCCCGCCAAGCGTGACTTCGTGGTAAAGCGTGCAGTCATCGTCGATTTCCGCGGTCTCGCCGATCACGACACCCATACCGTGGTCGATGAAAAACCGCCGCCCAATCTTAGCCCCCGGATGAATTTCCACGCCCGTAAACCAGCGGGCTAAATGCGAAATCACCCGCGCCAGCCAGTGCAGCCGCCATTTCCACAGCCGATGCGTCAGCCGGTGCGCCCACACGGCATGCATCCCGGGATAGGTGGTCAACACTTCCAGCGTGGAGCGCGCGGCCGGGTCGCGCTCAAACACACTACTGATATCTTCTCGTAAACGATCGAACATTAGAACATCCTAATTTTGAGATTCCCGACGGGTTTTGTCAAATATTCCCCTCTGCGACTGCTGCACGGCAGTCAGTATGCCACGCAGGATATTGATCTCATTGTCGTCAGGCCGGCTGCGATTGAAAAGCCGCATCAGGCGCCGCATCAGCTTGCGCGGATTTGCTGGATCGAGGAAACGGATCTGCACCAGCACCTCTTCCAGGTGGGCGTAAAAGCGCTCAAGTTCCTCGCTGCTTGCAAGGCGCGTACCGGGTCCCGATTCCATGGAAACCGGGGATACGCTGGGCACGAACTGCGACGCGGCACACCATATTTCATACGCCATAACCTGGACGGCACACGCGAGATTCAGCGATGAGAACTCCGGATCAGCGGGAATCGAGACCGTATAATGGCAGTGGTCGAGTTGCTCATTGGTCAGGCCGGTACGCTCGGCGCCGAAAACCAGCGCAACCTCGCCCTGCAGTGACTCCTCGACAATCTTTGCCGCAGCCGCCCGCGGATCGAGCGACGGCCAGACGATCGAACGCGGACGGGCGCTGGTTCCGACAACTAGCCGGGAACCGGCAAGCGCCTGCTCGAGCGACGCGAACACGCGGGCACCATCAAGCACATCGTCGGCACCGGCGGCGCGGGCGTGCGCTTCGGCGTGCTGAAAACCAGATGGGGACACGAGACAGTACTGCCGCAAGCCCATGTTCTTCATGGCGCGGGCGGCTGCGCCGACATTGCCCGGATGCGTCGGGCGAACCAGGACCACCCTGATATTGGAAAGATCCATGCGAAATCCCGTGCGGTTTTCCTAGAACATTCTAGAACGATCCGACACCGAACGGCGCAACCCACACGCAGGTGGCAACGGACTTAAGTCTAAGCCTACCACCATAACCCGCGACTTTCCCTTCCCCGGATCGCGGTGGTATCGGCAACGTCAGCGCCCAAATCCGGAATTTGCTTTGTAGATGCGCTGGGAACGGTTAAAATTCGCGGCCCTTCAGCGGCAGGCAATGGCGGGACCTCCATGCACCCGATGCTCAACACTGCGATCAAGGCAGCACGTCGCGCCGGCAAGATCATCATGCGCCACTACGAGCGGCTCGAACGGATTGCGGTCGAGAGCAAGGGACGCAACGACTACGTGACCGAAGTCGACCGCATGGCGGAGGCCGAGATCATCGGCGTCCTGCGCAGCGCGTATCCCGATCACGCGATACTGGCCGAGGAAAGCGGGCAGAGCGTCGGAAATGATTATCTCTGGATCATCGATCCGCTCGACGGCACGACCAACTACCTGCACGGCTATCCCCAGTTCGCCGTGTCCATCGCCCTGCATTACCAGAACAAACCCAGCCAGGCGGTGGTGTTCGATCCCCTGCACAACGAATTGTTTACCGCCAGCCGCGGCGTCGGCGCGCAGCTCAATGACCGGCGCATCCGCGTCAGCACTACGAACCGGATGGAGCACAGCCTGCTAGGAACGGGATTTCCGTTCAAATCAATGGCCCACATTGAATCCTGGATCAACACATTCCGCGTCCTGCTCCCCCAAACCAGCGGCGTACGTCGCGCTGGTTCGGCAGCGCTCGATCTGGCACATGTCGCATGTGGCCGCCTCGACGGATTCTGGGAGTTCGGATTAAGCCCCTGGGACATGGCCGCTGGCTGCCTGCTAATCCAGGAGGGGGGCGGACTGATAAGCGATTTCCGGGGAGAACAGAACCACCTCGAAAGCGGCAATCTGATCGCCGGCAACCCAAAGATTTTTCCAGAGTTGCTGCGCCTGATTCAGCAGAGCATTCCGGACGAATTGCGTCGCTGATTCACGGCTGGCACACCGGTGTAAAGACCACTTGCTCGAACGAGGCAGTGCACCGGATCACCTTCAGGACACGCACGCGGCACGGCGGCCCGCTGCCATTCTCTTCGTCCAGCAGTTCGAGGTCCTTCCCTGGAGACGCCAGCCCGCGATCCAGAAGCAGCGTCGGCGGCTGGCATACAGCCGGGATCTCCGCCAGCCGCAACGCCGGAACATAGCCCGCAAGCGTGGCGTCATCGGTTGGCTTCACCGCGACCGGCAATGCGCCGGGGGCAAGCATCTTCACGCCAATGTCAACGCGGGCGGTATCCGGACTCGTGAGCCGACGCACCACGCCCACACTCCAGCCACCAGCACCCAGCCCGCGGATCCCAACCAGGTCTCCAACGCGCACCGATACACCGCCGCCGCGATGCGCGAGCGCTAATCCGCTGGCGCTTTCGTCACCAATATCCCATTGATGGGTATGAAACCGTTCCTCGGCAGGTTGCCGCTGCGCCGGGTTCGATGCGCCTGGTTCGGGGAAAACGTTACCGCCATCAAGGTCAATGAACGCTTCATCGACATTGCGTTCTCCGGCATGCGATTGCGGCTTCGGCACGGCCCGGTACCCGAAACCGTGGTCCGTCGGAACCGCCAATGGCGACGTGAAGAGTTTCCGTCCACTGCTGAAGAAATGCAGCGCTTTGAGCCCTACGCACAAAGACAGCTCCGAATCGCGCGCGCTGCGCCGCGGATACTGGCGGTACGCTCCAACTCCCCAGAAACGGACCATGTGCCGCAGCACATCGATGCAGCCGCTGTCGCCGCAGTCAAACCCGATTGCGAGCCGACGCACGGGCTCCCTGCCCCGCAGCTGCTGAATGAGCTCATGTACGGCGCGCGCAAGCCCGAACGTGGCCAGTACCCGCAAATTGGGCCCGGCCGCAGGCGTCGTCTCCCTGGGAACAGGCCGGGCTGGAACATCGGCCGAGAGATCGACCAGAAAAAGGCCCGCGGGATTCATGACTCCCGGGCGCGACCCGATGGACGCCTTGTCCGCCCAATTCCACAGGAAGGCGTTGATCCGCAAGCAGTCCTTCTGCGGCGCTTGGTAAGGTCCGCACAGACCCAGCAGCAGCACCCGCAGATAGGTGTTTCGCACCGTCACCCTGGCGCCTGCGTCCTCCCACACTCGAGTCAGCGGATGATCGAGCAAGCCACGTTCTTCGACGAGGCGGTAAAGCGCGTGGATCTCACGCCACACACCAGCCGGACCCGGCATGTATACCTGATAGGAACGCAGCAGCACCTCACCCAACTGGTGCATCGCCCGTTCCGCAGCGAGACACACGGCTGCCTTTCTGTCCCAGGGATGGTGTGCCTTGAACAGGTCCCGCAGCGCATACTGGTAACCGCAGGCCATTTCACCATGCAGATTTCGCAGGAATTCCGCACGCTGGCGCGCCTTGGGAGCCATCGGCAGCCGCAGATACGCCCACGGCGCCTGCAGCGCGGTCGATACCCCCACGACCGGCTGCGCATAGAGCTCCATTAGATCCAGACGATGTCCGGGCTCGAGCTCTGGCCGGTTGAGGTCGGACAGGGCCCGATAGAGGCGCTCAGCACTTGTGACGCTGTCGGCCAGCGGCAACGATGCGATCCAGGAACGGGTGTCCCTGATGCGGACTTGCGTGTTGCCAACACCGGGGGCTGCGCCGGGATCAGCGGAAGCGACATGGCTCATGAGTAGGCTCCGGAACGGTGTGAACACCCTCTGGGCATGGCAGTTAATTTAACCCATGCACGACCCGGTTCATAGCCCTATACCCGGAATCAGTCATTGCCGCCGGCGCTCCGCGCGACGGGATGCCAGGATCCAGCATCGGTTCGTACTCTCACGGATTCCATTACGCACCAAGGTACGTGTATTATCCGGCAGCCGGCGCCGACCCTGAATTCCGCCATCAAAGCGCCCTCGGTGCGCCCGTAGCCTCCTGCCGAACAGAACCAGGACTGCGATCCGCCGCGGGTGGCCGCGCCGAAACGATCTGCGGGAGAACCTGAAAATGACCTACGTGGTCACTGAAAGCTGCATCAAATGCAAATATACCGATTGCGTCGAGGTATGCCCGGTCGATTGCTTCCATGAGGGTCCCAACTTCCTCGTCATCGACCCCGATGAGTGCATCGACTGCACGCTTTGTGTTCCCGAATGTCCGGTCAACGCGATTTTCGCGGAAGACGATCTGCCGCTGGACCAGGAACAATTCACCGCGATCAATGCCGAACTGGCTCGCAATTGGCCGGTTTTGACAGAAAAAAAGCCAGCGCCTCCCGATGCCAAAGAATGGGATGATGTGCCTGGCAAGCTCAAATACCTCGAGCGCTGACCCGCCGCTGTAGCCCGTTTTGCGGGGCAGTCTGCCGGGGGTTCGGCCGAATCCCCTGATCGTCATGCCCGTGTGGAGGGTGTCTAAAGTTAGCGATCGCCGGTGCCGTGACCCTCGCGGCGAGACCGTCCGCGGCTGGAATCTCTTTGCTTCGCGGTGAGGGCAACATCCAGTCCCTGTCGAAACCAGGCATCCGCTCGGTGGCAATCATTTCGACATCCAATCCAGGAACCGAGACGAACCCGAGGGCGGTGATGCCGAAAATATCCCAAACGCCGTTTTTGTGATCACATTTGGGTCAGGCAAGGGGGTAAATCGACAAAAAAAGAGGCGGCCTCTCGGCCGCCTGCGGAGTATGGATCACTACTCGCCAGTGCTTCCATGCACCGGCGTCGTCCCTAATAGAAAACCTCCGGTATTACGTCGCTCCTTCGGCTACAGCTTCCTTACCGTGTGTCATAACTATTAACCATTGCCAGCGAAAAATCAATAGGGATTCCTGCGAAAAATTTTCAATAATTACATTTGTACATTATAAATCAACATTTTATTTGTCATTTACCATTTTCAAAAAACTGAATGATTTTCGGTTTTCGCCGACCTGGCGCCAAAACGAAACATGGCCTTTTGCGCACATTATAAATTTTATTTTTATATGTAAACGATCTTCCGCCTCGGTTTATTGGTTCCCCTGCGGCAACCTACCCCCTATTCCCTCTCGCGCATATGACCTGACACCGAAAGGTCCGGCTGTACTGGGGGCGCTTGGTGGTCCCGGTCAGCGCTTCCGGGGATCCTGTACGTGTCTGCCGGAACGCAGCTGGTCCGCCACGATGACTTGGTTTCGTCCTGCTGCCTTGGCGCGGTAAAGTGCGTCATCCGCCTGGCGCAACAACCACGTTCCGGCATCGCTGTCCGGCGGCGGCCCCGGACTACCCTCAGGCCCGAGACAGGTGACACCGATCGACACGGTCACCGCCGCAACCTCGCCCTGCAAGCTGTCGATGGCCAGGCCCGCGACTTGCATGCGCAGGCGCTGAGCGATCTCGAGCGCCTTGTTCAGCTCGGTATCCGGCAGAAGCAGAGCAAACTCCTCTCCTCCATAACGGACGAGCACGTCGCTCGCCCGCAGACCTTGACTAAGCGCACGGGCCACCTGCCTAAGCGCATCGTCTCCGACCTGATGGCCGAAGCGATCATTCAAACCCTTGAAGTGGTCCAGATCCGCCAGCAGCAGCGCAAGCGAATTGCTGCGCCTCTGCCTCATAATGAGCTCCTCATGCAGGCGTCGCTCGAAGAAACGCCGGTTGGCAACGCCGGTGAGCGCGTCGGTCAGCCCATCGCGCTTGAGCCGCTCGTGGTTGACGACATTGTCGATACACATGGCTGTGACGGCAGCCAGATGTTCAAGCAGGTCCGTAGCCGCATCTGCGTTAAAATGGCTGGCGTCGCGGCTTCCCTGATTGAGGCAGCCGATGAGCGTGCCATGCAGCGTAAGTGGCGCGATCGCACTGGAGCTCAAGCGCACACCGCAACCGCAAAACATGCGGGCCTGCAATTGCACATCGCAGGGACCCAGCCGGGGCTTACCCATGATGGGAACCAGGCCCTCCAGCCACTCACGATCGACCGGAATGAAAAATCGCCCGACCTGACTCTTCGGGTATGCGGACATCAGGCGTGACAATTCGTATTCCGGATCCACGCAGACCAGGCTGACGCAGTCCACTGTCGGAAATAACTCCGGGATCCGGGTGACCAGCGTATCGACCAGCTCACCCAGCGACTGTGCACCAATCATCTGGATTTCGATCTGGCGGAAGCCGGCCCAGATGCGCTCGTTGTGACGCACCTGCGCCTCCATGAGACGGTGCGATCGCGACAAAGTGCGCCGCAGTTCGACGAGTTCCTTGTCGCTGGACGATGCCACCGTGCCGCCCCGCCTACCCCGGGCTCTTGGCCGGGAGCATTCCACCCAGCGCATTTCGGCCGGCGTCCGTACTGAACCGCGTCAACACCGCAACATTCGGCACGGTATTGCGGCACAGTGACGCAGCGGGCTCGAGGCATGCTTCCATCCGGCGAGCCCGTGACCTGCGGATTCGACCAAAATCCATCTGGATCCGCCGGAAGATTCCGGCCGGCAACAGGCATCTCGATTGAATATGCGACGGCAAGGGTGATTGCGATAACCCCGACAAGAACGGCTTGTGAACGGATGCGATCATGGCTCCCGGGTCGCTGGCCACAGTTGTTATTTTTAAGGATAACCGAAATGGACCGCTTCTGATAATGTCGACGCCGATACCGCACGCCGACCGACGCTGCGACAGCGCCGCGCGTCGGAGCCGGACAGCGCTAATCCCGGAAATTGACGAACTGCAGCGGCGGACCCAGTTTCTCGGCACGCAACAAAGCGATGACTGACTGTAGGTCGTCACGCTTCTTGCCCGTAACACGCACCTGGTCAGCCTGTATTGCGGCCTGGACCTTGATATGCGAGTCTTTAATGACTC
The DNA here is from genome assembly GCA_027364845.1 of Pseudomonadota bacterium. Lineage (GTDB taxonomy): Bacteria > Pseudomonadota > Gammaproteobacteria > Acidiferrobacterales > UBA6901 > JAJYCY01. The sequence continues at coordinate 13,792 of DAHXOO010000021.1, read as the reverse complement.
TTGTGATCCTACGGGCGAGTTCCGTATCGATGCCTTCAAGCACGCGGATTTCCTGGCGAGCCTTGCCACCTGCGGCAGCCTCGATCTTGCCTTCGTCGAGACATTCCAGGTCGATCTGGCGTTTCGCAAGCCGTGGCAGCAGAATGTCTTTGATCTGTTTGAGCTTGAATTCGTCGTCCGCGAAAAGTGTCAGGCTCGATTCCGTCAACTCCACGCGCGCGTCCGAGCCTTTGAAATCGAAACGGTTGCCAATTTCGCGGTTGGCCTGGTCGACCGCATTGCGAACCTCCGGCATCGCCACTTTCGAAACCACGTCAAACGACGGCATGAACCCCCCACCCGAGCCGGCCGCGGCCTTCGGGCCCCAGCGCTCGCGCACAGCAGGCACGTCACATGGGCGTTATTTCTTCTGAACGATCGTACTGCGCAACTCCCGGCCGATACCGAACAGGAAACGCATGACCTCCTGATTCTCACGATTGGCCAGCAGGCGCCACGCGCCGCCGATTCCGCCGGACGCAGGCGTTTCCTTCGACAGCGTCTCGGCCGAGTGCTCCAGCGCCTCCAGCATCGTATTCAACCGCTCCAGCCGCCCCATGAGGCTCGGAAGAATGGCAGCAATGCGTTCGAGTGCCCCACTGGTGTTCATCTGCTCCAGTGCGCTGATCAGCTGTCCGACCCCGGCGCGGTTGAGGCGGTCGAGCAGTGACAGCCCATCGCCGATGGTCTCCGCCAGCCGCCCCACCATGTCGTCGGTCATGGCGTCCTGCGCCGAGCATACAAGCCGCGCAAGTTGCACAATGCGATCGAGATCGCCATCGGCAATCAGGCGCGAGATCGAGGGTATCGCGCGCTCGAATCCCGCGCGGCCCACCTGATCCAGCAGATCGAGCCCGTTGGACAGCGTCTGAGACAACCGCCCTACCATGTCGTCGGTCATGGCGTCCTGCGCCGAACCAACGAGCCGCGCGAGGTGGGTAATGCGCTCAAGGTCTCCGTTCTGTACCAGCTGCGCCAGCGCCGGAATGGCGTCCGCCAGACCGGTGCGGTTGACACGATCGATGATGTCCATCGCGCCGGTTGCGGTCGCCGCGAACCGCGCAACCATGTCGTCAGTCAGCGAGTCCTGGGCCGCCTGTGCGACATGCTCCAGCTCGCCACCAGTGTTCAAGTTACTTCCCGCTTGCGTTTCCATGGGAAGCCTCCGGTTACAACAAGCCGCGGGCCGAGGCCCAATAAAGCTTGTTGTAGGCGATCTTGAACCAATGCACCGCGCGCGTGGGCTCCTTGGGATCTGGGGGTGTGGTGTAGTTGAACATGGCGTAAGTCGCCCGGTCCTTGCCGGCCTCGATAAAGCAGAACACCTTGCCGTCGTAATCGCGCACGGCAGAACCGACCTTGATCATGGCGGCAATGTTCTCGCCCAGAGTCTCGGCCTCGAAATGCGCCGTCGATCCGGCCTTGCTGATCGGGATGTTCGTGGTATCACCGAGCACAAAGACGTTCTCCTGTCCCTCCATGTTGAGCCGCGTACGGTTGGTAGGAATCCAGCCATTCTGGCCAAGCCCGTTCTTTTCGATGACCTCCATGCCTTTGTGTGCAGGAATCGCGACGAGCAGGTCGAACTTGGTCGACGATCCCTCTTCACTCTTGAGCACCTTGTTCTTGCCATCTACCTCCTTCATATTGAAAAGCGTCTCATAGGTGATACCCAGACGGTCAAATTCCGGGGCCGCCCACTTGGCGACGTTCTCGAGGCTGTGGACGCGGCCGATGGGATAGGTGTAGTGCAGCTGCACTTTGTCACGTATGCCGCGCTCCTTAAAGAAATCGTGCAGCATGAACGTGATTTCCAGCGGCGCCATCGGGCACTTGTGCGGCACACCAACGGTGATCACGACCCGGCCGCCCTGGAACTCGCGCAGCCGCTTCAGCATTTTCACCGCACTTTCCTCGGTGTAGAACGTCTCGGCATTTTCCGCCAGGCCGGGAATTCCTTGCATGATGGCGCGCGACCCGGTGGCGATCACGAGGACGTCATAGTCGTGGACCGCGCCGCTCTTGGTCTTGACCTGGCGCTTGTCGAGCATGAAGTTCTCCACCGGGTCCACGTGGAAGCCGATTCCCGGCTCGAGCAGGCTCGCCTGATCCCGGTAAAGCTCATCAGGCATCATGCTGCCAACGGCGACATACAGCAACCCGGGCTGGTACATATGCTTCTCGGATGCCGACAGCATGGTGATGCGGACTTTTCCGGTCTTGAGTTCGTGGTGGAGACGACGCGCCAGATTGTTGCCCAGAATGGTTCCGCCCATACCCCCGCCTACAATGACTATCTTCATGGCAACCTCCTAGTACTGAAGTTCTTGATAGTGAAACGTTCTTGTTAACCGGCTTTTCTGCGCCTCACTTCACCTTGCGCACCGTAATATGCCAAATACCGTTCTCCTCGCTTGTGGAAAGCATCTCGTGTCCGACCTTTTTCACCCATTCCGGAATATCGGCGGCCGATCCCTTGTCGGACGACAGTACCTCCAGCTCGTCACCCACATTGGCTGCCTTCATCCCGGCAATGAGCTCCATCAGCGGTCCGGGGCAAAAACTGCCGCGCGCATCTATTTGTCTTTTTTCTGCCATCATTACGCCCCTCTTACGATAGGTTCCGCTAGAAAGACCATACCTGGCCTCCCTTCGCATCATTCAGAAATTTCGTCAAGCCTAATGGCTCTTTCATGAATGTTTCGAGGTCGCGCCATTCGACACCAAGCACGTCCATGGCCATCGAACAGGGGTGGATCTTGGCATCCCCCAGTTCCGCCGCCTGTTGAAAAAGCGTTTTGAACGAAGGCGCCTTCTTGCGCTGCAACATCTCGCCCATCTGCCCGGCGGCCGGCGCCCTGTCATCGGCGCCTTTGAGAAAGAATTTCAGGGCATTCATGGAGACGAGAACCGTCACCTCGTTTCCGCTCACGGCGCCCACCGAGGCGATCATGCCCGCCATCTGAAGATCCTCGCGATCTTCCGAAATCAGGATGATGCTGATTCGATCTGTTTCCATCACGTTGTCTCCTGCCGGCCGCCGCCGGGCCGCACGGAAAGCCACGCGCCTGCGGGGCGAACTCGGGAGCACGGCGGCTATTCTGGACCTGTTTGTTCACAATTTCAGGAAGCGCCTTCCCGACGCTTCCTGGGACGATCCGGCTTGTCGTACTTCCTGCCGAAATTAGAGGCCCGCCCGCGGCCCGAGTTCACCGCATTCACAATACTCGTCTTCAAACGAGAATTCAAAACAGCGAGTATTGTCGAGTGCGACCGCGCGCGTGCATCGGGTGCAAGATACGATCGCGATCAGAAGCCCGCCTGCACCTGCAGATACAGTGCATGCTGATCCTTCAGCGTCGCAATCTGACCGAGATTGGCCGACGCCAGCACGAAGCTCAGATTCTTGTTAGGGAAATAGGCGAGGAAGGCATCGCCGATGCTGCTATCCTCCTGCACCGCACCGCCCGCCAGCGGGTTGTTGGGCATGCCGCGATACTCGACGCCCACCAAGGTCTGCGGATTGAGAAACAGGCCGGCCGAGCCCTCGAATTCAGTCTTATAGCTGTCGCTCCCGGGCCCGCCGAAACCGAGCAGTCCCATCCAGTTCGCCTTCGTTTCCTGCAACGTACCATCGAGCAGGAGATTCATTCCGCCGACCGGAAACACCTTGGTCACCGCCACATAGCCGTCGGTACCGCTCGAGTGCTGCGCACCCAGGTTCTCGACCAGTGTCTTGTCATTGTTGTTCTTGTACTGGAATCCGACTGCAATCTGCGGCAGGGTCGAGGTCATGCTCAGAAGCTTGATCTTGATGCCCAGGACATTTGCCTGGATGTTGTCGGTACCCAACGGATAGTTCGTGCCCACCCCAGGCAGATCACCGGGCAGGCTGAGATACCAATTGGCGGCCGAAAATTCTACCCGGTGCATGACGCTTGCAGCAGCACCGATGCTGTGCAGAGTGAAGTTTCCGGTGTTGATAAAGGTATAGGACGCGACAGCGCCGAAGTTGCTGTTCGCGTTGTCCCCGGACAGCAGGGCCCATGGCACTATTCCCCCTCCTCCCGTCCCTTCAACGTCGGTCACCGCCGCCTGGGCGGTCCCTGCCAGGATGCCCGCCGCCAACATTGCTACCGTGCACGTCATTCTGAATGTGGTTGTCATGGATCGCTCCTCCTTACTCCTCAATAGTTCTTGTATAAGACGCCTGCGCCGGACCATCGAATGGCGCAACCAACATACACAGAGCAATCATCATGCCACTACGTAACATATTGATAAAATTATACAATGTTATCTATTCAGCAAGGAAAGATTTGACAGGTCTGTCATTTTGACATGACAAGATCTTTACGATGTCATTCCAAAAAATTGCGTTCAAAAGGTCCAGACCCCGGATGTTGTCTGGATAGAATCGGCGGCCCGGATCGAAACCGCGCCGACCTGGAATCGATTGTTTGCCCGCCGCGCTCTACATCAGAAGCGTAAACTGTCAGAGGCAATGGCAGAAAAATCCGCTACGCAGCGAAACCGGCTAGTCATGAGCGCACCCAGAGGTGCCGACACCAATCGAGCCCTGCGACTACACCCAGGCGCTGAGTCCTAATATGCGCTCGTCCTGCGAACGCGGCTCGAAGGCTGAGGCAGCATCAATATCCGCTGCTACTCTGCCGATAGATGCGCAGGGCTGTCCATACCGCGAGAGCGATCGGCAGAAGGGCGCTCAGCCCCGGAGCGACGAACCTCCACGGTTGCGTGATACTGCGTCGCCGTACCAATACTATGGTCCCGCAGGCTACCGCAAGCGCTGCGATCAGCCATGCCATCAACGCCAGGGGGGCACCCGCATAAAACCGCAGATCCACCAGCAAAGCACCCAGGATCAGAATTGGTACGTCGGCGGTAGGCGGATCCCAACGAGTCCGCGTCGTAAAGATGGAGAAAAAAAGGCCGACCGCCAGTGCGACGGCGAGGCTCCCGCTGAGCCGGGCAAGCTCAATGCTGCCCGACAACGGTGCCACGAGCGCCAGCGCCGCAGCGGTCACGAACAGCGCGGTTCCCGCAGCCTTCTGGTCGTCGCGCGATGGGGTCAGTCCGACCCAAAGCAGGGACCACAGAACCGTGACGCTCAGCCACGACACGAATGCGGTCGACAGCCGCTCCTGCCGCAAGATAGGCCACAGAATAATGAAAGTCGAACCCGCGGAGGCGAATGTCCGCGCCCCATGCGCCGCGTGTTTCCGGCCACTCTGGTGGGCCAGGGCGACCAGCGCCCCGCCCACCACCACGACCCATAGTAGCCACGACAAGACGGTGTGCGGCGGAAAGGTAAAGTCGCGATAAGCCGCAGCATAGCCGCCGAGAAACGCCACCAGTAGTCCGACCGCCCAGAGTACACCGCTCCAGCGCGTGCGGGCACGGGCCACCCGCAGAGTCACTGTACCGAAAAGCACCGCGACCGCGCCGGGCAGCAGGACACTGCCCTCAATCAGAGTACGTACGAATTCGGACTGCCAAAGGTCCTGCATCATGTCTGCCGGCAACGGTCACTTCGACGTACGAACACCTTCGATGTTCACATGAAGATGCACTGCATTGCCGATCATGCCGGCGAAAGCACCCATGCCGAAATCACTGCGATGAATGGTAGCAGTGGCCTCATAGCCGGACAGATAGCCTCCCCAGGGCTTGGGCAGGGCCGTGACCGGTCCGGCACCGATCTCGCGCACATGAAAGACCACTGGCCGAGTCACGCCGCGGAGCGTCAGCTTTCCGTACAGCAATCCGGTGTTCTTGCCCGTGGGCCGGAAGTGCGTTCCGGAGAAGTCGATTTCAGGAAATTCCCGGACATTGAAAAAATCCGGGCCCTGCAGGTCATGATCCCTCGCGGCAAAATTGGTATCCAGGCTCGACGTCTCGATCCGGACTATCACGTTGTCCTTCGCAGCATTGGCCGGATCGACGGTGTAAGTACCCGACATCTTGTCAAAGCGCCCAACCACTACCGATACTCCTGCATGGCCTAGGGTGAACCAGGCAAGCGAGTGATCGGGATCGATCCGGTAGGTGCCCGCCGGACTGCCGTTCGAAATACGGTAGGCGGATGCTTCGGCCGCCGGCGCCATTAGCACGGAAAGGCCCAAGCCAAGGACTGCGATCTTTAAAACAGAGGAAACGCTATTGGATAGCATCGTAAGCCTCCTATGATCCAGGTTGGAAAATAAAATTACCCGCCCGATTGGGCGTTATGGCTCCCGTCGCAAAACGGTCGTGTGGCCGATTGGCCACAGGCACAGATCGCGACGCTCCTTGATTCCGGCAGAACAACGGCGAAGGGTTCCACTGCACTGCCCTTGTGCGAGCCATCACAGTACGGCAGATTCGTTGAACGCCCGCAAGCACAGAAGTAATAGCTGCCAGGTTCCAGGTTCAGCACATACGGCTTCGTGTCCACAACAACCTCCTCGATATCACGCTCTGTTAATTTGCTTCAGGATAGTTTCAATACGTACTAGTTGTAGCACGGAATTCGTTCTTATGCAAACTATTTGCTATTGCGAATTCTGGGCACCCTGGAACCGGCTCTGCAGCTGACGCAGCAGGCGGATGATCAGCTCCATTTCGCCCGGCTGGACACCCACGAAGGCCCGCCGGAGATAGGCGACATGGGTCGGGAAAACCTCGGAAAAAAGTGCTTCACCCGCCGGTGTCAGCACCGCGCGGAAACTGCGGCGGTCGCCTGCAGGTACCTCACGGCGCACCAGACCTTTTGCCTCGAGTCGATCAATGATGCCGGTCAGAGTTCCCTTGGTAATCAGGGTCTTATTGGCAAGCTGGTTAAACGGCATACCGGCTGTGTTGCCGAGCGTAGCGATAATGTCAAATTGCGCCGGTGTCAGATTCATCTCCCGGATGTGGCTGGCGGAATAGGCGGAAAACGCATGGAAGGCCTCTGCCAATCCCCGCAGGACACCGATAAACTGTTCCTGGTTCTCGTGGCCTCCCGCCTTGCCCGGGCCTATACCCGATCTCTCAGAATTTTGAGTCGATCTCTTAACCATCTTCGCCCGCCCTTCATCCGCCAAACAAGTTCGTAATCAAACAATTGTACATCAAACAATGTGGTCAATGCAGTGTTTTTTGCCGAATGCGGCGCACGGCTGACCACAGCGATTCTTCTCCGACGGCAACGGCTTACCGTTCGGTATCGATTCACCCTTGCATTCTCCCCAGTGGCGCTGCGGGAGCCAGGGACTCGAAAGGCGGAAGACACTTTGGCAGGAGCCGGAAGCGCAGCGAACCGGCAGCGTTCCCAATGTCACGCGGCAACCACGGCGCCTCGATCTTCGACAGCAGGACAGTCAGGATTGGGTCGCAGTCATCCTGCCCGGGGTCTCGAGTCTCCGTCCGGTGACACAAGCGCCTCACTCACTGCGGCAACCTGCGTCGATACCGAGATCGACATGCGGCTGGTGATATTCAGCACTCGGTCCTCGAATGCGCACGCCCCCTGATGATTGCGTGCCCAGACATCGATCGCGGCATCGCACCCCTTCAACAGCCACGTCAGTTGCGGGCGGAATAGACGGAACATGGCACTGATCCAGCGGTTCACGGGCCACGATAGAAACTGGAACAAACGCTTCGAGAGGGACCGATTAGCCGGGCTGTTCGCCCGTCACAACGGCCGCGAACGCTATATAAAAGTGACCGACCGGATTGAGGCGCCGGTATTGGCCCGCACCACCAAGCACAAGCCGTGCTGACAGATTGGTCGTCACGCAAACTGGCGGCAGAATCGGGTGGAGAGGTCTCGTACATGACGGTGGCGCGCATCTGGGCCAAGCACGGCATCAAGCCGCATCGCCTCAAAAGGGTATCTGGCCTTCAACGATCCGGATTTCGAAGCCAGGGCTGCGGACGTGATCGGGCTGTATCTGAATGCCCCGCAAAACGTTGTGGTGTTCAGCGTGGACGAAAAGACGGCGATCCAGGCGCTGGATCGCAAGGACCCATGCTCCCGCTGTCGCGAAGACACGCTGAACGTCACGGATTCGAGTCCGCCCGGCACGGCACACTGTCGCTGTATGCGGCTTTCAACACCAAGACCGGTGAGGCGCTGGGCAAAACCGCCACGCACCGCACCTCGGCCGAGTTCGCGGCCTTCCTGACCGACATCGCGGCCCATCAGCTGCGCCGCAAGTAGATCCATGTCATCGCCGACAACCTGTCGGCCCACTCGACCCAACAGGTCGAGGCCCTTCTCAGCGCACATCCCAACGTTCATATGCACTGTCCGCCGACCTATTCATCCTGACTCAACCAAGTTGAACTGTGGTTCGCCAAGATCGAGTCCGACTTCATCGCGCGCCGCCTAGTGCTGACTCATCCATACGACCGATGCATTGCCAAACTCTACAGCGCGTGCGCCGCGCGGAAATGCTATCATGCCGCATTGAAGAGTTTGGCCTGCACAGTTTTGCATCGTGGACGCCAGGATGAATGAGTAAAATCTCCACATGGAACCTATGGCGCTACCGCTTGTGTTGACCAACCGTTGGCGCGGATTCTGGTACTCGGGTGGCAATACACCGGTTGGTCTCCACCAATTCGCAACATCTCACATAATGGGTCAGAATCGGCTCCAGCCGTTTGCCCGCCGCTGAAATAAAGCTATCTTCTGGGCCCACGGGGAAATAGGCTATCTGTGCCAATGGCACTTGTACCTCGGTCATCTCCAGCAGCTCAGGGCCAACAAGCATTTTGAAAAATCCACCGCATCGATCTCCTGAACGCACTGACCGATGGACTTTCTCTATTGATGCAATAGACACTCGGCATTATGATCGATCAAGGCTGTTCTCCACGACCAAGGTTCGCGATGTCAGGACCTTGGATGCTGGCTGCTCCAAAACGACAAATTGATAACTGATGTCATGTCCACAAAAAGCCACTACGAGGAAAGGCATGAAAAATTTTCTGGCTGGAGTACTGGCAACGATCGTCGTACTGCTTATCGGCGGTTACTTTGTGTTGCAGAGCGGGATGATACCGGCAAATGCAGATGGGACACCGAGTCGGCTTGAGCTGTGGATGGCGCGTACCTCTCTGCGCGCAACACTACGTAAGGAGGCACCCAAGGTTCCTGATCCGGTCCCGCTGACGACCGCCGATCTGATCGCCGGGGTGCACATTTTTGCGAATCATTGCGCTATATGCCACGGTACATCGCGGGGCACCGCATCGGCCTCTCCAGTTGCGAAAGGCGAATACCCACGGCCGCCGCAACTTGCGAGCGATGGCGTCGAGGATGACCCGCCGGGGTATTCCTTCTGGAAGATCAAGCACGGCATTCGGTTAACTGGGATGCCGTCGTTCAAGAGTGCCCTAACGGATCAGCAGATTTGGACGGTGGCGCTCTTTCTAAAGAATATGAATACGTTACCACCATCGGCTGAATCTGTGTGGCAACAGGTGAAGAACTGATGCGTTGTGACCGGGGAAATGTCGCTTAAGCGCAAGCTCGATGAACTCAAGCATGGACTCGGGGTGCACGATCAGACGATCGCGAACATTATATCCGCTCAGCCCCCATTTTTTCTTCAAACGTTGATCGAGACATCGGGTATATAAAGTATTTTGAGCAGCCAATTTGCAATCTTAACCATAACTGTTGATTTGCAGATAGGAATGACCCCACAACTCGACCCTTTTTGCATCCCGGGCGGACCACACAACCTGCTTGATCCATTCATCGGTTCAATACGTTACAGAAGCATTTTCTGGGTCAATAACCACTACAAACATCGGATCAAATTCCCGCGCAACTCAACATCATGGTCTACGCGAGCAATTCGGCCAGTGCTGCCGTTGACGATGACTCAGTCGAATCACCGGTATCACCCAGGTTGTGGACATTGATGCAGCACGGGATCCGAGCGACCGTTGCGTTCGTCCTCGGCATATGACAGCACCGATCCGCAGCTGGCAACCGGGCCACGCCATGGCATGAGTCAGTCCACTATCGGCGAGAAAATCGATATTCAATTGGGGCAAGAAAAGTCTCGCGGCTTCAGCAACATTCCCATACCGTTGCGCTGACCCGAGCCGCCGGCCGGATTTTTGTTGCCGTGTCCTCTCGCCGTTCTCCCCTTGGGGTTCCTATCCCGGACGGCCAAGCGTCCGACCGAGAAAGCGGTACTCGTGCCACGTGAGGGCGATCACCACAAGATCGACCACGGTGATGAGTAGCCCAACTTAGCGGATTCACCCCTGTAAAACTGACAACCTGTTGATTTATAAAGATGACGACCCCGAAGGTCTGCACTACACGGCGGTTGCGGTCTGGGCCTGGGCGCGGGTGATTTTCGGTGGCGGTTGCGGCGGCCATTGCAGATGCAGCCGATCGAGCAGTAGCTGCAGCTTAGATTCGGGTTCGGTGGTACGTGTGAGCACGATCTGACGGCCGTCGGTGGTGGGGATATGGACATCGAGCATCTGCACGGCCGCAAAGGTATCGAGCACGCTCCGCGGGGTCAGGCCGCCCGCGTGAGGTTTCAGCTTTTGCGCCAGCGTGGTATGCAGGCAATAGCTCAGGAAAGCGATGAAGACATGCGCCTCGATGCGCTGCGCGTCCTGGTGGTAAATCGGGCGGATTGCCAGATCCCCTTTGAGGTTTTTGAAGGCCTCTTCGACCTGGACGAGCTGGATGTAGTGGCGCCAGAGTTCGGCAGGATCATGACCGACAAGATTGGTGCGCAGCAGATAGCGCCCCTCGCGACGGCGCACTTGTCGGAGCTTGTCGCGATCGAGGCGGTAGGTAAAGGCCGGATCGCTGTCATGTGCCACGACATCGATCAGGCGCCAGCCCGCGGGATATCGGCTGCGTGCGGCACCGAGCTTCATCAGCAGTTCTTTGTGGGTGAGTGTCATGGCGCCGAGCTGCTTGAGCCGCACCCAGAGCGCCTTCAATTGGCGCTTGCGCATCGCGCGCTCTTTGGCGATGCGGTCATGACTCTGTGCGAATACGTACATCTCGTTGTCCTGCGGCAGCAGCTTGACCTGCACCCCCGGGCGAACCTCATGCCAAGGTCTCGCGAGCAGATCCTGCTCGAGTTTTGACAGCCGGCCCTTGGGTGTGCCGACCAGGTAGTGCACGGGAGGATCGGCGACCCGCATGTAAGAGAGCGTCTCTTCGGTGGGCACTCCACGGTCCATGCACCACACCCGACGCGCCTTGCCATACTGACGTTCGATGGCGTCCAGAAATCCCCGCAATGTCGTACTGTCGGCCGTATTGCCAGGCAGGACCTCGTAGGCCAGCGGCAAACCTTCGGGCGTGACCACTAGCGCAATGACAATCTGCACGCAGTCACTGCGGTGATCGCGCGAGTAGCCGTATCGGCGCTTGTCGTCCTCGCCAAACGGCGGATGGGATTCGAAGTAAGTGCTGGTGAGATCGTAGAGCAGTACATCGAACGTGACATGAAAGAGATCGCGCCAGCGCCGCACCAGGTGATCAAACAGCGCCGTCTTGTGGGCGAGCAGCAGGTCATGACAGGCATAGAGTTTGTGGATGTCGGCGAGGCTCTCGTCAGCACCGAGCAGGTCGCACAACGCGCTGCGCTCAAACCATTGCCGATGTAACCGCCACTCGCTACCCGGAGAGAGCAGCCGATAGGTCACCAACACGAACAGCACCTGATCGAAGCGTGTACCCTTGCGGGTTTTCGGAAGGCGCGCCGCCCAGAAGTCATCAAGTTCCAGTTCCTGCCACAGCTTCAACGCAAGCCAGCATGCGCCCCACTGTCGCGGGCGCCGCAGAGAAAGCTCCGACAACCGCAGTCGCACGATCGATGTGTCTGACACGAGTCCTTCACAGCGATCCTCCGGGAACAGCGACAGCGTGCGCGTATCCCCAGCGTGTTCATCGAATACCTCAATGGATTTGCGCCATGCCCGCTCCTGCGAGGAATTGATCTCGCCCAGATAGAGCACATGGCGTTGCAGCACGCGGCCCCCGGCGAGCCGTCGATTCTCGACGATGCTCCAATACCGGTGTTCCTTACCATCCTTCTTGCGTGTGGTGGCGCGCAGAAACATGGTTCCTCATTATCCGCGCCCCACCCGCAAAGAAAATAGGCAAGGTCTGCACTACAGCGGGTTTTGCCCCCTTATCCCCATTCCGATCGTTGATCGATAACAGAATTCTGGCGCCACATCCGAGAAATGGGAGGTGAATCCGCTAAGTTGGGGTAGGAGCCACGGGGAATGAGTCGAGTCGAAGCGGTACAGTTGATAAAGGATGAAGAGGCCGAAGACGACGAGCGCCGTGGGGTAGTACCAAAGCCGCTCCCGCAGGAGTCCGACTATGAGCCAGAGCTTCACGAGACCATGGCTTAGGAGATAGTACGCCGTGAATTGCTGCGTGCTGATCGAGAGGTGCGCCGCGGAGTGAAGGAGGAAATTCGCGATGAGGTCATGCGGGTCTTCGGCGAGCTCCCCCTGGGTGATCGCGCTCGCGACACCCACGAGGAATTGCCGTCTGACGAAGAACGCGGCCACGCCACCCGCAATCTCCGTGAGCGCGAAAAGGCCCTTGACCCAGAGGGTCACCCGAAAGGCGAAGTGGATCGTCCTTTCGCTGAGGAATCTATTAGCGGTTGCACGCATTGGGCTATGCTGCCACAGGCCGGGCCTTGGCACAGGGCATCTGGTTCCGACTGACCGATTAGAGTGAGGATACGTGAGCGTTCGCCCGTGGCCAACCGCTGTCCCTTGTCTTTCTGCCCGTGTTGCCAGTCGAAGGACTGGTTTGCGCTGCTCGCTGCCAAATGGCCGGTGCGCACAGCTCGGCCTTTGCGGACAGCGGGTTCCGGTCCGAGTTGGCCGAGAACCGGTCTACTGTGCTCCCAACCGTCGCTTCCTCGGCCTTTACTGCCATTCGCGACGTACACGTGCCGAGCCTGCTTCATGTTCAAAAGCGGTCGCTGACCCGCACACACAGAGATCGGAGGGACTCTTTCTTCCAGGGATAGTATCGGAAATCACGATTAAGAGGCTGTCGAACGGTCCAGGACGTTCTGCGCCTACTCGATCACATTTATAAATCATGGTCGTTTGCAGGCTGCGATGACCGGGCAACAACCGCAGCGCCCGGATGTCTGTTCCAGAGGCCAGTAGCAGACGGAGCCATTGCCCCCTTCTTCTTTTAGCCAATGCTCGGCAAACGCTTCCAGCGTCTATGCCACGAGACGTGGTACCCTGCTCACGTCGACCTTGCGTTCGGCGTGCCAGGCGTCATAGGCGGCCTGCATGCGCAGCCACACGTCGGGGCCATTCCCGAAGGCTGCGCCGAGGCGGACCGCGACCTCGGCAGATACCGGCTTGCGTTCGCGCAGGATGTCATACAGGTGCTGACGGGAAATGCCGAGCGCCTCCGCAACCGCGGTCTTGCTCAGTTTCAGCGCCGGCAGAATATCCTCGCGCAGCAGCACGCCCGGATGGGTAGGGCAGCGCTTTGGATTGCGCCTTGCGGCGAACTCGGTCATGGCGATTCTCCAGTTAGTGGTACTGCTCGAGGTCCACGCGCAACGCGTCTCCCCCAATGAACTCAAAGGTGAGGCACCAGGGTCCATTGACGTGCACGGAGTAGCGCTGCGGCCTGCCGTGTAGGGGGTGAAAATCAAAGCCCGGCACGTCCATCTCCTTGACCATTGTAGCGGCATCCAATCGGTCCAGTCTTCGCAGG
>DAHXOO010000020.1 GCA_027364845.1 Pseudomonadota bacterium | reverse complement strand
CTGCAGGGAATGATCTGGGAAGAAGGCTACAGGTCTGGACAGTTCACCGGTCATGTCTACGAAGACGCGATACATGCGCTGCGCGCGTGGCATTCCGCCGGCCTGCGTTTGTACGTGTTTTCCTCGGGCTCGGTGGCAGCCCAAAAGCTGCTCTTCGCCCATACCGCGTTCGGCGATCTGACACCTCTGTTCGGCGGCTATTTTGACACCAGCACTGGTCCAAAGCGCGAAGCCGCGTCCTACCGGCACATTGCGGACATCACCAGAATCGAGGCACGCGATTTCCTGTTCCTGTCCGATGTCAAAGAGGAACTCGACGCAGCGCGTGCAGCCGACATGGGTACTGCCTGGGTCGTGCGTGACGCCGTTGCCGATCTGCAAGCCACGCACCGCCAAGTGCGAAGCTTCGACGAACTTTGCGTCGAACTCCCCGCCACCGGCATCTAAAGATCTTCCGGCGGCGGCGCGATTTTCACTACCTCGTCGATCGTCGTCAGTCCCGCATGGATCTTCCGCGCACCGTCAAGGCGCAGCGGCTGCATACCCTCCTTGATGGCGCGGGCGCGCAACTCGCCGATGTCGGTATCAGCCCCGATTGCCTTGCGCAGTACGGGCGACAATGGCAGCATCTCGTAGATCCCGGTGCGCCCAAAGTAGCCGGTGCGACGGCATTCCAGGCAACCCACGGACGCAAATGTCGCTGCCGGAGGCGGCACCTTCCACGGTCGCACCAGCGCCTCCCATGCCGCTGCATCCAGACTCCCTTGCTCCTTGCAGTGCGGACACAGCGTGCGCACCAGCCGCTGTGCCACGACCCCGATGAGGGTTGCCTGAACCAGGTAGGCTGGCACGCCGATCTCAAGCAGGCGAGTAACCGCCGACGGGGCATCGTTGGTATGCAGAGTCGACAGCACGAGATGTCCGGTAAGCGCGGCTTGCACCGCCATTTCGGCAGTCTCGTGATCGCGAATCTCGCCAATCATGATGATGTCCGGGTCTTGGCGGAGAAACGCGCGCACCGCCGCGGCAAAGTCCAACCCGATATTGTGCTGAACCTGCATCTGGTTGAAGCTGGACTCGACCATCTCAATCGGATCTTCGATGGTACAGACATTCACATCGGGGGTGGCGATCTGCCTGAGGGTCGAGTAAAGCGTTGTCGTCTTGCCTGATCCCGTCGGACCTGTCACAAGCACGATACCGTGCGGCTGCTGCACCATGGACTGCCAAGCACGCGCATCGTGCTCGCTGAAACCGAGTTCTGCGAAGCCACGAACCAGCACGCTGGGATCAAAGATCCGCATGACCATCTTTTCACCGCTTGCAGTGGGGATCGTCGATAACCGCAACTCAACCTCATCCCCGTCCTTGCAGCGAGTCTTCAGGCGGCCGTCCTGAGGCCGGCGCTTCTCTGCCACGTCCATGCGGCCGACAATCTTGATACGACTGATGACCGCATTCATGACCGTCGTCGGCACCTGGTACACCGGATGAAGCATGCCATCGATGCGGAAGCGGATGTCACCCTTGTCGCGGTGTGGCTCGAGGTGGATGTCGCTGGCGCGCTGCTCGAAAGCGTATTGCAGAAGCCAGTCCACGATCCGCACGACGTGGTGGTCGTTGGCGTCGAGCTGGCCGCGCCGACCCAGCTCCACGAGTTGTTCTAGATTTGTTATGACGCTGTCGTGCGACGCTGCAGGATCGCTCGTTGCCCGAGCTACTGACCGAGCGAGACTGTAGAACTCGTCGAGGTATCGGACGATGTCGACTGGGTTCACGATCACCGGGACGATTCGCTTGCGCAGCAGGCGGCCAAGCTCATCGATCCAGGAAGTTACATATGGTTCACAGGTCGCAAATTCCACCGCATCTACGCTGACCGAGAGCGGCAGAATTTTCTGCCGCGACGCGTAGGCATAGGACACGATGCTGGATACCGACGCGATATCGATGTTGAGCGGATCAATGCGACGGTATGGAATTCCACTTCTGTCGGCGAGCCATGAAGTGAGGAACTCCAGGCTGAGCGGCTTATGCGGCTTGCCTGCGCTCTTGAAGTTCCTGCCGGCGATGACGACAAGTGGGTGGGTGTCCCCCCGGTCCTTGGACGGACCCGTTTGCCCAATAGCCTGCACATCCTGGGCGGACAGCAGGCCATCCGACACCAGCGCAGCGGTGATTTCACCGAGCGTCAGATGACGTTCCGCGTCCCTTGCCTTCCGCTTTCCCGTGATGTCCAAGGCCTCTCCCCTACGGTCGCGGTGCAACGTATCGTGCCAGTGCACCCGACGCCTGTCCGGACATCAAGCCAGCCGGTTGGAATCGAACACACGCACCGCTTCTACCACCCGTCAGCATACGTCAGGGTACCACACTGTTCCGGCTGTCCACGCCATCCTGGTTGTGCTTCAACTGAGCCCAGAATTCGGCACCACTCAAGCCAAGCAGTGCGAGGGCGACAAGCCACAGCAACAGATCGCCGTGCATGGGGACCGGCAGTCCCCCATGCACAAGCCATGCGGTCAACACGCCCCCAGCACAGATCTTGATGCAAATCGCACCCCCGAAACCAAGGCCGGGGATTCCGAATATCCCGCGAAAACGCTCCGCAAGGAGGGCAAGCCCTACCCCGGTCAACACGGCGCCGAGAATACTCGCGTAGAATGCCGTTCCCGGCGCGGGAATGCCGAGCGCGCCGATCAGGATGCGGGGGAAAAACATCAGCACGATGCCGAAAATCAAGTGAATCGCTGCGTCAATGTTGAGTAGCGTCAATGGCTTCATCGGTTTTCCGTCATTTATAGTAAGGGCCTTACGTAGCCTGCCAGCAGTTAGGTGGCCAGTCTTTCCGTATCTTTTTGGATGGTGTCTCAATCAAAATATAGCCTCCCCACCGGAAAAGCATACATCCGTCGAAGTAAACCCGTGATGCGGATCCGGTCAGCCGGTCCCGGCAACGCCGAGCGACAATCGCATCACTCTTCTCCTTAGCCTAACCCGGTCCGGGACTTCGACTGACGGCCGGCACGCCGTGGACTGCGAATTCCCGCCCCTTTCCCGCGCACCCGGACCTTCAATGCGCTTGCCTGTGTCTGGCTACCCCTTTCCGGCCACGAAAGATGGCGCTCTGCCGGTTCTCGGTGCGATCGGCTCTCCACATCACCGAACCGGTCATCTCCTGCGTGTCAATAGCACCGACTTCAGTACTACAGAGACCGCAGGCCGCATGGTTCCTGTTTTGCAATGTGCCCGGAGCCTGCCACGGTACAACGTCCGCACCTTGACGATTGCGGGCAGGTGCTTGCCCCTTGTCATTTTAGGGTATAGTAGCGGCGCCCGGCGCAGGGATCGCGCTTCGCGATTGCGACAGCAGACGCATTGCCGGGGCTTTGGCGACACCCGTTCGGACAGACCGAGTCTGAACCCGAACGCCCCCTTGGGTTAAAGAGAAGAAGACATGACACCACGGCAATCCACACATCGGCTGCGGCTGGTTGCTGTCCTGCTCGTGACCTTCGTGGTCGGAATCGTAACGGGCATTGAGGCCGATCGGCACACAGTGGCCAACATCCTCGAGGCATGCACCATCCCCCCCAAGGCGGTTCCGGATTTCCGGCTCATGGCCGAGGCGTGGAATACCATTCAGCACCACTATGTCGACCGTTCCGCGGTCAAGCCGCGCCGCATCGCCTATGGCGCCATCTCTGGCATGGTCAATTCCCTGGGTGACACTGGCCACAGCACCTTTCTCACACCAAGCATGGTGCGTGAAGAACGCGAATCCCTGCAGGGACAGTTCGCCGGGATCGGCGTGGAAGTCCAGATCAAGGACCGGCAGCTCGTAATCGTGGCTCCGATTGACGGTTCGCCCGCACAAAAAGCGGGTCTTCAGGCCGGGGATGTCATCCTCGAAGTGGACGGCAAAAGCATTTCCGGGCAACCGATCAACAAGGTGGTAGAGGAAATCAAGGGGCCACCTGGAACACACGTGTCACTCACAATCCGCAACCCCAAGACCGGGAAAGTGCACGTGTTTCATCTGGTTCGGGCCCACATCCGGCTGAGCAGCGTGACCTGGCATATGTTGCCTGGAACCCACATCGCGCATGTGCGCATTGCGCTGTTCAGCAAGGGAACGGCGAAAGCGCTCGCCAAGGCGCTGGACGCCGCGACAGCGCAGGGTGCCAGCGCGGTCATACTTGACCTGCGCAATGACCCTGGTGGCTTGTTTGACGAGGCAATCGATACAGCAAGCCTGTTTCTCAAACATGGCAATGTGCTGCTCGAAAGAAACGTTCGTGGTCAGGTGCACAGTGTTCCGGTGCGATCCGGCACAGCCAAATTTACCTTGCCGATGGCAGTATTGGTGAACTCCGGCACCGCCAGCGCGGCAGAGATCGTAGCCGGTGCGCTGCGGGACGCGGGACGCGCCGGTCTCATCGGACAAACCACTTTCGGTACCGGCACGGTGCTGGAGGCATATCCGCTTTCCGACGGTTCGGCGCTCGTGCTTGCGATTCAGGAATGGCTCACTCCGCATGGCCGCAGCTTCTGGCATCACGGCATCACGCCGAACTACATCGTGTCGCTTCCTGCGGGCGTCAGTCCTTTGCAGCCGGAAGCTGAGCGCGGCATGACCGCGAAACAATTTCGTCACAATAAGGATTCGCAATTGCTGCGCGCGGTCAAACTGCTTAGCGCGCACCGGGGCTCCTCGAGCACCTGATGCTAGATCCAGGCGGGCGCCGCGCATGCCGGACGCCGGCACCGGCGCGTTCGCCTGGATGGTCGCGAAGGAAAACATAGGATGTCCGCCTCTCCCACTCAAGGCAGGGATACTTCGTTATTCGGGCCTCTGCGCGAACCGCTCTATCGCGCGCTATGGATCGCGACGATCGCATCGAACATCGGCACATGGATGCAGGACGTCGGTGCGGCCTGGCTAATGACCTCGATTGCACCTTCGCCGGCCACGATCGCGCTGGTACGCACCGCAAGCAGCCTGCCCATTTTCCTGCTGGCGCTTCCGGCCGGTGCCCTGGCAGATGTCATTGACCGTAGGCGACTGCTGCTTGCCACTCAATTCTGGATGGTCGCCGCGGCGGCGGTGTTGGGCGCGCTCACGATAGCTGGACTGACAACACCCGGCATCCTCCTGACAATGACTTTCGCGCTCGGTCTGGGCAGTGCACTCAACGCTCCGGCGTGGCAGGCGATCATTCCGGAACTCGTGCCGCAATCCCAGGTGACCAATGCAGTTTCTCTCAACAGCACCAGCGTGAACCTGGCACGCGCCGTCGGGCCGGCGATCGGCGGGCTGCTCATCGCCACCACAGGCCCGGGCATCACCTTTCTGCTCAATGCCATGTCTTTCGGTGGGGTCATAGTGGTCCTCTACCGCTGGCGGCGCGCCCCGGAAACAAGCGTACTGCCAGCGGAAAGAGTAATGGGAGCTATGCGCGCGGGACTTCGCTACGTGCGGCACACGCCAGCAGTGCGCATAATACTCGCCCGTTTCGCTGCCTTTATACTTTTCGGCAGCGCACTATGGGGCCTGCTCCCTGCGGCCGCGCGCTTCGAGTTCGGCCTCGGCCCGGGTGGCTACGGGATCATGCTGGCAGCATTCGGATTGGGCGCGGTATCGGCTGCGACGCTGCTGCCGCGGCTGCGGCAGAGAGCGAACATCGATGCACTCGTGGCCGGAGCTACCCTGGTGTTCGCCACTGGACTTGTAACACTGGCTTGGGTGCCGCTGTATTCCGTTGCCGTGTTCGCATTGTTCGTCTGTGGTGCAGCCTGGATTTCTTTAACCTCCACCTTTAACTCCAGAATTCAGGCGGTGGCACCTGCCTGGGTGCGCGGACGGGCGCTCGCGGTTTCAATTCTCGTGTTCTTCGGGGGCATGACGGTTGGCAGCGCTTTTTGGGGCTATGTTGCATCACTATGGAGCATACGGGCGGCGTTCACTGCCGCAGCCACCTGCATCTGCCTCGGACTGCTGGCGACGCGACATCTGCGTCTTCACGGCACAGAAAAGCTCGATCTCACCCCCTCTTTCCATTGGCCGATGCCGCAACCTGTCAATGAGCCGCAACCGGAACATGGTCCCGTTGTCGTAACTGTGGAATACCACATCGATCCGTCCCGGAAAACCGAATTTCTAGGCGCGATGCAGCCGGTGCGGCGCATACGCATGCGCGATGGAGCAATCAGCTGGGCTGTGCTGAGCGATGTTACGGACCTTGGAAGGTATACTGAAGTGTTCGTTGTCGAATCGTGGCTCGAGCATTTGCGCCAGCATGCGCGGGTAACCAGATCCGACAGGGATATCCTCGACCTGGCGCGGTCGTACCACATCGGCTCTGCGCCCCCGGCCGTCACACACTTCTTGGTCGAGCCAACGCCGGAAGTGAAACGCGACTCACGCTGAACACCGTGGGTGGTATCTGCAGTCAGCGTCGTTTTCGGATGAAGTAATGCAGCACGCCGGCGTGCTCTTGCTGGGCGAGAAGTTCATTGCCGGTGCGCTGACACCACATGGGTATGTCCATGCGCGAGCCGATGTCGGTCGCGACCAGCTCTACGATTTCTCCCACCCGCATTTTGCGTGCAGCGCGGGTAACTTCCAGGATCGGCGTGGGACAGCATGTCCCGCTCGTGTCCACGGTCAAATCCACCTTGATTTCGCTCAACGCGACTACCTCTCCTGACTCCATCAAGACGTACTGCGGAAACGTGAACTGCCTCGACGTAGATGGGCATGATCTCGCCAACATCCCCGGGGAAATCCGGCCGCCCGCTGGCGGCCGCGGTTCCCGGACCGCAACAGACGATCACCGGACCGATTAGCCGAGGTAGTCCTTGATGAAATACCTCACTGCGAATATGCCAACAACCGACCCGACGCTGCCGACTACAAAGCCCGTAACCATGCCCTCAAAGTTGCCGATCCACCCACCCAACCAGCCTCCGGCGAGAGCCCCAGAAAATTCCAGGAATCGATGCATTGGGAAAAAATCCTCGTTCGCTAATCATAGTTATAGCCTAAGATTGTGCTGGCACGATTTCCCATGCATGCGGCTCCAGCAGCACGTCCACGCCCGTGGCTGGGCGTATTGCACCGATCGGTAGATTCACCCCGGCACGCCAGGCGGCGAGCGCCCGGCGCTTCGCCTCACCAGTGACGAGGACCATGACCTGGCGCGCCTGACTCAGACGCCAGGCACTCAGGGTTACGCGCTGCGACGGGGGTTTGGGCGCCCGTTCCACCACTAACGCCGCGGCACCCGATTGCACACCCCACTCGGCGCCGGGAAACAGGCTTGCCGTGTGGCCGTCCTCGCCCAAACCGAGCAGTACCAGATCGAAGGCGGCAATCCCATCAAGCATTGAGGCATAAGCCTGCGCCGCAGCAGTCGCGCCCTGCTCGGACGCAATCCCATATACCTGACGCTCGGGTATCGGGACATGGCTCAACCATGCCGCAGCCGCCATCGTGCTGTTGCGGTCTGGATGGTCGCGGGGCAGGCAACGCTCGTCACCGAAGTAGACATGCCACGCACTCCAGAGTGCGTCAATTTCGCGCAAGCGCGAATACAGCAGTCGCGGAGTATTGCCGCCGGCGAGCACGATCCGAAACACCCCGCGCTCGGACGTCGCCTCCCACGCAATACGTTCAATTGCGCACGCGGCCCGCTGGTACAGAGCCTCCGCATCCGAATACAGGTGCCAACGCACGATCTGTCGTCCCGCGTCTACAGAACTCATGCGCCGCCACCCGACCGCTGACGCTCGGTGCGCCACTCTGGATCCTCGCTGCCGAACAGCCGGTTCACCTTCTCGGCGCCCATGCCGCCGACAACATGATTCCGGACGAAATCCCTTCCCTGCACCCGGTATTTCACCATCGGATCCATCGCACGCCATAACCAACCCACTCCAGCGAGGCGAATAAAAAAATACGGTTGCTCTTGAAGCTGTCGGACAGCAGGATCTCGTACGCACCAAAAGTTGTTCCATCGCTCACGCCATAATCCCTATTGAGCCATGGGACACGCATTTCCGTGATCGGTCCGGACTGCGTTCCGTGGAATTCCCTATAAATGCTGTCATCGGGCCACACAGGTAAAGGCATCCAGTTCGACGCTATCGTCCCACGTGACTTCTCGCGCATCCACCGAAGCAGGTAAGGTCCAGGTGGCTTTTCCGCCTGAATGCCGGTTCCCAGCGGCGCCAAAGATCTGGAATCGATAGGGACCATTGGGGTTTGCGTTCATCTTTCGTTGTCCTGGCGCACGGCATGTCCGCCGAACCCATTGCGCATCATGCTCAGCAGTCGCGCCGAAAAGTCACCACCGCCCTGGCTGGCGAAGCGAACACTGAGCGCCAGACTCATGACGGGTGCTGAAATTCCCTGCTCTATCGCTTCCATTGCCGTCCACCGACCTTCGCCCGAATCCGAAACATACGGGGCGATGGAATCCAGGCTCTGGTCGTTTTTCAGAAATTCGGCGGTCAAATCGAGAAGCCACGAACGCACGACGCTTCCGTGACGCCACATTTCCGCGATGGCCGCCAGGTCGAGATCGAAGTCCCTGCGCGCCCGCAGCAGACTCAATCCTTCGGCCAGGGACTGCATCATGCCGTACTCTATGCCGTTGTGAACCATCTTGACGAAATGCCCGGAACCGCTCGGACCGCAGTGCATCCAGCCGGATTCCGGGCTAGGAGCAAGCAGCTTCAGGAAGCGCTCTATTGCGGCAACCGCTTCAGGCTGGCCACCAACCATCAGGGCATAGCCATTTTCCAGACCCCAGATGCCACCCGAAACCCCAGCGTCGATAAACCGAATGCCGCGCGCGGCAAGCTCTGCTGCCCGACGCATGGAATCCTTGTAAAAGCTGTTGCCCCCGTCGACGACGATATCCCGCGACGACAAGAGTGACGCCAGCCGGTCGATCGTCTGCTGGGTCGCGTCACCTGCAGGGACCATGATCCACACGATACGCGGCGGCGACAGTGACTGCACCAGTCGCTCCAGCGAATCGGCAGCCTCCATCCCTGTTTCGCGGGCGAGTTCGATTGCCGGTCCAGCTTTCCGATTAAACCCTGCGACACGGACATCGCTTCGACGCAGCCGTCGCGCCATGTTGCCACCCATCCTGCCGAGACCCACAAAGCCGATATCCTGCATTACTGCTCCTTCATCCGTTTTGGATGCCGCGGAAAACACACCAACCTTGCGCCAGACGCGAACCGATTCCTGCGCCCCTGCTCAGGGTTCTCCCAGTCACCCGAACACCTTTCACATTTAACGCGTTCCGCTACCTCGGGTCTAGCGGCCGGTCGCGGATTGCCGGCATGTCATGGTCCGCCCGCTGCCACCCTGGTCGTTCCGGCAGAACAGATCCCAGTCGTAGATCGCGGATACTGCCGCAGGCTGATCCTGGTACAGGCTTGCTGCAACATCGTTTCGACCTATGCTTCGGCGTTCCTGGCCAAAACGGCAGACGTCGCGGCTACCGAAATTGCCGGCGCGCCGGTTTATAACAACCACTATCGGGGGAACTCAACATCTCGGAATCTCGGATGCACTACGGAAATTTTTCTAACTAACTGTTTTTTATTGACTTCATGGACTGGCACGGCGATTGCTGAACTCCTTTCATAGTTGCACATTCATTCCTGGGTCCGCATCGATCAGTAGAGCCCTCAGCGATTTGAACATCACGGCACTCAGGCTGGACCGAATACACGGCAATGGATAACCCGGCAATACCGGTGGGGTTCGGTGTAAACCCGTCCACGCGCGGCTGCCCGACATATACCGAAAACCGGCACGTTACCTTTCTTTTGTCAGGCTGTGCGCTTCGAGAAAAGGGCCAATATGGCAACCGCGAGCCGGGATCGTTGACCAGCGGCGGTGCCTCGCCGGCAACCCCTGACCTGAAATTCTGCGGAACTGCTGCGCGCGGCGCCGATCTATCAGACATGGACATCCTGCCCCCCGCCTTTCTGACTCAGCTACTCGAAGTGCATAGCCCGCCACAGCACGGACCCCCGAACCACCGCTCTGGGCCCAGGCTGGCCGCCGCAACGACGGGTCACCTGCTTGCGGACCACGGGCTGGATCGCGATTCCACCAGGGACGTCGCGAATGCCAAAGCACCACAGGCCGGAAATCTCCTCGCGGAAAGGTGCGCAGGCCTGTGCCCACCGGGCAGTCTGCGGATTTCATCGCCTATTGACGATCGCGACGGCCATCACGCACACCCGGTCCCAATTGCGCTCTTCGGGTTCAAAGTCCGACTCCGCAGGCATCTGTGCTCCATGAATCACACCCAGTCAGGATAGCGCCATGTCCGCATGCGATTCCGACGTTCAACCTAAGTCTACTGAATTGCCTATGCCCGAATCGCGGCGCATACGCGCCCTTTTCGTCCGCTCCGTATGGCTGCCCGCCATCGTGACTGCGGTGCTGCTGCTGCTCGCGCTCGGCCTACTGCTGAGCATGTCTTGGCACAGTCTCGAGCGTCTACGGCCGGTGCAACAACACCGCGCGCTCGTCAGCCGGATCGAAAATGCGGGACTCAACCTTGAACAGATTCTGGTGAGAAGCCTCGGCAACAAGAAGCCTGTCGACGAGCGGACCCTCAGACAGCTGCGCAGCCAGATCGCGGCAGTCGGCACCGTGGACAGCTATCTGGCACCCAGAACTCCGGCGCGCATGAAGCGGATTCAGACTCTACTGTCGAATACCCAGCAGGCGCCGCGGACTAAGGCGATCGAGGCGCTCGGCCTCATGCGCGGCATTCTGCTCGACGAGGTTCACGCCCACGACCAGCTAATCGCTCGGGTGTACCGGAACACGGAAATTGAATTCCATGTCGTTCTCGGTGTCATCATCATATTTCCTCTCCTCGCCATTCTTACGTTGTTCTTCCTGCGTCACCGCATCTTGCTTCCGCTCAACAACTTGCGTTCGCTTATGACGATGCTGGCACAGCAGAACTATAGTGCTGCACCGGTCACCGGCGTGGATCCCATGCTCCAACCGCTGTTTGAAAATTACAACCAGCTTGTCGGGCGTCTTTCCCGGCTCGAAGCAGCGCGTAATGCGCGTCAGGAATCGCTGGAAAAGGATGTGCGTGCCGCGACCCAGGCGTTGCTGGAACAGCAGCGCAATCTCGCGGCAGCGGAACGCCTTGCCGCCATCGGAGAGATCGCGGCTGGGCTTGCGCACGAGCTGCGCAATCCACTCGCTGCCATCCAGATGACTCTTACCAACCTGCGCAAGGAAATAGTCAATACCGAGCAGGTTGCACGCGTCGATCTGGTCATTGCCGAACTCAAGCGTCTTGCGCGCCTTCTGAACGACGTTCTGAGTGATGCACATCAGGCACCGGAGCCGATGAAGGTCGTGTCGCTGTCCAGGGTTGTCAAAGAACTGCTGGATCTTGCCCGCTATCAGTTGCCCGAACACGTGCACACGGAATGCAACATTGCGCCTAGCCTTTCTTGCCGACTGCCGGAAGACCGGCTGCGGCAAGCTCTGCTGAATCTGATTTTGAACGCGGCCCAGGCGCTCGACGGCAGATCTGGAACAGTCGCCATCGACGCCCGGCAGACGAACAACCGTCTTTGCCTGGAGATCCGGGACGATGGTCCGGGTTTTCCGGGTGACCTGCTGGACGCAGGGATAAGACCCTTCGTCACTGGCCGCGAGCACGGAACTGGCCTCGGTCTGGCGACGGTCAGACGGTTCGTCACCGATATCGGCGGCGAGCTGCACATTTCCAATCGCGCGCCACATGGCGCCTGCGTAATCATAAATCTACCCTGCGGAGAGCATTACAATGGCTGACACATTACTCGTAATTGAAGACGAAACCCTGTTAGGGGTTGAACTCGCGCGCCACTACCGACGCGAGGGCTGGGAAGTCGTCATTGCAACTACCCTGGCGCATGCCGAGCGTGCCCTGTTGGAACAGCGGGTCGACCCACTAGTCGTACTGTCCGACATGAGTCTGCCGGATGGCAATGCCCTCGATCTGCTGGAAAAAATCCACAGTCAGAGCGCCGGTGGCGAATGGATTCTTCTTACCGCCTACGGAAGCGTACCTGATTCGGTGCGCGCATTGCGGCTGGGTGCGTTCGACTTCGTCGAGAAGCCATGCGACCAGGAAAGGCTCGACATGATCGTCGCAGGCGCAGCGCGCAGCAGTCGCGCCCAGCGCCGCCTGCAAGATGAAGCTGCCGCGCAGTCGCGCAAGTACCCGGTCTCGTCGTTTCTGGGGCACAGTAATTCCGCGAACGACGTGCGGAACATGCTGACCAAACTCAGCCGCGTCCCATTCAGCGCTCTTGTAGTAAGCGGCGAGACAGGAACCGGCAAGGGTCTGGCGGCGCGCATACTCCACCACAGCGGCGCGCGCCGCGAAGGGCCTCTCATTGAGATTAACTGTGCCGCCTTGCCGCGCGAGCTTCTCGAATCGGAACTTTTTGGCCATGAGGCCGGAGCCTTCACCGGCGCGCGCGGGCGGCATCGGGGCCTGCTCGAGCAGGCGCATGGCGGCACGCTGTTCCTGGATGAAATCAGCGAGATGGATCCGGATTTGCAGGCAAAGCTGCTCAAGGCGATCGAGGACCGGGCCATAAGACGCCTCGGCGGAGACCGTGAAATCAAGGTCGAGGTGCAAATCGTCGCCGCCAGCAATCGTGACCTCCAATCCCTGGTGAGCGCCGGCACGTTCCGACAGGATCTCTTTCATCGTTTGAGCGTATTCGATCTCCATCTCCCGGTCCTGCGGGAGCGTCGCGAGGACGTAGATGACCTGGTGCCGGCCTTCGTCGCCGAGTTCAACACCAAATCCGGGAAATCGGTCAAGTTTGTCCCGCCGGCGGTCTGGAGCAAGCTGCGCGCCCACGATTGGCCCGGCAACGTGCGAGAACTGCGCAATGTCGTCGAACGCTGCGTGCTGTTCGCGGAGGGTGAGATTTTCCCGGAACAGTGGCTGCAGCTTCGCAGCCCCATTCCCGCTGCAGTAGCAATTCCCGCCGCCGAAAATGACGATCACTTGTGGCTGCCGCTAGACGGCAGCATGGCGCTCGAGGACATGGATCGCCACATCATCCGGCGCGCACTGGAACGCAACAACTTCAATGTTACCGCCGCCGCACGGGCGCTTGGAGCAACTCGCGAAACCTTGCGCTACCGTATCCAGAAGTACAATCTCGCGAGACCCGGCCACTGAAATCGCCGCAACCGCATGAGGCCGCAGCCTGTTTCGGCGCGAGGTCGCGGTTGCGCGTGCCGCAGCGTGTGTGCTGATTCACCGCTGGATCGGGCGATCATTTCCCCGTCAGCGCGCGGTCGCGCCGCCTTCTGGCGACCCGCATCGCCCTACAGCTGGGAACCAGACCGGGTTCCCAGCTGATCACGGGCAGGTCGTATGTCCTGCCGATCCGGGTCTCGACCGCGTGACCCTGGCAATTTCCGAAGAACAGGTGCTTGATGACACCCTCGTGCGGTAACCTCACAATACAGTTGAGTGCCTAGCCCACCACATGGAAATGCTCCCATAGCCTGGCCGAACTCGATTATACAAATGCGTCAAGTATCGCCCTGCGCGCCTCACCGGCAATGAATGGATGCGGAACCGGCCGGGAACCGCAAGTTGACTAACGCGCACGTTTCCTGGGGCAGGGCCCGGTATTGTATATGGAGGCGCCAACAACCTTGCAGCAAGCAACCGCTCCGTTTCCGACGCGCCTTTGCGGCCAGCGTAGGCTAAGGGGCGCCAGTCATCGCTACATCCTCTGGCATCATTAACCGGGGGCTGCCATAGCGGATTGTTATCGATGCGTTCACCAGGCCTGCGCCCTGCTCTGCCTACCGACTGGGTACATTGTCAGGCGGAGGACGAACCGGCAATGGTCGATCAGGCGACCGCGTGGGTTTCTACGCGACTTGGGGAAAACCATTACCGCGAATGTAACCGGCGATGCCCACAGACCCTACGGCCGCGCGACACTGCATCCCGGTTAGCCGTAAGGCACGACGGCGGTCACACAGTATCGCACCATGAAGGTGCCGCGGTACAATGTTGTAACAACCACACGGATGAAGGAATCTACTACCTGAATTTACCTGAATTGCAACGGCAACATAGGGATAGGAGGCAACATGGATCACCTTTGCAAATACCTGATCGTCGGTGGTGGGATGACCGCGGACGCAGCTGCACGCGGGATACGGGAACTGGACAAAGATGGAAAGGTCATCGTACTGAGCAGTGAACACTATCCGCCTTACGACCGCCCGCCTCTGACCAAGAAACTGTGGACCGGAAAACCGGTAGATTCCATCTGGCGCAACACCGCGGAAACCGGTATCGAACTGCGCCTCGACACTCGTGCGTTGTCAAACGACGGGACACACATTCTCGACAGCAACGGCAATGTATACCGATACAAGAAGCTGCTGCTTGCGACCGGGGGCACGCCGCGGCACCTGCCGTTCGCCAGCAATGGTGTGATTTACTTCCGGACGTTCGAAGACTATCTGCGCATACGCGCGCTCGCTGACGCCCACGCGAGCTTCATCATCATCGGCGGCGGCTTCATCGGCTCGGAGATCGCCGCAGCGCTAGCCATGAACCGCTGCAAGGTCACTATGATCTTCCCTGAGCGTGGACTGGGCGCACGCATTTTCCCAGCTGGGCTGTCCGAATTCCTCAGCTCGCATTACCGCGAGAGGGGCGTGGACCTGTTGCCAGAAGAGAACGTCCGAGCGGTCACTGGGACCGATGCCAAGGCAGCAGTCGTGACCAGCAGCGGAAAAACTTTGAGTGCTGACGCTGTAATAGCCGGCATCGGAATTGAACCCGAAGTCAGTTTGGCGAAGTCACTGGGAGTCGCGGTCGACAACG
Source organism: Pseudomonadota bacterium (assembly GCA_027364845.1). Classification (GTDB taxonomy): domain Bacteria; phylum Pseudomonadota; class Gammaproteobacteria; order Acidiferrobacterales; family UBA6901; genus JAJYCY01. Next base: position 35,418 of record DAHXOO010000020.1, on the reverse strand, counting down.
GGGTCATCGTTGATGAGCAACTGCGCACAACCGCTGCAGACATCTACGCGGCCGGAGATGTGGCCAACTTCTACAGCTCTGCGCTCGGACAGCGCAGGCGAGTCGAGCACGAAGACAACGCTAACACGATGGGCTCCGTCGCCGGGCGGAATATGGCCGGGGGTTCGGAAGTCTACGACCACCTGCCATTTTTCTATTCCGACCTGTTCGACTTCGGGTATGAGGCAGTCGGAGAATTGGGATCGGACTACGATATTATCGAAGATTGGAGGGAGCCATTCCGAAAGGGCGTAATCTATTACTTAAAATGGGGCACGGTGCGCGGCGTGCTGCTGTGGAACACCTGGGGTCAGATTGACGCAGCACGTCGGCTGATATCTGCGAAGGAAGGTTTGGGTGCTGAATCCCTCAGGGGCCGCATCTTCGACTGACATTCAAGGGCCGGCACCGGGCTTGTGCCTGCTTTCTCCCGCTGCGGGACCGGAGGGACGTTGGCACAGAAACTTCGATCCAATCGTCACAGAAACACCGTGGCGGCGATGAAGCCACGGCCGGACCTAGACATCGCCCCCTGCAGTCGTCGATTCATGGCAGTAGGCAGCGCAAACCCGACGAAGATAATAGACACGACGTTATGGATGCGCAGACATTTTCCAGCGGATAACCTTGTCGGCAAGAATGACCTGACATGACCATGGATACGCAGAAGCTGCAACTGACTGTGCTTACCATCGGGCATTCTGCCCGGCCGCTCGGAGAATTCATCGCGCTATTACACACCAATGGGGTCAGCTGTCTGGCGGATGTGCGTTCATTCCCGCGCTCACGCCATAATCCACATTTCAACAAAGACCGACTGGTAGACGCATTGGCCGAATCCAGCATCCGCTATACCCACTTGGCCGGGCTCGGTGGCCGGAGGAAACCACTACCCGAATCACCCAATGGGGGTTGGCGCAACACTTCGTTTCGGGGATATGCGGACTACATGCTAACACCGGAATTCCACGTACAATTGAGAGAGGTGGTCGAATTGATCACACGTGAACGGATCGCGTTGATGTGTGCGGAAGCGGTTCCGTGGCGTTGCCATCGTTCACTTATCGCCGATGCACTGACTACATGCGGAATATCGGTCCTTCATATTCTCGGCCCCAACAATCTGCGGCCACATAGGCTGACCACGTTCGCCCGTGTCGTAGCCGGGCGCCTGACCTACCCCCCCGGGGATGATCTGCAATCTCTAACTGCCGACAGGACGGCGGACAGCGGCACGGCACGTTGGAGCCGGGAAGATTTATGATCCAGATCATGCGCGTCTACAATCCAATCAGGCGCAACATAAAGATTATCTTCCATGTTGCGCGATTGCTACAGCACAACATCAGAAAAAATATTCCCTGAAACTTCATAAAGGCAGGATCAAGGACACAGCACGGAGTCCGACGCTAAACCATTTGTTCGGCCATAATCGGGCTAGATGAAGGCATTTTGCAGGCGTTATCGCGCCGAGCTGGATGCGCATGCGCTTGCGTGGCGACCGATATGCGACGCAGCGCGCATCGATGACATCACCCTGCATTACAGTGCCCGCAATATCCGCCACAGCGGTGCATCGGTGTCGAAAGGATTACGTGGAATCGATGTTCCTGTGCTGCACCAAGTTGGCGCAAGGCAATGGTGCCTAACCACCGGGCGCGGGCGATAGGACCCCGTTCGGATGTGCATGTCACGCCCGTAATCTTGGCTTACCGGGAAATCGATTCAGCATGAAACTTGCCACAGTTGCGGTGGTCGGATATTGTGGGACAGTCGCGGGCAGTCACTACGCGACGATCATATCCGTAGCGCAGGACGAGGCAATGCCATGGATACCGAGGCTAGAGACTCCACCGACCAGCGCCGGCGCAAGTTTCTGATTGCCGGTACCACTGTCGTCGGTGGCGCAATTGTCGTCTCCGCCATCGTTCCATTCGTCGAGTCGATGAACCTAGATTCGGCAGTTGGCGTCAGAAACGAGCCATATGCAGTGGATTTCTTTGGAATTTCAACTGCTCCGCAGTTCACCAAATCGGTGAAAACGCATTGTGGCACAAATAGTTATGAATCATGCGCTTGCCCATGCAGCAGTGACTTCAACTGCCGAATCTAGGATGAACCCAAGCTCTGCCGCGAAAGCGGCGGGAGCGCCCATTGACGTGGACGTAAGCAAGCTCGATTCGGAGCTGCCCACCCTGCTGTGGCGATCGCGCCCAGCGTGGGTTCTGCACCGTACTCCAGCGCAGCTCGCTACACTGTCTGAACTCGATCCACTGTTCAAAGACCCCGAATCGAGGAAAGCGCAGCGGTTTCGAATCCGCAAAGGCCAATAACATCGAACTCTACCGGTATCTCCGGGAGGTGTTCACCCAGCTGCCGCAGGCGAAGACGATGGAGATTTATGAGGTCTTGCTGCTGTGGCGCTTTGCCGATGCAGCGGCAATGTCAAAGAAGGTGGCGGCGTAGGCGAGAATGCGCTTACGAAGATGTAGCAGATTCCCACCTACCGCAATGGACACTGCTCTCCACGTCCGGACATCTCGGTTGCCGGTTTCGGTGGGAATCTGCATGTGTCTGGGCTGGATTCTGATTGGATCCAGGGAACAAGGCTGTATTCCTTCGTGAACCGGCCGTTGGTCAGACATGGGACAAGCGGCGACGAGCATTGTGATCAGAAAAAACGAACGAGTGAGGAGTAGTAATGATAAGAAATTTGTGGTCCAGGAAAATCGGTTTCGTGGCAAGCACAGTCCTTCTGCTAACAGGAACTGCACACGCAGCCAAGACACCTCCAGCGATCGTTGCCACATGCGCCGCCTGTCACGGCATCAATGGTGTTTCCATTATTCCCACATTTCCCGACCTCGCTGGCCAATTGTCCCCCTACCTTACGGCGCAGATCCGCGATTTCAAAAATCATACACGTGCCGACCCTCTTGCCAAATCTATTATGTGGGGAATGGCAGCCACCATACCCAACAATGAAATTGGCACGGTGGCACGCTACTTCGCGAGTCAGAACGGACCAGCGTCAGGCGCAGAGTCGGCAGCGCTGGTCGCAGCGGGACGAAAAATATTTATGGGCGGCATTGCAAGCACTAACACTCCTGCGTGCATGGCTTGCCATGGCCCGAACGGGCGGGGACTACCACCGCTGTTTCCCCGGCTTGCTGGCCAGCACGCCACGTATGTGACGACCCAGCTCGGCTATTTCAAGCAGAGGCTGCGCACAAACGGATCCAGCAGCATTATGCAAACGATTTCCTCAAAGTTAACACCCAAAGAGATTAAAGAGGTCGCGGCATTCACCCGTACGCTCTAAGGAAAAAGCCGTTGCTTTCCTACGTGCCGTCCCCTGACCTGCTGAAGGGTCGGACCGTTCTGGTCACTGGGGCCGGGGACGGTCTTGGGCGCACGGCGGCGTTGGCGTACGGCACGCATGGCGCCGAATTGATCCTAGTCGGACGCACTGTTGCCAAGCTTGAGGCGGTATACGACGAGATCCTTAAACAGGGCGGCCGAGAGCCGGCAATTTATCCCATGGATCTCGCGGGAGCCACCGCAATTGATTATCGCGATCTTGCGGAAAATATCGGCCGGAAGATCGGACATCTCGAAGGCATCCTGCACAATGCCGCCGAGCTTGAATTGTTGACGCCGCTTGAATTTCATCCACTCGAGGCATGGGAAACTGCGTTACGGGTTAACCTGACTGCACCGTTCCTGATGACACAGGCCTGTCTTGGGCTCCTTAAAAAGGCCACCGACAGCGCGGTGATTTTTACCAGCGACGAGTGCGCGCGCCGCCCAAAGGGGTATTGGGGTGGTTATGCAGTAAGCAAAGCCGGTGTCGAAAACCTCGGCTTGATGCTGGCTCAGGAGTTGAGCAATACAGCGATCCGGGTGCATGTTCTGGATCCAGGCGCTTGCCGGACTGCAATGCGGTTACGGACACATCCCGGGGCACCACTTGCGAGTTATCCATGGCCGGAGACATTGATGCCAATGTATCTCTATCTCATGGGTCCGAACGGCCAGCAGCAGAGTGCGGTATGGAAAGCACAGGAATGGATCCGCTGGACTTCCGACAAACGCAACAAGACAGTCTGAATGGCATGGGGCAATCGGCAATCGGACGGAATGCAAATCGGTGTGAGAGAAGCAGAGTCTCTTACGGAATTGGCGTGGGCAAAAATCGTTGAGGTTGAGGTGAAGGCATGGCAAAGACAGTTGGGGATATGACCAACAAACCCGACCTAGGCCGACGCCGGTTCCTGACGGCCGCGACATCTGTGGTCGGGGTGGCGATCATTGGGGCAGCGGTGGTACCGATGGTGGAATCCCTGGAACCGACGGCGGCAGAAACCGCGTCGGCATCGACAACGGTAAACCTTGTCCCGATAGAACCGGGCATGCAGTTGACAGTGCCATGGCAGAAAAAGCCCTTGATCATTGTCAACCGCACGCCTGAGATGCTGGCGACCCTCGTGGAAGTGGCGAGACAGGGCCGGCTCAAGGACCCGGATAGTGATGTGCCCCAACAGCCGCCCTACTGCAAGAACATATACCGGTCGCGGAAGCCGCAATGGCTGGTCATGGTTCGGATCTGCACGCACTTGTGCTGCATACCCCATTACCGCCCTGAGAAGGCGAGCGTTACCCCGTGGTGGCTCGGTGGATTCCATTGCCCCTGCCATGGGTCAATGTATGACGTCTCGGGTCGTGTCATCAAGGGTTCGCCGGCACCACACAACATGGCAATACCGGAATATTCCTTCGAGAAGGACGACACATCCATAACGATCACTGATATGTACCCCAAGGCACATGTCTGCTAAAGAGAATATTGCGCACAATGGACGGGAGAGCGGCATGAGCAAGTTTTCTGACTGGTTCAATAAGCGGTTCCCGGCACGGGAATTTATACGGGCGAGTATGACTCAATACTACGCTCCCAAGAACTTCAATATCCTCTACTACGCGGGATCACTACTTCTGCTCATGATCGTCTTGCAGCTGCTATCCGGATTCCTGCTGATGGCACACTATGTGGCAACGAGCCAGGATGCTTTCAACTCGGTACAAGGCATTATGTACGACACAAAGTGGGGCTGGCTCATCCGCTACATGCACGTGGATGGCGTATCGCTCATTTTCATTCTGCTCTACGCCCACATGCTGCGGGGCATCCTATATGGTTCCTTCCGCGAACCGCGCGAGTTGTTGTGGATCATCGGATATCTGATCTACATCATGATGATGGGCGAAGCCTTCTTGGGCTACGTGCTGCCTTTTGGCAATCTTTCCTACTGGGCAGGGCAGGTGATCACGTCGATCCTGCATGCAATCCCGTTTATCGGGCCGCAACTGACGATGCTCGCACGCGGCGGGCCAGGTATCGGTACTGCGACTTTGCAGCGGTTCCTGGCACTGCATGTGGTGTTGTGGTTCCTCATCATCGCCGCTCTCATCGTCATGCACCTCGTCGCGCTCCACCAGGTGGGCTCAAACAACCCTGACGGGATCGAGATTAAGGAACATAAGCGTCCCGATGGCATCCCGCTCGACGGCATTCCATTCCACCCCTATTATACTGTGAAGGATTTCTTCGGCGTTGGGGTATGGTTGACAATCTTTGCCGCTATCATCCTCTATGCCCCGACTATGCATGGCATATTCCTGGAGAAAAATACATTTTTCCGCGCTAATCCCATGGTCAGCCTACCGGACGTTACTCCACCTTGGTATCTCGCACCTTATTATGCAATGTTGCGGGCGATTCCGAACAAGTACTGGGGTATCGGACTCATGGGTCTCGCGATCGTATTGCCATTTTCTCTGCCGTGGCTTGACCGCAATCCCGTGCGATCGAGCCGTTACCGGCCGTGGTACCGCACGATGATCATCATCATGGGCATCACATTCCTGGTTCTTGTGTGGGTCGGAGAGCAGCCACCCCTACCTAAATACTTCCTGATCGAGCGATTGGGCGCGGCCATTTATATCGGCTTCTATGTTCTCCTGCCGATCGTGAGCTCGATTGAGCCAACCAGGGCTGTGCCGGAAAGAGTGACGAGATAATGCGAAAAGTATGGATTGGCCTATTGGTGGCGATATTGTTCGCGGGTAACGTCAGTTTGGCGCGGGCGGTGACACTCACTGCGCCGCAATACGTTTTCAATAAGGCAACGGTGAGGGAAGGTACCCTGTTGTTTATGGATCATTGCAGTGCCTGTCATTCAATTCACTCATTGCGATATGAGCGGCTCGAGACCGATCTTGGCATGCCCAAGGCGCAGATCATAAAATCCATTATGCTGTCCTCGAATGCCAACTTCCTGGAGGGCATGCGCCCAACCATGACCCAGGCAGACGCCAAGGCATGGTTCGGTATCGCGGCACCTGATCTCAGTCACATCGTGCGCGCTGAGGGTCAGCGCTGGGTCTACACGTACCTGACATCGTTCTACTGGGATCCGAAGCGGCCATCTGGATGGAATAACCGGGTGGTTCCGGCAGTGGCCATGCCTGATGTTCTGGCACCGTGGGAGGGTATCTACAGTAAGAATGGCCAGGTACTGCACAGGGGACGGCTGACTCCCGCCGCCTACCATAGAAAGGTCGCCGATATCGTTGCTTTCCTGCGTTACACAAGTGACCCATCCTACTTCAAGCGCCATAATCTGGGCCCCTACGTCCTGGGTTCCCTGATCATCCTGTCTCTGCTTGCCTACTTGCTGAAGAGAAACTACTGGCGTGATGTGCATAAGTAAACCTTCCACCCTGTCAGACTTGGGGTGATTCTCGGAATATTCCACCTTGCGTTCTCCAACGTCGCGATGCCCGATGTTCTCTGGGGACTGCAGGGTCGACAGGAGCCGCTCTACACAGCCACACGCACGGCATACGGTCAACAGATACGGCGAATTACCAGCCTCACCCTGGTGCGCCGCGGTGCCATGACACCGGCACAGTACGACCGTACTGTGAGTGATATCGTTAACTTCCTTGCCTACCTGAGTCGGCCGTACACGTTGGAAAGTGAGCGCATTGGCAGATGGATGATCGGTTTGCTGGTGCTACTCACCGTGCTCGCCTATCTACTGAAGCGCGAATACTGGAAGGATGTTCATTGAGCACAGTACGGATCGTTCCGGGTGATATGAACCAACCGGCAGCATATAGCCTCCAGAGCCATAGACCGGAGCGCTCTCTCGGTTTATTCTAACGATTCCTCCATAGAGGGGCTGGGGAAACCGCGTCGGAATGCGGTCGAGGCGGAGGCAAGAGCCCCGGCAGCCGTGATTTGCCTCCCTGGGTGGCCTGTTCCGCGCCGCGCGGCAGTCAAAATGCACTTGCAACAATCAACGGAGATAACGTAGATGACCGACAGTTTCAACAAGAAGGTTTCCCGCCGCTCGCTGCTGAAAGGTGCCGCAATGCTTGCAGGCGTCGCGGCAGTGCCCGGGCTAGTGATATCGAAGCAGGCCCTGGCCGCCAAGGCCCCGAAATCCGCCATGCAGTATCGCGACCATCCGAACGGCGCCAAGGAGTGCAGCACCTGCATGCAATTCATACCGGGCAAGACGCCGACAGCCAGCGGCACCTGCAAAGTGGTGGCCGGCTCGATCAGTCCACACGGCTATTGCATCGCCTGGGCACCTAAGGCCTGATTTCTCCGTCACCCTCGCATTGGTGTGTCCGGCGTCGTGCCGGAAGAGGTTGAAAGGTGAAAAATCAGCAAAGGGCGAGTCCGCAGTGGACTCGCCCTTTTTATTCGCCCTCAAGGACTAACATCTTGCCCCTATAGAATAATCGGGCGGATAATTTTCCTATGAGTTCTTTTTGCCCATTCTGCAATTTATCCGGTGACCGAATCATCTTGTCGAACGAAACTGCGATCACTATTCGTGATGGATTTCCCATTTCTCCTGGCCATACCTTGATCATCTCTAGACGTCACATCGGCTCATTCTTTGACCTGTACCTGGAAGAACGGCAGTCATTGATGCTCTTGCTGGACGAAGCCAAACACCTCCTGGACAGGGAATTTAAGCCCGAAGCTTACAATATCGGAATCAATGATGGTCTGGCCGCTGGGCAGACTGTGTCGCATTTGCACATCCATCTGATTCCTCGGTACCAAGGAGACTGCAAGGATCCGCGTGGCGGTGTACGATGGATTTTCCCTGACAAGGCGAACTATTGGTCAAGATGAGGCCGTCGCCGAACAACGCCTTCAGTTTCCCCAACATCTCAAGCGACTGGATGTCAGCAGTTTTTTGCAACTGACAAGTCTGCGTTATCGAAATCTCTGGGCGAATCGGCCGTGGAATCCGGCAACTCAGACGAAGCCGAGTGCAAGTGCCTCTACACCCTGCTGTGCAACGATAAGTGAACTGCTTTTCTGCGCCGGAAGGTGAGGGTACGTACTCGCTATGGCAGGTCGAAGGCCAACAGCCAGCTCATCGTCCGTTCTGACAAGCAGTCAGCGGATAAGTCGCATGCGCAACCTTGCCCGATTTTCCAAGACTTAAAGAGATGCCCACTTCGTTTCTGATGAGGAAGGCGCAAGCGAGGTAGCCTAACTGAGGAGAGCCCGCTCCGGCACGGCCCCTGCGATGCACAGACTCAAGACGCACCCGAAAATCAGGGCACGCACGTAACACTGCAGCTAGCGCGAGCGTTGATAGGTTCCGACAAGATCAGTTTGCGCCAGCACATGTTTTTGCATCGCCTTCTCGAGCGCGGCCTTGGTCTGTTGCGTCAAAGCAGGTAGAACCGCATCCAGCGCATACAGCTTTTCGAAGTAGCGATGCCGGCCGATCGGTGGGCACGGACCGCCATAGCCGGTGCGTCGCCAGTCATTCAACCCCTCGCGTGTACCGACCGGCAGGTTCGCCGATTTCACGCCTTCGTGCAGACCGGTCGTGGCGGGCGGGATGTTGTAAAGCACCCAATGCACCCATGTCATTTTGGGGGCCGCCGGGTCCGGCGCATCGGGGTCGTCCATGATGAGGACAAGACTCTTCGTGCCTGGTGGGATCCCGCTCCAATTCAATGGGGGTGATATATCCGCTCCGTCGCAGGTGTACCTGGCAGGAATCTCGCCGTGCGCCTTGAACGCTGGCGAGGTCAACGTGAATGTCATGGTGTGATCCGCCCGGTCTCTGGCCGGAATTTCCGTGGTGCCTGCCCATGCCGCGCCACCCAGAAAGGCAATGATCACGGAGGACATCACAGCACGGCGCAGGAATTGATAAATGGTGCCACTCATGGTAAATCCGGGCAAACTTGGCTCGGATCATACTCCATGGCACCGACGCCATGTCAACCTTCGGGCGGCATCATGCTCAGTGGCGCGGCGTCCGCGGAGCAGGGATCGGTGCCGGTGTCGGGGCAGGCGGTACAGCAGTCGCGCCATCTGATGCTCCGCTGTCGTCCGGAAAATCGTCGCCGGGAAAATTCGGCTGCGGCGGGTTTCCATTATAAATCAGGTTAAGCCGTTGCTGAAAATAGGCTTCCCGCACGAACGAGTACAGATTGGAGCCCCCTGCCTGCTCCAGCACGCTGGTGGTACCGAGCAGATTGGCGCGCGTATTGACGGCATTCAGGATCCGCAACCCCCAGCGCTCGTTACCGCTGTTCAGGTAGTTGACCGGGTAAGTATAATAATCGGCGACTAGGCCGAAGCTGTCCCGCAGATCGCTCGGGCCGAGGAACGGCCACACGATATAGGGACCGGCCGGCGTCCCCCACACTCCGAGCGTCATGCCGAAGTCCGCCTGATGCGGCCGCAGGCCGAGCCGTCTGGCCGGATCGAACAGGCCGACCAGGCCGACAGTCGAATTGATGACAAAACGACCCGTATCGGACGCCGACCGCTCCATCTTGCCCTGCAACAGGTCGTTCACGATCACCGTGGGAGCGAGCAGATTGTTGAAAAAGCGGGTGACGCTGTTTCGCACTGGCAGCGGCAGGACATCGCTGTATCCTTGCGCAACCGGCTTGAGCACGAACTTGTCGAACTGGTCGTTGAACTTGAAGACCGCACGATTATAGGTCTCGAAAGGATCGGATACCGACCCATCTGCGGAATCCGACGACTGTTTGCCCCTGATCGTGGCGCAGCCACCGAGAATCAATGGAAAAGCGAGCACCGCACACGGCAGCAGCCTGCGCCACGCAACGAGCCGGCTGGGTCGCCGAGCCGCAGTCATGGAACCGGAGCGCAGACGCCACGACGGCGAGAGGAGTGGGCAGCGATTGCGCCCCGGTTGTGAGGGCAAAGGTGCATTGTCTCTGGTCATCAGCTTTTTCTTCTCGGGGGTTATCCTGGGTGTTTTAAAATATGCAGCGCGTCTGTATGCAGCAATCTCGCAGAATCAAAGACATATCAGGGGGGCTGATCTGACAGCATTGAGCGCGACTTTACCAGACAGGCCTCATCAATTCAGCAAGCGGGCACGCCCGGCACACCGTCTGGGGGTTTGCAACCGCTGCAATGCCATGCTGCCGGCGGCGCGTCAAGTGTGGCAATATTAAAACCATGTCGCCCGCCCCCATTTGCGGTCTTGTGCTGGCGGGCGGACGCTCGCGCCGTTTCGGCGGCGTGGACAAGGCGTTTGTCGGCCTTTGTGGCCAACCTTTATGGCAACATGCACTGACGCGGCTTGCACCACAGGTGGATGCCATAGCGGTCAGCAGCAATGATCTGACCGGACACTTCGCAGCCGGCCTGCAGACGTTGGCCGGATCCATTCTGTACCGGACAAGCGGTGCGAATCCGGCGCCCATTGACGTGTTCCCTGATCTGATCGCCGGATCGCTCGGTCCGCTAGCGGGTATCCACGCCGGACTCAGCGCGTGGCCGAAGTGCTACGTTGCGACCATTGCGGTGGATCTGCCATTCGTCCCGCCGAATCTCGTCGAGCGCCTCGCAGCCGGCCTCAGCCGCGGCCGCTGCGCCTATGCAAGCGATGGGATACGCCACGCACTGGCCTTGCTCTGGGCACCTGGGAACGCTGCTGACCTCGCTGCTTTCATTGAGCGCGGCGGACGCAGCGTGCACGACTGGCTGGCCAAGCACGGCGATCCCGTGTGGTTCACTGCACCCGAAGACGGTGATCTGTTCTTCAACATCAATACGCCCGCCGACCTGGCGGTTGCCGAACAGCGCCTGCGCGAGCAAAAGCACTACTGAGGTGACTGGACATTACCTGCGCGCCGCAATTCACGTTCACGCAGACCCTCAGGCAAGCGCCCTACCGGCGTTGCGCACATCCTCCAGCCATGCCTCGCGCCGTTCCTTGCTGGCACTCCGCATCGGTCCGATTTCCGTGATTCGCACCGGACTGACGCCGCAGAATTTGAGTATTGCCCTTTTCATTGTCTTGTGAGCAGGTCCGCCGAAAACCCAGCGGTAAACCAAGGGTGCGGAGTTCATCGTGACGATCAGACGCGCACTTCGACCTTTCAACAGCCTTTCCCACAGCCATGAGCCTTTGGAAAAGTTCACCGCGAAACCAGGCACGAAGGTACGCTCAATAAACCCTTTGAGCAGCGCGGGAATAGTACCCCACATGATTGGATAGACAAAAACGAGATGCTCGGCCCACAGAATCGCATCCTGCGCCTGGGCGATATCCACCTCGACCAGCCCACCATCCGCATGCATCGGGTTGAACTTCATCTCGGCCAGCACGAGCTGCCGAACCTCGGCTCTGGATTCCCCGGCACCCTGCGCGTAGGCGCTGGCAAGGGCCCCACAGTAACTCGCCGGGGCAGGATGGGCAAGAATCACGAGTATCTTCCTCTTCATTGAACACCTCTGGGCAAATCGCCGGATCGAGCCCGGTACCATCACAGCCCACGAGCAGTCGCAGGCCATCATCATCGCGCCATTCGCGCAATTGTACACACTTTGCGCACTGCCATGACATCGTCGTCCATGCTCGGCGGGAAGGGGTCACAGTTGAAACGCGGGCGTTAGCGCCAGCAGCTTGGTGGGCAATCGTGGAGCCCTGGCTCACTGTCGCTGCTAGGCATAGCGGTTACCTAGCAATCCATCCGGTCCTGCTCAGCGAGCAAGGCCGATTTTCCGACACCGAGAGACCGCATCACTGGCATATGTCTGCGCCAGTTCCAATTTGGTGGCCCTTAATTTTTTGCCGCACGAGCTGCGGAGCGATATGCACCAACGCGCTTGACGGGCGTGCGGATATTCAAGCCGGCAGGCTGTGACTGGCTGAATATGGCGCGATCATCAACGCGACCCCTGTGGCGTTTCCACCATCTCATTGAGGCGCTGCAAACGGCCGGTCTTACTATTGGTGAATTCTAGAGACAAGATCCGAAGATTTTTCCATCGGGATGCAGCAGGCATGTAGGTAAGTAAAGTCAGGTGCCGGGGTAAAATGCTGACTTCCAAAGAACTCCTCCGGGGTCGCCGTATACCGATTGCGGCAGCGGCCCGCGCTCAGGTCGTATCTTGCATTCGGCAGCAACGCAGATCGCGACTCATCCGTACTGCCGTCTCAACTCCATGGTAGTAGCGCGGCAGGCATACCAACTCGCGGTAGCCCAGCTTCCGATAAAAACTCCGGGCAACCTGGTTTACCGCTCGAACTTCCAGACTCACGACAAACGTGCCCGCGACGCGCGCCGATGATTCCAGCCATTCAATCAGACGTCGCCCTATTCCCTCGCGCCGGTGTGCCGGCTCCACCACAAGAAGACTGAGGTGTGCGCTGGATTCAGAGAAATGCATGATCGCGGCAGCGGCAATGCCCGCCGCGATCCGGGTGGTCAAAACGATGCTATCCGGGTCGCGTATGTGGCGCGTCACGCGCGCCTCGTTCCAGGACCATCCCGGCAGGCCACCCTCCACGAACTGCCGCGACATCACTGCGATGCGGCGCGCGTCTGCCGGTTTTGCAAGTACAGTCTCCATGATCAATCAACATATTAACCAAACCGCCGCGCGGTGCAACACGTCGCTGGCCGGCAGACACGAACCGGCACCCAAAGAGCCGGCGGCGCACTTATCGTGGACCGTTTGCTGCGATGCCATGTCAGACGCAGATGGAGCAGCAATGTTCACCTGGTTGGAAGATTGCTCACGACAGCAGGCTCGACCAAAGTCCGTCGACTCAGCAGTATGTCCAAGGTCCGGCTGCCATCTTCTTTACGTTGACTGTTGCAGTGCTGCACGCCAGCACTGTGGTGGCCTTCAAGGCGGGTTTTGCGGGCAAGTCGGCGCGGATTACCGGGGTCTGCTAACCCTGCTTCAACGTTTCTTGCGGCCGGCTTTGCTACCGCGTGCGGCAGCACGCCGCTGCGGCACATCTGACTTCTGGCGGACGCTGTGCGCTGCGCGGCGACCAGCCCGCGGTTCCTGTGCCACGGGCACATAGCCGACGCTACGCAGCAATTCCGCCGCCGCCGGGGCATCCATGTCTTCCCAGCGCCTTGGACGCAAGCTGCGCGGCAATGGCACAGGCCCGTAGCGAACCCGGATCAGCCGGCTCACTTTCAACCCCACCGCCTCCCACAGCCGGCGTACTTCGCGATTACGCCCTTCCTTGAGCGTGACGTGGTACCAATGATTGGCACCTTCACCGCCGGCATCGGTTATGCTGTCAAAGCGCGCCAACCCATCGTCGAGCTCGATACCGTCATGCAGCCGTTGTAACGTGTCCGGCTGCACCCTGCCCAGAACACGAACAGCATATTCGCGTTCAATGCCGGCGCTCGGGTGCATAAGTCGATTAGCGAGCTCGCCGTCGGTCGTCAGAAGGATCAGCCCCTGGGTATTGATGTCCAGGCGGCCGACTGCAATCCAGCGGCCATTTCGCAGTACCGGCAGGTGATCGAAGATGGTGAGGCGCCCTTGCGGATCGGAGGTAGTACAGATCTCGCCTTCCGGCTTATTGTATAGAAGGATACGACGCTTCGCCCCGAGCATCAGGCCGGCCGACAACGGCTGGCCGTCAACGCGAATCAGTTGACCCGGCCGCACCCGGTCGCCACGGGACGCCGAGGCGCCGTCGATCGAAATCCGGCCTTCTTCGATCCAACGTTCCATTTCACGGCGCGAACCGATGCCGGCGCGCGCCAGGACCTTGTGCAGCTTTTCTCCCTCCGGTGCCGGTGCGCTGACGCCGCGCGCCACCTTTTTCGCACCGCTGCGATCAGTCGTGCTCACAGCTTCACCGCGGTCTCTCCCAGCAGGGGCTGCAGTTCCGCGTCTCCAGACCCAGCGGCGGCCGAGTCGTCGGTTCCTGCGCCCAGTTGGGCCACAGATTGCGCCCTAAATTCCTGCACCTCGCCAGCCTCGTCACCCATTTGCTCCACTTCCCCGACACGGGCTTCGGCCTGTCCCTCAGCCTCCTCGCCTAAGCCGACGGCCGGCGTCTGCTCATCTTCCGGCAAGGCGAGATTCAGCTCAGCGCTGATCTTTTCCACATCGCGCAGCTCAGCCAGCGGTGGCAGCTCATCGAGACTTCTGAGGTTGAAGTGCTCCAGGAAACCGCGCGTGGTGCCATAAAGAGATGGACGTCCCGGAACTTCGCGTTGACCAACCTGCCGTATCCACTCGCGCCCGAGGAGAGTCTTGATGATTTCACTGCTGACGGCAACGCCGCGTATATCCTCGATTTCGCCACGCGTGACCGGCTGGCGATAGACGATGATCGCGAGCGTTTCGAGCAGTGCGCGCGAGTAGCGAATGGGTCGCTCCTCGGACAGACGTGCGACCCATTCGGTGTACCGCTCCTTGGTCTGCAGGCGATAGCCGTGGTCGATCTGGCGCAGTTCCATCGCGCGGCCGGCATAATCCTCATCGAGTTGCGCGAGTGCGGCCCGAATCTCCTCGCGCGAAGGCCGCGAACCTTCCGGAAACAACGACAGCATGCGATCAATGGTCAACGCCTGCCCAGCAACAAGCAGCGCGGCTTCGATGATGTATTTCAATTCGGTACTGGTATCGGTCATCAGGAAATCGCCTTAACGTGTATGGGCGCGTAAGGTTCGTTCTGCACCAGAATCAGAAGGTTTTCCTTCAGAAGCTCGAGAAGCGCCATGAACGTCACCACTACGCCCATTCTGCCCTCCTTCACGTCGAACAACGCCACAAAGTCCACAAAAGCCTCGGCGTTGACGCATCCCAGAATCCGGGTCATCCGCTCCCGCACCGACAATGCCTCCAGCATGACACGGTGATGCCGGTACATTTCCGCGCGCTGCAGCACTCCGCGAAAGGCGTCGAGCAGCTCAAACAGCGTGACATTCGGTTCCACGCGCCTGACCGGCTTGATATCGTTCTCGATGACCGCAAGATAGATTTCACGCCCGACGCGCGGTCGGTTGTCTATGTCCTCGGCTGCCTGGCGATAGCGCTCGTACTCCTGCAGGCGCCGCACCAGCTGCGCGCGTGGGTCTTCCTCTTCCTCTTCGCCCTCCGCCGTCTGCGGCAGCAGCATGCGCGATTTGATCTCCGCCAGCATCGCCGCCATTACCAGGTACTCGCCGGCGAGCTCGAGACGCACCCGGGTCATGAGTTCCACGTACTCCATGTACTGCCGCGTGACCTCCGCGATCGGAATGTCCAAGATGTCCAGGTTCTGCTTGCGAATGAGATAAAGCAGCAGGTCGAGTGGCCCCTCGAAGGTCTCGAGAATCACCTCCAACGCATCCGGCGGAATATACAGATCATGCGGCAGTTGCATCAGCATCTGACCCTGCACGATGGCAAGCGGCGATTCGCCCTGCTCCGGCACCTGATCCTCCTGCGCCGGCGCGCTCATCAACTATACCCCAGTCCCATGCTGCGACGCACGTCCGTCATCGTGTCTTCTGCGATATCGCGCGCCTTCCGGCACCCATCGGAAATGATGTTCTTTACCAGTGTGGAATCCTCAGCCAGGGCCTCGGCGCGCTCGCGGATGGGCTTGAGCTCGGCCAGCACGGCGTCAATGACTGGCTGCTTGCACTCCAGGCAACCGATGGCGGCGCTGCGACAGCCTTGCTGGACCCATTGCTGCACTTCATCTCCGGAGTAGACCAGGTGAAACTGCCAGACCGGACACTTGTCCGGATCGCCAGGATCGGCACGGTGTACACGCGCCGGATCCGTCGGCATGGTGCGGATCTTGCGGGTAACCTCGTCGGGCGCATCGCGCAGACCGATGACGTTGTTATACGACTTTGACATCTTCTGGCCATCCAGACCCGGCATCTTGGGCGACGTGGTGAGAAGCGCGTTGGGCTCCGACAAGATCATCCGCCCTCCACCCTCCAGATATCCGAACAGGCGTTCGCGATCGCCGAGAGTTATGTTTTTCTGCTTATCAAGTAGTGCGCGCGCAGTTTCCAGAGCCCCTCCGTCGCCGCGCTCGAGGTACGCAGTGCGAAGCTCGCGGTAGAGCTTTCCGGCCTTCTTGCCCATTTTTCCGATGGCCGATTCGGCCACCTGCTCGTAATCCGCCTCCCGTCCATAAAGGTAATTGAACCGTCGCGCGACTTCGCGCGTGACCTCCACGTGTGCTACCTGATCCTCTCCCACCGGTACAAGCCCGGCGCGGTATATCAGGATATCTGCGCTCTGCAGCAGAGGGTAGCCGAGGAAGCCATAGGTGGACAGATCCTTGTCCTTCAGCCTGAGCTGCTGGTCCTTGTACGTCGGTACACGCTCGAGCCATGACAGCGGCGTGATCATCGACAGCAGAACATGCAGTTCCGCATGCTGCGGGACACGTGACTGGATGAACAATATGGCATTCGCGGGATCGACGCCGACAGCTAGCCAATCCATCACCATGTCCCAGACGTTTTCCTCGATGACATGCGGCTCATCATAGTGAGTTGTTAGGGCGTGCCAGTCGGCGACGAAAAACAGGCACTCATACTCCGTCTGGAGCCGTAGCCAGCTCTTGAGCACTCCGTGGTAATGGCCCAGATGCAGTCGTCCAGTCGGACGCATGCCCGATAGCACGCGCTGCGGCTGACCCGGAAGCATGTTGCTCATCTCTACGCGATACCCACGAGCATGGCCACCAACTGGGCCAAGAAGTTGCCCACTGGACCGATGACGATCCAGAGCACCCCTGTGAGCATCAAGGCAAGCAGGATCATGAACCCATAGGGTTCCAGCCGGCTGAGGCGCCAGGCCCAGCGGCCGGGCAGCAGTCCGACCGCCACCCGGCCGCCGTCAAGTGGCGGAAGCGGCAACAGATTGAACACCATAAGCAGTACGTTCACCGCAATGCCACCGAGCCCCATGAACTGCAGTGGCTTGCTGACCCACAGCGCGGCAGGCGGCAGCAGCGTGCCGATCTTTACGACCAGACCCCAGAACAGCGCCATCAGCAGGTTGGCTGCCGGACCTGCGGCCGCCACGATGGCCATGTCGCGCTTGGGGTGGCGCAGATTCTCCCAGGTGATCGGCACCGGCTTGGCCCAGCCGAAGATGAACCCGGTGTGGAGTAGCAGCAGCACCGCCGGCACCAAAATGGTCCCGATCGGATCGATGTGCTTGATCGGATTCAGGGTCAGGCGGCCCAGGCGTTGGGCGGTTGGGTCGCCAAGACGCTTGGCCACCCAGCCATGCGCGACCTCATGGACGATGATCGCGAACAACACCGGCAGGACGAGGATGGAGATGAGCTGGGGAGGCGTAAGCGCCTGCAGTATCCCGAAGATTTGATCCAGCATACGCGCAGTATATCAGGCCGCCCCTCCCGCGGCCACGCGTGGATTACGCCGGCGGGCGCACCGTGAACGGCTCGGTATCCCCTTTGCCGCTGCGTGTCACCCTTGCCACGCCATCATCGAGCTCCACAACTGTGGTCGGCTCCCAACCGCAGTTGCCACCATCGACCACCAGGTCCAGTTGGTGCTCGAGGCGCTCGCGGATCTCCTGCGGCTCAGCCAGCGGAAGCTCCTCCCCCGGCAATATCAGGGTCACGCTCATCAGTGGCTCAGCCAGCTCCGCCAGCAGCGCCTGGACGATGGCATGCGCCGGGACACGCAGACCGATGGTCTTTCGCCGTGGATTCTGCAGACGCCGTGGAACCTCGCGCGTGGCGGGAAGAATGAAGGTATAAGGTCCCGGGGTATTGGCCCTCAGGATGCGGTAGTCTGCATTGCCCAAACGCGCGTAGAGCGCAACTTCCGACAAATCGCGGCACACCAGAGTGAAGTCATGGTGGTCGTCCAGCGCGCGGATGCGGCGAATGCGCTCCATCGCAGCCTTGTCTCCGATATGGCAGCCGAGTGCGTAACTGGAATCCGTCGGATACGCGATTACGCCGCCACTGCGTACGATTTCGACGGCCTGGCGGATGAGACGCGCCTGCGGATTCTGCGGATGGACCTGAAAGTACTGAGTCATAGGGATGCTCCGGTCACCGCGCCGCTAATGCTCCCTGTCCCGCTCCTGCACGAAACGCTCCAGGGCACCTGCCGCCCACTTCTGTCCGCCTAGTCCGAAGGCCAGGGCCAATCCGAAGCAGACCGCGCCGAACAGTATGTAAAACGCATTGTAGAGAATCTTGTGGCCGATATTCATCTGGCCGAGAGCGACAATAGCCACGAAGGTTATGATCGCGTAGCGCACGAGGCGGCCGAGAATCTCCATGTCGGCCATACCGATGTTCCTGCCGTAAGCGATTATGGACTCGGAAACGAGACGCGCGAAGTACAGTCCGATGGCAAGTATCAGAACGGATACCAGTACGTTGGGGATAAACAAGGCGAGGGTCTTGAACAGTTCCGAAAGCACGCTCAAGCCGAGAATATTGAACGCCGCCAACAGCGTCACCAGAATCATAAGCCAGTAGATCAGCAATCCAAGGATATCGACGGTGTCCTTCCTGATACCACCATGCCTGAGAAAAGCGTCGATGCCGGCAAGCTCAGCCAGTACGTTGAA
The DNA here is from genome assembly GCA_027364845.1 of Pseudomonadota bacterium. GTDB lineage: Bacteria > Pseudomonadota > Gammaproteobacteria > Acidiferrobacterales > UBA6901 > JAJYCY01. Next base: position 16,448 of record DAHXOO010000020.1, on the reverse strand, counting down.
ACGCACCAGTCGCAGACCCCGCACGACCATGAAATTGAGCAGTTTGGCGATCAGCCAGCCGATGATTAGTATGATTACGGCTCCGAGTAACTGCGGCAGGAACTGCCCCAGCTGAATCAGAAAGCTTCGCGCTGACTCCAGAACCACGCTGACCTGATCCATGACGTCCTCCTGATGGCGATGGAAAACCGATGGGATTCGGCTTGTGTTGTTGCCCCGGTCATGCGGCCACCGATCGAAGCGGCTTTTGAAACCCGGCATCCGGCCGGATGAAGCCCGCCCACCGTAGCACGGTTGCAATAACAGGCACGTGCATTTCTCAGGCTCCGCCAGGCGGGAAATCCGCTATTTGCCACGATGCCCACAACGCTCGGCAGGATTCCGGAAGGGGCGGCAGCTTGCCGAGATCGACCCACGGCGCCTCCGGTCCGTGATAGTCAGATCCGCTCGAAGCCAGAAGATCGTAGCGCACCGAGAGGGTAGCGAAGCGCAGGCAGTCATCGCGGCTGTGGCTGCCCGATACCACCTCGATCGCCTCTCCACCCGATTCCTTGAACTCCGTAAGCAGCCGCTGTAGCCGTGTGGCACTCAGCTTGTAGCGCGCCGGATGGGCAATCACGGCGTGGCCGCCGGAGGCGCGAATCCAACCGAGCGCCTCTGGCAGAGTGGCCCATTGTCCCGGAACATGGCCAGGCTTACCGCGCACGAGGTATTTCGCGAAAGCATCGCGCTTGTCCCGGACATAGCCCTCAGCCGCAAGGAACTGGGCGAAGTGGGTACGGCTGATCAGCGCACCCCGCGCCCGGGAGCAGGCACCCGAATAGGCACCGCCGATCCCCTTGCGCTCCAGCAGCCGGCCAATTTCCTCGGCACGCCAGGAGCGGAATTTGAGCTGTTCGGCAAGTCCAGCCTGCAGGGATACTTCATCCGGATCGATGCCCAGCCCCACAATATGCACGGTTTGTGCGCCCCAGGTCACTGAAATCTCGACGCCGGGCACCAGAAGGATCCCTGCGGCTTGCGCCGCCCCTTGGGCCTCACGGATGCCAGTGGTGATATCGTGATCGGTCACAGCCAGGACGTCTACTCCATTGCAGCACGCCCGCTTAACCAGATCGGACGGCGACAGCGTCCCGTCCGAATGATAAGTATGGGAGTGCAAATCGTAGTTCGGCATATCCGGGTACGTCCTTCAGCTGATCGTGGCTGCTGTTTGTTGGCTCCCGCCGGTCGGGTGAGAAAAGCCTGCCTCTCGTGCGGAGTCGGAATGAGAGTATCATGCTGGGTCGACATAATTAACCTGGCTTGGGTCTCCATGGAATCAATCGCCACGCTGCCCGAAGCGATTCAGCGCTTCAAGTCAGCTGCGACCCAAATCCTGAGCGCCTATGCGCGCCGCAAACCTTCCGCCAGCAACCAGGTCACGCCGCCACAACTCATTGAAGCGCTGGAACAATTTCTGACAGTAGTCAGTGATCTCGACCGTGAAGAAGGCGAAACCGGCCCGATCCTGAAAGACGATGTGAACCAGCTGGGGGACTACGGCCTGAGCCTTCTTGCCGACCTCGGGGCCTGGGCGCAGCAGCTCGAACTGGAGGATGCCTATCTCGGAATTGGGAAGACGAGCCTGGCGACGGCGGACTGGATTATCCGGCACCAGGGCCGCATCCGCTCACCCGAGCCCATAGTGAACGCGCTCGCAGACACAGCCAATCGCATGACGGACGCCGGCGATCTCGAGCGGATGACACGGTTCATGGGAGAGGTGATTCACGCCTGCGACAACTTCATCCAGCAGGACATGGAAAAGACCAACCCCGGCCGACCGTGGCGCCTGTTACACCTGAACCGCGGGATCGTGGCGACCCGGTCGCATAATCCGACCCTGATGGCAGAGGTCTTCGAAGAGCTGGTCGTCACCCTGCCGGAGGAAGCATCGAGCTTTTTCGAGCAGGGCATGCAGCAGATGGATGCACTCAACTACCCGGCGCCTGTACGCGAGGTCGTGGCCCGCTATCATTCGACTTGGAGCCGCCCCACTATCCACTGAGCTCCCTCGTTGCCCCTACCGCTGCGACGTGCGAAAATGTTGCTTTCCGGCGGAACCGGGCACAATGAAAATCCTTATTGATTTCTTTCCACTTTTCCTGTTTTTCCTGGCCTTCAAACTTACCGGGATCTATGTCGCCACCGCGGTAGCGATTGCCGCCGCTGTCCTGCAGGTTGCATGGTACCGATACCGCCAGGGCCGTTTCGAAGCCATGTACCTGATTCAGCTCGCCATCATCGGTGTATTTGGTGGCCTCACGCTGGCGCTGCACAACGACACGTTCATCCGCTGGAAACCGACCATCCTGTACTGGACCTTTGCTGCCGTGTTCCTGGGAAGCCAGATAGCCGGCCGCAGGACCGCGGCGGAGCATCTGCTCGACAAGCAGATCTCCATGCCGGCAAACATGTGGAAAATCTACAATCTGAGCTGGGCGCTTTTTTTTCTTATAATGGGCGGCCTTAATCTGTATTTCGCGTTTTTTTATGACCTGCAGTACAGCAATGCGGTGCGCCTTGAGGCCTGGGTCAACATCAAGGTCTGGGGTTCGCTTGGCCTGACTTTCGTATTTGCGGCGGGACAGGCCTTGTTCCTGTCCAGGTACCTGGACAGGCCGCAGACGCAAACCGAGCCACAGAAGGAAGAACAGTGATGTTCTACGCGATCAACGGGCAGGATGTGCCCGATAGTCTCGGCAAGCGGCAAGCGGCGCGGCCGGCGCACCTCCAGCGGCTTGTGAAGCTGCGAGATGAAGGGCGGCTGTTGCTGGCAGGACCCTATCCCGCTTTGGACGCCGAAGACCCCGGCACCGCCGGCTACAGCGGCAGCCTGATCGTCGCCGAGTTTGCGTCACTCGCGGACGCCCAGGCCTGGGCCGACGCGGATCCGTACGTGCACGCTGGCGTTTATTCCGAGGTCACGGTCCATCCGTTCCGCAAGGTGCTGCCGTGAGCGCAAGCACCGTAGCCATTGAGCAACAACTGCGAACCGCCCTGGCAGCAGAAGCCATCGAGGTCATCGACGAAAGCGCGCTGCACGTCGGACATGCCGGTGCCCGTGAGGGGGGACATTACGCGGTCACTGTGGTTTCGCAGCAGTTTGCCGGCAAGAACCCAGTCGAACGCCACCGTATGGTGTACGCGGCGCTCGGCGACGCCATGCAGACACGGATTCACGCACTCAGCATTCGCGCCTTCTCGCCAGAAGAGATCTAAACAACATACGACATACCCAACAAGAGGCAAATTCATGAAATATTCGCGCCCATTAATCCTGCTCGCGGTTGTAAGCTTCGCCCTGCTTACCACTGCGTGCCACAAGAAGAGCGTCGTCACGAGCAAGGTCGTCGCTAGCGTGAACGGTCAGCCGATCTCCCAGACAGATTTCGACAGCTACTTGCAGTTAAATCAGATTCAACAGCCGGTTTCGGACCAGGCCAAGAAGTTGATCCTGAACCAGATGATCAATCTGATGCTGCTGTCTCAGGACGCGATCAAGCAAAAACTCGACCAGAAACCGGACGTGCGCTTCCTCATGGAACAGCAACGCGAGAACATCCTGGCACGCGCCACCGTACGCCAATTCCTGACGGAGAACCCGGTCTCGGACGCCGACGTGAAGGCGCGTTACAACGAGGAGCTGGCTAAGACTAACAAATATGAGTACCGCGCGCGCCACATACTGGTCAAGTCCAAGGCGGAAGCGCAGCGGATCATCGCCGAGCTGCAGCATGGTGCAAACTTCGCGGCGCTCGCCAAGAAGGATTCGATCGACCTGCAATCCGCCCGGGCGGGTGGCGAGCTGGGCTGGTTCAACCAGACCTCAATGATCCCCGCATTCTTCGACGCCGTTACCAAAATGAAGAAAGGCGAGATCTCCACGGAACCGGTCAAGACCCAGTATGGTTATCACGTGGTCCAGCTCGAGGATGTGCGTCCCTACAATTTCCCGCCGTACGACAACATGAAGGATCGCATTCGCGCGCTGGTACAGCAGGACCGGATCAAGCAGCTGATCGGCCAGCTCAAGTCCAAAGCGAAGATCAACCTCGGAAGTTAGACCGTCAGCTTGCCGGACATGAACCCACCCCCTGCGGGCGCAGAGGGTGGCCCCGGCAGGATTCCGTCCGGAGTGCGGCGGAGGTGACCGCCGTCACCTGCCAAGCAGGTTCAGAAAGGCCTGCTCATCGAGCATCGCCACACCCAGTTTCCTCGCCTTGGCGGCCTTTGAGCCCGGCTCCTCGCCGACGACCAAGTAGTCGGTCTTTTCCGATACGCTGCCAGCGACCCTGGCACCGAGCGCGACTAGCCGTTCCTTTGCCTCGTCGCGTGTCAGGGAAACGAGCGTTCCGGTCAGCACAAAGGTCTTCCCCGCGAGCGGCAGCAACCCACGCTCGCGCGCAATCTCGGGCCAGCGCACACCCGCCTCGAGCAGCCTATCTATCACTTCACGGTTGTGTTTCTGGTGAAAAAAGCTGTGGATCTCCCCAGCCACGTTCGGCCCGATGCCACTGACTTCCTGCAGCGCGTCCACATTCGCGTCCATGATCGGCTCGAGGTCACCGAAGTGACTGGCCAGCGCCAGCGCAGTCGCCTCACCCACCTGCGGAATGCCGAGTGCGTTGAGCAGGCGCGGCAGGGTCGTCGCCTTGCTCTTGGCAATCTGGTCCACCAGGTTCTGCGCGGACTTCCCGCCCATGCGCGCGAGCCCGGCAAGCGGTTCCCTCTCGAGACGATAAAGATCAGCCACGGTCCGCACCATGCCTTTCTCCACCAGTTGCCCGGCAAGCTTCTCGCCCAGACCCTCAATGTCCATGGCACGGCGCGAGGCGAAGTGTAGCAGCGCGCCCATACGCTGCGCCGGACAAAACAGACCCCCCATGCAACGGTGCGCGGCCTCGCCCTCCTCGCGCACAACTTCGCTGCCGCACTGCGGACATTTCTCCGGCATATGCCATGCCTGCGTGTGCCGAGGGCGCTTCTCTATGATCACACCGACGACTTCGGGGATGACATCGCCGGCGCGCCGTACAATCACAGTATCCCCGATGCGGACATCCTTGCGATCCATCTCGTCCTGGTTATGCAGTGTGGCATGCGTCACGGTAACGCCTCCGAGGTGCACCGGCCTGAGCACAGCCACTGGCGTGATCACACCAGTGCGACCGACCGAAGCCAAAATATCCTCGACCACCGTGGTCTCCTCATGCGCCGGGAACTTGTGGGCGAGCGCCCAGCGGGGAGCACGTGCGGTGAAACCGAGACGTTCGCGCGCCGCCAGGTCATCGACCTTGTAGACCACTCCGTCAATCTCGAACGGCAGGCGTTCGCGCATGGCACCGATCTGGGCGTAATACCGCAGACAGTCCCCGATCCCGCGTGCATTGCGGAAAAGGTCGGTGATGCGGAAACCCCATTCACGCAGCTTGTTGATAACCTCGGAATATCGGCCGGGAACTTCGCCACCCGACACCTCACCCAGACCCCAAGGGAAAAAACTCAGTGGCCGACTCGCCGTGACGCGAGGATCGAGCTGGCGCAGACTCCCGGCGGCAGCATTACGCGGGTTTGCAAATACCTTCCCGCCCTCTTTCATCTGCTCGGCATTGAGTTTCTCGAAATCCTTCCTCGGAATCACGATCTCGCCACGCACCTCCAGGACCCTCGGCCAGTCGTGGCCGTACAGGCGCAACGGCACAGTGCGGATGGTACGTACGTTCTGCGTCACGTCCTCCCCGAGCGTACCGTCTCCACGCGTGCCAGCGCGCACCAGCACCCCGCCTTCGTAGCGTAGGCTGATCGAAGTGCCGTCAAACTTCGGCTCGGCGCTGTAGTCGACCGGACCGCTAGCCGCCAGACCCTTGCGCACACGCTCATCCCAGTCGTGTGCCTCCTCCTCGTTCAGGGCGTTATCCATCGAGGTCATGGGCACCCGATGACGCATCTCGCCGAACTCGCTTGCCGGCGCTGCGCCAACGCGCTGGGTCGGTGAGTCCGGTGTAATGAACTGTGAATTTTTCTGCTCGAGCTCCTGCAGCTCACGCAGCAGGCGATCGTATTCAGCGTCGGAGACCAGCGGCGCGTCCAGTACGTAATAGCGGTAGTTGTGTTCGTTGATCTGTTCGCGCAAAGCTTCGATACGCGCTTTGGCTCTTGCGAGATCGCTCATGAAGGAAATCTTATCATGGACAGAGACCCTGGTGCGGTCGTGACAGGCAGCCATTTTGCTATCGCGCGGCAATGCGCGGCGGCGATCCGTGCGCATGAGAGTGGCCGGCTTTGAGTTCGCCGCAACGAACTTGACGTGGGCTGCGGACGAAGACGGCCCGCCAAAACGGGGCATATTTGTGCCACGGCCGAGACAAAGCGGTACTGCCGGAGCCAGCCTGGCATCCTTGCGCCTTTAGGCGGCTGAGTATCGACCGTGCATACTGGCTCGTCTGGGCATCGCTAAGGCCATGCCATAAGCGCGACGATTTCTGGAAATTCCCCGATATTTTTAAGCGGCCGTAGTACGCGGTGATCCTCTCGTTGCACCGCACTTCCGATACCCACGCCTACAGGCAGATTGCGAAATGCCTAACCAGGCTTGCCGCACAGCAGCCTGGGTTTCGCAGATTAAAGGTATACGCCGTTCAGATGGTTTCGGCATCACGGTTTCCTTCTGGGCCTCGTCAAAAGCGATCGCCAACCGGAAACGACATGCAGAACACATGGCCACCCGGAAGCTCGGGAAACACGCACGGCACGATCGCTGCTAGCGCATGTTGCTAAAGTTGAGCACGCCTATGCGCAGACAGTCTGCCCCGACAATGCGCCCTGACCCGTTCCGGCGGTCACAAAATTGATCTGGATGAAAAACTGGTGGTTCTGCCGCTTGCAATTCGACGACCGGCAATACAGGCGCCGAACAGCCGGATGCGCATTCTGGTAGTGGCTATGGATCATGGTTCACGTCCGAGCACGAGGCGTAGACGGTCGGGCGAAGATCTCGAATCGAAGGCCCGCTAGAAAAGCCGCATAGCGGCTTCGCTTCCAGGTACGATGCCGCGGTTCTGCATGTCCGTGGCAATCCGGTCGATCTGGGTGCGAATCACCTTGAGCCCCGCGTCGGTCAGCGGCTTGGAATCCTGGTCCACGAGCCGGCCGTCCAGCATCTGGCACAGGTTATGGGCGGTCTCGATCATTTTTTCGAACACCCCAGCCGGCTGATATGCACAGGGAACGTTCATGAACAACGTCAGGCCCGCCGTCCTCAGGGCATTGATTGTATTTAGATCGAATTCTCCGGGGTCGTACAGGTTGGCAAGACTGAAAAGATGGCGGCATCCGAGCGGATTGTCGTTCTTGAAATGAAAAATATTCATCATGCCGAACTGCATGCCAAACTGCGTCGCCGCCTGACTGACAGCACGGCCGCTGAAACCGTTCGGATTATTGGAAAGGATGTTGACGCTTGCCAGTACATCGTTGGCCTCGCAAAAGCGGTCTAGCTCTTGCGCCACTTCCATCGCCTTTTCCAGGGTTAACGAAAGCTTCGTGGGACGCTGCAGCACATCCGCAAGCTTCAGCGACATCTGCACAAACCTGTTTAACTCCGACTCGTTCGCCGGCCCATGACTGTCGGCGAGCTGGATCGCCATGGCTACGTCGCTGTATTGGGTATACTCGCGGTCGGATTCCAGATTGGACCACTGACCGGTCTGGTATCCCCGGCCGTAAATCTGGTGCGGCTTTTCCAGCAGATACTCGTTCTGCTTGTAGACTCCCAGCGCCTGGTCCCGATTCACCGGGCCCGTCCCGGGGAGCTCAATCACGAAATCGATCTCGTTGTTCGGCAGCTGCTGCCGACCGGGCGCGCCTGCGACCGCATTTTCGGAATGACCGAGGTTCAAGCTCAGGTTGAGCGGCATCAACGCGGCACTTTCGATGCCTTCAAGTTCTTCGTAATGCTCGATGTCCGGAGCATCGCTGTCGCTACGCGCCAGCGGCCCGTCCGGTTTGAGGAACTTCGCGTCGGAAACCGTCGGCGGTCCGGGATTGATGTCAAGACCGCTTGCAAGCACGGACTCGCGCCTTGCTTTAAGTACCACCGCCTCGGGCTGGGGCTCGACAGGCGTCGGGGGAATAACGTCCTGCGACTCTTCCCGCCCAGCCCGGTCCCTGCGCCGCCGCAGCGGCAGGCGCAATCTTCCATACGTGCCAATCACCACGCCCCCGATGATCAGCAAACCGATCAAAAGCAGAGCGTATTGAAGATCCATCGGTCTCAACCTTTGAAACTCACTGTGCAACCATCTCCAGCGCCTCCTCCACGTCCACCGCAACGAGCCGGGACACCCCTGGCTCCGACATGGTGACGCCCACCAGCAACTCGGCTATCTCCATGCTGATCTTGTTGTGGGTAATGTAGATGAGCTGGGTCCTCTCCGACAAAGCCTTGAGCATCTCTGAGAAACGCACCACGTTGGCATCGTCGAGCGGCGCGTCCACTTCATCGAGAAGGCAGAACGGTGCCTGATTGAGCTCGAACAGCGCAAACAGCAGGGAAACCGCGGTAAGAGCTTTTTCTCCGCCTGACAGCAGGTGAATCGTGCTATTGCGCTTGCCCGGAGGCCGCGCCATGACCCGTACGCCGCTCTCGAGCAGTTCCTCGCCGACGAGTTCCAGATAGGCCTGGCCGCCGCCGAACAAACGCGGAAACAGCACCTGAAATGCGCTGTTCACCTTGTCGAATGTCTCGCGGAAACGTGCACGTGTCTCGCGGTCGATCTTGCGGATGGCCTCCTCGAGGGTACCCAGGGCCTGGGAGAGATCGTCGTACTGCTTGTCCAGGTACCCCTTACGCTCCGACTGTTCCTGATATTCCTCCACCGCACCCATGTTGGGAGGGCCCAAACGTTCAATCTTCTTTGCCAGCTCATCGAGGCGCTGCTGCCATAGATCTTCGCCGGCTTCGCCCGGAAGATCGCGCAGGACCTCCTCGATGGCCAGTCCGGCGCCAGTCTCCCGCAACTGCTCCACAACGGTGTCACGCCTCACCGTCAGACCCTCGCGTGCCCTGCGTTCGACTTCCAGCGACTCGCGTGTCACATTGATCCGCTGTTCCTGCTGGCTGCGCATCTGGTGCTGTTCGCGCGTCGCCGCCTCCAGATCAACGACCGCTTGGCGCGCCTGGCTCAATCGGCCCTCTATCTTCACACGCTTGTCGAGCGCACGCTGCAGGCGTTCGCCCAACGCCTCCTCCGGTTGCTCGTCGCGGGACAGCATCTCCTCCAGGTTGCGCCGGCGATCCACCAAATGCCGAAGCTGGCTGTCCAGACGTTCTATGCTCTGGCGGATGGTCTCAAATTCGGTCTGCATCCGCTGACGGTCGATCTCGAGCTTGTGCAGTAGATCACTGGCCGACGCCGCACGCGTACGCACCTGATCGGACTGAACGCGGCAGATATCACGCTGTTCAGTGAGCTCGCGCCGGCGCGTTTCCAGCGTCTCGCTTCGCCCAGCAGCCTCCTGCAGCAGCTGTTGTGCAGTCTCAAGTTCCGTCTCACAGCGCTGCAGCTGCGGCTCCAGCTCACCCTGGTCGTCCGTGATCTGCCGGTGGCGCTGCTGCAGCTGAGCCATCCTTGCCTCCTTGTGCCCAAGACAGGAGTGGGCAGCGGCGCGCTCGCGATTATAGTCATTGAGGTCCCGCCGGTGCTGATGCTGCTGCTGCTCGAGATCCGAAAGCTGTCGCTGCATTTCGGCGAGGACCGCCTTCGATTCTTCCCATACGTTGCGCAGCTCGCCCAGCTCGGATTCGAGACCTTCAATCTCGCGTTCGCGCCCGAGCATCCCGGCGCGTACGCTGTCCTTGTCGGTAACCGCCATCCAGTTCCTGCCAAGCCATGCTCCGGAACGGGTTACAACGGACTCCTGAGGTAGCAGACGAGCGCGCAGCGTCAGCGCCTCGTCGAGGGTATCGGCGGCATAGATACCGGAAAGCAGCGTATTGATGTCGGTGTCTGCACGCACTTTCTGGAGCAGCAGTGGATGCGCCGCCGCCGATGTGGTGTCCGTCAACGGCGAAGCCGTTTCGAGCACCGTCAGCTCCGCTCCGCTGAGTTCAGCGAGATCAGCCGCCAGCCCGTCCAGGTGCGGCACGCATACCGCAGTGAGATCAGCGCCGAGAACGCGTTCCACAGCCGGCTCCCAGCCCGGTTCCACCTCAAGCATACTCGCAAGCCGCGGTGCCGCGGTGAGCGAGCGCCGCTCTAGCCATTCATTCAGCATCACGTCATGCTTGCCGAGCGCAGCTGCCTGCAGCTCACGCAGGCTTGCCAGGCGCGCCTCGGCGGTCTGGATCCGTCCGCGCACCTCTTCCAGGCGCGCCGTGCGGCCATCGCTGTCGGCGCGCAACTGCCGGATGCGCACTTCGACATCCTCGATTTCGCGCTCGCGCCCCTCCTGCATGCGGTCGCGCTCGGCGACCTCATTACGCAGCTGGGCGACATCGTCGACACCGACCTCACGCTCTATGACATCAGATTCTTCCCGCAGGCGGGCCTGGCGCTGCCTGAGCTGGGCAATCTGCTGATTCAAGTTTCCGATGCGCGCACCCTGGATATCACGTACCCGCTCCTGCTCGGCGGTGGCCTGGCCGAACTGCTCCCACTCTCCCTGCCATTGCAGCATCGCCTGTTCTGCAGCCGCCAGAGCCTCGGCCGCTTCCGTACGCTCGCGTTGGCGTTCCACCAGCAGCGGCGCTACTCCGTCGAGTTCCTGCCGCAGCACCTCGAGGCGACTGCTACCATCCTGCAGATGGTTGCTCGCCTCCTCCCAGGATTGGATGAGCTGCTCCTGCTCGCGCAGCCGCTGCTGCCGCGTGTCGCGCGCATGCTGAATCGACTGCTCTATCGCATCGACCTCCGAACCGGCCGCGTAGCGCTCGGCCTGAACACTATTGAAGTGGTCTCCCGCCTCAGTCTGCTGCACCCGCAGCTGCTCCATCACCGCCTCGGCCGCACGCAGCTCCGCAATCATGCCCTCGAGGGCAGTTTCCTGAGCGGCACACGACGCATCGTGCTGGCGCAGATCTTCGTCGAGGTTGCGCCAGCGCAGGCCCAGCAACTGAGCGCGCAGCAGGCGCTCCTCCTGCTTCAGCTCCTTGTATTTCTGCGTAACACGTGCCTGCCGCTGAAGACGTTGCAGCTGGGTGTCGAGCTCCTTACGGATGTCTTCCACACGCGCGAGATTTTCGCGGGTATGCTTGATGCGGTTCTCGGTTTCGCGCCGTCGCTCCTTGTAGCGCGAAACCCCGGCCGCCTCTTCGAAGAAAGAGCGCAGATCTTCTGGTTTGGATTCAATAATGCGCGTAACAGCATTTTGCTCGAGAATCGAATACGAATGGGGGCCAAGGCCAGTACCGAGAAACAGGTCGGTGATGTCCTTGCGGCGACACCTGGTACGGTTCAGGAAATAGTCCGACTGGCCATCGCGCTCCGCTTCACGCCGAATCGAAATCTCCGCGTAGGACGCGTACTGCCCGGGTGCTCCACCGTCGCTGTTGTCGAAGACCAGTTCCACCGACGCCTTGCCGACTGGCTTGCGCGCCGTCGACCCACTAAAGATGACGTCGGCCATGGAGTCGCCACGCAGGTGCTTGGCAGAGCTTTCACCCATCACCCAGCGTACGGCATCGATGATATTTGACTTGCCGCATCCATTCGGGCCGACGATGCCAATAAGGTTACCCAATACCGGGATGGTAATAGGGTCCACGAAGGACTTGAATCCGGAAAGCTTGATTTTCTTGAGGCGCATTAAGTTTATGGATAGGTTACAATTTTTACCGGCTAAGGATGCACAACGCTAGCATATGGGATCCAAAATGCCTACCCAACCAAGCAAACAGCTGGAGACGTTCGGCAACCCCAATCCGGAACGGGATTATACCATCCAGATCCGGATCCCGGAGTTTACCTGTCTATGCCCGAAGACTGGACAGCCGGACTTTGCCACTCTGTACCTAGACTACATCCCCGACCGCAAGTGCATCGAACTGAAGTCTCTCAAGCTTTACATCTGGTCGTACCGCAATGAAGGTGCATTTCACGAGGCAGTGACCAACTCCATCCTAAACGACCTGGTCGCGGCAACCGCGCCACGCTACATGCAGCTACGCGCGGAATTCTACGTGCGCGGCGGCATTTACACGACAGTTGTCGTCGATCACCGCAAACCCGGCTGGGCGCCACTGCCCCCTCCGCCGCACCTGGAAAGTGATCCGGAACCGGATCCTCCGGCCGACCTGTCGCCCTCCGCCTCCGGTCATATTGCTGCTCCCGTGAGTACCCCGCCCGCCGCAGCACCGGCGACCCGCAACAAGTCCTCTGACGGTGCGGCTGGCCGATCGGGCAACGGACGGTTCCGTATGCTTCCGCGGGAACGCCGCACTCAGTCGAAGACCGCCAAGGAGCCCGGCGATCCGGAGCCTGCTCCCCCATCTGCCGCGGCCAGGGCCTCCAGCGAAGTTGTCGCAGTGGCCGAAGGGGGGCGCAAAGCCGCCGCCCCGAAAACAGCTCGCGACTCCGTGGATAACGGCATCTATGTGGGTATCGACCTTGGCACTACCGGCTGCCGCGCGTTGGCGATTGATGCGCGTGGTAACTTGCTCGCTCAGGCCGATGCGCCCATCCCGATGCCGCTGAGGAGCGAAGGCGAGGTCACGCAGGATCCCGGAACCTGGTGGACAGCCGTGAGCGCGGCACTGCAATTGCTGGCAAAGCACATCGAGGCGGGACGTGTCCGTGCCATTGCGGTGGATGCGACCTCCGGCACGTTGCTGGTGTGCGACAGGGAGGGGATACCGGCAACTCCAGCGCTGATGTACAACGATGCCCGTGCTTTGGACGAGGCGGAAAGGATTCTGTCGCTTGCCGGAGCTGACAGTGGGGCCCAGGGAGCGACAAGCAGCCTGGCGAAATTACTGTGGCTTCATGAAAGAGGCTTGGAAAAAAAGGCGGTCCACGCATTGCACCAGGCCGACTGGATTGCCGGAAGACTCACAGGCGCATGGGGGCACAGCGATTACAACAATTGCCTGAAGCTCGGCTACGATGCCGAGCACGGCCGATGGCCGGATTGGATCAACCGTCTCGGGATCAACGCTGACCTGCTGCCCGAGGTGCATGCTCCCGGAGAGGCCATTTCACCTGTCAGCGCCGAGATCGCCAGCACATTCGGCTTCCCCGAAGATGCAGTGGTGGTCGCTGGAACCACCGACGGAGTCGCTGCGTTTCTCGCCGCCGGAGGCAATGACAGCGGCGACGCTGTGACGTCCTTGGGTTCGACACTGATCCTGAAAATGCTTTCCGACAAACCCGTTTTCTCCGCCGAGCACGGCGTATACAGCCATCGCCTCGGCGATCGCTGGCTGGTCGGGGGCGCTTCCAACAGCGGCGGGGCTACGCTGCTCCAGTACTTCAAGATCGAGCAGCTGCGCGAGATGACACCGCTTCTGGACCCTGAAAACCTGACAGGCTTGGATTACTACCCACTGCCCAACGTCGGCGAACGCTTTCCAGTCAATGATCCCACTATGTTCGCGAAACTCGAGCCCTTGCCCGCCGACAGCGTGACTTTCTTTCAGGCCATGCTCGAAGGCATTGCGCGCATCGAGGCACAAGGTTATCGACTCCTCCACACCCTCGGCGGCCCCAAAGTCCGCGTTATCCGTACTACTGGCAGCGGCAGCCACAACGCTGGTTGGCAACGGATCCGGGAGCGAATCCTCGACGTCCCATTGATCAAACCACGATCCGAACTCGCTGCCCTCGGCAGTGCGCTATTGGCGGCCGGGATCCCCTATTAATCAGCGTAAAATCAATGTACTAGGACACTGCAACGACGGAGTCACGCCGGTCTCCGAAGAACCACACATTTATTATCTGGAGATGGGGGATGCACAAGGATAGACATACGCACCGTCCGTTAGTGGCACACACGATTCAATCCTACGGACAGCCTGTAGTTCACACCGGCCATATCTTTGCTATCCTTCATAAAGATGCGCAGGGATGTTTCCGTATAATCATAACACTAGACGCTAACCGGCCATCCAATTAAATGAAAAGGCTGATCCCGGCTTTTGCTGGTACGAACGCCCGGCTCCCAGATCCATTGACTGGACTTAGGACACGCGCGGTATTCCGGGAGCTTATCGAATCCGAAATGTCGTCCAGTGGCAACCATCATCACCCGCTTGGGCTGATCATGCTCGATCTGGACCGCTTCAAGGTCATCAATTACGGCTACAGCGAGCGCTGTGGGGACCTCCTCCTCCAAGAGGTCAGCACACTCATTGCACAAACGCTGCGAGCGGGTGATCAGGTAGGGCGCTGGGGCGGGCAGGAGTTTCTATGCCTGCTTCCCGGTGCCGACTGCAAAATCACCGATAGCATTGCAGAGCAGCTGCGTCAGGCCATCGAGTCATTGACCCTGAATGCGGAGGGCTACGAAATCCATGTCACGGCGAGCCTCGGTGCCGCCTGTTTCCCGGAAGACGCCAGCAACACCGGGCAGTTGATCGCAGCCTGCGGCGCTGCGATGTATCAGGCCAAGAACACCGGGCGCAACCGCGTGACTCACGCCGATGCGCTCCATGGGCAGGTATTCGGCCTCGGCAAGCTGTTGGACTCGGCGTTGCGCGAGCACCGCGTGGTCCCTGCCTATCAACCCATTGTCGACCTGAATAGCGGCGCGATCGTGGCCGATGAAGCCCTGGCGCGCGTCGTCAATGCCGACCAGGCACCGCTCGCGGCCGAACACTTCATCGAAGCTGCGCGCCAACTCCAGGTGACCTACCAGATCGACCGCGCCATCATTATTAGCGTGATCAAACATTGCGTCCAGAATTTGCGCGCGGCCCCGAATATGGCGCACTTCGTCAACATCTCCGGAAATCTCCTGCGCCATCCCAAGGTCGTCAGTGAAATCCTCGACGCAGCGCGCATCCACTGCGCAGCCTGTAGCGATCTGACCGGACCCACCAAACCGCTGGTCATCGAGATCACAGAGCGCGAACTGCTCCACGATATCGACGCTACGCGCAACATGCTGCGACCATTCCTCGATTTCGGCATGCGGCTTGCGCTGGATGATTTCGGCAGCGGCTACTCATCGTTCAAGTACCTTGCTGACCTACCATTTTCGTTCGTCAAGATCGAGGGCACGCTCATCCAGCGGATCAGAGAGAAACGGGTACGCACAATCGTGCAAGGTATACAAAAGGCGGCATCGGACCTCGGCCTGGTCACCGTGGCTGAATTTGTCGAGAGCGAGGAAATAGCGGCGATCGTGCGCACCACCGGAGTGGACTGGGCCCAGGGCTATTACTACGGATTGCCGGAGATTCCTACCTGACCCGAAGTCCCGGCACAAGCAGATGCGGAAGCATGATCCGATCCGACTTGCACCTTCTACCGTCCGCGCCGTGGAACCCTGCCCGTCATCGCGAAAATGAGACAGCGCGACTGACGTGGCGCCGCCGTCGCACCGGCGGCGTCCACCTCATGGGCATGGGCTAGCTCACGACGGTCTTTGCCCCACCGGTCTCGCCCTTATTGTCGTGCCAGTCGACGGTCACGGTATCGCCGGCCTTGGTGCCGTCGACGAGGACCCCGAGCAGCGGATCCTTGGAGATGGCCACACTCAGGTCGGCCTCAGCCACCGGACGGCCGTTGACGGCGATGGTGAGGGTTTGGATGAAGTGCGCGGGGATCTTGCGCTTGGTCTTCGGGTCGATGCGCTGGCCGGTCTCCATGGGGTGCTCGACGAGCACCAGGATCTCGGTGGCCCCCTGATGGGGACGGGTGCGAATCAGGGTCTTGTGTTTCATGGACAATGCCTCGGAAAAAAAGGGGGAAGGAACGCCTAGCCGCCGCAACCGCCGACGGTGACCTTGATCGACTGGCTCGCCTGGTAGAGCCGTCCCCCCGACTGGACGATCACCCGCACCGGGGAGGTCTGCCCCATCTTCATGCGGGCCATGAAAAAGCCCTGTGCCCCGTTGAGGAAGCGTACCCGGGAGACGAGCGGCGTGGGGTTCTTGTCGACCACGATGCTGATCGACTGGACCTGCGGCAGGGTGGTCGAGACCTGGATCGGCACCACCGCCCCGTTTTCGGCCTGGATCGGGGCCCGGATAGCGATCTTCGGGCTCACCGGGATGCGGGCCGTTCCATAGAGGGACTGAAGCACGGCCGAAGCACTGGTCGCCTCGAAGGCGGCGTCCGGCCAGGTGGCGGCGAGCACGCGCCGGGGGGTCAACAGCCCGGCGGCGGCCGACAGCGCCAGTGCGCCGCCTGCGAGGCTGCCCTTCAAGAAGGTTCTGCGGGTAAGGATGGTCACGGGGGTCTCCT
>DAHXOO010000001.1:112211-177579 GCA_027364845.1 Pseudomonadota bacterium | reverse complement strand
GTATACCGGCAGCACCGGGGGGGTCGACAGGCTGATCCGCAGCATCATCAGAGCCAATGACCCGCGTGCCGCGCATAGCACGATCCATCTGCGGAGATAGGTCATGACAGCACTTTCGCCGCCACCACCACCACCACCACCGCAGGGAGGTACCCTGGCGCTGATGACGCTCGCGCTGTCTCTGGGTACATTCATGCAGGTGCTGGATACCTCCATCGCCAACGTTTCGATCCCGGCCATCGCCGGCGATCTCGGAGCCAGCCCGACCCAGGGAGCCTGGGTCATCACTTCGTTCGCTGTTAGCAATGCGATCATGCTGCCGCTTACCGGTTGGCTGGCGAGACAGATGGGAGAGGTGAAGCTGTTCGTGTCGGCCACGACGCTTTTTACTGTTGCCTCGTGGGCTTGCGGCCTGGCACCTAATCTGCCCATGCTCATCGCGTTCCGTGTATGCCAGGGCGCGGTGGCCGGACCTATGATTCCACTTTCTCAGAGCCTGCTGCTCGCAAATTACCCGGATAACAAGAAGGGAATGGCGCTCGCACTCTGGTCAATGACCGTGGTAGTTGCGCCGATCTTCGGTCCGATAATGGGCGGATGGATAACGGACAATATCAGCTGGCCTTGGATTTTCTACATCAATATCCCTGTCGGGATGTTTTCGACATTCGTGACCTGGCAAATTCTTCGGCGGCGGGAAACGCCCATTGTCAGGCGCCCGATCGATGCCGTCGGTCTGGCGCTGCTTGCCATCGGCGTGGGATCGCTGCAGATCCTGCTCGACAAGGGTAACGATCTTGGTTGGTTCAGTTCATCCTTTATCGTTACGCTTGCTGCGATTTCCGTCGCTGCGCTCAGTTTCTTCATCGTTTGGGAGCTGACTGAAAAACATCCAGTTGTGGATTTGCACCTCTTCCTGAACCGCAATTTCACGGTCGGAGCTATTGCGGTTAGCCTCGGCTACATGACCTTTTTTGGCAATGTGGTTATATTTCCGCTATGGCTGCAGACACAGATGAATTATACCGCGACCTGGGCCGGTCTGGCGGCGGCGCCCATCGGGGTGCTGTCGGTCGTCTTCTCTCCGTTTGTCGGGCGCATACTCCATCGTGTGGATCTGCGGCTGCTCGCGACCTTCAGTTTTCTGGTTTTCGCCGGGGTATCCTTCTGGACAAGCAACTTTAATACCAGCGTGAGCTACTTCCAGCTGTTTATGCCTCGTTTCATACAAGGAGTCGGCGTTGCGTTCTTTTTTATCCCGCTTGCCAGCATGAGCCTGTCCGGGCTGCGTGCGGACCAGTTTGCGAGCGCAGCCGGTCTGTCCAACTTTCTGCGTATCCTTGCCGGCAGTTTCGGTACCTCGCTCAGTATCACGCTGTGGCAGCGCCGCAGCATCCTGCACTACAGCCAGCTTGTCGAACATGTCTCGGCATTCAACATGATCAGTGTGCGGGCGCTGGAACACCTGAAGCTGCTTGGTCTGGCAACCAGCAGCGCGCTGCTGCTGTTGAGCAGGTTGATCACCCAGCAGGCAGTGATGATCGCGACCGATGAGCTGTTCTGGCTTTCGGGGGTGATTTTTCTCGCACTTATCGTGGTCGTATGGTTCGCGCGCCCGCCGTTTTCGGTCGCGGGCAAGTCAGGTGGCGAACATTGACTACGGTGGCGGCGATTAAGCGTGAAACGGAACAGCCGGGGTGCGGTCTATAGTGAAAGGATGAAAGCGATGATCGAAGCGATTAAGCGGTTTCTGGAGGAAAGCGTCTCGGCTGATAGTCAAAGGCCTGAACACGATGAGTTGCGGCTGGCAGCCGCTGCGCTTCTGATCGAGGTGATGTCGGCCGATTACCATGAGGAAGAGGCCGAACGTGAGGCAATAGTGCGCGCCGTGAGTACGTTGTTCGGGCTCGCCCCGCAGGACGGGGCGCAGCTGGTGAGTCGGGCGCAGGAAGAGTTGCGTCATGCAACGGACGACTATGAATTCACCTCGCGGATCAATCGGGGCTTTTCAGCGCAGCAGAAGGAGGCGCTCATGGAGGCGCTGTGGCAGGTCGCTTATGCCGACGGTGACATCGACATGTATGAGCGTCACTATCTGGGCAAGCTTGCAGAACTTCTCTATATTCCGCAGGCATGCTTTATCTCTACCAAGCTGCGAGTCTGCAGCGCGGCTGACAGAGAGTAGCCCTTCGCCAGACCATTCGGGTGGGATCTAGGACGGATTGAAAGTATTGGTATCCTTAGGGAGTATTGTTTTTACACGGGTTTGGCATGGCCGAATCCGGTATATTGTAAGTATTGAACACAGATGTGTCAGTGAGCTGAAACAATACCTGGAGAAGCTCAGGACTGCGGTCAGGCCACAATTGCCGCTAACATCGCTGGTGTTGAATGGTGCCTCATAACGCTCGGATGACGATTCCAGTTTCATGCCCGAAGTCAAAGAAAATCCAGCACCGGTGATCGCGTTGCTGCGCGGCAATGCGGCGAAGTTGGCTGTGTGGCTGCTTGCATTGCTGGTTCTCGCCGCTTCTCATGCCCACGCGGAAAGCCTGTCGCGCTCGCATCTTCCCGGACCGGTTGTTGCGGCGCTACGGCGCTACGATATGTCTGCGCGCGGTCTCAGCGTCGTAATTCGACCGGTCGACGGTTCCGGGGCCGTCCTGGATTTCAATGCGGATGTGCCGCGCAGTCCAGCTTCCACTCTCAAGCTACTTACCACCCTCGTTTCGCTTGAGAAACTGGGTCCGGCGTACACCTGGAAGACCGAGGCCTACGGAGACGGCCCGGTGCGGCGCGGACAACTGCAAGGCAATCTGTACATAAAGGGTTATGGCGATCCCGATGTGGTAATCGAAGATTTCTGGCGCTTCCTGCATGGCCTGCGCGAGTTGGGGGTTCGGAGCATCGGCGGGGATCTGGTGCTGGACCAGAGTTACTTCGTTCCGGCCAGCACGACGCCGGGGGAATTCGACGATCACCCCTTGCGTCCGTACAACGTTTTGCCAAGCGCGCTCCTGGTCAACTTCCAGGCAGTAAGGATCCGGTTCTTTCCGCAGCCCCACGACCGCCGGGTCCGTATCGTCGCTGACCCGCTGCCTGACAGGTTGAGCATCATCAATCATGTGCGCCTCGTCTCCGGCCCGTGCCAGGGTGGTGCGCGCGGCGTTGGCATGCGCGTGGTGCATTTGCGCTATGGCACGCGGGTAATCTTCAGCGGCGATTATGCTGCTGCTTGCGGGCAAAGCGACCGCTACCGGGTGCTATCAGATCCGCGTGACTACATTGGTGGCATTTTCCGCGAACTGTGGACTGGAATGGGTGGGCGCTTCTCCGGACGTGTGCGCTATGGACACGTGCCGCCATCCGCGCACCTGCTGTATACCGGGCATTCGCCACCCCTGGCAGAAGTGATCCGCTCTATTAATAAGTACAGCAACAATGTGATGGCGCGCCAGCTGTTGCTTACCTTGGGGGCGAAGTTTGTGCGGGCGCCTGGAACCATTGAGGGCGGTGCCAAGGTGGTGCGCGCGTGGCTTGCCGCAAACGGCATGTCGTTTGCGGAATTGGTCGTAGACAACGGCTCCGGGCTTTCGCGTCGCGCACGGATCTCGGCGCGCCATCTAGCGGACGTGCTGACTGCCGCCTACGATGGCCCCGACATGCCGGAGTTCTTTGCCTCGCTTCCCATTTTGGCTGTGGACGGCACCATGAAGGACAGACTGGACGGCAGCACGCTGGCGGGGCGTGCGCATTTGAAGACTGGCAGCCTCGATGGTGTGCGCAGCACTGCCGGCATCATGCTGGATGACAAGGGTCGGCGCATGGTGGTGGTATGCCTGCAAAATGATCCGCGCGCCGACACGGAGGCCGGCGAGGCGGTACAAAACGCACTGCTCGAATGGGTCTACCATCGCCCGTGATCCGGTCACGAGAAATCCCCGTGGAGCCGCACAAATGATTCGTTACATTCTTGAGGAATCTCGTGTGCATCCTGCCATTCGGGGGAAGATTTCCTCGAATCACCAGGACCTGGTCGAAGAAGTTGCCGCGGCAGTGGCGCGCCATCCGGTAGTAATCGTGGGTATGGCGCGGAACCCGTTCTGCCGTCGTGCCCGCCGCATGCTTGATGACCGTGGGGCGGCATATGTGTATCTCGAGTACGGTGGTTACTTAAGTCACTGGCGACGACGCAACGCCCTCAAGATGTGGACCGGATGGCCAACTTTTCCGATGGTGTTCGTGCGCGGGCAGCTGGTCGGCGGAGCGGAGGATCTAGGCATCCTGCTCGACAGCGGTGAGTTCGAGCAACTGCTTGCGGGTACCGCGACCTGATATCGCCACACATGTGGCGTCGAGTGCGCAAATCGATTTAACGGACACGGTTACGCAGCCGGCCGATGCCCTGCACCTCGCACTCCACCAGATCTCCCTGCTTGAGAAACTCAGGGGGGCTGCGCACGAAGCCGACGCCGCCCGGCGTCCCTGTGGAAACGATGTCGCCAGGTTCCAACGGCATGCCGCGAGACAGAATCGACAGCACACGGGCAACATCGAATACCTGGAAGCGGGTACTGGACGACTGTTTGAGTTCGCCATTCACCCAGGTTCGCAGTTCCAGCGCCTGCGGATCCGGAATCTCGTCGGCAGTGACGATTGCCGGACCCATCGGGCAGGTGCCGTCCAGACTTTTGCCAAGAAAATACTGTTTGTGGCGGAACTGCAGATCGCGCGCCGAGACATCGTTTACGACGGTGTAGCCGAACACGTGACGCAATGCTTCCGCAGCCGGAATTCTGCGGCCACCGACGCCCACGACGACTGCGAGCTCGACCTCCCAATCGAGCTGGGTGGTGAGATCCGGATCCCACGGGATATCTCCGTGAGGGCCATTGATGCTGGTCGTGTTCTTGGTGAACACCACAGGATGCTCCGGGATTTCCGCTGCGCGCGCATCCGCGCTTTCTCTTACGTGATCGGCGTAATTCCAGCCGAGGCACATGATGTTCTTCCGTGGTCGCGGGATCGGAGCGCAGAGTTCCACCGCGGAAAGCGGCACCCGCTCATCGATTGCCCGGTCCGGATTTAACGCCAGATCGGACCACAGCTCCGGACCAGCGTCGATCAGCGCGAGTATTGTTCGCGGCCATCCATCACGGGTGGAAATCAGAGCGGCGTTGTCCCCCATGACCATTCCGATCCGATCCGCACCCCGGTAGCGACAGCTAATTAGGTGCATAAGGCGATTCCTATGTTGGGTCTGTGATCATATCAAGCCTGGGAACGGTGGTCAGCGTCGGGTGATTCTGTAATATGACTTGCGCCGCCTCCGAACGTCCTGAGAGTGTGCACTGTGCTCGAGAAGAAACGATCCCCAAGCCGGCGCTTGGCAACCGCCCATTCTGGTTTCATGGCCAATGCTTGAGCAGACCCAGATCGGACAATGAAAAATTGTGGCTCCGTCTGGCCGCCCGGCGACACGCAGTACAGCGTGTGTTCGAGTACCCTGCCCGGAAGGTGCTGGCATATCGCCGAACGGGAAGGGCTTGCACAGCCACCCATTGAGCCGTGACGGGCTTGTTGGGGATGACCCGCAGACTTTACGCGCTGTTTCAGATTTCCCACTTCGAAAAGCGATTTTTGGCCTTTTTCTTTAAAGACAAGACAACGTACTATCTTTTCTCAGAGCATGGATAATGAAAACATCTTTTTCGCAAAAACATGAATCCCCCCGGAATCGCTGGCCGACAGGGCGCTTACCTTACCCGTTCCGTTACGGGTGGGTTGCACCGCAGGTGCCTGCCGCAATGATTTCGAAGCCATAGCCATGAAACATCGCGGCATTGGACAGCGCGCTGCGTCGAACTACATCACGCCCGAGGGATGGAAGAGCCTGAACGATGAGCTGATATACCTCTGGCGGGTTAAGCGTCCGCAGGTCACCCAGGCGGTTTCCGAGGCTGCAGCGCTCGGAGATCGTTCGGAAAATGCGGAATACATATATGGAAAGAAGCAGCTTCGAGAAATAGACCGTCGCATCCGCTTTCTTAGCAAGCGTCTTGATCAGCTGGTCGTGGTTGAGCGCAAGCCGGATAACCGCGCCCGCGTCTACTTCGGGGCATGGGTTCTCCTTGAAGATGAAGCCGGTGGAGCTTTCATGTACCGCATTGTCGGTCCGGACGAATTTGATCCGCAGCGGGGCCTTATCAGCATGGATTCCCCACTTGCCCGCGCCTTGATGAACAAGACCGAAGGCGACGAGGTTGCCGTCGAGCTTCCGAACGGCAGGGCAGTATTCGTGATCACGGAAATCCGTTATGAACTTCCAGATGACCGAAAGGAATAGCGTCCAGAATGAATCACGGCCGGCGTTGCCTGCCCACCGGACTGTGCGGTTGTATCGAATTTGTTCACGAGCAAAAGACGCTGTATGGCCCGGGTTATCACCGCTTCAATTCGCGGGCCTTTCCATAGGCATCGCTAGCGCCTGTCAGGTCGCCGCTCTGCTCGCGCGCATTGCCTATGATGCCCCAGTCCTCGGATATCAGAGCCTTATCCTCGCCGGCCCAGCTGCTCGCGCGTTGCGCGAGTTCCTCAGCCTGTCGTATCGGCCTTCGGCGAAGCGTACGTGTGCGAGCATCTGCCACAGCCTCGGATTGTGCGGGCTGATACGCAGGCGCGCCCTAGCGTCGCGTCCGCGGCCGAGAAATTGCCGGCGCGCCTATCCTGACGGGCGGTATTGAACAGCGACACGACTGCCACATTGCTTGAGACTGGGGACGGTCCGTGAACTGGCTGTAGCAGAGCGCAGGCACCGAGAATCAGCGCGAGCGCCGGGAGCAACAGCATGAGGATACGCAACGTCATGACCGGGTTTTTCCGGAGTTGCCCGACTCGCGTCGGTCCCGGCCGAAAAGCAACATCCGTGGGATTGATCGCGGCTGTGTGCCCGTGTCATCCGCCGTACGCTGCATCATTGTACGCCAGATCGGTGTCCGAACAGTCGCTGGAACCAGGTCTTCAGCACCCTGATGGGAGAGTGAGAAGCGCAGGGCGCCGTATTGACTGGTGCCGAGCCCCGTATAAATGGAATCCGGACTGCTCCATGGCAGTCCGGATCGGCCAGAAGCCCCGTCCCCGGGTCAATCCATGCCATGTCGACATCTGCCGGACGTGGTGGGTTCAGTGGTTCCGGGTCAAGCCGCGCCATGGCTTTGCCCCAGACAGTCATTGCGCCGGTGGCACCGGTCAGGCCTGTTGGCCCATCGTCGTCGCGACCGATCCATACCGCGGCCACGTGGTCGCCAGTGAAGCCGGCGAACCAGCTGTCACGCAGATCCTGGGTGGTGCCGGTTTTGCCGGCCACGTGCAGATCCGGAGAAAGGTAATGCTTGAGGTCAACGGCCGTGCCGTGGTCCACGACACCCTGGAGGGCATAGGTAAGCAGGTAGACAGGACCAGGCGGGACAACCTGCCTGACTTTCAGCGAGAAGCGTTGCAGCGGCCGTCCATCGGCGTCCAGGACATCGCGGACCGTGCGCAGCGGCATGCGGAATCCGCCGTTCGCCAGAGTTTGGTACATCTGAGTCACTTCGAACGGTGTCAGGCTGTCGGCTCCAAGCAGGCTCGCCTGGTACTCAGGCAGATTATGCTTGATTCCGAGTTTGTGCACCGTACCCATGACCGCTGGGAGTCCCAAGCTGAGCCCGAGACGTACCGTGGCGACATTGTAGGAATTGGCGAGTGCCACGGGCAGTGGCACCATGCCGTGGAAGCGGCGGTCATAGTTCTTGGGCGCCCAGATAACTCCCTGGCTCTCAGGGACGGCAAGCGGACTATCCTGCAACAACGTGGCGAGGGTATAGCTGCCTGGCTGTTCGAGCGCGGTGAGGTAGATCGCGGGCTTGATGAGAGATCCTACCGGGCGAAAGGCATCCAATGCTCGGTTGAATCCTTCAAATTGCGGATCACGGCCACCCACGATCGCCTGAACTTCACCGGTCTGAGAATTGCTGATGACTACTGCGCCCTCCAGCGAATGCGTGGGAAGGTGCTGCTCTTTTTCAAGTCGGGCGAGACGTGTAGTGAGGGCGTGTTCGGCCGCGGCCTGCACTTCGGGATCAAGCGTCGTTATGATACGCAGACCGGCCGAGCGTAGCTCATTCTCGCGGTAGTCACGCAGCAGCTGGCGGCGTACCAGGTCGAGGAATGCTGGATAGGGCGAGGCAGCGAGAGGCGGTACCGCTGCAACGCCGAGAGGTTTTCCTAGGGCCAAGGCATATTGTGCCGCGCTGATATGGTGCTGCAGCCGTAGTTCCTTGAGTACCAGATTGCGGCGCGCGAGCGCATGCCGCGGATGCAGGCGCGGATTGTAATACGATGGTCCCCGGACCAAAGCGACAAGCAGTGCCGACTGTGACAGATTGATCTGGGACAGCGGTTCATTGAAGTAGAATTTGCTAGCTTCGGCGAAGCCGCGTATTGCGTGCTCGCCCTCCTGGCCGAGATACACCTCATTGAGGTAAGCCTCTAGAATCTGCTGCTTGCTGTAGTGCAGGTTCAGCAGCAGCGCCATGATCACTTCGGTAAATTTGCGCGTGACAGTGCGCTGCGGGCCGAGAAACAGATTTTTGACCAACTGCTGGGTCAAGGTACTGCCGCCCTGCACACCGCGACCGCGGAGCATAGTCCACATGGCGCGTGCCATGCCGCGTGGATCTATACCATAATTCGTGTAGAAGCTGCGGTCCTCGACCGCGATGAGGCCGTTGACCAGGTCCGGCGGTGCCTCGCTGAGTGTGATGAGCTGCCGGTCTGAGCGATCAGCGGGATAAATCCTGCCGATCAATAGCGGATTCAGGCGAACTAGGCTGAGGGATGCGCCTGTGCCCTGGTTTTGCAGCGTCGCCAGTCTCCCATCTGCAAAATGCAAGTCCAGTGCCAGTGCCGGCTGCCGGCCGTCCCAGAACGTAAACGGGCGCGTAATCAGATCGACGTCATCGCCATGGCGCGAATAGCTGCCTGGGTCCGCGGGTGTGCCGGTGGCACGGTAATCGAGTAGCTTCAGCTCTTCGAGGAGTTTTGCCGGGGCCAGGTTTTCCCCGGGGAAGAGCTCCAGTGGGCGCGCATACACTCGTGCCGGTATCGCCCAGGACCGGCGCTCGAATTCCGTGCGTACGACGTGATCCAGATACAAGGTGTAGGCCGAAAGTGCCAGCAAAACGTACCACGCCGTCCGACGAAGATTGTCGGCGGTCAGTCGTTTGCGCAGATCTTGGCGCAGGGAGCTGAGTGTCATAAGGTCTTCACAGGCTGTTTAAGCAAGGCATGATCTGATTGAAGCGCTGTCCAAGTACGGAATCCCGGCATTATAACTTCGCGATCGATTCCATGCCCGGCGCATCCGATGACCGGCGTCGCGGACGTCTGCGGGAGGTGGTGCTGTCCCGGAAAATGCCAGTTAGCCGCTTCGGTGTGACCGGGGCTATCCCGGCGCCTGGCGATACCGAGTATTCCTCTGGCGCTGGGTCGTGCGCCTTCGAGGTGCAGTGGTGATTGGTTCGCAATAAAGCAGCCCGGTAGGTAAAATGCACCGCACCCGACGTCCAACTCCAACGGCGCGGATTTCTCAGAAGCGGCACCGATCGGGATCAGAGCATGAAAGCATCACATGTGGTTGCTGGATTTTTCCTTTCCACCCTGCTGACGGTGTTCGGCTATTTCCTTTTTGACGCAAGCACTGCCATTTTCTTCCACCAGCTAATCATGTCCCACGTGATGCTGCGCAAATATGCGTCGCACATCCCGGATTTTCTGCTGCCGATCGTGCTTGTCATCACGACTATTTGCTGGACAGTGTTGTTCGTCTGGATGCCGAAGGGCATTCATAACGTGCATACGCGCTTTATGCAACTCTGTGGCATCAGTGTGCCTCTGGCGTACGTGGTGAAGACTGTGCTGCAGTACGCTTTCGGACGCGCCGATCCAAGGATGTGGCTGGTTCACCGCCATCTTGTCGGATTTCACTGGTTTCACAGCGGAGCCGGCTACACGAGTTTTCCATCAGGCCATATGACGGTGTTCACGGCGTTGGCGGCGGCGCTTTGGCAGCAGTATCCTCGGTATCGAACGGTCTACGTGGCCGGCGTGGTTCTGCTCGGCACGGCCTTGGTGGCGACCAACTATCATTTCGTGAGCGATGTGGTGGCTGGCGCATACTTGGGGTTCGTGGTTTGCTTTGTCTGTAACCTGGGCCTCATTGCAACGTCCGAATCCTATCGCATTCCGGGTTGAGTGGTTCCCGGTGCCGGCTGGCGGAGATGCATTCCGACAGCCGATGATGTTTGGTCCGGTATTTTTTTGCGCGAGGCGGCCGGTATTGAAACGCATAGCCCATAGGGCGGGATCCTTCGATGGTCCGGGGCTTTTTGGAGACTTCCGTTTTACCCTGATGTAGCCATAGGCCAGCGGAAAGGTCCCGGACACGCCGGTCAGCAATGAAAAAGCTGCGCAAGTTGCTGCCTGCGCTATGATAGCGGGCGGCTTCAGGCAGCCCGATCCAGGTGTCTGCCAACAGTGTTGCTAGGACCCACGTAGCGTCATGAAGAAATACTTAGTTATATCCGCGATCGGACAAGACCGTCCAGGCATCGTCAATGAATTGTCTCGTGCCATCCTCGATGGCGGATGCAATATCGAGGATAGTCGCATGACCGTTCTGGGCGGGGAATTCGCCTTGATTCTGATGATTTCCGGGAGTTGGAATGCCATCGGCAAGATCGAGGCCATGGCGCTGGCCCTGGGCAAGAAGCTTGGCCTCGCTATTATTGCCCGGCCGACGGATGAGCGCGCACCGCGTCCGAGCATGGTTCCATATGCGGTAGATGTGGTTTCGATAGATCACCCGGGCATTGTGCATAAGGTTGCAGAGTTCTTCTCCATCCGCGGCATTAATGTTGAAGACCTCAGCACCTGGACTTATCCGGCTGCCCATACGGGCACGCCAATGTTCTCGCTCACCATGACCGTCAGTGTACCGGCAGATCTGCATATAGGACGGTTGCGCGACGAGTTTATCGATTTTTGTGATGAACTTAATGTCGATGCAACCCTGGAACCGGCGCGACCAGGATGAAATAGCCGCATTCGCCTGGAAACGGCAGGCTGGCATGTGGGGTCAGGTGCGTGGTTCGATGTAGCGCGATGCGATGTGAATGCCTTAAGTGAGGCGGGGTCCGCACGTTCTCTCGCTCTTTCAGGGCACTTCGACGGCAGTCAGCGGGATAGTCTTCCCTATCCGTGCAGGCCCGTTCGTGCAAGGCGCAAGGAGGCAGCAGAATGACGGGCATTTTGTCCGTCTCGTTGAGACCAATCTAAGTTGGAGTCGGGTCCGACCCGGGCTGGCGTCGCCCGGTGGAGGCGAGACGCGCCTGCCGCCAAAAGGGGTGCTGGGGCAGAGGCAAACAGGCGGGTACGAGTCTGAATTGTCTAAACCGTTTTTCCGGCACCGAAATTCAGCAGGGCGGAACCGCTGGCAGTACGGTTCCGGGCACTGCCGGTGTGTCGCTACAGTCACAAACAGAACCCTTGGCGGCATCGCTGTTGAGGTTCGCGGCCGTTGCGGCTGTAACCCGCCAGCGTAGAAAATCGTGCAGTGCCAGACTTCACTCAATCATGCAACCGGCCCGGTCTTGAAGCTTCGACGGCAAGGATAGCGCGGACACTTCGGGTGTCCTATCATCAGTTTGAGTAATGCTGCAGGCCACGCCGGTCTTATTGGTGCAGCCAATGCCCTCTTTGTCACGGGGAGAGGTGGCAAGATGAAAGCCGTACAAGGCGCCTTGATCCTGAGGCGAAGGCGTGGTGCATTATCGCCGGCGCATGCAGCGAATTGTTTATGCCACGAGCCGATCAGGACCGCGATGACGCGCAGCCGTCGCACGCATCGTCGTACCTGGTGTTGCGAGGATTTACCGGCTTTGTGGCCATAGTGCGTCAACAAACACGAGATCTGATCAGCTCTGTCGGCATGAAAGACTCGACGAGGTCTTCCGGGATACGCCGGGAACGGGTGGGTGGAGATGGACGATCCGCAAGAAAATACAAATTTCAGCATATGGCTGAAAACCTCGCCGCTGGCCAGCGCCAACGCACCATACCTGGAGCAGCTTTACGAAACCTTCTTGCGCAGTCCCGATTCTGTCGACCCTGCATGGCGGCATTTTTTCGAGGGACTTCCGCGGATTGATGGTGTCGCCGTGGACGTGTCTCACTCCGAGATTCGCGAGCGTTTCCGCCATCTTGCCCACGCAACGCGTCGGGCCACGCCGGTGGCCGATGCCGCCCCTTCCGACTACCGGGAGAAGCAGGTCCGGGTACTGCAGCTGATCAACGCATATCGGTTCCGCGGACACCAGCGTGCCAACCTGGATCCGCTGGAAATGATGCCAATGGCCGATGTGCCGGAACTCTATCCGGCGCATCACGGGCTGATCGAGGCGGATCTCGAGACCGAGTTCGATACCGGTTCGTTGGTGGGGCCGGGAAAGGCACGCCTGCGAGACATTCTGGATACCTTGCAGCGTACCTACTGCGGATCCATTGGTGCCGAGTACATGTATCTCACCGATACGGCGGAAAAGCGTTGGATCCAGCACCATTTGGAAAGTGCCCGCGGAATCACGGGTTTTTCGAACGACATCAAGCAGCGCCTGTTTGACCGAGTGACGGCGGCGGAAGGGCTGGAGCACTTCCTCCATACCAAGTACGTGGGCCAGAAGCGATTCTCCTTGGAGGGGGCCGAAAGTCTCATTCCTTTGCTCGACGGCCTAGTTCAGCGCGGAGGTGGCCATGGCATCAGGGAGATGGTCATAGGAATGGCCCATCGCGGCCGGCTCAACGTGCTGGTCAACATCATGGGGAAGACCCCGGCGGAGCTATTCCAGGAGTTCGAGGGCAAGGCTTTGAAGAACGTCGACCGCTCCGGCGACGTGAAATACCACCAGGGATTTTCGTCGAACATCAACACCCCGGGTGGTCCCGTGCATCTTGCGCTTGCGTTCAATCCCTCGCACCTGGAGATCGTCGGTCCGGTGGTGGAGGGTTCCGTGCGTGCCCGTCAGGACCGTCGCGACGACTCGGATGGCATCCAGGTAGTGCCGGTCCTGATTCACGGCGATGCGGCGTTCTCTGGCCAGGGTGTGGTGATGGAAACCTTCAACATGTCCCAGTCGCGGAGCTTTTCCACCAGAGGTACAGTCCATATCGTTGTAAACAACCAGATCGGCTTCACTACAAGCGCACAGCAGGATGCGCGTTCCACATTTTACTGCACTGATGCTGCGAAAATGGTGAGCGCGCCGATTTTCCACGTAAACGGCGACGACCTGGAGGCGGTACTGTTTGTCGGCCAGGTGGCTTTGGATTACCGCACTACGTTTCGCAAGGATGTTGTCATCGATATTGTCTGCTATCGGCGCCACGGGCACAGCGAGGCCGATGAGCCCTCGGTTACGCAGCCATTGATGTACGGGAAGATCCGAGAAAAGCTATCGACACGCACTTTGTACGCCCGGAAGCTCGTGGAGGAAGGCGTGGTCGGCCCGGACGTGCCCCAGCTCAGTGTCGAGTCCTACCGGCTCGCGCTTGAAGCAGGGGCCCGCGTTACTCTTGATTTCATTCCCGAGGAAGAGGCCCATTATCCGTACGCCTCGAACTGGCGGCCCTTTGTCGGCAAGAGCTGCAAGTCGGAGGTCGATACCCGTGTGGCCATGCAGACTGTCCGGGATCTGTCGGCCGGGCTGGGACGGCTTCCAGAAGGATTCGAACTGCACCCGAACGTTGTCAAGATCTACGACAATCGGCGCAAGATGGCGGCTGGCGCATTGCCCATCGATTGGGGGTTCGCGGAAACCGTGGCCTATGCGACGCTTCTCGATCAGGGTTATCGCGTCCGCCTGTCCGGACAGGACAGCGCCCGTGGCACTTTCTTTCACCGTCATGCGGTGGTCTACAGCGTCAGAGACGGCAGCGCTTATGTGCCGTTGTGTCACCTGGGAGAGGGGTTGTCACCGTTCGTGGTGATCAACTCGCCATTGTCCGAAGAGGCTGTGCTCGCGTTCGAATATGGATACGCGACCACGGACCCTGAAACGCTTGTCATCTGGGAGGCGCAGTTTGGCGATTTTGCCAACAACGCCCAGGTCGTGATCGATCAGTTTATCACCGCAGGCGAGCAGAAATGGGGCAGGCTGTGTGGTTTGACACTGTTTCTGCCGCATGGTTATGAGGGTCAGGGACCGGAACACTCGTCGGCGCACCCGGAGCGTTACTTACAGCTCGCTGCCGAACAGAACCTACAGATCTGTGTTCCGACGACCCCAGC
The DNA here is from genome assembly GCA_027364845.1 of Pseudomonadota bacterium. Lineage (GTDB taxonomy): Bacteria > Pseudomonadota > Gammaproteobacteria > Acidiferrobacterales > UBA6901 > JAJYCY01. The sequence continues at coordinate 163,196 of DAHXOO010000001.1, read as the reverse complement.
ACAGATGTTTCATTTGCTGCGCAGGCAGATGATGCAGAATTGCCGCAAACCACTGATCGTAATGACACCAAAAAGCCTGTTGCGGCACCGGCTAGCGACAAGTTCGATCGATGAGCTATGCGATGGAAAGTTTCACACGATACTTCCGGAAAGCGATGCGCTTGCGCCTGAGGGTGTGCGGCGCCTTGTGCTGTGCAGCGGCAAAGTGTATTACGATCTGCTGGAAAGACGACGCGAACAGGAACGTACCGATACGGTCATCCTTCGCATAGAGCAACTCTATCCCTTTCCCGAGGCGGAGTTAAAGGCGGAGCTAGATCGTTATTCGCACATCACGACCGCTGTCTGGTGCCAGGAGGAACCCAGGAACCAGGGAGCCTGGTACGCGAGCCAGCACCATGTGCGCAACGTGCTGCCGTCACAGGTGCAGCTGGAATATGCCGGCAGGCCGGCATCTGCGGCGCCGGCCGTGGGCTATCCGCCGCTTCATATCCAGCAGCAGCGTGCGCTGGTTGCCGAAGCGCTCGGGGACGGGGCATGAGTGCAACGCTGATTCTTATCGCGACGCTGGGATTTTACTGACGGCCAGAGATGATGGAGGCGCAAATAATGTCGATAGACGTACAGGTACCCGATTTCCCGGAGTCTGTTAGCGATGGCACGCTCGTCAACTGGCGCAAGCGTCCCGGCGACCCGGTAAAGCGTTCGGAGATCCTGGCCGATATCGAGACTGACAAGGTGGTTTTTGAGATCCCGGCGCCAGCCGATGGCGTACTCCAGGAAATCCTTCAGAGCGAGGGTGCGAGGGTAGTCGCGCGCCAGATCATCGCACGCCTTGCCGCGCCTGCTGATTCCGGCGATCGCCGGCCAGTCGTGGATGAGGGGCCTGGTGCCAAGAAGCCTGGGGCCGCAGCGGCGTCTGCCAGGCAGCCCATTTTGACTCCCTCCGCCCAGAAACTGATTGCCGATCATGGACTGAGACAGGAGCAGTTCGTCGGAACCGGCAAGGGTGGGCGTGTCCTGAAGGAGGATGTACTGCGCTTTATCGAGGAGCTTCCGACGGAGCCTTCGCCGGCATTGCGCTCCGGCGCCTCCAGTGTGCCCGCACCCGCAGCGGAAGTCGGAGGCGGCCGCCCTGAGAAGCGCGTGCCCATGTCCCGGTTACGCGCGCGCATCGCAGAACGTCTGGTTGCGGCGCAGCGTACGGCCGCAATCCTCACGACCTTCAATGAGGTCAACATGCACCCCGTGATGGATCTGCGCCAGCGCTACCGTGAACGTTTCGAGAAGGAATACGGGGTGCGCCTGGGGTATATGTCGTTCTTCGTCAAGGCCGCAGTGGAAGCATTGAAGCAGTTTCCAGAAATCAATTCATCGCTGGACGGCAACGAGATCGTGTATCACGGCTATTATGATGTCGGGATCGCCGTGAGCTCTCCGCGCGGTCTCGTGGTTCCGATACTGCGTGATGCTGATACGCTTACTATGGCCGCGATCGAGTCGCAGATCGCAGCGCTGGGACAAAAATCGCAGCAGGGTACACTCAGCATGGATGAGATAACCGGAGGTACCTTCACTATAACAAACGGCGGTGTATTCGGGTCATTGCTTTCCACGCCGATCCTGAACCCGCCGCAGAGCGCCATACTCGGAATGCATAAAATTGAGGATCGCCCATTGGCGGAAAATGGCCAGGTCGTGATTCGCCCGATGATGTATCTGGCTCTTTCTTATGATCACCGTATCATCGATGGGCGCGAGGCCGTGCGTTTCCTCGTTACGGTCAAGGAGATACTTGAGGATCCGGCGCGGATTTTGCTCGAGGTTTAGCAGGGTTTCCGAATCGGCCCAGCACCAGGCCGCAATTCGAGCGGCGATGGGTGCGTGGGCTCTGAACCAGATAAAGGAACGCGGCTGATGGCTAGGCATTTCGATGTGGTCGTAATCGGCGGCGGGCCGGCGGGCTATGTCGCAGCCATTCGCTGCGCCCAGCTAGGCATGAATACCGCCTGCATTGATCAGTGGCGCGACCGCCAGGACCGGCCGGTTCTGGGTGGAACCTGCCTCAACAGTGGATGCATTCCTTCCAAGGCGCTGCTCGAGTCCTCAGAAATTTACGACCAGGCTCAAAGTTCGTTTTCGATGCATGGCGTCAAGTGTGGCGGCGTGACGCTGGATCTCAACGCCATGATGGTGCGCAAAGACAAGGTTGTCGCCACGCTCACCCAGGGAATTGCAGGTTTGTTCAAGTCGCACAAGATCACCTGGGTGACAGGCCACGCGAGGTTGTTACCACGAAAACAGGTAGAGGTGCACGAAGACGGCGAAAGCAAAGGGCAGTTGATCGAAGCCGAGAATATTATTCTCGCATCGGGCTCCATTCCGGCCGAGATCGACGCTGCACCCTTGCACGGTGATCTTATAGTCGATTCCTCTGGAGCACTGGAATTTCCCGAGGTCCCGGCACGCCTCGGGATCATCGGCGCTGGCGCGATTGGTCTGGAACTGGGCAGCGTATGGCGGCGCCTTGGCTCCCAGGTGGTGCTGCTTGAGGCGCAGCCGGAGTTCCTCACGATTACCGATTCGCAGGTCGCTGGTGAGGCACTGCGCCAATTCACCTCCCAGGGCCTGGACATACGTCTGGGCGCACGTGTGCTCGGGTGCCGTATCTTAGAGAACCACGTCGAATTGGAGTATCAGGATCATGGCGGGGACCATCGTGAGACTGTGGACAGGCTAATCGTGGCTGTCGGCCGTCGTCCGAATACGCGTGGACTTTTTGCCCCGGAAACCGAACTGCTGTTGGACGAATGGGGAGTCATACACGTGGACGAGCAGTGCCGTACCAATATCCCTGGAGTCTACGCAATTGGTGATGTGGTCCGCGGTCCGATGCTGGCGCACAAGGGTTCGGGGGAAGGAATCATGGTCGCCGAGCGTATTGCTGGCCAGCAGTCCTCAGTAAATTACGATACTGTGCCTTCCGTTATCTATACCCTGCCGGAGATAGCCTGGGTAGGCAAGAGTGAGCAGGCATTGCGTGCGGCGGGAACCAACTTCCGGGTCGGAGTTTTCCCGTTCTCCGCTAGTGGACGTGCCCTAGCCTTGGGCAATACCGCGGGCATGGTGAAGATCATTGCGGATGCCGCGACCGACCGTGTACTTGGAGTGCACATGATCGGTCCGCATTGCTCCGAATTGATCGCCCAGGCGGTCATTGCCATGCAGTTCTCGGCAAGCAGCGAGGATCTGGCGATGACCATGTTTGCACACCCGACGCTGTCCGAAGTTTTCCATGAGGCGGCGCTCGCCGTAGATGGCCGGGCGATTCATATCGCGCGTGCACGCCGGCGCTGATCGCAACCGCTGCGCGCGCCAGGGTACGCTGAATGGCCATGGGGTAGAATAGCAAATCGACACCGAAACACTTTCTATGAAGCTGACATGAACCTGCACGAGTATCAGGCGAAGCTGCTGCTCGCCGAATACGGCGTGGCCGTGCCCGAACATCGCGTCGCGGATAGTCCGGATGCTGCGCGCGCCGCCATTGCCGAACTCGGTGGCGAGCGTTGGGTTATTAAGGCCCAGGTGCATGCCGGCGGCCGCGGCAAGGCCGGCGGGGTGAGGATCGTCTCGGAACCGGCCGCGGCGATAGCAGCGGTGACTTCCTTGCTAGGCTCGCGTTTGGTCACCGACCAGACGGACCGGCGCGGGCAGCCGGTCAACCATGTGTTGATCGAAAGGCCGTCAGACATCGACCGGGAGCTTTACGTCGGCGTAGTTATCGACCGTTCGCGCCAGCGCCTTGTGGTCATGGTTTCGACTGAGGGCGGGGTGGAGATCGAAAAGGTGGCGCATAAGGCGCCCGGCAGGATCCTGCAGGCGGTGGTGCACCCACTGGTGGGACTGCAGCCCTATCAATGCCGGGAGCTTGGCTTCGCACTGGGACTGCTTGCGGAACAATTGGCTCAGTTCACTCGCATCCTGTCCGGCATGACCCGGCTGTTCGTGGAAAAGGATCTGAGCCTGCTCGAGGTCAATCCACTGGCGGTAACCAAAGACGGCAGCCTGCTTTGCCTTGATGCCAAGGCGAATGTGGATGATAACGCGCTTTTTCGCCAGCCGGCGCTGGCGGCGCTGCGTGATGCGAGCCAGGAGGACGAGCGCGAAACGCGCGCCCGCAAATGGGATCTTAATTACATCGCGCTTGATGGCAACATCGGCTGCATGGTGAACGGCGCCGGACTGGCGATGGCCACGATGGATCTGATCAAGCTGCATGGCGGAAATCCGGCAAATTTTCTAGACGTTGGCGGGTCTACGACCAGGGAACGCGTGGCGGAAGCCTTCAAGATCATCCTGTCGGATGCGAACGTACGGGGAGTCCTGGTGAATATCTTCGGCGGGATCGTGCGCTGCGACATGATTGCCGAGGGTATCGTTGGCGCCGTCAAGGAGGTTGGCATACGCGTGCCGGTGGTGGTGCGTTTGGATGGAAACCACGCCGATGAGGGTCGGGAGATCCTTGATCGCAGTAGTCTAAAAATCACCGCAGCCAAAGGTCTGGCTGAGGCTGCGCGCGAAATCGTCGCTGCCACAGGGGTTGCATGAGCGTCCTCGTAGACAAGAACACCAGAGTGATCTGCCAGGGGTTTACCGGCAAGCAGGGCACCTTCCATTCGGAGCAGGCAATCACCTATGGTACCCGCATGGTTGGGGGCGTGACGCCTGGCAAGGGTGGCACCAGCCATCTCGGACTGCCCGTGTTCAACACGGTCAAGGACGCGGTAGCGGAGACTGGGGTTGATGCCAGTGTCATCTACGTGCCGGCCGCCTTCTGCAAGGACGCTATAATCGAGGCAGCCGCCGCTGGCATCGCCCTCATCGTATGCATCACTGAGGGTATTCCGACGCGGGACATGCTCGAGGCCAGACTGGTGGTCAGAGAGGTGGGCGCCCGTCTGATCGGGCCTAACTGTCCTGGCATCATTACCCCCGGTGAGTGCAAGATCGGCATTATGCCCGGCCCGATCCATTTGCCAGGGAGCGTGGGGATTGTGTCGCGGTCTGGAACGCTGACTTATGAGGCGGTGCAGCAGACAACCGATCTGGCTCTTGGGCAGAGCACTTGTATCGGAATCGGCGGCGATTCGATTCCAGGTACGAGCTTCATCGATTGCCTAGAACTTTTTCAGGGTGATCCGCAGACCGAAGCCATCCTGATGGTCGGCGAGATCGGCGGTAGCGCAGAGGAGGAGGCGGCGGCCTATATCGGCGCGCGTGTTTCCAAGCCGGTGGTTGCCTACATCGCTGGGGTCACTGCGCCCGCAGGCCGGCGGATGGGGCATGCGGGGGCGATCATCAGCGGCGGGCGAGGCACGGCGGCGGAGAAGTTCGCCGCCCTGGAAGCTGCGGGCGTCGTCACGGTGCGGTCGCCGGCCGAGATGGGCAGTGCGTTACTTGCAACGCTTTCCGCCAGCCGCCGGCGCTGAGGCCGGGATGCATGGAGAGTGTTTCCGGTGCTATCACCCAGGGACAAGCTTCCGTATGCCTCTAGCGAACAATGCCAGGCGGCGCAGCCGCGTTGCCCGGATCGGCTGGTCAGGCCGATCCGGACGGGCGTCCCAGAGTGTCCGGCGTCATGCCTATCATTGAGCAGGATCAGTGGCGTGAGCAGTACTTCGAGGGAGTCGACTGCCCTAAGGAAATCGTCATTCCGACGGACGACGAATATGCCTATCGTCTTTTTCCCGAACATCGCTGGATCTATAACAAGCTGTTGATCTGTCAGACGCAGGGGTTGGAGCATGCTCCGCATGGTGTCACACCACCGTGCTTTCCGGTGTTTAGCAAGCCGGTGTATAACCTGCGCGGCATGGGGGTAGGTAGCCGCGTCATCGCTTCGCTCGAAGAGTACGAATGTGTCCAGCAACCCGGACATATGTGGATGCCTCTGCTCAACGGGGAGCATGTAAGCAGCGATGTGGCGCTAGTCGATGGACAGCCGGTTTGGTGGCGTCATGTCTTGGCCAAGACGCTTGAGCACGGTACGTTTGACTACTGGACAGTCCTAGCCGAACCGCGCCCCGATATCGAAGCCTACTGCGGTGATTGGCTGCGGCGCAACCTTGAAGGATATTGCGGCTGTGTCAATCTTGAGACGATTGGCGGGATGATTATCGAGGCACATCTGCGCTTCGCAGATCAGTGGCCGGACCTTTACGGCAGCGGCTGGATACAGGCCGTGGTCGACCTTTATGCGCACCAGGTCTGGAGTTATCCGGACCATTGCCGGCGCACCGGCTACAGTGTGGTTCTTTTTGGGGAACCCGGCACGCAGTTTCCCCAGTTCGATCGCAGCGCCGTCTCCGGCCTGCTTTCACAACCAGGAATTTCGAGCGTTCAGATTACATTTGATGCGGACCGGCCCGCGCGCATGCATGCCATGCCTCCGGGAGGACCGAGGCTTGCGGTTGTGAATTGCTGGGACCTCGGGACCGGGCTGGATACCCGTGAGCGCCTTGCCATGCTGATGAGACGCCGCCGCGGACGCTCTTCCTTGCCGACTGCGGGCTGGGATCTGGCCTAGAATTTGGATTGAGAAGAATGTGAATCCGGCCGTGCCGATCCATGGCGCTTTCCACATTTGCTGCGCTGCGGTCCGGCTAGCGCTAGGATTAGGTGCGTCGTATCCCGAAGAAGCAAAACAGCTAAACTAGAGGCAATATGCGAAGCTTTATCCGTTATCCGGCTGGTCTACCCGTATCCGTGTCGCTCGAGGAGGTGGTAGCCAGCGAAACCCTGTACCTCAACAACATCAGCCGTGGCGGCCTGTCGTTCAATTCCATGGTCGAACTCAAGTCCGGCACCGTTATTCGGCTGCGCATCCCCCCGAATGGGCCGGTATTTGAGGTCCTGGGAAAGGTCGCATGGTGCAAGAAAATGTCGTTGCAGTATGTGATCGGGGTGGAATTCATCAACGCAGATGACAAGGCGCGGACACAGATCTTTGAAATGGTTTTCCGCATTGATGAATACCGGCGCAAGACCCTGGAGCAAGAAGGCCGGGGCCTCACCCACCAACAGGCTGCCCTGGAATGGATCGAAAAGTGCTGGGTCGACTTCTTCGGGAAGGCAGATCAGGGCCGGCGCTGAATCGGCGACCGCGTCCCGGCGTACGCTCGCATCGAGGGCCGACCATGAACAGCATCCAACCACCAGCTTTTATGCGCGCCATCGTGATCACCGCCCACGGCGCACCCGAGGTTCTCGTCGTCGGGGCCCGCGCGACGCCGACGCCGGGCACCGGGGAAGTTTTGGTCAAGGTCGCAGCCGCTGGCGTCAACCGCCCAGATCTCCTGCAGCGCAAAGGTCTTTATCCGCCGCCGCCCGGAGTGACAGAAGTTCCCGGACTTGAAATTGCCGGCACTATCGCCAGTCTTGGACCAGGCACCAGCCCCTGGCGTGCGGGTGACTGTGTGTGCGCGCTGGTGTCCGGAGGTGGTTATGCGGAGTATTGCGTTGCCCCTGGTGAACAGTGCCTGCCGGTTCCGTGTGGCCTGAACATGACTGAAGCTGCATCTCTGCCGGAGACTTACTTTACGGTGTGGAGCAATGTGTTCGACCGGGCGGCAATTCGTCCTGGGGAAAGCCTGCTCGTCCAGGGTGGCGCCAGCGGCATCGGGGTGTGCGCGATACAGTTGGCGCACGCCTTCGGTCTACGGGTATTCGCGACTGCCGGCAGCGCAGAGAAATGCCAAGCCTGCGAACGTCTGGGTGCGGAGCGCGCTATCAACTACAGGACGGAGGATTTCGTCTCTGTAACCAGGACTCTTACTAAAAACCGTGGGGTGGACGTAATCCTCGATATGGTAGGGGGCGACTACGTTCCTCGGGAACTGCGGGCACTGGCCGATGATGGACGCCTGGTTTTCATCTCCTATCTGGGCGGGCGCGAGGCGATGGTGGAAATCGACCAGGTGTTGCGGCGCCGATTGGTGCTTACCGGATCAGCGCTGCGCGCGCGGCCGATTGCGGTGAAGGCGGCGATCGCACAATCACTGCGCGCGCAAGTCTGGCCGCTGCTCGAATCTGGCCAGGTGCGTCCTGTGGTGCACGCGACTTTCCCCCTGGAACAGGCTGCACACGCCCATACCATGATGGAAAGCGGGACGCATATCGGTAAAATTGTCCTGAGAGTTGCCACAGACTGAGTTACCAGCCGTAATTTTTGACGCCGGCCACGGCGATGCCGGGAGTGGCAACGATGACATTTGCGACTAAGTCAGAACATGTGCGGGGCATTGACGCTGTGCATGCCAGCGCCCGGTTGGCACGAGTTGCTCTAGTGTTCGCAGTCGTGGCCGTTGTGCTCTCCGCCATGTCTGGTTTTGGTCATCGCTTCGGCTTGTGGTCGTTTGCTGTGGGTTTTATGGTCTTGGGCGGAGCAGCGTGTCTTGCCGTCGTCGCCAGCGTGGCGGGACTTACGGCCCTGATATGGGCCGGCGCAGGGGCCAAGCGGGGCGTCGTAGCGGTGGCCATACTGAGTCTTGCTGTGAGCCTTCCGGTATTCGCGGTGCCGCTCCACTGGGTTTATCTTGCACGCAGTCTTCCACCGATCCACGACATCACGACTGACACGCGCGATCCGCCGGTTTTCGTCGCGATTCTGCCGTTGCGCAGCGCAGCGCCAGATCCGAGCGCCTACGGCGGTCCCCGGGTCGCTGCTCTGCAAAAGCTTGCATATCCAGACATCAAGCCTGCGATACTGTCCCTTTCGCCGAGTGAGGCCTTCCAGGATGCGCTCCGTACCGCGCGTTCTCTCGGTTGGCATATCGTCGCTGCTGTTCCGCAGGTGGGCCGCATCGAGGCAACTGACACTACCTTCTGGTTTGGCTTCGCTGATGACATCGTAGTGCGTGTTCGGCCAGTGGCGGCCGGTGCGCGAGTCGACCTGCGCTCTACATCGCGCGTTGGCGTTAGTGATCTTGGCACCAACGCGCGCCGTATCAGGGCCTTCCTGAAGGCGCTTCGCGCGCATTCTTAATGGCTGGGTATAAGGATTGCAAGGCCGGGATCCAGCCAGTTTGCGCCGGGAATCGTGGCGCATCCAACGGTGAACGTTTCGGGACCTGGCATGCTTTCTGCATGACTCTTGCTGGTGGCGACATCCGCCGCCGAACAAAAAGGGGATTCATGCGGAGTGCGAACCCAGATCCGGAGTGCACCGCTGCCGAATTGCAGCTCGATGCGGTCGTTGTTCCGGATGGCGATTACCTGCGCGAAATCGGCCCGACTGGACTGGTGTTTGCTTCAAGATCGGTGCTGCTTCCTGGCGCCCCAATTCGGCTGCAAATCCCTGTTGCACCACCGGTACTCGATACTACCGGTCGTGTAGTTTGGTGCAGGCCGGAGCACGACCATTTCATCGTCGGTATTGAATTCTTGCGCAAGATCGATCGTTTCCGGGCACGGATGATATGGCAGATATTCTGTATCGAGCGCTACCGGGTAATGGTACGTGAGCGCGAAGGCCGAGAATTGACCCGTGAGGAGGCTGCAGTGGAGTGGATCAGATGGTACGCCTCTGATTTTCCGAAGCTTGACGAATTCCCGGAACGCTGAGCTGCACTGTCGTCAATGGCATCTGCGCCGGCAACGGTGATCGGGCGTACGGTGCCGGCAGCTCCTACAAATCTTCGTTGCGCTGTAGATGTCGACGCAACCCGTCTGCCACATTGCCTTATCTTGGCCACAGTCTGCGAGCGCAAGCAAGCATCCGTATGAATGTGGCTAATGGGTAACGCTGGTCCCGCCCCTTGGGTACTCAAATCTGACCATCCCCTAGAAATCACAAATAAAACTCCGTCCACGGAGTCTGCGGGACACTGGCCAGTCGGCTGTTTAGGTTGCCGGGGCAGGGTGCGTTATTCTGGATAGCCTGCCATCCGAAAGCGGAGCGCCACCGCCCGCTGCGGGCCTTTGTCGGCGACCGCTGTTGCGTGCAGCTTGACGCAGCTTTCTGCAGGCTGACAGCATCAGCGTATCAATATCACAGCGGCTGATGCGGCGTGTGTCCCAGGCAGGAACCGGATTTTGCCCCGGATCGATACTAACATTTATACTGCAGAACGACGTGCCCAGATTGGCCACCGTTTTACGGAGAAGTTATGCGTCCTTTGCACCTGCTTTCCATCTTGGACCGGGAATTCACCAGCGCCCGGGACGGCCACCATACGCCGGTAATGTTGTGGGGGCCACCGGGAGTAGGAAAGTCCCAGATGGTCACGCAGATCGCCTCCCGGCATGCCGTGCCGGTCATTGACATCCGCCTGTCGCAGATGGAGCCGACCGATTTGCGTGGCATACCGTTCCGGGTCAATGATCTCGTCGAATGGGCGATTCCTGCGATGCTGCCGGACGCCACGCGCCATGGTCAGGCGGGCATTCTGTTTCTGGACGAGATCACGTCGGCCGCACCGACTGTGTCGGCAGCGGCTTACCAGCTGATTCTCGACCGGCGCCTCGGAGCCTATCGGGTTCCCGACGGATGGGCGATATTCGCGGCCGGCAATCGCCACGGAGACCGCGGAGTCACGTACAGCATGCCGGCGCCGCTTGCCAACAGATTCTCGCATTTCGAGGTGGAGACCCATCTTGACGATTGGGTGAGCTGGGCCTATGCCAATGGCATAGATGAACGCATCGTGGCATTCCTGCGTTTCAGGCCGGAGTTGCTGTTCGACTTCGATCCTGCGCACAATCCTGTTGCGTTTCCCAGTCCACGCTCCTGGGAATTCGTGCACCGCACGCTTCATAAGTTTGGCGACCAGCCGGAACTTCTGCGTGGCGCGCTGCAGGCATGTGTCGGTCCGGCAGCCGCCGTAGAGTTACAGGCCTTCATCGAAAATCTAGATAACCTACCGGACATCGACGCCATCATCGGTGGAGAAAGCGTGTTGGTGCCGCGCGAGATTGACCTCCAGTATGCAGTAGCGAGTGCGCTCGTCGGGCGCGCGTTGCGCGCACGGAACAGCGCCGATGAAAGCCGCGTCTATGGCCATATTCTCGACTATGCGTCCAGGTTTCCTCAGCGCGAAATGGGTGTGATGCTGGTCTCGGACATGCAGCGTGCAGTGGGGCGCAAGCTGTTTGCGCTTCCGCAGTTTGGACACTGGGCGAAGCATATCGCAGATGTGATGCTTTTTGACATGTAAGGACCATGGCCGCAAAGGATGATGTGGAAACCAAGCTCGCGGCGGCGCGGGCACGGCTGATTCTCGACAAGCCATTTCTCGGGGCACTGGTGCTGCGATTGCCTGTGGTTGCGGCCGATTCGGCGTGGTGCAGGACCACCGCCACCGATGCACGCGGGTTCTACTATAACCGCGATTACATCGGCGCCCTCAACCTGGATCAGACCCAATTTGTGCTCGCGCATGAAGCGCTGCATTGTGCGCTGTCGCACTTTGTGCGACGCCAGCATCGGGTAAAACGGCGCTGGGACCTCGCTTGCGACTACGCCGTGAACCCGCTACTTGTGAACGACGGCCTGACGCCGCCTCCGGGAACCCTGCTGCTCGACTGCTTTGATGGAATGACTGCGGAGGAGATATATCCCTGCATACAGGAAAACGAGGAACAGGAACCGCTGGACCAGCACCTTTACGATGAGGAGGACAGCCGCCGCGAGGACGGATCTAGTGGCGGTAGATCTCGCGACAGCGACTGCAGTCCGCAATCCGACGATGCGGGATCTGGAGATGGTGATGGTGGTGCAGCATCGGATGTGAGGCGCGATGGCGCTGCAAAGCCAGCACCACTGACGGAAAGCGAGCGCGAAGCAATGAGCGTGCAGTGGCGCCAGCGTCTGGCTGGCGCGGCGCAGCAGGCGATGCAGAGCGGAAAGCTTACCGCTTCGATGGCGCGTGTGATCGATCATCTGCTTCAGCCGCAGCTTCCGTGGCGCATGCTGCTTGCACGTTATATGAGTGCGAGTGGCCGCGACGACTACAGTTTCACGCGGCCCTCGCGGCGCGAGGGCGCAGCGATTTTGCCCAGCCTGCGCAGTTCTCAGGTTGAGCTTGTCATTGTGCTTGATACCAGTGGCTCGATCGGAGACACGGAAATGCGCGAGTTTCTGGCGGAGGTTGACGCGCTCAAGGGGCAGCTACGGGCGAGGGTCACCCTGCTCGGCTGCGACGACAAGCTCAGCGAGGGCGGTCCGTGGCGATACGAGCCATGGGAGAATTTGACATTACCTGAAACGCTGCTGGGTGGGGGCGGTACTAGCTTCATTCCTCCTTTCGAGTGGCTTGAGAAGCAGGACCGCCAGCCGGATTTATTGCTGTATTTCACCGATGCAGACGGCGAATTTCCCCGGTATGTGCCGCCATTCCCGGTGATCTGGCTGGTCAAGGGGAAGTCCTCTGTACCGTGGGGCCAGCGGGTTCAGCTGAATTAAGAGGCAGGCCGCATTCGCGCCGCTTGACGAAATTATGCAACTGAGCGATGAAGACATGTTGCGGCTGAATGTGCTGCTCGCCAATCCGATCGAGGCGATCCGGGTGGACGAGCAGAGCATGATGGTTCATGGCCTGTTCGGAGACCAGGAAGCCAAGATCAGGCTTCGCCCGACTGGCCATCCGGATCAGTACCTGCGCTGCGTGCGCGAACTGCTTTCCGGACATGTGCTTGGTTCGCCCGGGGGCTATCCGGCATTTCTGCAGCGCTGGACGCGCATGGGTCAGGCCCGCGATGCACGTCTGGCCGAGCTTTTGATGCTTGGGGAACCGGAGGCAGTAGTGGCGGTCGCCGCCGCGGCCGGTCTCACGGATGAGCTTGCCCGCCGTGCATGGTGGGCGCTGCCCACTCCGGAAATTGCGCGCTGCATGCTGGCCCGAGAGTGCGTTGTCCGGGGTAGCATGGGCAAAGTATTGGCGGGATACCTAGTCGAATATCTGCCGTTTGAGACCGAGCCGCTCGCGATCATTGCAACGGTGCGACTGGTGCTGCAGCCGGGCCTGGTTGATGAGCGTGCGCGCCGGCGGATCTGGGAGAAAGGCTGGCACAAAAATGTTTATCACCTTGGTTTTCTCGAGTCCACACCTGACGCGCTGCCCGATGAGGAGGCTGCGCGTAGTGACTTTGCTCGCCAGTGCGACATCTTGGACCCGCTGGCGCGCGCCGGCAATGAATATGCGGCGCGATTGCTGCGGCTGCTCGACCGTTCGGGCCAGAGCTTCATGGCGGTGTCCGAGCGCATACTGCGGAAGCCAGCCAGCCAGGAAGCGGCCATCAGCGTCATGAACGTCATCGGCAGCTACTTCCGCGGTTCGACACCGCTCGAAGAGCCGCCGCGCGACATGGTTGCGGCCATCGAGCGCGCGCAGACACAATATCGGGACAGCGCGCAAGCGGATTGCGCCGCCGGACCGCTTGCAGCGCTGGTACATTTAGCTCCGAGGCTGGAGCGCGAGATTGTTGCGTTGTTGGCCGTGTCTCAGGTGAGCGAGACGTTGCTGAACCCGATTTTCTCTCATACCACCGCGGTTGGGACGGTCATGACCAAGAAGATGGAGCCGTTGGTTGGACCCATCTTGCAGCAGTACGCGGCGTTGCGCACCGCCGCAAGCTACTAAGCCTCATCTCCTTTCGCAGTACCGGGTCTGGTTGCGACGCACGCACCAAGGCCAGCCTGCAGATTGGGATAAAGAGGTTCGACACCGAGCTCCTCGCGCATTCGTCGGTTGTCGATACGCCGTGACTCGTCAAGATATGAAAGCATCTCCGGGCTCAGGAAGCGTGCAGCATCGGCGCGGCTCACTACTGGCGGGCGCGGCAGGTCGAGGGCGTCGGCAGCACGGTTAAAGTAGTCGGTCATGGTTCCCGGACTGCCGTCACTTGCATTATATATGGTATCGGCGCGCCCCCGTTCGGCGGCCGCAATGCAGATGCGGGCAAGGTCGTCGGCGTGGATGCGATTGGAAAATCCGCATTCGGCTTCGTTCACCACAGGCCGGCCCAATCGGATTGCCTCAATCGGAAGGCGCCCTGGCCCGTAAATACCGGGCACACGTAGCACGATAGCTGCCACTCCCTGGTTGCGGCCCCAACTACGTAGCACGGTCTCCGCGTCCAAGCGGCGCCGAGCACGCGTGGTCCGCGGGTTGGCGGGCGTATCCTCGGTCACCCATGCGCCGCCATTATCGCCGTAGACTCCAGTGGTGCTTATATACACTACCTTGCGAGGGTTCGGCCTGTTAGACAGGGCGTCAAGCAGAGCGCGCATGCGTAGATCGGTTTCGCCGACATTCGGCGGAGGAACGAAGTAATAGAGCAGGCAGTCGTCGACATTGATTTGAGTAAGCGTATCAGACCGGTCTAGGTCGCCCTGCAGCGCTTCAATTCCGCGGTCGTGCAGGCGCCCGGTACTGGTGACGCTGCGCGACAGTGCCGCCACGGCCACGCCACGCGCCTGCCAGAGCGCCGCCACACGCGTCCCGATGTCGCCGCATCCTATGATCATAACGCGGTTCACGGATTCCCCCTGCATCATAGTCTGTCTTTCCCGGCGATGAGCATACCACCAGGCAGGAGACGAATTGAACAACGCGCGAACAAACACTGCCTGCAGCGAACAGCTGTGGCATCATTGCGGGGACATGTGCCGAATGCGCACGGGTGTAGGTAAAACTATATGCCGCAGGATTCCGACTTTTCAGGTATACCGGGGCTTACTCCACAGGAGGCTGCAACCCGCCTTGCCGCGGATGGCTACAACGAGCTGCCATCGGCGCGACCGCGTACCGTCGCAGCTATCGCTTGGGGCGTGGCGCGCGAACCAATGTTTCTGCTGCTGCTCGCGTGTGGCACGATATACCTAGTGCTGGGCAATGTACGCGAAGCGATCATGCTCCTGTGCTTTGTCGGCGTCGTAATGGGCATAACTCTCTATCAGGAGCGCAAGACCGAGCGCGCGTTGGAGGCGCTACGCAACTTGTCGAGCCCGCGCGCTCAGGTTATCCGCGGTGGTCAGACGCAGCGCATACCAGGTCGTGAGGTGGTTCGCGGTGACATCCTGATACTGGCTGAAGGAGACCGAGTTCCGGCGGACGCGCGCGTTCTTGCGAGCAGCAACCTGGAAGCCGACGAATCCCTGTTGACTGGAGAATCGGTCCCGGTGCGCAAGCGCGCGCATGATGCTGGCACTGCCGAAACGCCCCGTCCCGGCGGTGATGACCTGCCATACGTGTACGCCAGCACTCTCGTAGTGCAAGGCAAGGGCTTAGTCGAAGTCCAGGCCATCGGGGTACATACTCAAATTGGCCATATCGGTCGTGCGCTGCAGACGCTCAAGCAGGAGGACACCACTTTGCAGCGCGAGACGGCGCGTTTGGTTCGCCTGTTCGCCATCATCGGAATGATCCTGTGTGTCTTAGTGGTCGTCGCCTATGGACTCAGCCGCGACGACTGGCTGCACGGCCTGCTCGCTGGCTTGGCTACTGCCATGGCGATTCTGCCGGAAGAATTTCCTGTCGTGATGTCGGTATTTCTGGCTCTTGGCGCCTGGCGCATTTCGCAGCATCGGGTCCTAACTCGCCGTGTTGCAGCTGTGGAGATGCTGGGCGCGGCGACCGTACTGTGCGTCGACAAGACCGGCACTCTCACGCAAAACCGCATGTCCGTCAGGAAGCTGTGGACGAGTGGCGGGTATCTCGATCTGGATTCCACCGGCGGAGTGTTGCCGGAGGCCTTTCATGAGCTCGTCGAATACGGGATTCTGGCGAGCCAACGTGATCCTTTCGATCCGATGGAGCAGGCGCTGCGCGGCCAGGGCACAAAAGCTCTAAGCGCAACCGAGCATCTGCACGACGATTGGGTACTGGGGCGTGCGTATCCGTTGTCGCGGGAGTTGCTGGCATTGTCCCATGTTTGGCGCGCTGGCCGCAGCGAGCACTACGTGATCGCTGCCAAGGGAGCACCGGAGGCGATTTTCGGTCTGTGCCATCTGAACGAAGCGCAGGAACAAGAACTTATGCGCAACGTGACCATGCTGGCCAGCGAGGGCCTGAGAGTTATCGGAGTGGCGAAAGCGCAGTTCCGTGCACCGGACTTGCCGCAGCAACAGCACGATTTTTCCTTCGAGTTCGTGGGTCTGGTCGGTCTCGCCGACCCCATCCGTCCGTCCGTACCGGAAGCGGTTGCAGCCTGCTATGCCGCAGGCATTCGTGTAGTGATGATCACCGGAGATTATCCGGTCACCGCGCGAAGCATCGCCCGGCAGATCGGGCTAAAGCCGGCGGATGCCGTCGTTACCGGGGCGGAGCTTGATGCCATGACCGACGCTGATCTGCGCGAACGTGTCAAGGCTGTCTGCATCTTCGCTCGCATGGCCCCAGAGCAGAAGCTGCGACTGGTGCAGGTGCTCAAAGAAAACGGAGAAATCGTTGCCATGACCGGAGACGGCGTTAATGATGCCCCTGCGCTCAAGGCTGCGCACATTGGCGTTGCGATGGGTGGTCGCGGCACAGATGTGGCGCGTGAGTCGGCGGCACTGGTGCTATTGGACGATGACTTTTCGTCCATAGTGGCTGCCGTTAGCGTCGGACGCCGCATCTCCGACAATCTGCGCAAGGCGATGTCCTATATCGTAGCTGTGCACGTGCCGATCGTGGGCTTGTCCCTAATTCCGGTTTTATTACAGTGGCCGCTTGTATTGATGCCCGTGCACATTGTGTTTTTGGAACTTATCATAGATCCGACTTGCTCGATCGTCTTCGAGGCTGAGGGTCCTGAGGCGGACGCGATGCGGCGGCCACCGCGCGACCCGAAGGCAGCGCTGTTCGGCCGCTCCACGATTGTCCTCAGCATTTTGCAGGGCATCGCGGTGTTAGCCATCGTGCTGGCAATATTTCTGCTGGCTAGGAGTCTGGGTCTGGGAGAAGCGCAGGCGCGCACGTTGGGCTTCGTGACGCTGGTAATATCGAATTTAGCGCTGATTTTTACCAACCTTTCCTGGTCGCGGTCGGCCGTCGCAGTGTTGCGATTACCCAATCCGGCGCTGTGGTGGGTGGTGGCTGCAACTTTGGTGCTTCTTGGTGTGGTGGTCTATGTGCCGATGCTGAGTGGGTTGTTCCGCCTCGAGAAGACCGAGGTTCGCTATCTGCTGCTTAGTGCGATTGCCGGTGTGTCGAGCATGCTGTGGTTCGAAGCGTATAAACGCTGGTATCGTTGACATCCGGCATGTCTCGTGCCTCCGGGCCGCACTGCTTGGGACCGTGCCGAAAGGATCGTACCGCCATCCCGACAAAGCTCGCGGAGCGGGCGCATGCCGTGATCCTGCCACGGATTTCGGTCATGCGCCGGAGCGATGCGGTGTCCCGGACTTGGGTTACAAGCGAAGCATTCAGATGTTATACCGCAAAGGAAGCGGAGCGACCATTGGTGCTGCTTGCGGCAGATCCAGGTACGCCAATGATTGTCCGAGAAGGTTGTCGCGCGAGCGATGCGTGACAGGTGGGCGCTCAGTGCTCGATGATTCTCGTAATGCCCCACCCGAGTGCATTTCCGTGTGTCTGCATGTAGCTGTTTATAAGGGCGTGGATTCTTCGCCTGTGACCGTATAGGCGTTGTTGCTGGACAAATGAGGGCAGGACTTCACCAGCACCTGCGTGGTCCGCAGCGAGCAGATTATGGGTTGAATCCTGTCAATGCGATCGACGCTGACATTGGCGAACCTAGGCTGACCTCTGTAACCGGTGGTCGCAGAGGTAATCTTGAATGGCTATAGGCTGATTCCGGCATGTGCCGACAGCGTCATGAAGCCAAGCAGCACGCCATACATCGTGGCAGGGAGCTTGAATGCCAACGAACTGCGAGCATGAGCGCGCCATACGCACCGGGTAGTTGCGAAACCAGCCCATATTGGGACACGGTATCCCGATTTTTCACCCAGTTATAGAGCCACAGTGTTCGCGAGCAGTGTTCCACGTCATTTATAGAGATCTGGAAGGAAGAAAAGCAATCATCGTATCTTTACCGGATCATGGCGCAGTCCGAACCCGACTCGGTGAAGTCGGCACTTTTCGGGAATCTTTCGCGCGCTGCCGATGCACAGGCAGAAATTTGGAAGGACAAGATACACCAGAGTGGGGTTACACCGCCCGTAGGTTACGTGCCTTCGTTTGGTGGCGATCCTGATCCGCCGGCTGCGGCTAGTCTTTGCGGCGATCAAGCATTAGGTGCGCAAAGGTGGAGTAAGCGAGTGCCTGGGGTACGGCTTATCCGGCGCACATTGCTAGCCTCATTGGGCAGAGGAACGCTGACCCTTCGATACGCCACGACCTTTAGCGCTGGCTGAACCATCTGGTATTACGGTGAGTCCACTACATATACGTACAATGTGGAGGGTGAAGATGACGTGCCGGCGCATTTCAAAGCGGCGCTCACAGCGAGCAGTATTTCCATGCCGATTGTCAACGGCGGATTGAGCCTTGGGACCACGCAGGGCATCTGGAGCACGGTGTCAGGAGTATGTGTCAAGTGGTGGCGAATATTTTGCGCCAGGGGTGGTTTTTCCCCAGCCATCCCCAAATATTTGTCAGCTGCGAGACAGGCGTTTAGGATATGGCAACGCCTGATGTGTTCCCTGTAAGGAAGCGCCGCCATATGGCGCGTCGAGCGGAGGTGGAACCATGAACAAGAACAAGGCAGAACTTTTTGACATACCGTCATTCTCGAGCGGCAAACAATCTTTGGACGCAGGCATTCGTGCCAGCCACGTGAGCGCGCGCGCCTTCTCGATGCAGCCTGTCTTTGGAATTGATCGGTGGTTATTGAGGTGGTTGCTGAAGGTGGTGGGAAATCCACCTATTGGCTTTCTTCTCTGGAACGGTGAGGAGGTTTCGCTTGGTGGGAATGTGCCAACGGCACGGGTTTTCATTGCCGACCGCTGGGCCCTGCTTCGTCTGATCGCTAATCCCGATCTCCATTTCGGTGACTGTTACAGTTCCGGACGCATCGATGTCGAGGAGGATTTGGTCAAGTTTCTCGAAACCGTCTATCGCGCATCCACTGCCGTGCCATCGGGTGGCATGAAGCAGCGCATGATTTCGCGCACCCGCCGTACCCACCCAAATACTCCTGCGGGGTCGCGCGACAATATTCACAAGCACTATGACATTGGCAATGACTTTTACCAGCTGTGGTTGGACGAACAGATGGTTTATACCTGTGCGTATTTTCCCACCCCGGGCGCGACACTTGAGCAGGCACAGGTCGCAAAAATGGACCATGTGTGCCGGAAACTTCATCTGCGGCCGGGAGAGACTGTCGTCGAGGCCGGCTGTGGATGGGGGGCGCTCGCTCGCCACATGGCACGGCACTATGGCGTAAAGGTCAAGGCCTACAATATTTCCCACGAGCAGGTTGTATTTGCGCGCGAGCGGGCCAGTGCCGAGGGTCTCGAAGGGCTTGTCGAGTATATCGAAGACGATTATCGCAATATTTCCGGGGATTTCGACGCGTTCGTGTCGGTCGGAATGCTGGAACATGTCGGCGCCGATCATTACCGCGAGCTGGGTGATATCATTCACCACTGTCTCAGGGACAGTGGTCGTGGACTCATTCATTCGATCGGACGCAATCAGGCGAAGCCAATGAATGCCTGGATTGAAAGACGCATCTTCCCTGGCGCCTATCCCCCCACCCTGGCCGAGATGATGAGGATCCTGGAGCCGTGGGAGTATTCAGTGCTGGATGTCGAAAACCTTCGATTGCATTATGCCCGCACCTTGGAGCACTGGCTGTGGCGATTCGAAAAAGCAGCGGACCGCGTGACCGCAATGTTCGATGAGAGCTTCGTGCGCGCGTGGCGGCTATATCTAGCTGGATCCATTGCGGCGTTCCGTGTCAGCGATATGCAGCTGTTTCAGGTGGTTTTTGCACCACGCAGCAACAATGACATACCGTGGACGCGCGACCGTCTCTACGTGCCGGATAGGCAACCTGAGGGTTGAGCCTTGGAATCAAGCGAGGTCCTGATTGTCGGTGGCGGACCTGCAGGCTCGAGTTGCGCCTGGAAACTGGCGCGCCATGGTGTGGACTGCCGGGTTCTGGACGCACACAGCTTTCCGCGAACAAAGCTGTGTGCGGGCTGGATAACGCCCGAAGTCGTGCGCGATCTGGAGATTGACAGCAGAACCTACCCCCACCGCTTCCTTTCCTTCGACCGTCTCTATATCCACCTTTTCGGTCTTGGTTTCCGCCTGAACGGCGTGCAGCACTCGATCCGGCGCTTTGAATTCGACGACTGGCTGCTTAAGCGCTCGGGAGTGCCGGTAGTGACCCACAATGTGCGTGAAATCAGAAAGGAAGGGAACTACTACGTGATCGACGACCAGTTTCGGGCGCGTTATTTGATTGGCGCTGGTGGTACGAAGTGCCCCGTATACCGCACCTTGTTTCGCACGGCCAATCCTCGCGCCAAGGAGCTGCAGACGGTGACGCTGGAGCAGGAGTTTCCCTACGACTTTCGAGACGGCGCGTGCCATCTGTGGTTCTTCGAACGGGGATTCCCCGGGTACTCCTGGTATGTGCCGAAGGCGCAGGGATATCTGAATATCGGTATCGGCGGAATGGCGAGCCAGCTCAAGCGCCGTGGCGAGGACATCTGGAGTCACTGGGAAAACCTCATTCGTCGCCTGAAGCGATCCGGGATGGTTCATGATGCCAGTTTCGACCCCAAGGGTTACAGTTATTATCTCCGGTCAGAGGTTCGCGTCGGTCGTATCGACAACGCTTTCATAGCCGGTGATTCCGCCGGGTTGGCGACGCGTGACCTTTGCGAGGGCATCGGTCCAGCAGTGCGTAGCGGGCTCATGGCCGCGGATGCGATCCTGGCTGGGGCAGAATACTCGCTTGCAGCTATCGCGCGATATACGAGCGAAAAGAGCATTGTATATCGGTCGCTCGAGTTCATGTTCATTGAGCGTGAGCGCAAGCGGCTTGCGCGCGCCGATGCTGCGGCCTGATCGCGGCCGTTTGATGGCCGTGAGGAAAGCCCGTTTGCCCTAGTAATCTCAGGCCGGGCCGCAGACATTGCCGGCGTAATGGCGCTATAATCTGCAGTTCGCCCCAGACTGTCTATTGCCATGTTCCTTGCTCCTGATTTGTTCTCGTACCGCAAGTACTGGGCCGCGCGCTTCGGCGCGGCTCCGGTGCTTCCGATGTCGCGCGCCGAGATGGATGCGCTCGGCTGGGACAGCTGCGACATTATTATTGTGACGGGTGACGCGTATGTCGATCATCCCAGCTTCGGTATGGCGATCGTCGGCCGTCTGCTGGAGGCGCAGGGTTTCCGTGTCGGGATAATTGCGCAACCGGACTGGCGGAGCAAGGATGCATTCACGGCGCTGGGGCAGCCCGGGCTATTTTTTGGTATCACCGCCGGGAACATGGATTCCATGGTGAACCGCTATACCGCCGACCGCCGGATCCGTTCTGACGATGCTTATTCGCCCGGCGGAGGCGGCGGCAAGCGTCCCGAACGTGCGGTCATCGTGTATGCCCAGCGGGTTCGTGAGGCATATGGAGAGGTACCCGTCGTCATCGGCGGTATCGAGTCAAGTCTGCGCCGGATTGCACATTATGATTACTGGTCCGACAAGGTGCGCCGCTCGATCTTGGTAGATGCTAAGGCGGATATCCTGGTATATGGCAACGGCGAGCGGCAGATCGTGGAAATCGCCCATCGGATTGCGAGTGGTGAGCAGATTAAAACGATCACCGATATTCGGGGAACCGCATTCCTTCGCAAGCACACTCCGGACGGCTGGGTTGAGATCGATTCAACCTGTATCGACACCCCCGGGCCGCTGACTGCCCCATCGGATCTTAGTACGCCACCGGTTCTGTCAGATGTCGCCCGCCAGGACGTCATGGCTGGGGCGCCTGCTGTGCTGCGTTTCGAGCGTAGTGCGAGGCCGATGGATAGAAGCCGCAGTGTAGTCAGGCTTCCGGCGTTTGAATTAGTAGCGAATGACCCGGTGCTTTACGCCCATGCCTCGCGCATTCTGCATGTTGAATCCAATCCCGGCAACGCGCGTGCGCTGGTGCAACGTCACGGAGATCGGGATCTGTGGCTCAATTCACCGACGCTTCCGCTGTCGACGCGCGAAATGGATCGCGTTTATGAGCTGCCTTATACGCGACAGCCGCACCCGTCCTATGGCGATTTGCGCATTCCGGCCTATGAGATGATCCGTTTTTCCATCACGATCCAGCGCGGCTGCTTCGGCGGCTGCACTTTCTGCTCCATCACGGAACATGAGGGGCGGGTGATTCAGAACCGTTCGGAAGATTCGGTGATTCGGGAGATTGAAGCCGTGCGTGACTCGGTGCCAGGTTTCACCGGCATTATCTCGGACCTGGGGGGGCCAACCGCCAATATGTACCGCCTGCATTGCCGCAGCCATGAGATCGAATCGGCGTGTCGCAGGCCTTCTTGTGTGTACCCGGGCATTTGCAAGAACCTAGGCACAGATCACACGCCGCTTGTCAGGCTGTATCGTCGGGCACGTGCCGTTCCGGGTATCAAGAAAGTGTTGATCGCATCGGGGGTCCGCTACGACCTGGCGCTTGAGTCTGCGGAATACGTGAAAGAGCTCGTCAGCCACCATGTCGGCGGCTATCTCAAGATTGCCCCGGAGCACCTGTGTGACGGACCGCTGAGCAAGATGATGAAGCCGGGCATGGGTACCTACGACCGATTTAAGGAGATGTTCGACCGGTATTCGAAGGAGGCCGGCAAGGAGCAGTATCTCATTCCGTATTTTATCGCCGCCCATCCAGGTACAACCGACGAAGACATGCTCGAGCTGGCGCAGTGGCTCAAGCGCAACGGTTTTCGCGCAGATCAGGTGCAGGCCTTCCTGCCGTCTCCCATGGCCACGGCCACGGCGATGTATCATTCAGGCAAGAATCCGCTGCGCAAAGTTACGCGCACTAGCGAGGATGTGGTAATTCCCAAGGGACTCAGGGTGCGCCGCCTACACAAGGCGTTTCTTCGTTATCATGATCCGGACAACTGGCCTCTGCTGCGTGAGGCGTTGCGACGTATGGGCCGCACTGACCTTATCGGCAGCGGGAAGCGACAGCTAGTGCCTGCCTATCAGCCGCTTGCTCGTGCCGGAATGCAGACGACACCGAGACAAGGGAATTCTTCGCGTAGATCCGCGTATGCAATCAGCAGCACAAAGGGTGGCTCATTCGGCGCTAATCCTGTGGTGCGCAGCGGCAAGGGTGGGCGCTTTCACACCCTGCATGCGATGTCCCCATCGCGCCCGGCGCCAGACGCGATGGCGACATCGCCGCTCTTGCTCAACCCTGGAAGTCCTACCGGCCGCGGCAAACGCCGGCGCTGATTGAGTTCGAACGGCGCTGCTGAGATTCGATGTAGCCCCGGGTCCGCGCGTATCGTGCGACGCGCAGGGTATCCGGATAGTGGCAGTTTGTCGTACGCCGGTCCCGAAAACTGTCGCAGATCCAGGGTCTAATGGCACCTCGTCACGGCAGTGCGGCCGCATCAGGGGCTTACCCGGTCAGGCGGTGGCCGAGTGTCGCGTGTCCTCATTAGTAGTCAGATTGGTCAGAGTGGCAGAGAAGAGCGGAAGCCCAGTCTTACTTCATAGCGTAATGCCTTGAGTGGCTTCGGCAGCATGTCCTGGGGTGCCGAATAGCAGCAAAAAATGTTCCGAATCCGGTAGCCATCCTAAAATCGAAATGGAGTCGGTACCAAGGCGAAGGACACCGGACATCCCGCCATGGGCGGGAAAGTAAAAAATTCGCGCCCGCGGAATTCATGGTATTGTGATTCAGCGCTGTGTGTCCGGCGCGATGGCAAACATCAATGCCATTGCATCCACGCTGATAATCATCTCCTGCATCCCGTGCACCTGTCTGGGTAGCTCACCGCCACCACGGGCCACGTGTTGTGGGCAAGGCGGGAATCACTTGGTCCTGCGCGAGGTCGTGCGCTGTTCCCGTCCTGTGCGATGCGGACAGTCATGTTCCTAAATGCCGTATCCCAGTCAGTCAAAAAATCTGATATTTCTCACGTTGTCGGAGTGCCGAGCCTGCCGGTGAGTTCGTTGGAATAGGCGAACTGCGGTCTGCTTGTCAGTGCGCGGGGGAATCGCCATTTTTGTGGCCGAGCAACCAAGGCGTTGACTGGTGTAAGCATCAGCTTCGAAGCTCGTCATTTGGCCGAGCGGGAGTTATTCACCTCTCCAATGGTGCAAACCGCTCTAAATGCTGTGTCGACGTCCTGCTTCTTTCCCAGATACAGTTGCGCGTATGGAAGGAAGGACCAGGAAATTGCTGGCGAAGCGAGTCCGGCTATTGCGCGTTGGACGCGGTTGGTCGCAGGAAGCATTGGCCGCAGCGAGCGGTCTGCACCGCAATTATATTGGTCACGTGGAGCGCGCCGAGCTGAATGTGGGTCTCAATAACCTCGAGAAAATTGCTTCCGCCCTTAGTGTCTCGCTGTGCACGCTTTTGGAGCCAAACGCGGCGGATCTGGGTGATTTTATGGCCGCCGCGAGTGATGAAGGTAGCGAAAAGTTGGGGGGCAGCTGAATGTTGATTCTGTCGCGCCGGCCCGGTGAAGTACTCCAGATCTTTCCAAGTCCGCAGCTGAGTCCCGACACGACCGTATCCGCACTGTTTAGTCCCGCGCCTATAGAGGTCATTGTGACACAGATTTTGGGAATGCGGGTCCGGCTGGGGATCAGTACCCACCCGCAGCTGATTGTATTGCGTCGCGAGCTGACGCAGCTGGGTTCGTGATTGCAATCACCGTGTGGATTGTAATCACGGTGTAATGCCCGGATCCTGTGGTTTGCAGCCTTCCTTTTGTGAAGGACGATGACGTTACTGTCGGCCCACTCTGAGATCAGACCAACGCCGTTGGCTGAAGCGACCTTCGATCATGTCCAGAAAGCCCAAAAAGGGCATGTAACGAAGCAGAAGTCACGAACGGCGCGTATATGATCGACGCCCTTTGTTGTCCATACCGCGTCGCTCGCAATCGAAGAATGTGCCGCCGCGAAACTTAGATAAGTAGGTTATCCCAGTACGTGTATCGCAGAAGGTTGCATGTCTCCGACGAAATTTGATGTACGCCATCCAGGGGCCATATCGCAAAAGTATCATTGATACCACGAAAGTTCTAAATTCCGCGACGGGCTGTCTCACTCCGATTAAAACGGGGCTTGCGCGCATCGCTGCCAACCGGTGCATTCATTCAGGGATGACCGGATACGTCTGATCAGAAGTTTGAACAGGCACACAAGGAACTATGTTATGCGAAACGGGCCGTCGTTCTGCCAGAAGGTTCGGATGTAGACGGCATGGCGCACGATTCGCAGACGCGATGCCAGATCGCTGCAGTGTTATGGATTTTCCGACAGACGCTGACAGATCACGGCAATGCAAAAGCGCTGTCGCTTGCTCATTTCATTCGCCATCGCGCAGCGTACCGACGTGCGGAAGTCTCATAGGACTCATCAAAACGTCAAGATGGACTCCAGGCATTTAGCGAAGGGAAGTGGCCCATGAAAAGCAAAACGCATGTGTCTGAACGTCGAAAAGAAAGCCAGTCTTTGACGCCTCGCGAAACAGAGGTGATGACGTGGCTTAAAAACGGAAAGACGAACTGGGAAATTGCGGTGATTCTTGGCATAACCGAGCGAACAGTAAAGTTTCACATCACCAACATAATGTCCAAGCTCAATGCCTCAACACGCAGCCACGCTGTCGCCCTGGCGTTCGAGGGCGGCTTGAATTTTGGAGCGTCTGGGCACGTCGTTGAGCTGTGACATACCGGGCAAAAACCCCCGGTGGCTCCAACGCCGCGTCTAAGCAGGGTTCCCGACGCAGTCTCCAGCGTCATCGTCCTGTCGGGCTCCGGTGTCCGCCTAGAACTATGCCCGGAAGGCGCCTGACAGACTGGCGGCTAAACTGTTTTGCATTGCCTAATGGTCGAGAGTGTTTGTATGTCGATTACGGGATTTGCTGGCCCTATTTCCCATTTCCGAGGACAGAGAGCGCCTCCTATGTAGCCACCCGCAGGGTGTGAACCCGCAAAGTACGATGTCTCGGATTCATCCTGTTAACGATACGCACCAAACGGGAATTTTGCATAACGGAACAACCGTGGCGAAAAAAGTCGTCGGGTGTAGCCATCTTTGCAGAAAATTGCGCGCGTCGTGAATCATTCGTGGTTGAGCCGACTCGCAAGTGGCAGCCGCTTCTGCGGTATCTAGACCCTGTCCGTCCGGACAGTATCGGTCTCCGTAGTTTTCCCGGAACATGGCTCTATCGTGCAAGGAGACGTAGCCCATGCCATGCCGGATCTAAAGAAATCGGCGAGTTTCGATTGAAACGGAGCAATCGCAGGGGATTAACCGAGATACGCGCAGAACGCTGCTTGAGGTTGCCGTAGTGGATCACCGAATGACATTGGGGCGAAGTTCGCACCGCATTTCTGTGATCGTACCTCTAACACTGCGGGATGTCGCCGACGGCGGTGGGTCCGCGCAGCCGGACTGCGAGCACACACGGCCGTGCCGCTCAGGCAGGCCGCCGGCTGCCAGGTCCTGCAGTGTCCGGAAATGCCGAAAAGTCCGGACGACTATAGCCGCTCACTCGGTGGAATCACAACCAAAGGAGAGCAATATGTCGACACAGACTGAAAAAATTCCGCCGCGCGGTGTCTTGCCGGCTGAGTTACGCCAGAAATTTGGTGCTGAGCTCGATGAGTGGTTCGCTGCACAGTTCAGAACGAACATGCAGCAATATGAAGAAAACAAGCCCAGATCGATGGCCATCATTGCCACGAAGGGCACCATGGACTGGGCTTACCCACCGTTTATCCTGTCCTCGACAGCGGCCGCTCTGGGGTGGACCGCATCTGTCTTTTTCACATTTTACGGGCTCACGCTGCTCAAAAAAGACCTTAACCTGAAGGTTAGTCCGCTCGGAAATCCCGGCATGCCGATGAAAATGCCATTTGGTCCAAAATGGTTCAAAGGCATCAACTGGAACATTCCAAATGTGATGATGGCGAACATCCCTGGGTTTGAGAATGTTGCCACAGGGCTGATGAAAAAAACCGTCAAGAACAACGGCGTCGCCACAATATCGGAATTACGAAACATATGCATCGAAAGCGGTGTAAATCTCATCGCCTGCCAAATGACGGTGGATCTGTTCGGGTTTACGCGCAACGACTTTATACCCGAGGTGAAAGACTATATCGGTGCTGCGACTTTTCTGGCAATTGCCCAGAAGGCCGATGTCACGGTGTTCGTCTAGGCGATATCGCGTGAAACAGGTGCTGTATCCGGCTGAATAATCATGACCACGAGACAAAGCGCATACGATTAACTGGCTTTATCAATATGGGAAGGTAACTGCCTGCGTGGTTCGAGAATGACAGCGTAAAAGGGATAAACATCACTAACATAACGTGGGAGAATGGCAGGTGGGCTATTTCTTTGCTGAAGTGACCACGATCGACCTGATGTCAAAACATGGGCGGACATGGGAAAAGTGCTGCAGAATTCATTTTCCGTAGATCTTGCGACTGCAGCTTCCGGCAGTAAGCGACAAGCGGGTGGGCCGGATGATCGCTACCGAGTTGTGGCAATGGGTTGTTGATTACAGACATCAGCCCGTCGTGCTGGCGACGAGATAAAGGCGTGGTGCTGTCCGCGTGGCGATCATCCAATGCGCTACGCGACCCAGGACCTGTACCTTTCGCGCGCGTTGTGCCAGCAGAACCAGTCTGCCGGTACTAGGCCTGCGATGCGAAAACCTCCGTAAAAAGATCCTGCATCGCACGCCACCCGCGTTCGGTCGCGCGGCGGTCATAGGCGGCCCCCTTTGATACGTCGTTTCCAGCCTCGGGGTTGGTAAAGCTATGAACCGCGCTGCCGTATTTCACGAGCCGCCAATCGACTTTTCCCTGTCGCATCTCATCTTCGAAGGCATCGACCTCGGCCTTGGGAACGAATGGATCATCCGCTCCATGCAACGCCAGGACCGCGCCCCGGATCTGACGCGCATCCTGTGGTCTTTCGGTACTAAGACCTCCATGAAAACTCACCGTCGCGCGTACGGCGGCGCCGCTGCGCGCAAGCTCGAGTGCAGCAGTTCCACCAAAGCAGAACCCGATTACGGCGAGCCGGTCCGGGTCGCACAGCGGCTGCGCGCTCAGCGCCGCAAGCGCGGCCTTGGCGCGGTCGCGGAGCAAGGCACGCTCGCCGGCTCGGTATCGCGTTGCATACTCGATTGCCTCGTTCACATTCGTCGGCCGGCTGTGCTTGCCGAAGATATCGGCCGCGAATGCAAGATAACCAGCATGGGCAAGCTCGTCACAGGTGCGCCGCTCGTGCGGCCCGATGCCCATCCATTCATGGATAACAAGTACCCCGGGGCGCCGCTTAGCGTCCTGACTATTCCAGGCAGCATAGCCCTCAAGATCGGTTTTATCATGCTTGTAGTCCACAGTCGCGTTCTTCATCACAGCCTCCAGAGAGCGAAAACTCCTTGCTCACCAGTCAATAAGTTGGACAAAATTCAGAAAACTTTGGGTTGCCATCATGTTCCAAGTGCATATGATCCCAGATTTCCTGTTAGGCCCCTATGCCAGGGAAAATGTCGGCGTAAAATGAACTGGCAAGAAGACGACTTTCATGCGATTCCAGACGCCCTCCATCCATTGCCGCTGGCGCAGGATGATGATGTGGTGCACTGATCTGGCCTCTAATCCTTATGAGCAATGCTTGATCACGGAAACCGCCGCCAGCCCGTAAGAAATCAACACGCTTACCGCCAAGCTACTTGGGTGTGTTATCGAGAAACGCCGGGGGTTTGTTGGCCCTGTGACAGTTCCCTGGGTATAGCCAGCGGTTCGCGACCTTATGAACATCCGATACGAACGCTATCAAGAGATGATAGGAGCCCCGATCGGACTTGATCGGGCTGCAACGGAGGGCTGTGGCCTCCTGGTTCGGTATCGGGTCATTACTGTCGAATCGAAATCAAGCGCCAACCCTATAGACCGCAATCTGCGCAAAAAAACCAGCAATACAAGGCGCACGAGCACGTGCTCTTTGGCGGCCTGCGAGAACTTCCGGAAAGGCCGCTTTACTGCCTTGAAGTTGACCATACATTGAAAGCCGAACAGACGTCTCAGCACCGGATCATGGTGGATGACTTTTCCGTGCTGGAAACGATTGGCACTGTACCAGACAGAGTGCATGAACTGCAAAATGAGCCGCTCGCGACAATAGACCCGATTGCTCCTTAGTTGCGGCAGGTCGCGCTCCGGCAAAGCCCGATCAAATCGGGTGTGATCGAGCATGCGTCTCATGAGACCCATGTACCCCCCCCCCAGCGGCGATCTTCTTGTCGGTGTGCTGCGCTCAAATCCCATAGCGACCCAGTACGGAAACCGCACATTGGCTTACCGGAATCTACCCTTGGACCTCAAGCAACTCAATAACCCGCCGAAATGGGTTCCATTCAAAAATGGGGGTTTAATCGGAATTCCGGAATGAATCAGCGTTTCCTGCTGGCAGCCGGTAGGGCAATGTCTGGGCCAAAAGAAGTAAAACGCCATCGGCGTGCGTGTCGGGGCGGCGGCTAGGTATCAGTGCGGCATCGGCAATCAGTGTCTGCGGGGTATTCTGGTGTCCGCTACCTGTTCGGGCGCGTTCAGCGGCGAGTGGTTCGTAGCGCTGTTTAAGACGCTGATTCAGCCGCAAAAGAGGCCACTGCCCCTCTGCTGCTGAATGGCTACCCGCGCACAGGAAGACCGAGGGAAACACCAGGTAGTCGCCACGGAAGGTCGCCTGACGTTGCGCTGTCTGTCGGGCTACCTGCCCGATTCGAACCCCAAAAAGCTGGTGTGGAGCAAAGCCAGATGCACAGATAGTGCGTGCCGGCCACAGCAAAAGCTGTGCGTAACAGTGCAGCTTCCTCAAATCGGTAATAATCTCGAACCGTTGCGCTGGTTCTTCAAGCATCCGATTGGCGCCTGTACTGCTGACTTATGGGTAATGCAGGCTCGTGGTCACAAGTGTCGCGAAATATCTGTGATTGAGGGGCATTCGCTGTTGTGGCAGAGTCAGTAATTAGGAACTACCTGTAACCGGCACCTTTAGGGTTCAGCCGGATCCTCCGGTAGCGCAGTTACCATGGCAGCGAATAATGCGGTGCCTGGACTGGTCATGGGTTATTGGCCAATGGAGCTGTATCGCTGCCATTTCTGACGCACGATTCTGTAAATTGGAGAATATTATGCCAACGGATCCTGTATGCGGCATGGTGGTTAATGAGAAAAGGGCAGCGGCCAGGGCTGAGTATCAAGGCAAGACCTATTATTTTTGTTCGCTGGGTTGCCATAAGGCGTTCAGTGCGGACCCGACAAAGTTCGCAAGCGGCACGCGACGCGGCGGCGAGTCCGGGCGCGGGTCGAAAAGGCCGTAAGCCCAAGTGTGTGGTTGTACAGGGCGGGAACTGCCTGTCCTGCCCTGTACCGGATAGCCGGTTGGCCTGTAGCACCGGTTAGGGGTGGATTCGTGGCGGACCCCGAAGGGGTCGCCGGGTTTGCTGAGTATCGCATCCTGGCCTATCGGCATGCGGCGCGCCGGATGAAAGTGGCCGTCGTTACCGGGTGATGCCTCCTGTGCTGGAGTATTGGATCGGTATGGTGTGTTTGCAGCAGCGGGCAGAAGGCGCTGCAATCACGGTGCTATGAGTCGCTTCCGGGCGTTCCCGATGCGTGAACACTGTCGTGGGATGCCGGCAGATCGTCTGGGCTTCTGTATGGCGCGGCGCCAGCCGCGAACGCATGTATGTCGCGACCGGTGCCGCTTTTTGTGAAAACATGTTCTGGTGGAAACTCTGCTCCGTAGCCGGGTCGTTGCTTACGCCCCGCATTCGAAAAAGCGGCAGCGTCTGTCCCGACGTCGGTTTGGTCTAGCTGAGCGTTCCCCGCACCAGTCCGGGGGTCATTGGAGCAGTCTGCTCGTTGCGGGCTGTACCTGCTCCAGAGTCATCTTAGCCAGCTGTTCGAGGGTTGCCGTATCAGGGATCTCCTGGATGTTCGTGAACCAGACGTTTTCCACGTGACAGTCGTCGTCATCCGATTCCGCGATGACCAGAGGCCGCCCAATGAACACACCCCGTTGACCGTTCTCCAAATCGATAATGACCATCTGCAGCGGCAACATTTTCATGGCATAACCTCCGGATACGGATACTCGTTATGGATCCGCCCACCGCCGCCCGTTACGGACGATTAGCTATGGGGTCCGTCGAAAACGGTGTTCCTATCTTCAAATTAAAGCACAAATTATGGTACTGACCAGTACACGCATTTATCCCCTGTGCGCAACAGGTGCCATGCGCTATGCTCGGGCCATATATGTCAGAGGCCGGAGATCACCAATGGTCGCAGGGTTCGTAGTCGATCAGGGGGTCCGAGAGTTTCGCCGATGCGCCTGCTGGCAGGCACGGTGGCGCCTGTATTGCTGGAACGTCATGGGCGCGGCATCGCGGTCATGAATGTCCGGCTCCCCGCTGTGCAGGTGCACGGCGGGGCCGGCTGGCGCCCACGTCGTAATGCCCGCGCTGTCGCAGGTTGCCGCGACGCGGCGATGGCCGCGTGGGAGATCCTGCAAGGCGGCGGTTCGGCACTGGATGCGGTCGAAGCGGCGGTGGTCATTCTTGAAGACAATCCGGTGTTCAATGCCGGAACCGGGTCGGTACTCAATTCCGAAGGCAGAGTGGAGATGGACGCCGCGATTATGGATGGCGCTAGCATGCGTGCCGGGGCGGTCGCCGCGGTGAGGCGTGTTCACAATCCGGTGGTCCTGGCACGACTCATCCTCGAGGACGGGCGCCATCTGTTGCTTGTCGGCGATGGCGCTGCCGGTTTTGCGACACGCCTGGGAATGCGACGCTGCAGTGAAAGCTCACTGGTCGTGGCGCAGCAGCAGCGTCGCTGGCAGCAGGCCATGGGTACCGTGGGAGCGGTGGCTGCGGATGTTCATGGTCGGGTTGCGGCGGCGTCGTCGACCGGCGGGACGTTCGGCAAGCTGCCAGGGCGCGTCGGTGACACACCGCTAATCGGCTGCGGGACCTATGCCGATGCGGTCGGCGCCGCTTCGTGTACCGGTACGGGTGAGGCGATCATCAAGGTCGTTATGGGCAAGGTTGCGGTGGACCTGCTTCAAGGGAAGGCAGGTCCGCAGTTTGCTGCACGGCGTGCCATCGCAGCGCTGCAACGTGTCACCGGGTGCCAGGGCGGTGTGATCGTTGCGGACCGCTACGGACGGCTGGGTCATGCGCACAATACGCAATCGATGCCGGTCTGTTCCGTTGCCGGCATGCGCGGCCGGCCAGTCAGCGCCAGTTGAAAGCCCACGTCTCAGTCCTTCGGCATCTTGCGCAGCAATTCGCGCTCGAGCGCAGCCACGAAGTGCTCGATGATTTTTTCCTGATTGCGATCAAGGTCGACATAACGTCCGCCGATTCGGAGTGCGTGGCGGCGCTCGTCTTGGCTGATAAAGCGAATCTCCAGCCTGCAGCTGATTTCGCTACCTCTCGGCAGGCGGATATTGCAGCGGTCGAACATAACGCCCTGGCGCAGGGCCGTCGCGCTGCCGGCTTGCAGAAGGGCACCAATACCGCCGATGGAAATATCGCACAGCGTTCCACCCAGCTCCTGCATATGCCGATTGCCGAGAACTATCGGCACCGGCATGCCCATGCCCACGTGGGCACGAAAGTTGGCGCGCCGTTGCCGGTAACTGACCAGCGCCGGAATGGGCAGTCTGTAAAAGGCAATCCCATCGCGTTCACCGGCTTCCTGGAGCGCACCGGCAAAGCTGATGTCGACACCATGCAGGCGTGCATGCGCATGTAGCGCACGACTGTGCAGCAGGTGCACATGGCCGTCGGTCGGCGTCAGCTCGTCGAGCAGCACGTAGCCGAGCGTAGCATCGACTTCGACTATCGCGCTGTTGTAAAGCTCGTTAGATCCGGCCACTGTCACACTCAGCAGTGTGCGGGTATCCTGGATGCGGCGTAGCAGGTTCACGATCTGCGGCGGATGGGAGATCTTTTCGATCTCCGGCGAGTACTCCTGTAACGGGTCTGACAGGTCGTCGCTCACGGTGTTCTCAGCAGGGTCAGCAGCGTCCTTGCTTCCGGGGCACAATACGTTCGCAGGTCAGTGCCTTGCGGCCGGCTATGCATGCTAATGTCGTCGGAATCTGCCTTCGATTTTCATGCCATCGTGATTGGGTGTGACGTAACGGCCGCCGGGGTTGACCCATGCGGATCGTATAGCACGGGCTCAGGTTCCACCCCACGGAGGATACACAGCGCATCGCGGGTACGGCGGCGGTTCGCGTCGATTACGCGGCCGTTGATCTGATTCTGTTTCTGGCAATTGTGTAGCATGGCGGTGAAGTCCTGCCACAGCCGCGGAAGCCGGCGGTCCGGTGTGTTGTCGTTATGACTCAGCCACTCGGGCATGTTGGCCATACTATCGACGTAGCCAGCGGCCTGTAGTGCCGCCGTATGCCTTTTCGATTTGTCGTCAAGAGTTGCGACGAGCGCGCGCTTACGCGCAACGACTTCCTCGATCGCGGCCGCATCAGGCTTGGCGAGCGCTTCAAATTCCTCCTGCAGTGTCGCCAGAAGTACGGCAGTTTCCCGGAGCGCTGACTCGAACAGTTCGGACAAGCCTGGCTGCGTCATGCAGGTCAGGCCTTCGCCTTGGCGTGTAGCTGCTGCTCAAAGGAAGCAAGCTTGTTCGCGACACGCTGGCTATCAGCATGGTATGAGCCACTCGAGACGGCCTGGCGCAGCTGTTCCACGCGTTGTTTGTCGACGACCGGCAGTGACGATATCGCTGTCTCCAGGGTCTTGAGGTGCGCGGCGGTATTCGTGAGACTGACCGTGTCCGCAGTTGACGTGCTCCGCTGCTCCTGCGGCGTCGTACTGGCTTCCTGTTGTCCCATCTTGGCCTGTGACCCCTCTCCGGGGTTCTTGACCTGGGATGACGGCAAGCCGTTGATTTCAATAGCCATGGCTGTTTCTCCTGAATCCTGGCTTAGTTAACGGCAGCTTTCCCTCAAACTTTAGTGGGAAGCAGCAAAATGTGCCAGTCACATCGGTACCCGTACCGAGCCATCGTGGGTCACGACACCCTCAATCACCTTATTAGACATAGAGTTACGTACCCGTACCCATTGGCCGACTGCCCCATTGCCCAGGGCACGACCCTGCACGCGCACTATCAGTCCTCCGATCCGAGCGATAATTGTTACCGGCATGCCGCGGCGCACCAGCTGCTGCCCTTGCAACATGTTCGGAATGAGCACTGCGCCCGCGGTGAGCGGTTGCCGCAACGTTTGCCCGGTCACCCGTTGCAGGTCAGATACGTAACCCGTTGCAAGGCTGCTCACATCGCGCTTCGACACAATGAAATCCGTCGGGACGAGAAGGGCTCCGCGAACAAGCGTCCGCGCAGCAATCAGCACCTTGCCAAATACCTGTACCGTCGCCGGTACGTAGAGCAACCAGGGGCGAGTTCCGGCGCAGCGTACGCCGACGGTGGTCTCACCTATCGAACCCGCTCCCGGTGGCAGAAAGGCTCGCAGCGGCCGGTTGCAGGCCGTCAGACGCAAGCGCGGGTCGAGACTTCCCACTATGATACGTGTGCGCCGCGGTCCGGTAGCATTCTGGTTAGCTAGGAAATTCCGGGCGGTGGCACGTATAGACTCGAGGCTCTGGCGGGGTCCGGTGTCATCCTGGGCGTGGGCGGTGATGCATGCCGAGCCCAGAAGAAGCAGCGCCATTGCGACTATTCCGCGAGCGGTCATTGTGATCTAGCCCTGCCCGATTTCGTGTGCGAGCTGGTCGATCGCGCTGAACAGTTCGCGAATGACGGCGTCCATCTCGTTCAGCCTTGTCATCGCCTTCTGGAGGTTGCCACCGGACGAGAGCTGCAAGATCTCCGTGCCCATGATGTGCAACCGGTTGTGCGGCTCGGCCAAAGCACGAAACGCCGGAAGCTGGCCGTATTGTGTCTGTTTGTCCTGACTCCAGCATTGAAGACGGCAGGTTCCCAGATCCTTGACTTCATTCTGCGTCGTGGCGTGCCCGTTGAGTACAGCTTCGGACAGGCGCGCTTTCCAAATCAAGTGGTCGGCCTTTGTCGCCTGCAGTAGAACCTCGTCCTGTCCGAATTCCACCAGCAGCTCCGCTTGGCGTGCGGCGAAGTCGGTAAGGTTGCGGGCATGCTGGCTCACCGCAGTAATTTGATGGCTCTCGCCATTGAGTGTTGAAGTGACGGCAGCCAGGTTATTGGCCATCTCGCCCGAGACTGCGCTTTGCTCCTCGGCGGCGACCGCGATCTGGTGAACTCGGTCGCTCACGTCACGCACCACGCTGTTGCCTTCGGCCAGCACCGAGGCGACCGCGTCGAGGGCGTTGATGCTCTTGCTGAGGCGTTCGAGGCTGGTGTTGACCGAACTTCCTACCTTCTCGGAAAGCGAATTCATCGTATTGGTTACCGATTCGATCTCGGCGGTTGCTTGTGCCGTCTTGTCGGCGAGCTTTTTTACTTCATCGGCGACCACAGCAAAGCCGCGCCCGGCCTCGCCGGCCCGTGCCGCTTCGATCGCTGCGTTGAGCGCCAGCAGGTTGGTCTGATGGGCGATGTCGCGCACGATCGCCGTCAGCTTGTTGATTTCGCGACTGAACCCGACAAACTGGTGCATTCCATCGGCCATGGATTTGATGGCTACTTCAAGCTGATCCATGTCGCCCACGAGCGAAGAGATGTTTTCGTTGCCGGTGGCTGCCTTGGTATTGCTTTCCTCGGCGCGCTTGGCCGCCTGCTGCGCTGTGCGGGAAATCTCGGTTGCCGTCGCTGCCATTTCCTCCACCGCTGTCGCCACGCTCGTTACATTGTCCATGATTTGATGGACTTCACGGCTGAAGGCCCCGTTCTTCGAGAGTATGCTCACGGCCTGGTCGAGAACCTCGGCACCGTTGCGCCCGATTTCCACCAGTTTCCTGTTGTAGGCGATCATAGCCTCAGTGACTGGCGTCAAGGAATTGGCGGTGCCACGATGCTGGCGCGCCAAGCGACTGAGCTGTCGGTGGTTTGAGACCAGGGCTGATTCCAGCAAAGGCAAGGCCTGTTTCGTAAGGAGTAATGGTTGCGCCATGGATTGCTCCGTTTGCATGCGACTTTGAAATAAATGACGTTACAGTCGAGGCACGGTCGTACGCCTGCAGCCCCGTCCCCCGGGTATGCAATTGGCGTGCCTGCGGCGCAGAAAAATTGGACTAAAGCACACCGGCGATCAGCCGATACTGACCTAGAGACCTCCTGGGGGGATTCATGGCGGGCGTACTTGACTCCGTCGATCAACACACGCGATTGGCGGGTTGCAACCGTCTGGAATTGCTGCTATTTCGCATCGGCGGCCTGCAGCGCTATGGAATTAACGTGTTCAAGGTCCGCGAAGTCCTTGAGTGTCCGTCGCTGCGCTCAATCCCATATGGCCATCACGCCGTGCGTGGGCTTACCCATCTCCGTGGCCGCACCATGCCGGTAATCGACATGGGCCGAGTGCTCGGCCAGCCATTGCCCGAGGATGTCCGCGGGTTGTATGTGGTGATCACCGAGTTCAACCGGTCAACGCAGGGTTTCCTGGTGACGGGCGTCGATCGCATCGTCAACATGAACTGGGAGGAAGTCCAGCCACCGCCGATCACCGGCGCGGCCAGCTACATTACTGCGATCACTCAGGTCGACGGCAGTCTCGTCGAGATCATCGACGTGGAAAAGGTGCTCTCTGAAGTTTGCCCGATGAGTCTCGGAGTATCTGGAGAACTGTCGAGCCGCGGCGCGCGCGGCGGCGCGCGTCTGCCGGTGCTGGTCGTAGACGACTCCGGGGTCGCACGCAGCATGGTTGCCCGCACCCTGGAACAGCTCGGCATACGCTGCATCCTGGCCAACAGCGGGCGAGAGGGTCTGACACTGCTGAAACAGTGGGCGAGTGAAGGCATGCCGATCTGCGAGCGTTTGGCGCTGGTGGTTACCGATATAGAGATGCCCGAAATGGACGGCTATACGTTGACCAGTGAGATCAAAAAGGACGATCGCCTCAAGGCACTGCATGTGATCCTGCATTCATCGGTGAGCGGAAATTTCAACGACGCACTGGCCAAGCGCGTTGGCGCCGATCAGTTCCTGCCCAAGTTCCGGCCGGACGAACTCGCGCGCGCCGTGCTGGATCAGGTTGACGCTTCCCGATCCCCCGACGCCGGGAAAGCGTGACAACTGCAGCCGGTTGTCCGGCCACCCGCTTGCAGATTGACCCTATCCAGATTACCTTGGCCCGGATGAATCATTTCACGGCGCCTTTCGTCCGTGGGGTGGCCGGCATGTTTATTAATATGATGACTTCTGCCGAGTTGCTGTGACCGATGCGGGCATGACCTCCGAGGATTATGACGGCTTCCGGGTGTTTCTGGAGGAGGCCTGCGGCATCGTGCTCGGTGACAATAAACACTACCTCGTCAGCAGCCGGCTGAGCCCGTTGCTGGCCGAGCGTGGACTATTCTCACTGCGCGAACTATTTGCGCGTCTGAGGAACGGCGCCGATGCGACGCTACGCGGTCGTGTCATTGATGCGATGACCACCAACGAAACTTCGTGGTTCCGCGATGGCACGGTGTTCGAACTGCTCAAAACCGTGATTCTTCCCGATCTGGCCAAGTCGCGCCCATTGCGGCTGCGAGTGTGGTCCGCCGGATGTTCTTCCGGGCAGGAGCCGTATTCGATCAGTATGGCGCTGCAGGAGCACGTGCAACAGAATCCCGGCAAGGTGGCCCCTGATGTCCAGATCGTCGCCACTGACATTTCTCCCTCAATGCTGAAGCAGGCAGAGACCGGTATCTATGACGCGACGACTATGGCGCGCGGTTTGATGCCTGAACGCCGCAATCGGTTTTTTACCGCGCGCGGTAGCCAATGGGAGATCAACAGGGAGGTACGCCAGCGCGTAAGCTTCAGGGAACTCAACCTGCGCGAGAATTTCCAGGTGCTGGGCAAGTTCGACCTGATCTTCTGCCGCAATGTGCTGATCTATTTTTCATCAGAGCTGAAGCGTGACATTCTGGCCCGCATCGCATCACTGCTCCTTGTCGACGGCTTCCTGATCCTCGGGTCAGCGGAGTCCCTCGCCAATTATTCCGATGCCTTCGATATGCTGCGTTTCCCGGAGGGAATCATCTACCGTCTTAAGAGGAAGCCGGTGCACGCCCAGCATCATCGCGCCTGATTCCCGCCGTCGGCCATTTCCTTGACGGCGCGCCGGTACTCAGACGGGGCAGCACCCAGCCGGCAGGGCGTTGCAAGCGGCAAACATTGCCGTTTTGGCGGTGCGTACTTGCCGGTCGAGCGGCCGGCATCGCCGGTAATCCCGCCCGTTTGGGTACAAATCGTTCCCCCTAAGGCGCTGTGAGGCGCCTCTTTATCATCGGGTCTGCCATTATCGCGGAAGCTGGCACGCGCATTGCTTAACGCTCACTCAAGAGACTCAAGTTGGAGCATGAGCATGCCGATAAGCATCGACCAAGCTTTGGGAATATTGCCGCAGGCGCTGACGCTGGGATCCAAGCGGGCGGAGGTTCTGGCATCGAATCTTGCCAATGCGGATACCCCTGACTACAAGGCGCGCGACATCAGCTTCAGCACGGCGCTTGCGGCCGCCCGGGGTGGAACGCTGGCGCTCGAGACAACCGATCCCGGACAGATGCAGCCGGCGGCCGCTCGGGCCGGCGCCCAATTGTTGTACCGCATTCCCACCCAGCCTTCGGTCGACGGCAACACGGTCGACACGCAGGCGCAATACGCCGAGTTCGGTAGCAACGCCCTGCGGTACGAGGCGGGTCTCACTTTTCTTACCGACCGGATCAA
This sequence comes from Pseudomonadota bacterium, assembly GCA_027364845.1. GTDB lineage: Bacteria > Pseudomonadota > Gammaproteobacteria > Acidiferrobacterales > UBA6901 > JAJYCY01. The sequence continues at coordinate 124,117 of DAHXOO010000001.1, read as the reverse complement.
GACCCTCATGACCGCGATCACAGGAAACTAAGCTATGTCCCTGTTCAATGTTTTCAACATCGCCGGCTCGGGTATGAGCGCCGAGTCGGTGCGGCTCAATCTCACCGCCAGCAATCTGGCGAACGCCGACAGTGCCGCCAGCAGCACCGGACAGACCTATCGGGCGCGCTATCCGGTATTCGCTACGATGGCGAACCCGCTTGCACCGCAAGGTAGCCCCGAGGGGGTGAGCGTGCTCGGTGTGGTCCAGAGCCAGGCACCGTTGCGGTCCGAGTACGCCCCCGGCAATCCACTCGCCGACAAAAGCGGCTATATCCATCTGCCGAACGTGAATGTGGTGGAGCAGATGGCCGACATGATTTCTGCGTCTCAGTCCTATCAGAGCAATGTCGACGTTATCAATACCAGCAAGCAGCTGCTGCTCAAGACCCTGACACTGGGCCAGTGAGCAGCCGCAGAGTAATGAGGAAAAAAGCCGATGAGCACCGTTGATCCAACCAGCAGCATCCTGGCGAGCCTGGGTCTGACCCAGCCCCAGTCGGCCAGTAGCAGCAGTAGCAGCACGGCGTCGACCGACATTTCCGGCGCCCTCGGGGAGCAGCAGTTCCTGCAGCTGATGGTTACTCAGCTTCAGAACCAGGACCCGACGCAGCCTATGCAAAGCGGAGATTTCCTGGGGCAGATCGCCCAGTTCGCTACCGTCAGCGGGCTCCAGGGTCTGCAGTCGTCGTTCAGCCAGTTCGCCAGCTCGATGCAGTCGAACCAGGCGCTGATGGCGACGAGCCTCGTAGGGCATACGGTGCTAGCGCCTGCCTCCGCAGGCAGTCTGTCCGCGGGCGGCAGCATAACGGGGGCGGTCAATCTGAGCTCCGCCGCGAGTGACGTCGTCGTCGGCATTTATGACAACGGCGGACAACTAGTGAACAGCCTGGATCTCGGATCGCAGGCGGCAGGCCAGGTGCCATTCACTTGGAACGGACAAAATAGTAATGGCGTGGCCATGCCGGCGGGCACCTATCAAATCCAGGCTAATGTCATCAACGGCAGCTCGACCGTGGCGGCGAATACGCTGATCGCGTCGCATGTGGACAGTGTCAGTATCGGCGGAAGCCAGGGGATCATGCTGAACCTGTCGGGCATAGGGGGGCAGGTGGCCCTCAGTGACGTCACCCAGATTTCCTAACCTGCGCGCAGCGCACAAGGAGTACTCTCATGGCATTTGGTTCCGCAATCAGTGGGCTTAACGCCGCCACCTCGGATCTCAACACCATTGGCAACAACATCGCCAATGCCGGCACTACCGGTTTCAAGCTGTCGCGTGCCGAGTTTGCAGATGTCTACCCGGCTTCGAATTTCGGCACCGGCAGCACGTCGATCGGAAGCGGTGTGCAACTGTCGGCGGTTGCCCAGCAGTTCACCCAGGGGAACATCAGTACCACCAACAACAACCTCGATCTCGCGATTAATGGCCAGGGCTTCTTCCGCTTAAGCAACAATGGCACCATCGATTACACGCGGGCCGGTGCCTTCGGTGTCGACAGCCAGGGGTACATATCCAATAGCTCCGGTCAGCACCTTACCGGATATCTCGCGGATTCTACCGGCACCATCACCGGCGCACTCGGTGACCTGCAAATCAACACCGCCGATATCGCGCCGCAGGCCACGCAGACGGTGACCGTTGGTGTCAACCTGAACGCGGCCGATACCGTCCCGACATTGGCGTTCAACCCGGCCAACTCGGCGACCTACAACAATGCCACCTCGACAACCGTGTATGATTCGCTCGGCGCGACCCACATGGCGACCATGTACTATGTCAAGTCCGCCGCGAACGCCTGGAACACCTATCTGTACGTGGATGGTGTACAACGCGGCGGTCCGGATGCGCTGGGGTTCACCAGCAACGGAGCGCTTGCCACGGTCAACGGCGTGGCGGTGCCGCCGTCGGCCATCAACTATGCGTCGTTCAATCCCGGTGGCGGTGCGGCCAATATGGCGCCATCGTTTGACTATGGCCAGACCACTCAGTTTGGCAGTTCGTTCGGCGTCAACTCGCTTACCCAGGACGGTTACACTACCGGCCAGCTGACCGGCGTGAGCATCGACAACTCCGGTGTGGTGTACGCGAATTACAGTAACAGCCAGTCGCGTGCCCAGGGCCAGGTGGTCCTGACCAACTTCGCTAATGCTCAGGGTTTGAGTCCTCAGGGCAATACTACCTGGGCCGAGACAGGGAGTTCCGGTGCTGCCCTGACTGGCGCGCCCGGGACCGCGAGCCTCGGCGCCATTCAGTCCGGCGCGCTCGAACAATCCAACGTGAACCTGACCGAGCAGCTGGTGAGCTTGATTACTGCGCAACGCGATTTCCAGGCGAATGCAAACGTGATCTCCACACAGAACACGATAGACCAGGCCATCATCAATATCCGCTAGCGACAGTAGACCGCAGGTAGCAGACCATGGACCACATGCTTTATGTCGCGATGAACGGCGCCACCCAGACTATGCTGGCGGAGGCGGCAAACGACAACAACCTGGCGAACGCCGACACCATCGGATTTCGTTCAGACCTCGAGGCGTTTCGCGCAATGCCGGCATACGGACCGGGTTATCCAACCCGGGTTTACGCGATGCAGGAGCGCGCCGGAGTGAATTTCAAGCCTGGCGTCATCACGTCAACCGGCCGCCCCCTGGATGTTGCCATCAATGGCAATGGATTCATCGCGGTGCAGGCGCCGGACGGAAGCGAGGCCTACACCCGGGCAGGGAACCTGCAGATATCGGCGAACGGAATGCTTACGACCGGGGCAGGCTACCCGGTGATCGGCAACAGCGGCCCGATTGCAATCCCGCCGTCGCAGAAGATCGAGATTGGCTCGGACGGTACGATCTCGGTGCTGCCTTTGGGGGAATCGCCCGAGGCCATGGCCATCGTCGATCGCATCAAGCTCGTCAATCCACCAGTCGACAGCCTGGCAAAGGGCAGCGACGGTCTGATCCAGATGCAGAGCGGGGACAGTGCGCCGGCAGATGCGAACGTACATCTGGTTACCGGCAGCATTGAGTCCAGTAATGTGAACGTCGTGGATGCCATGGTCAATATGATCGCGTTGGCACGCCAGTTCGAAATGCAGGTCAAGATGATGCATACGACGCAGCAAGACGACACCAGCGCCGCGCAGCTCATGCTTCTGCAATAACTAATGGCGAATACGAACCTAAAACTGTACAGCGTTGGGCGAAAACGCTTTTCTCCGCCCGGTGCGGGATTTTGCCGCATGCTGTGCCCAATCTTTCATTGAACAAAAGCGAGGAACCTAAATGGATCCGGCACTGTGGATAGCGAAGACCGGCCTGGATGCGCAGCAGATGCGAATGGCTGTGATCTCCAACAATCTTGCCAACGTCAATACCACCGGTTTCAAGCGCAGCCGGGCGGTTTTCGAGGACTTGCTTTACCAGACCGTGCGTCAGCCCGGTGCGCAGTCGACGCAGAACAGCCAGCTCCCCTCGGGGCTGATGCTCGGCACCGGTGTGCGCCCGGTTGCAACGGAGAAGTTGTTCACGCAAGGCAACCTGGTCCAGACCGGTAATCCACTCGATGTTGCGATTAACGGTCGCGGTTTCCTGCAGGTCCTGCAGCCGGACGGGACTCTGGCCTATACCCGTGACGGAACGCTGCAGGTCAATGCGCAGGGGCAGTTGGTCACTTCCAGCGGTTACGTGGTTCAACCCGGCATCACGATACCGCCTAGCTCCCAGAGCATCACCATTGGTTCAGACGGTACGGTGTCCGCCCAGCTCTCGGGCAGTGCGACGCCCTCCCAGCTCGGCAATTTGCAGCTTGCGGATTTCATCAATCCACCGGGCCTTGAGCCAGTGGGTGACAATCTCTATCTGCAGACTGCCGCGAGCGGCACGCCCCAGACGGGCACGCCTGGCCTCAACGGTCTCGGCACGTTGGTGCAGGGTTCGGTGGAAAGCTCGAATGTCAATGTGGTCCAGGAAATGGTCGACATGATCGAGACCCAACGCGCCTACGAAATGAACTCCAAGGCGATTTCCACCAGCTCGCAGATGCTGCAGTTCCTGACCAGTAACCTCTGATGCGGCGACGCGGACACAGAAACCGGTGAAAACCATGACCAAGCGCGGGCTTATCCCGGTATTGCTGGGGCTGGCAGTGGTGCTTGTGGGCTGCGCCACTGCCCCGCACAAATTGCCGGACTACGCGGCAACGGTGCCAGTGGCGCAAACCGCGGCGAACCGCGATCCTGGCGCGATCTACCAGCCGGGGCTGGGCATGAATCTGTTTGCCGACACCCGGGCGCATCGCGTCGGCGACGTACTCACGGTGGTGCTCCTCGAAAGCAACAGTGCGAGCAAGAATGCGACCACCGACACCAAGAAGGACACCACCGTTGACCTGCCGACTCCGACCATATTGGGAGGCGAAGTAACGCACAACGGGCAGGATATTTTCAATACCGGTATCAACGACAGCCAGAAGTTCAGCGGCCAGGGCGACAGCAGCCAGGACAACACCCTAACTGGCAACATCTCGGTCACTGTGACCCAGGTCTTGGCGAACGGAAACCTCGTGATCAGCGGCGAGAAGCTGCTAACCCTCAACCAGGGCACTGAGAAAATCCGCATTGCCGGTATCGTGCGGCCGCAGGATATCCAGCCCGACAACTCGGTAGTGTCGACCAAGGTGGCGGATGCCCGGATCGTCTATACCGGAACCGGTGCGATGGCCGACGCTAACTCCATGGGCTGGCTAGCGCGCTTTTTCAACAGCAAGTGGTGGCCGTTTTGAGAGCCACCGGCATTGGGGGCTGGACTGGACTACGCTGCGGATCGGACCGTGCATCGCGCTTTGTCCGGAACTGTGGCGGAAGGCCGGGACCTGGACTAGAGGGCGGCCGCTTTTTTACAGACAGGCGATACGGAAATGTTTAGAGCTATCGTTAGAGCTATCGTAAGGGCGCTGGTTGCTGGGCTGCTGCTGATGGCGAGTGGTGCCACGTACGCCGACCGCATCAAGGATCTGACGACGATCGCCGGAGTGCGCAGTAATCAGCTGATCGGGTACGGCCTGGTCGTGGGGCTGGATGGCACCGGCGACCAGACCACCCAGACGCCATTTACTACCCAGAGCCTGGAAAGCATGCTGGCGCGCTTCGGCGTGAACGTTCCAGCCAACGTCAATCCGCAGCTCAAGAATGTCGCTGCTGTGGTGGTGTACGCCGAACTCCCGCCTTTCGCCAAGCCGGGTCAGGCCATCGACATCACAGTGTCGTCGATCGGCAATGCCACCAGCCTGCGCGGCGGCAGCCTCCTGATGACCCCGCTTAAAGGGGCCAACGGCAGGGTCTATGCAATCGCTCAGGGCAACCTCATGGTCGGGGGTTTCAGTGCGTCGGGCAAGGACGGATCGAAAATCGTGGTCAACATACCAAGTGCTGGCACCATACCTAATGGGGCTACGGTCGAGCGCGCGGTTCCGAACAGCTTTGCCCTGGGCGACAGTCTGACGTTCGATCTCGATACCGCCGATTTCACCACCGCCGAGCGCATGGCACAGGCCATAAACACCGCGATTGGTCCTGACACGGCCCGTCCGCTGGATGGTGACTCGGTACGGGTGCGTGCACCGGTGGACCCGGCGCAGCGCGTCGCCTTCGTTTCCGTGCTCGAGAATCTGAATCTTCGTCCAGCATCTCCGCCGGCACGCGTCATCGTCAATGCCCGCACCGGAACTATCGTCATCGGCCAACATGTGCGCGTGACCGCGGCCGCCGTGTCGCATGGAGACCTGACCGTGACCATCACTGAACGACCGCTGGTGAGTCAGCCAGGGCCCCTTTCCGGTGGCACGACCACGGTGGTGCCCAGATCCGAAGTCCAGGCGACTGAACAGGGCAGGCGTATGTTCCTGTTCAAGCCAGGTGTGTCGCTTGCCTCAATTGTGCGTGCCGTGAACCAGGTAGGCGCGGCGCCGGGCGACCTCGTGGCGATCTTGGAGGCATTGCACGCCGCTGGCGCTCTGCGTGCCCAATTGATCGTCATCTAGCGCAAACGCCGGCTGCCGGGCGATTCCGGATCCCGGTTACGGTGTGAAACAGACCAGGAAAAACGTCAGGAAAACCATGGCTGACTCGATACCCAGTGTAAGCGTCTACACCGATCTCCAGGGGCTGGATCAGCTGAGTGCGGCCGTGAAGCAGGAAGGCAACACCACGCAGAATCTGCGCGAGGTAGCGAGCCAGTTCGAAGCTTTGTTTACACAGATGATGCTCAAGAGCATGCGCAAGGCGGATTTTGGCGATTCCTTATTTGGTGGCAGCCAGGTCAAATTCTACCAGGACTTGTACGACAATCAGCTCGCACTTCTCCTGTCCCAGGGACGCGGCCTGGGTCTGGCCAGTATGCTCGTCAAGCAGCTTGGCGGTGGCACACAGGGGGCCAGCAAGGCTACATCTACCGGCAAGGCTACTACTGCTGCAGGCAAGGTGAAAGCTTCGTCCGCGGTCTCGTCTTCGACATTAGACCCACAGGAATTCGTGAGTACATTGTGGCCTCAGGCTGTAAGTACTGCGCGCGCGATTGGGGTGTCACCGGCTGTGCTCCTGGCGCAGGCCGCACATGAGACCGGGTGGGGAAAGTCGATTGCGCAGATGCCGGATGGCAGCTCCAGCTACAATCTCTTTGGCATCAAGGCAGACGCGAGCTGGGACGGACCAACTGCCACCGTACCGACGCTCGAATACGTGGACGGTGTAGCGAAGCGCGGCACCGCCGCGTTTCGCGCCTACGATTCCTATGCACAGAGCTTCAGCGACTATGTGCAATTCCTAAAGGCCAATCCGCGCTATGCGCAGGCGCTGAAGAGTGCCGATGACCCGGCCGCCTTTACCGATGCGCTGCAGAAAGCCGGCTATGCCACTGACCCGAGCTACGCCAACAAGATCCAGGCGGTGCTTTCCGGAGGGACACTGCGTAATGCGATCGCAGGTCTAAAGTTGTCCGGAAAGATGCCGATAAACACATGAGGAGCTTCGCGATGCACTGCTTCCAAATAGTGATCCACGTGCCGACGCCGAGCGTCGTTGCTTCAGGAGCCTGATCGATGGCCGGCGCAGACATGCTCAGCTCGGCGGTGTCGGGCCTGCTCGCGTTCCAGACGGAGATGGCGACTGTCAGCAACAACATCGCCAACGTCAACACACCCGGTTACAGCCGCGAGCGTGTGCAGCTTACCCCCAGTACCCCGCAGTACAGTGGCGCCGGTTACCTCGGTACCGGCGTGCAGGTGTCTAGCATCCAGCGGGTCTATGACCAATATTTGACCGGACAGGTGAACACTGCCACCTCGGCCAACAGCCAGCTGCAAAATATTTATCAGCTTTCCACCCAGGTTGGAAACTTGCTTGCTGACCCCCAGGCGGGGCTCTCGCCCAACCTGCAAAGCTTCTTTAATGCCGTGCAGGGAGTCGCCAACGACCCTTCGTCCACGTCCGCGCGCCAGGTTATGCTGAGCCAAGGCCAGTCGCTCGTCAGCAATTTTCATTATCTGGACAGCCAGCTATCTACCCTTGACAGTGGTGTCAACAGCCAGATCAGCACCAGTGTGAACCAGATCAACAGTCTCGCCAGCTCTATCGCCAAGCTAAATGGCCAGATTGCGCAGCTCCAGGGCGCGGCCAGCGGCCAGCCGCCAAACACCCTGCTCGACCAGCGCGACGAGCTTATCAACCAACTGTCGCAGCAGGTGTCGGTCACCACTGTGCCCCAGACCGATGGATCGCTCAATGTGTTCATCGGCAACGGCCAGACACTCGTGATCGGCTCGAACGCGAACACCCTCAGCACTGTCGCCAATCCCTACGATGCGACACGCTCCGAGGTCGGGTACACCGTCGGGGGCACGACCACCGTCATCTCAAGTCAGGTCACCGGCGGGACACTCGGCGGCGCGCTGGCGTTTCGCGACCAAGTCCTCAACCCGTCAGAAAATGCCCTAGGGCAGGTCGCAATCGGCCTGGCGGCCAGTTTCAATGCCCAGAACCGTCTGGGGATGGATCTCAACGGCAATATCAACCAGAACTTCTTTAGTACCATCGACGTCTCTAGCCCGAAGGTGCTCGCGAGCAGCAGCAATACCGGATCACCTCCGGCGACGATCAGCGCAACTGTCACCAATGTCTCTGCGCTGACGACCAGTGATTATCGCCTGGACCGCACCGCGACTGGCTACACGCTCACCAGGCTGTCGGACAACAGTGTCACGAATCTCACAACCTTTCCGGGCTCACCGCAGACGGTCGATGGTGTCACTTTGAGCCTCACGGCGGGAAATATCGCCGTGGGTGATAGTTTCATGATCGAGCCCACGCGCACGGCAGCATCCGACATCGGTGTCGCAATATCGAATACCAGCCAGATTGCTGCGGCGGCACCGATCAGCACGGCCGTAGCCACTGATGCAAACGGCGTACCGACCAACCAGGGCACGGGCGCGATTAGCCCCGGCAGCGTCACCAATACTACGAATCTGCCGCTTTCCAGCAATATCACGCTTACTTACGATTCTACTACCCAGCAGTTCAACATAACCGGAGGTCCGGGCGGCACGCTTGCCTATAATCCCGCAACCGACAGCGGCGGCAAGCAGTTCAGTTTCGCCGGGTATGGCGGCATCACCTTCACCATGTCCGGGGTGCCCGCCAATGGCGACAGCTTTGTCATTTCCAACAACAGCAACGCCGTCAGTGACAACCGCAATGCACTTGCGCTCGCGGGGTTGGCCACGCAATCGACGCTGGCGAATGGAACAGCAAGCTACAACGGCGCCTACAGCAATCTCATCGCGAATGTCGGCACCCAGACACAGAATGCCGACACCAGCAGTACCGCGCAGCAGGCATTGCTCAATCAGGTGACCCAGCAGCGCAACTCAGTGTCCGGCGTCAATCTCGACCAGGAGGCGGCCAATCTGGTGCAGTTCCAGCAGGCCTATCAGGCGGCAGCGCAGATGATCGCCACTTCGTCGACGCTGTTCCAGAGCCTGATCGCGGCCGTGGGAGGACATTGATCCATGCGTATCGCTACTAGCCAAATCTACGACCAGAGCGTCAACGCGATGCTCACCGAGCAGAGTCAGCTGAACCAGACCGAGCAGCAGCTTTCGAGCGGCAAGAGCATTCTGACGCCGGCGGATAATCCGGCCGGGTCGGCTCAGATCCTGAATCTTAACCAGTCCATAGCCAACACCGCCCAGTTCCAGACCAACGCCAGTGCGGCGAACGCGCGCCTCAGTCTTGAGGACAGCACGCTCACAAGCGTCACCAATCTGCTGCAGAGTTTGCGCTCGCTGGCTGTGGAGGCCAACAACGCCACGCAGTCAAATAGCTCGCGCGCCGCTATCGCGCAGCAGGTCAACCAGGGGCTGCAGCAACTCGTAGGGCTTGCCAACACGCAGGATGCCAACGGCGAATACATCTTTGCGGGTTATCAGGGGAAAAGTCAGCCGTTCATAACGGATCCTTCCGGAAACGTGGCCTATAACGGCGGTCAGAACAGCCGCTATCTGCAGATCGGCCCGACCACCCAGGTCGCTTTCGGCGACCCAGGAAGCGCGGTGTTCCAGGCAGTGCGCAACGGCAACGGGACCTTCGTTACGACGGCCGGTGCGTCGAATACCGGTTCGGGCGTGATCGATACCGGTAGCACGACCGGAACATTCGTGCCTGATACCTATACCATCGCTTTCAGCCAGGCGACGTCGACCAGCCCAATCACCTACACCGTCACAGGCAGCGTGAGCGGTGTTGTAGCAAGCGGCACCTATACCAGCGGCAACAACATCAGCTTCAATGGTGCGCAGGTGAGCATCAGCGGCACGCCGGCCAACGGCGACAGCTTCACGGTCGCACCGAGCCAGGACCAGAGCATGTTCACGACGCTGCAGAATTTCGTCGGCGCGCTCAATGCCAATGTTGTCAGCCCGGCCGATCAGGCTCAAGTTAACACCACCATCACCCGTACGATTTCCGAGATCGATCAAGGTCTGAACAATATAAATCAGACGCTTGCACAGGTCGGATCGCGACTCAATACGGTGACCGACCAGCAGAACACCAACCAATCTTACAGCACCGGCCTGCAGCAGACGCTTTCGGGGGTTCAAGATCTGAATTATGCCTCGGCTATCAGTCAACTGAGCCAGGAGCAGCTTGCGCTGCAGGCGGCGCAGGAGGCGTTCGCCAAGGTGCAGGGGATGTCGCTGTTCAACTACCTGCGCTGATGTGCGGCGCATGCCATCGATATGCCCGGCGTGTTCGCCGGAGCATTGTTCAATATGTTGATTTTACTGGTAAAACATCCTTCATTCCCTGCTTCACTTCCGGGCTAAAGTTTTTCTCCGAGCTTCCGATAACTTAGGCGGAAGCGGCGGTATTCCGGCCCCGCCAAAACCGGGAGCCGGAAGTACCCCGCCAGAACCCAAACCGCTCCGGGCTAGTCCCGGGGCTCAAGGAGAAGACTCATGCCCTTAGTCATTAATACCAACATGCTGTCGCTCAATGCCCAGACCAATCTCGCTAATACCCAAGGCGCATTGGCGACGGCGATGCAGCGTCTGTCCTCCGGCCTTCGCATCAACAGCGCCGCCGACGACCCGGCAGGTCTCGCGATCGCCAATCTGCTGACCACCCAGGTCAACGGCTTGAACCAGGCGGTGCAGAACGTCAACAACGCCACATCGCTTTCCCAGACGGCCGATGGCGCGCTGACCCAGATCACGAATGCCCTGCAGACCGTCCGCCAGCTCGCCGTGGAATCGGCCAACGCCTCCAATTCCCCGACTGATCGCGCAGCACTCAACCAGGAGGTGCAGCAGCAGATCGCGGAAATCAACCAGATTGCGACCCAGACGTCGTTCAACGGCCAGAATCTTCTGGATGGAAGCTTCGGCAATGCCCAGTTCCAGGTGGGTGCCAACGCCGGCCAGACCATCAATGTCAATTTAAGCACCGGTGTACGGACCGACCAGATCGGCCAGATCGCCAACGCCACCGGCACGGCAGTGTCGACGACAGCGCTGGGCGGGACCGAGACGATACAGATCGGCAGCAGTCCTGCGATGACGATTGCCGCGTCGGTCGCCGGGCCCGCGGGCGCAGCCGCTGGTCAGACGGACTACAGCGCTTTCTCCAAGGCCGCGGCGATCAACAACTCGGGTGTCGAGGGGCTGACCGCGACCGCCAGCACCAGTGAGACGGCGGCTTTCACGACGACCTCCGGGAACTCTGGTAACACCTATAACCTGACCATTAACGGCCAGACGATCTACTCGAACTACGATCTGTACGGCAATGGCCCGCTTACGGGAAGTGACGTCGCGAACCAGATCAATACCTACTCGAACTCAACCGGTGTCACCGCTGCGTTCAATTCCGCCAGCGGTCAGATGACGCTCACCGCGGCGGATGGGCGCGACATCATCGCAAACCAGACTCTGGGCGGTGGCGCCACGGGCGGCGCTTCAAATCTGGCCAGTCTGGCGGGCGGCGCAACCACCAGCAATAACTGGGCATCGGCTTTCACCACCGTGACCGGTCTCGGAACGAGTGACTTTTACGTGACTGTCAATGGTACCAATATCGCTGTCGCGCCTACGGGTGGCTCGGTCACGGGATCCGCTGTTGCGTCGGCGATCAATGCCAATGCCACCTTGGCAGCAGCCGGCGTCACAGCGAGCTATAATTCGACCTCTGGTAACATGACGCTCACGTCAAAGACCGGAGCTGCGATCACGGCGGCGGAGGGGGTACCGGTCGGGGCCAGCGGTGGTGACCCCACCTGGAGTCCGATCGTGCAGTCATCGCCGTACGCCACTG
>DAHXOO010000001.1:30250-112201 GCA_027364845.1 Pseudomonadota bacterium | reverse complement strand
TTCGTATACGGTAGGCAAAGTCAACGGCACGGCCATCACTCTTTCTGCAGACGGAAGCGGCCAAATCACGGCTTCCGAACTTGCAGCTGCGATCAATGGCACAAGCGGAGTGACTGCTGTCGCGAGCGTTGATTCCAGCGGCAATATCGTGTTGACTTCGGCAACGGCTCAAACCATCACTGCGAACTTTGGCACCACCGCTTCCAGCGGCGCCTATACCGCCGGGAGCATCTACGACAATACCACCTCCGGCGCAGTTGCGGTGACCGGCGGAGCCAGCGGTTGGACCAACATCGCTGCGGGTACGGGTGGTGCCACCTCGGTCGGCGGCGACGTGACAGGAACGCTATCCCTGAGCGCCACCAACAACATCGTGATCACTAGCCAGGCCAATGACCTCGGTTTCGGAGGGTCGTCGGGAACAGCGACCGACTACACCATTGCCCAGGACGCCACGACGCTGGGCAGCGTCAACGTGTCGACGGTGGCGAGCGCCAACGACGCGATCAAGCGTGTGGATTCGGCGCTGCAGTCGGTCGACAATCTGCAGGCGACGTTCGGTGCCATCCAGAACCGCTTTCAGTTGATCTCTGCCAATCTTCAGACGGCAGTGGACAACCAGACGGCGGCACGTAGCAACGTTCAGGACGCCAACTTTGCGGCCGAGACGGCCAATCTCACCCGTGCCGAAGTGCTGCAGCAGGCTGGTATTGCGATGCTGGCCCAGGCCAATGCACAGCCGCAGACGATCTTGGCTCTGCTGAAGTAAGGCAGAGGTAACTAAGTTAAGGAGTCTTTCAGACTAGGATGTCGCTGCACATAGTAGTAAGGCCTCAGCCCGGAGCGCCGTTGTGCTCCGGGCTGTCAGCCGTAGTCCTGGAGGAAAGAAGACCATGCCTGTAGATTTGGTCAACCAGCCGCCGAATGCCGTAGCACTACCGAATGCGGCATCCGGCTCGCAGCCGCGGCAAGAATTGCCGGGCAGCGGCCAGACGTCTCCGCCGGCGTTGCCGGAAAGCCAGCACAGTACCGCCGATCTGGCGCAGGCTGTTGGTCATCTGAACGGATACGTGCAGAACATGCAGCGCGAGCTCGAGTTTCGGGTGGACCGCCAGACCCACCAGGTGGTCGTCACGGTCGTGGATTCCCAGACTCACCAGGTCATTCGCCAGATTCCGTCGGAGGAAGTCATGGCCATCGCGCATGCTCTCGATGGACTTCAGGGGTTGATAGTGCGGGCCAAAGCGTAGTTGGTCCCCTTTTTGCATTTAGCTCCGAAGACTGGCAGATCCGCGATTCTGGGTAGCTGCCGAGCGAGGTTACGATATCATGTCTACAGTTCTGCCTACCGGAACAACGCCCTCCTCCGGAGGAGGCACTGCTCCCTCATTGAGCGGTACCGGCGCGGCGATCCTCACGTCCACCGGGCTTGGTTCGGGTATCAACGTCAACAGTCTGGTGAGCGCACTGGTTGCCGCGGACAGTATTCCGGTTCAGACCCTTCAGACCCAGGAAGCGGGCTACCAGGCACAGCTGTCGGCCTATGGCCAGCTCCAGAGCTCTCTTTCGATTTTTCAGGCCTCGATGCAGGGTTTGAGTGGAATTTCGAATTTCCAGACGCTGACTTCGGCGACATCCGATACATCGCACTTCAGCGCCACCGTGGCGGGCAATGCAATACCGGGCAATTATTCCATCCAGGTGAATCAGCTGGCACAGGCGCAATCACTGGTGTCGAGCGATTTCTCCAGCACCTCTTCCACGGTAGGGACCGGTACCTTGACATTCCAGTTCGGCACCTACGACAGCGGCAGTAGCACCTTCACGCTCAACAATTCGCAGCCGGCCGGTTCGGTAGTCATCAACAGCTCCAACGACACGCTGGGCGGCATCGCCTCGGCGATCAACGCCGCTAATGTCGGGGTCAACGCTTCGATCCTCAACGACGGTAACGGCAATCGGCTGGTGCTGACTTCGAACACGAGCGGCGCTGCCAACAGCCTCCGGATAACGGTGAACGACGGCGACGGCACCAACACCAACATGACCGGGTTGTCGCAGCTTGCCTATGATCCGACTGCGGCTGTAGGCGGCGGCCAGAATCTGACCCAGACCGTTGCCGCCCAGAATGCCACCCTGTCCGTGGATGGTGTCAACATCACGAATTCGAGCAATACGGTTTCCAATGCAATCCAGGGTGTTACGCTCAACCTGCTGGCGACCAATACGGCCGGGTCGCCCACTACGTTGACGGTGTCCCAGGACACGACGGCGGCAACGACGGCGGTCACCAATTTCGTGAACGCCTACAACACCTTGTTCAGTTCTGTAAGTGCCATGACGGCCTATGATGCGGCTACCCAGACTGCGGGGCCGCTGCAGGGCGATGCCTCGACGAGGTCGGTGCTGACGCAGATCCAGAATACACTGGATCAGAACCTGACCGGTTTCGGAGGCGGTTTCACCAACCTGTCGCAAATCGGTGTGACGGTGCAGGCGGATGGCACTCTTCAGCTGAATACGTCGCAGCTGCAATCGGCGCTTTCCAGCAACTTCAGTGGGGTGGCAGGACTGTTCGCTGCCCAGGGTGTTCCCACCGACAGCCAGATCAACTATGTGGGCAGCGGGTCCAATACCCAGCCGGGTACCTACGCGGTCAACGTCACGCAGCTGGCAACGCAGGGCAGCCTCACGGGAGCCTCCACCTCGGCGCTGGCCAGCACCGGGGGGACGTTCAACTCACCGGTCGTTCTGAACTCCAGCAACAATACCTTTGGCATCACGGTGAACGGGGTGCAGAGTGGCACCATCACCATCAACCAGGGCACGTACACCACGGTGTCGAGCCTGGTGTCCGAGATCCAGTCGGAAATCAATGGCGACAGCGCGCTCAAGGCTGCCGGCGCGGCGGTGTCGGTTTCCTACAACAGCGTGGGATCGCAGTTCGTGATCACGTCCAACCAGTACGGTTCGGCATCGAATGTCAGCATCACTTCTGCTGGTACGAACACCGGCAGCACGCTCGGTCTTGGCGTCGCATCGGGAACCGCCGGCGTCGATGTGGCTGGTACGATTGACGGATATGCCGCGAGCGGATCGGGACAGAACCTGACTGGGGCCAGCGGTACTCCAGTGGATGGTCTGCAGCTGCAGGTCACAGGAGGGTTGACCGGTGCAAGAGGTACCGTGGGCTATTCCGAAGGCTATGCCTACCAGCTCAGCAATCTCGCGACGCAGATGCTCAGCAGCAGCGGTCCCATCGCCGCCCGTACCGCAGGCATCAACAACACCATCACCGGCATCAACAACCAGATCACTCAGCTGAACCAGCAGATAGCCAACGATCAGGCAATGTACTACCAGGAGTTCAATGCCATGGATAGCCTAGTCGGCCAGCTCAACTCGACGGGCAGCCTTCTTACCAACGAGCTGGCGGCGTTGCCGTGGTCCAATTCGGGCGGTCAGTCCGGATCGACCAGTACCAAGCTTGGTGGTTAGCGGAGGTAAAGCCGGAATGAAAGACAGAGGCGCAAAACCCAGTTTAGCCGGGAATCCCATATGAATCGAGCAAATCCTTACAACGTTATGCGCCAGTATGGCGAATCCGGGGACATGGCCGAGGTTTCATATGCCAGCCCGCACCGCCTGATCCAGATGTTGCTGGACGGCGCACTGGACCGGCTTGCTGTGGCCAAGGGCCACATGTTGCGCGGGGAGGTGGCGGGCAAGGGCAACCGAATCCGCGGGGCGTTGATGCTCATCGGTGGCTTGCGCTCCAGCCTCAACAAGGAGGCTGGCGGCGACATCGCACGCAATCTGGATCTTCTTTATGACTACATGGAGCGGCGCCTGCTGTTGGCGAACGCCAAAAATGATCCTGAATTGCTCGGTGAGGTCATGAGTCTGCTCACCGAGATCAAGACAGCTTGGGATGCCATCCCCGATAACGTAAAGCTTACTTAATGGTGTACGGTAGTTATGAGTAGCCGATCCACATCCGATGTTGCGCGCCAAGCGAAATTTGATTTGATCCTCACCACGACCGTGGCGATGCTGGAGAAGGCGCAGTTGCAGGACTGGGCTGAAGTGCAACGGCTCGAGTCCAGCCGCCAGTGTCTGCTGCGCGAGTTTTTCGCGGTAACGCCCGGCGTCCAGGAGTCGGCCTATCTCGCCGCCGGCATTAAGAGGCTGCTGGAGCTCAATGCCTGCCTCACCGAGCTCGGGGAGAGCGAGCGGGAGCGTATCGCCGCCAGCTTGAACGAGCTTAACATGCGCCAGCGTGCAAAGCGCGCCTACGGCGGGTATCGTTAGCCGGGGCGGCGGACGGCTAGCGAAGCACGCTGTGATCCGGTAACCTGAAGTTCCTGGTGCTACCGGAAGCCGTCATGATGACCGACTCCATATCGACATCGGCGCAGAATGTGCTCGGGGCGGGTATCGCCTTCGAGGGATTGCTGCCGCTCAGCTGGCGCGAGGCGACCCCGGTCGATGGGCTGCAGCAGCGCGCGGTGCAGATTGCTAACGAGGAGATTCTGCGTATCCTCTCGGTCCTGGAGGAGCGCCCGCAGGAACTCGCCGACGACCATTCCGCCGTAGCCCAGGAACTGCGCCGTCTCGATTCCAAGCTTGATCTCGTTCTCGACCTGATTGGACGTGTGCTTATCCACCACGAGCCACCACCACCATCGCTGGCTGTGCGCCTGCATGCGCGTGATTTAGAGTGGAGCGATACACGGGCACCTTCCCCGGGTAGCCGCATCCACGTGGCCCTGTACCTTTGCCTGAACGTACCACGGCCATTGACTCTTTCAGGCAGGGTGCGCAGCGTTCAGCCTTCCGCGGATGGTTTCCGTACGGTGATGGATATCGACGATCCGGGTAATGCGGTGGCCGAACTGCTTGAGAAAATCATATTTGTACATCATCGCCGTACCGTGGCCCAGTCCCGCCGCGGTACGGGCCGCGATGAGGCGCATTGATTTTCGCCGCCAATGGAGTTGGCCGTGCGATGCCGGATCTGACGTGCTGTGTCAGGAGTCTGCCGCCGGCCCGCCAGTCAAATCGATGATCCCCATGCTGGTCGGCAGTGTCAGGCCAGCGGCATCGCACGCTAATCAAAAATGATAGTCTTGATTTCGCTAGGGAAACCCGGTGGCGCCGACAAATTTCTGGCGCTAGCGGAAGCCATGGCACAGACGTTGCTTTGTGGAGAGCCAGATTGTTGACGCTCGTCGCCAACATCGGGCTACGGCACTCACTGACGGGATGTCGTATGCCCGCTCAATGACGGCTGACCGCATCGCAGAAACAAGGAAAAACCGGCGTGTTTGGTCTATAGCAAGTCCATAGGGGGATAAGAAATGGCTGGACCGGCTGTGTTAGTTATCGACGCCGATGCCGAGCGTCGGCGCTATCTCACTACTCTGATAGAGTTTATCGATCACCAGGCCGTCACCATCGCCGACTGGACGCACTGGCGCGACGCCGCCGGCCAGCGCGGATCGGTCCTGGCCGCGATCATTGGGGTGTGCGCGTCTGAGATTGCCCAACTGGAACTGTTTCATGCGCTCAAGGAGTGGGATCAGCATCTGCCGGTGTTGCTGCTGGCGGACAAGGCCGCGAATGTCCCGATCAACACGGAGGTTGCAGCAGGTGTATTGAGTAATATCGAGATGCCGGTCCGTTACCAGCAGCTCGCATACGTGCTCCATCAGGCAGAGATATATCGCGAATCCCGTCGGCAATCCGCCATGCAGCGTCCGTTGGAATTGTTCCGCAGCTTAGTCGGGAACAGCCGTGCCATGATGCGCGTGCGTAAGCTCATTGAGCAGGTGACCAATTCCGAGGCCAATGTGCTGATCCTTGGCCAGTCCGGCACAGGCAAGGAAGTAGTCGCGCGTAACCTGCATTACCATTCCGCACGCCGCGCCCAGGCGTTTGTTCCGATCAATTGCGGCGCGATCCCGAGCGATCTGCTGGAAAGCGAGCTGTTCGGTCACGAGAAGGGTGCGTTTACCGGTGCCATAAGCGCGCGTCAAGGTAGGTTTGAGCTGGCTGAGGATGGCACGCTGTTTCTGGACGAGATCGGAGACATGAGCCTTTCGATGCAGGTGAAACTGCTGCGCGTTCTGCAGGAGCGCACCTTTGAGCGCGTCGGCAGCAACAAGAGCATCACCGCCAACGTCCGCATCATCGCCGCCACTCACCGCAATCTCGAGGAAGCGATCAAGGACGGAAAATTCCGCGAGGATTTGTTCTACCGCCTGAATGTCTTTCCGATCGAAATGCCGCCACTACGCGAACGCACCGAGGATGTCCCCCTTCTGATCAACGAGCTGATTGCACGCATCGAACACGAGCGGCGCGGATCGGTGCGCCTGACCCCGGCAGCGGTAGTGGCTCTGACCCAGTACCCCTGGCCAGGCAATGTGCGCGAACTCGCCAACTTGATTGAGCGTCTCGCCATTCTGCATCCGGGAGGGATTGTGGATGTCAGCGATCTTCCGGAGAAATTCCTTATGCCCGGGGTCGTCTGCAGACCGTCAGTGCCGCTTGACGACAGCGCCGCGGCGATCTTCGCCATGGCCACACGCCTGCCGGCCGAAGGCCTGGATCTCAAGGAGCATCTCAATAACCTCGAGTACAGCTTGATCAAGCAGGCGCTCGACGAGGCTGACGGTGTCGTGGCCCAGGCCGCGAAGCGCCTCAGGTTGGGGCGCACCACACTGGTGGAAAAGCTGCGCAAGTACGAAGTGGTTGCACGGGAATCCGACGACGGGATTTTGACGTGACCCTTTAGGCACGAATTCAAGAGGTTGTTTAACAAGGAGTAATTATCGGGCACAGTTCTTGCTGACAAGGCTTCAGTGGGCCGTTACTGGTCCAGAGACTATACCAAGCCGGAGCAGGAATCTTATGACCGAACAGCTTGCCAGAAGGGAGTTCGCGCCGCAGATTGGGGCCGCGGACGGGGCCGTTCCCGGGCCTGCGTGTGATCTGGTCGATGCGTTTCGCCTGTTCAGTGAGGTCTCTGCCCACCTGGCAGCGTCCTATCATGAGCTCGAGAGCCGTGCCAGCGAGCTCAGCAACGAGCTGGCAGCGGCCCGGAGCGAGCACCTCGAGGGTCTCGCGGAAAAGAACCGACTAGCCAACCGCCTAAGGCGACTGCTCGATGTGTTGCCCGGCGGTGTGGTCGTGCTCGACGGCGACGGGCGTGTGCAGGATTGCAATCCCGCAGCAATCGACTTACTAGGCGAACCCTTGTTGGGTAGCGCCTGGCGCGACGTGATCCAGCGGGCGTTTTCGCCGCGTTCAGATGATGGTCACGAAATTTCACTGCGCGACGGCCGTCTGGTCAGCATTGCGACGAGTCCGCTTGCTCCCGAGCCCGGTCAGATTCTGCTGCTCAAGGACCTGACCGAGACGCGCCGACTGCAAGAGCGGCTGAATCACGACCGGCGCCTATCGGCCATGGGCCGCATGGTCGCGGCACTTGCACACCAAATACGGACTCCTCTGGCGTCGGTCCTGCTTTATGCCTCGCATCTCAATCGTCCAGTACTCGCAGTGGCGGACCGGCAACGCGCGGCTGAGCGCATCCAGTCGCGCATGCGACACCTGGAGCGGCTTATCAACGACATGCTGCTGTTTGCTCGTGACGGCAGCTTTGCCAAGAGCACATTTCCTGTAGCGGGCCTGATCGCCGACTTGCGGAAGGGACTCGAGGTGGGGCTGCAGACGCACGACTGCCAGCTCACAACCTTGGACGAATCAGACGGCGTGGCTCTCTGTGCGAACCGCGAAACCCTGCTCAGCGCGCTGCAAAACCTTGCGAACAACGCCATGCAGGCCTGCGGCCCCGGCGGTCAGTTGCTTTTCATTGCGCGTGCGGACGCGGCCTGCATCGATCTAATGGTGTGCGACAACGGCCCGGGGATATCGGAGACATTGCAGGAGCGCATCTTCGAACCCTTCTTCACCACCCGCGCGCAGGGCACCGGGCTGGGGCTGGCGGTAGTGCGGGCGATTGCCGAAGCGCACGGAGGCAGTGCTTGGATGAGTTCGCAGCCCGGGGTCGGAAGCACTTTCGGTCTGCGGCTGCCTCTGGGTGCGATCGATCGCAGGTTGCACCCGCGTGATGATGTGTGCGTGACGATGTCCGATGATTCCTTGAGAAGGAGTGTCTAATGGCTTCTGTCAATGTCTTACCGGACAGCCCACAACGCAACCGTGCAACGGTGCTTGTCGTGGAGGATGACGAGACCCTGCGCGAGGCGCTGTGCGATACGCTGAGAATGGCCGGATACGGAGTGGCAGCGGCAGCCGATGGAAGTACGGCACTCAACATCCTGACCTCCGGCATCATTGCCATGGTCATCGCCGACGTGCAGATGCCGCGCATGGACGGGAACGCTCTGCTTCAGCGCATCAAGGCCGATGCGCCCCAGATCCCGGTGCTGCTGATGACGGCCTATGGCACGATCCAGACCGCTGTGGCTGCAATGCGCGACGGCGCCGCTGATTACCTGGTCAAGCCCTTCGAGGCGGAGGTTCTGGTGAACATGGTGGAGCGCTATGCGCTGCCGGCGGCAGTGGCTGATGGAGATCTGATTGCCGCCGACGCGCGCATGCGTGAACTCGTCGAGCTTGCCCAGCGTGTCGCAGACAGCGATGCAACCGTGATGATCAGCGGGGAGAGCGGCACCGGCAAGGAAGTGCTAGCGCGCTACCTGCATCGGCACTCACGCCGGTCCGATCAGCCGTTCGTCGCCATCAATTGCGCCGCAATCCCGGATAACATGCTCGAGGCAATCCTGTTCGGTTACGAGAAAGGAGCCTTTACCGGTGCCTATCAGGCAAGTCCAGGAAAGTTCGAGCAGGCCCAGGGCGGCACGCTGCTGCTCGACGAAATATCGGAAATGAACCTAGCGCTGCAGGCGAAGCTGTTGCGCGTATTGCAGGAGAAAGAGGTCGAGCGCCTTGGCGGGCGCAAGCCGGTTGCGCTCGATGTGCGAGTACTAGCCACATCCAACCGACACATGCGTGAGGAGGTTGCGGCTGGGCACTTTCGCGAGGATCTGTTTTACAGGCTGAACGTCTTTCCACTGCAGGTACCACCGTTGCGCGAGCGCGCAGAGGACATCGTGCCTCTCGCGCGTTGCCTGCTTGCGCGCGCCGCCGCGGCACAGGGCCGGCACGTTCCGGATTTGTCGCAGCCAGCAATGGCGCGTCTGTCACAGCACGGCTGGCCGGGCAATGTACGCGAACTCGACAACATGATTCAGCGGGCCCTGATTCTCCATGCCGGAGACCGGATCGAGGTGCACGATCTGCGCTTCGAAACCGATGCGGCCGTGGTCGAGTTAGCGGCGCAGGCCGCGGGGGCGGATTCTCTGGGAGAGGATCTGCGCAGCCACGAACGCAATCTGATTCTGGAGGCACTCAGGGCAGGCATGGGCAGCCGCAAGGAGGCCGCTGCACGCCTCGGGATCAGCCCGCGCACGCTGCGCTACAAGCTGGCGCGATTGCGCGAGGAAGGGGTCGTGATCCCCGGATAAATCCTGTTCGGACCGATATAGGAGAGACAGCAATCCATGAACAATATCGACGTGAACCAGCTGATTTCGCAGCTGCGCTCTATGAGCGCCGCAGCGCAGGGCATGCCGCAGGAGGCTGCGCACGCGTCCGGAAATGCGGATTTCTCGTCGCTGCTGAACGGCGCGATCGAGCACGTCAACGACAGCCAGATGCATGCACACTCGTTAGAGCGGGCATTTGAGACCAAGACGGACCATGTGAGCCTAGCGCAGGTGATGATCGCCGTGCAGAAGGCCAATATCTCGTTTCAGGCGATGACCCAGGTGCGCAACAAGCTCGTGTCGGCATACCAGGACATCATGAGCATGCAGCTATGAGGAAATCTGTTGCGTCAAGGGTTGCTCGGTCCATTCGGCCGGCCCCACTGCGGCTGAAATCGACCACTCGGTACTGTGAATTCCGATTGACCTATGGCCACTGAACTTTCTAAGTCCCAGAACACGCCCATTCCCTTTCAGGGTCTGGTACGTAACCCCGTGGTGCAGCAACTCGGGCTATTGCTCGGCATTGCCGCCGCCGTGGCGATCGGTGTGAGCGTGGTGATGTGGTCACGGACCCCGGACTTCAGCCAGATTTATACCGGATTGTCCGACAAGAACGCTGGGCAGGTAATCACCAGTCTGCAGAAACTGAACATTCCCTATAAGATCGAGCCGGGCGGCATGGTCATGGTGCCGGCGGGTCAGGTGGCAGATGCGCGCATCAAGCTGGCCGCGCAAGGTTTGCCGAGAAGCACGGATGGCGGCCTCGATCTGCTCGATGATCCACACGGATTCGGTACTAGCAGGTTTATTGAGACCGCACGCTACCAGTATGTCCTCGAACGGCAGCTGACACGTTCGATCGGTGCGCTTGACAACGTGCGTCGCGCGCGCGTGAGCCTGGCGATACCGAAGCAGTCGGTTTTTGTAAGTGAACGCGCGCAGCCGACAGCCTCGGTGCTGGTTGATCTGTATCCAGGGCGCGATCTCAACAGTGGTGAGGTTGCGGCGATCGAGCACCTGGTAGCCTTCAGCGTGCCGAACCTGAAGACCAGCAACGTGACGATCGTGGACCAGCGCGGGCGGCTGCTAAGCGGCGGCGGATCCAGCCGGCTCGCGGTGCTCAACAATAGTGAGTTCCAGTACACACGCCGTCTCGAGCATTCCTATGTGAAGCGCATCGATAATATCCTCACGCCAATCATCGGAGTCGGCGGAGTGCACGCGCAGGTGGTCGCGGACCTGGATTTCACCACGACCGAGGAAACCCAGGAGAAGGTCAACCCCAAGGACACGGCACTGCTGAGCGAGCAGGTATCGCGGCAGCAGACTACTGGTAGCGCCGCCGGCGTGATGGGCGTGCCAGGCGCGCTGTCGAATGAGCCACCCGGCCCGACTACGGTGCCGGAGACCACCGCGGCGGCTGCGCCTAAGGCGGCACCGGCGGCGGGCGCCGGCGCGAAATCGGGCAAACCAGCCGCGGCAACCACTGCCAGTCCAGCTATTCCGACGGACAGCAGCAGCAGCGCCACGCGCAACTACGAGCTGGACAAGACCATCAGCCATACGCGGCTACCAAGCGGGCGCATCAAGCGAATTTCAGTGGCGGTCGTAGTGGACGACCTGAGGACAGTCGACAGTAGCGGCCAGGCCGTGCGTTCGCCGCTCAAGCCACAGGAACTTGCACGCATTACCGCTCTGGTCAAATCCGCGGTCGGATTCGACCAACAGCGTGGCGACAGCATCAATGTCATCAACATCCCCTTCAGTGAACCACCCCCGATACAGCCGCTCCCGGCGCAGCCCATCTGGAGGCAGCCGTGGGTGTGGAATGCGGCCCGGCAGGGGCTTGCGGGACTGGTGGTACTGTTCTTGATTTTCGGGATCCTGCGTCCGGTGACGCGTGGACTGCTTGCCAAGCAGGCGGCGTCGCTTGCTGCCGCGCCAGTGTCCGAGCCGACCGCCAACAGGCAGGTGCTCGGTGGATCCGGTCCGGTGGCGCAGCTCAGCGGGCCGGGCAACTATGATGCCCAGCTCAATTCTGCCCGCAGCGTGAGCGCGCAGGATCCGAAGCGTGTAGCGCAGGTGGTCAAATCCTGGGTGGCGAGCGATGGCTGAGGCGGCAGCCAGGGTCTCTGGGGTCGAGCGTGCTGCGATCCTGCTGCTCACGCTCGGCGAGCAGGACGCTGCCGAGATACTCAAGCACATGGAGCCGAAAGAGGTTCAGAAGGTCGGTTCGGCAATGGCTGCGCTGTCGAGTGTCTCTCGTTCCCAAGTAAGTCAGGTGCTGCAGGATTTCGTGCAGTCGGTGGACAACCAGACCTCGCTCGGAATTGGATCCGACGACTACGTCCGCAAGGTTCTGACCAAGGCGTTGGGCGAGGAAAAGGCCGGTGGCTTCATCGATCGCATACTGCTGGGCGGAAACACAAAGGGCCTAGAGGGTCTCAAGTGGATGGACCCGCGCGCGATCATGGAACTCATTCGTCTGGAACACCCCCAGATCATCGCCATTATCCTGGCCTTCCTCGACAATGATCAGTCGGCAGAGGTACTGGCCCTATTTCCGGAGAAAATGAAGGCCGACATACTGATGCGCATCGCCGCGCTCGACGGCATTCAGCCTTCTGCGCTGCAGGAGCTCAACGACATCATGGAGAAGAAATTCTCCGGCAAGGCTGCCAGCAAGCTCAAGTCTTCGAGCGTAGGAGGCGTCAAGACCGCTGCCGGCATTATCAACAATATGAGCGGGTCAGTCGAGGCAGAGATTCTCAAGCATATCAAGGAGGCGGACGGCGATCTGGCACAGAAGATCGAGGACTTGATGTTCGTGTATGAGGATTTGTTGAGCATCGATGACCGCAGCATCCAGACGCTGCTGCGCGAAGTGTCGTCGGAATCGCTACTGCTTGCGCTCAAAGGTTCGGACGACGCGATGAGACAGAAGATCTTCAGCAACATGTCGAAGCGTGCAGCCGAGATGCTGCGTGACGATTTGGAAGCCAAGGGTCCGGTGCGGCTGTCGGAGGTCGAGGCGGCGCAGAAGGAGATCCTTGGGATTGCGCGGCGCCTTTCCGAATCCGGGGAAATAGCGCTGGGAGGCAAGGGCGGGGAGGAATATGTCTGAGCACGACAGTGCTGTTCCGCCGCCTAAGCAGGCGTCCGAGCGCGGTGCTGGCCGCAAGTCACGCGTCATTTCCGGGGACGAGCTGAGCGCCTATCAGCGCTGGGAGTTGCCGACGGTGGATGGGACGCTGGGCAAGAATCCCAGCGTGCTTACCGCCAAACAGATCGAGCAGATACAGAAGCAGGCGCATGACGAGGGTTTCTCACAGGGCCGTCAGGAAGGGCGGGCCCAGATGCTCACCCAGGCCGAGCGCTTTGCAAAGCTGATCAGCTTGTTGAACGAGCCGCTCACCGACCTCGACCACCAGGTCGAGCAGGAACTCGTCCAGCTTGCGGTCGTCATCGCACGTACGCTGGTGCGGCGCGAGCTGCGTACCGATCCCGGCATGGTCGTAGCGGTGGTGCGCGAGGCTGTGTCTGCCCTTCCGGTATCAGCACGCCACGTGGGTGTCCATCTCCACCCTGAGGACGCCGCGCTTGTGCGCAGCGCCCTCGCGCTTCCAGAGGGGGAGCGCGCATGGCGCATTATCGAAGATCCGGTGCTGACTCGTGGTGACTGCAAAGTGCTTACCGAGAATTCCCACATCGACGCGAGCGTGGAGGCGCGTCTGACCAGCATTGTTACCGCAATCCTAGGTGGAGAACGCCGCGATGACTAACCCGCAGGTTGATACATCGCGCAGCGCGCGCTGGCGCGACAGTCTAGCGCGCGCCCGTACGCTTCTGCATGTGGCCCCACCGCTGGTGGTAGAGGGGAAACTCACACGCATGGTCGGCCTCACCCTGGAAGCCACTGGCTGCCAGGCGGCGATTGGCAGCCGCTGTCTCGTAGCGGGTCCGCACGGCGCGAACATCGAGGCTGAAGTGGTGGGCTTCGCCGGCGAGCGCCTCTTTCTGATGCCCACCGGCGATATCCGCGGACTTACACCCAATGCGCGCGTGATTCCGATTGCACGGGTGTACGAAGCGCAGGTGGGTGATGGTCTGCTCGGGCGAGTGTTGGACGGCGCCGGAAATCCATTGGATGGAAAGGGCAGAGTGCGGACAAGCGCCCGCGCCCCGCTGACCGGGAGGCCAATCAATCCGCTGGCGCGAAACCCGATTCGCGAGCCGCTCGATGTTGGTGTGCGCGCGATCAATGCGCTGCTTACGGTGGGTCGCGGACAGCGGCTTGGACTTTTTGCCGGTAGCGGCGTGGGTAAGAGCGTGTTGCTGGGCATGATGACGCGCTTTACCACGGCGGACGTCATTGTGGTGGGTCTAATCGGCGAGCGTGGCAGAGAGGTGAAGGAATTCATCGAGAACATCCTGGGGCCGCAGGGGATGGCGCGCGCAGTAGTGGTCGCGGTGCCGGCGGATTATCCGCCGCTCATGCGCTTGCACGGCGCCATGCTGGCTACCAGTATTGCCGAGCATTTCCGGGATCAGGGTCGTCAGGTTCTGCTGCTCATGGATTCACTGACGCGCTACGCACAGGCGCAGCGCGAGATTGCCCTTGCCATCGGCGAGCCGCCGGCCACGAGAGGTTATCCGCCATCGGTGTTCGCCAGGTTGCCGCAGCTCGTGGAGCGCGCGGGCAACGGCGAAGTGGGGGGCGGATCAATCACGGCATTCTATACCGTGCTTACCGAGGGGGATGATCAGAACGATCCCATCGGAGATGCCGCACGTGCGATTCTGGACGGGCACATATTCCTGTCACGGCAGCTTGCCGAAAGTGGACACTTCCCGGCCATAGACATCGAAGCATCGATCAGCCGTGCCATGACCGAAATCACGAAGGCGCCCCAGCAGCAGTCCGCGCGGCGTTTCAAGCAGCTTTACTCGGTGTATCAGCAGAACCGCGATCTCGTCAGCGTCGGTGCCTATGCGCGTGGAACGGATCAACGTCTGGATGAGGCTATTGAATACCATCCCCGCCTGCTGGGATTTCTGCGTCAGGACATGAATAAAGCGGTGCCGCTGGCCGCAAGCCTGTCCGAGCTTGCCGCCTTGGTGCCGGAGGTGGCAGCGAAACAGTGATCCTCTGCCGCCAGAGAATCGTGAGCTAGTTGAAATACAAAGGATGTGCGATGACAAAATCGAAGCGTATGAAGCCGTTGGCGAAAGTCGTCGAGTCGCGCGAGCGCACGGCGGCGCGCGTGCTGGGAGAGCAGCGCCGGCTGCTGAACGAGGCCGAAGCTAAACTCGCTGAGCTGCTCGGCTACCGGGACGAGTATGCAAATAAGCTTGAGTTCTCCGGAAAGAGCACTATCGACGCGCGTCAAATGTACGATTTTCGCGTGTTTCTTTCGCGTCTCAACGAGGCGATCATTCATCAGCAGCATCGCGTGGACCACAGCCGGCGAGAGTACGAGGCAAAGCGCCACCAATGGTATGCAACACGCACCAAAGTGCGGGCGGTGGACAAGATCATCACACGCTATCTTGGTGATGAATCCCGTGCGTCGGAGCGGCGTGAGCAGGTTGAATCCGACGAACGTGCCAAACCTGCGCGCGTTGACGTCAACGAGGAATGCGACTGAGCGCTTGAATAGGGATCGCCGTCCGGCAGTCTATAGGTGATTGGTGCACACGTTGTCTTTATCTGTTTTGACCTGCATGGGCTGTTGCCGAAATGTCCGGATGATGTACTGTTGCGGGCATCAGTCGGTCGCAGGTGGTGTCGATATCGCGCACAGATGGTGATGGCGGGGTGGCAAGCCGTCACCAGGGACCAATGTGTGTCCTTCTAGAGCCTTTCCCAGATATTCCGTTACCTCAGTTTGAATGCCCCGAGTCTGACGGACTGCTACGGCGCCGGTGGCGCTGCACTTCGACCTGCGATAGGTTGGGGCAGGGCACCCAGTTGCATTCGCGAGGTACCGCGGAAAATACATTCTTTGGCATGCAACTTGCTGTTTAGTTTTCCATTCGAGATACCGACCCCGTTCAGGAGTGCCATGCCGCAGCCAAGCCATCTTCCGCCGTCCCGACCCGATCTCGGTCGGTCCGTTCCCGTTGCGCCGCATCCGGGTTCGTCGGGAGATGCCAGCACTGCCAATGGATCGTTTCCTGCGGTTCTGGCAGCGCATGATGCTACCAACAGGGGCGCTACACCAGGCAATAACCCGGAATCTACGTCGGGCGGTGACACAAAGACAACGCCCCGTGCCAATCCGGCGGTTCTGGCGGCGCACGACGCCATCCATGGAGGCGCTACATCAGGCAATAACCCGGGATCCCTGCCGGCCGGCGACACGCAGGCAATGCCTCTTTCTGAGGTGGCAGACTCTGTGCAATCAGCGGCAAAAGACGGCAAGACCTTGCCGCATACCATGCCGTCTCAAGGGACCGTTGTCGCGGCAGCGCCGCTGACAGTACCCGGAACGCTGCCAGGATCGGTGGTTGCGGTGGTCCCCGGGCTGGCGGCGAATATGCCGGCGTCGCAGCCCGCAGGCGGATCCGGAGGTGCGAGCTCCGTGCAGATGTCCATGCCCGGATCCACAAGCGCTCCGCTTCCGGTTCAAATGCCGATGAGCTCCGGGTCTGGACTGACCAACCCGACCGACCCGGCCAGCGTGACGGCAGATGCATCGGACAAAGGTTCAGGCAGTAAAGCTGTTGCGCCCAAGGATCCGTCGGAGGCGGTCATTCTGACGAACATGGCTTTGCCAGCGATGCGTCCCGGAGTGGCATTGCCGACGGCAGGTGACATGGTCCGCGTCGCTTCCGCCGCCCTTCCTTCAGGCTCCCCAGCCGCTGCATCACCGGCCGGCAATCCCAGTGTGGCGCCTCGGATCAACCTTCCCATCAATCAGGCCGGTTGGGATCAAGCGCTCGGCAACAGTGTAATCTGGATGGTTGGACGTCAGACCCAGGCTGCTCAGCTGCAGATCAATCCCCCGCACCTCGGACCAATCGAGGTGCGGGTCGCGATCCACAACGACCAGACAAGTCTGACCTTCATTTCGGCGCATTCCCAGGTGCGCGATGCCCTGCAGTCGGCTATCCCCGGTCTGCGCGAAATGTTTTCGAGCAGCGGCCTCAATCTGGTCAATGTGGATATCTCGCAACATTCCTTTTCCCGGGACTCCCGACAGCCCAACGATCCGGCGCCGAGCCGTGACGTGAACGCGCTGCCCGAGGCTGACGCCGTTTCGGCGTCGACGGCGCATATCGGTCTGATCGATTTTTACGCCTGAGTCGCCCCCAGCAGTGCCCATGCTCACTGGCTAGTCTTGCTTGTCGGCAATGTTCCAGCCGAGCCGGGTTTACGCCACCGGCCACGGAAATCCCGTCAAATTCTTGTCGAATCGCCGTTGATCAAGTGTTAACCCCCTGAAAGTCCGCCAGTTATGTCCCGTCTTCCGGTGGCATGCGTCTTGCTAAAGGTGGGACATGCAACGGATCGAGGGCTGGCTGAATGGCAAAGACGGAAGAACGTGATCGTCGAGACCGGGATGACGAAGACGACGACGATAAGAAGGCCAAAGCACCGGCGAAAGGCGGCGGCAAGAAGGTTTTGCTGATCGCAAGCGGTGCCATGCTGTTGCTGGTTGCCTCGATTCTCGGAACTTTCCTCATCACCCGCATGCTTGCGGGCGGTCATGCCGCCTCCAGCGCTGCAACGGGTACGGCGCCGGTACAACCGGCCCCGAAGCCGAAGCTGGCCCCGACTCAGCCGCGGAACACCAAGCAGGAGCTGTACTTGGCTCTGGACCCGCCTTTCGTCGTGAACTTCCAGGGCCAGAATGCAATGCATTTCCTCCAGGTAACCATCGAAGTTATGGCGCACGAGCCGGCAGCGATCAAGGACGTGAAGGAATACATGCCTCATATCCGTAACAACCTGGTGATGCTGCTGAGCAACCAGAGTTCCGCGGACCTGAGTACGCTCGCTGGAAAGGAAAAGGTCCGCACCGAGGCGCTCGCCGAGATTCAGAAGATCCTGCAGCAGGAGACCGGCAGTCCGCAGGTTTATGCCGTGTACTTTACCAGCTTCGTGATGCAGTGACGGCCATGGCAGCGAACGATCTACTCAGCCAGGACGAAATCGACGCGCTGCTGACCGGCGTGGAGAGTGGCAGTGTAAAAACTCAGGACGAACTGGGTGCGCATGACGGTATCGCGCGCCCGCTTGATATCGCCAGCCAGGACCGCATCGTGCGTGGGCGCCTGCCCACGCTGGAAATGGTCAATGACCGTTTCGCGCGGCTGCTGCGAATCAGCCTGTTCAATATGCTGCGGCGCTCGCCGGAGATAAGTGCCGGCGAAGTGAAGATGTTCAAGTTTTCGGAATTTGTGCACGGCCTGTTCGTGCCGACCAGCCTCAACATCGTGCGCGTCAAGCCGTTGCGCGGCAGCGCGCTCATGATTTTCGATCCGAATCTTGTTTTTGCAGTGGTCAACAACTTTTTTGGTGGCGCCACGCGTTTCCGGGCAAAGATCGAGGGCAGGGAATTCACGGGCACCGAGCAACGCATCATCCAAATGATGCTGGAGCAGGTGTTCCACGATCTTAAAGAGGCCTGGAAGCCGGTACTGCCGGTGAATTTCGAATTTGTCAGTTCCGAGGTCAATCCGCAGTTTGCGAACATCGTCAGTCCCAGTGAGGTTGTTGTGGTAAGCACCTTTCGCATTGAGATTGAAGGCGATGGTGGTGAGGCGCACATCGCGATGCCGTACTCGATGGTCGAGCCGATCCGCGAGCTGCTCAATACTGGTCTGCAAAGCGATCGGGACCAGATCGATGAGCGCTGGCTGATTGCCCTGCGTGAGGAGGTCAAGGAGGCTGTGGTCGAGGTCAGCAGCACGCTCACGGAGGCCGAGATATCTCTGCGCGAACTGATGAACCTGAAGGCGGGTGATGTGATCCCCATCGAGTTCCCAAGCCATGTGTTGCTCAAGGCGGAGAACGTGCCGACGTTCCGGGGCAGATACGGTGTTTCGCGCGGAAACCGGGCAATCAAGGTGATGGAAGCGATCAAACATCTGCCACAGCAAAAGTAGCGAGCAACAAATGGAGAGACTATGAACGATATAGCGACAAAGAGCGGCGACTACGTGCCCGCACCCCTGCCTGACCTTAAGGCCGAGGGCAGTGCGGCGGCTGGGGACGCCAACCTCGAGGTGATACTCGATATTCCGGTGACGATCTCGATGGAAATCGGGCGCACGCGCATCAGCATTCGTCACCTGATGCAGCTCAACCAGGGCTCGGTCGTCGAACTCGACCGCCTAGCTGGCGAGCCTCTTGATGTTCTGGTCAACGGGACACTAATTGCGCACGGTGAGGTGGTGGTGGTCAACGAAAAATTCGGTATCCGGCTGACGGACGTGATCAGCGCCGCAGAACGCGTGCAGAAACTGAAATGATAAGTATGTCCAATCGACGACTGCTGGCGCCAATTCGTGCCGGCAGACTACCGACGCGATCCATAATGCGTACCAAATTCCTTATGTGGTTGACGCCGATGCTCGCGGTAATTCCGGCAGCGTCCGCTGTAGCGGCCACCAAGGCGACCATGACAGTCTCACGAACTGTGGCCGCGAGCCTGTTCCAGATCCTGCTAGGGCTGATTCTGGTGCTGCTTGTTATTGCTGCCGCGGCCTGGCTGCTGCGTCGGTTCGGGCACCTGCAGTCGGGTGCCGGCGGGAGCCTGCGCATCGTGGGAGGACTGTCGCTCGGGCCACGCGAGCGTGCAGTTCTGATCCAGGTCGGGGAACGCCAGCTGCTGCTGGGCGTTGCACCCGGACGTGTCCAAATGCTTCACATTCTGGACCGGGCGATTCCGAGCACGCCGCAAGCAGCCGCGCCAGGCCAGGGATTTGCGGCACGTCTGGCATCGGTGCTCAAACAGGAGAAGCGGTCATGAAGTACCGTTCTGTCCTGGTTCTCGCCGCACCACTGCTGTTGCTGCTTGCGCCGCATGCGGCGGCTGCATCCCCAGCCGGTCTTGCTGCATTTACCGTCACGCCCGCTCCAGGTGGCGGCCAGACTTATTCGGTGAGTCTGCAGATTCTCGCAGTGATGACTGCGCTGACGCTTTTGCCCGCCGGGCTCATGATGATGACGTCGTTTACGCGCATCATTGTCGTTCTTGCGATCCTGCGCCAGGCTTTGGGGACGGGGCAGACGCCACCCAACCAGATTCTGCTCGGACTGGCTCTGTTTCTGACATTCTTCGTCATGGCGCCGGTGTTCGATCGCATCAATACCGATGCATTGCAGCCTTACATGAACCGGAGCCTGCCTCTCGACCAGGCGTTGCAGAAGGCAAGCAAGCCGCTCAAGGAATTCATGCTTGCCCAGACCCGCGAGAGCGACATCGCGCTGTTCGCCCATATAGCCGGGCATGAAAGCATCGCATCGCCTGACAAGACCCCGATGTCGCTGCTGGTGCCGGCATTCGCGACCAGCGAGCTCAAGACGGCCTTCCAGATCGGCTTTCTGATCTACATTCCATTCGTAATCATCGATCTCGTGGTAGCAAGTGTGCTCATGGCTATGGGCATGGTGATGCTTTCACCGCAGACGATCTCCTTCCCGTTCAAGCTCATGCTTTTTGTGTTGGTCAATGGCTGGGGATTGGTGGTGGGAACGCTCGCCGCGAGCTTTCACACCTGAGGAGCGCGCCATGTCCCCAGAATCGGTAATGACGATCGGACAGCAGGCGCTTGAAGTCACGGTCATGTTGGCAGCGCCGCTGCTGCTCGCTGCCCTGGCCGTGGGGCTTCTAGTCGGCATGTTCCAGGCTGCTACCCAGATCAACGAGACGACCTTGAGCTTTATACCGAAGCTCATGATTCTGGTTGTAGTGCTGGTGGTCGCTGGGCCATGGATGCTGCATCTCATCATCGGCTATACCCGCGAGCTGTTCGAAAGCATTCCGACTCTGGTGGGGCTGAACTGATGACGTCGTCCGGGTACAGCCCATGAAGCTCACCAGCGCCGAAATCGTCTCATGGATAGGGTCCTATATGTGGCCACTGTTCCGTATCGGCGCCTTCATCGGCACCGCACCGATCGTGGGTAGTGCGGTCGTCCCCATGCGTATACGGCTGGGGTTGGCGCTGCTGGTTACGCTGGTGGTTGCCCCGTTGCTGCCGGTCGCGCCTGCCGTCGATCCCTTGGGTGTGGATGCGCTGCTCATCACGCTGCAGCAGCTGCTCATCGGCGTCGCCATGGGGCTCATCCTGCGTCTGACGTTCAATGCGTTGGAGCTAGCCGGACAGACGATCGGGCAGCTCATGGGGCTGGGTTTTGCGGCCATGATCGATCCCAACAGCGGCGTGCAGGTGCCGGTGCTGAGTCAGTTCTACGTGGTCATGACAACGCTGCTGTTCCTGGCGTTCAACGGCCACCTGATCATGATCGAAGTGCTGGCGGAAAGCTTTCGAACACTTCCGATTTCGACGCACGGTTTCGGAACAGATGCCATGCACGCGGTGGCCGAGTGGGGAACGCAGATGTTCTCTGGAGCAGTCATGGTGGCTCTGCCCGCGGTCGCTGCGCTGCTGCTGGTCAACATCACGTTTGGCGTCATGACGCGTGCCGCGCCACAGCTCAACTTGTTCGCGGTCGGCTTCCCAGTGACTCTGCTGCTGGGGCTGCTGGTGCTCTTGATGTCATTGCCGGACCTGCCGTCGCAGATCAACCGCTTGTCGGACGCGGCTTTCGGCCTGATGCAGCAGCTGGTGGCCAGAGGGACAATCCATGGCAGTTGACCGTGGTCAGGAACGTACCGAAAGCGCTACCCCGAAGCGCCTGCGGGAGGCGCAGGAAAAAGGCCAGGTTGCGCGTTCGCGCGAGCTGAACACTATGGTTCTTTTGCTGGCAGCCGCCGGAGGAATGCTGTTTCTCGGTGGCAGCCTGCTTCATGGGCTCAGTGATCTCATGCGCGGGTCGCTCAACCTCACTCGCAGTACGGCAATGGATGCCAGCATCGGCCCACAGTTTTTCCTGCATGCGGTGATGACCATGCTTGTCAGATTCGCACCATTGGCGCTGATCATGGTGTTCGCGGCTGTGCTCGCGCCGCTTGCCCTGGGCGGCTGGTCATTTAGCCCCCAGGCGCTCGGATTCAAGTGGAACAGGTTGGATCCGATTCAGGGAATTGGGCGGATATTTTCCCTGCGCAGCCTGGTGGAGTTGCTCAAATCACTGGCTAAATTCGTGCTGCTGGCGGTCATCGCCACCGCGCTGATGTGGCACAAGGTCGATGCGCTTCTCGGTCTTGGAACCGAGCCGCTGGACGTGGCACTACCCCATCTGGCGCACTTACTGGTCTGGTCGCTCATCACCCTGTGCTTGGGCCTGGTCGTGATCGCTGCCATCGATGTGCCGTTTCAGCTCTGGGATCATGCGCGCGAGTTAAAGATGACGCGCCAAGAGGTGCGCGATGAATTTAAGGAAACCGACGGCAGGCCGGAGGTCAAGGCTCAGATCCGGCGCATGCAGCGCGAGATGTCAAAGCGTCGCATGATGGCCGAGGTGCCGAAAGCCGACGTCATTGTTACCAATCCGACGCATTACGCGGTTGCGTTGCGCTACGATCAGACGCGTATGCGTGCGCCGCGGGTCGTGGCCAAGGGCGCGAACTTGATCGCCGAGCAGATTCGCAAGACGGGCGCCGAGCATCGCGTAGCCATACTTAGCGCTCCACCCCTTGCGCGCGCCTTGTATCACAGCACCGAACTGGGACGCGAAATACCAGCGGGACTGTATCTGGCGGTGGCCAAGGTGCTCGCCTATGTCTATCAGCTGCGCAGCCGCGGTGCCGAGCCGGGTGCGGAGCCGATGCCGGATCTGGAAATCCCTGACGATCTGAGGCGTGACTGAAGCCATGGCCGAGATGAACCCCACCTTCGATTTGCGCGCACTGGGCCGCACTGCATTGGGCGTACCATTGTTCCTGGTCATCATATTGGCCATGGTGATCGTGCCGCTGCCACCGCGGATTCTGGACATACTGTTCACCTTCAATATCGCGCTGTCTCTGGTTGTGATACTGGTAGTGGTATACACAATGCGTCCGCTCGACTTCGCCGCCTTCCCCACGGTGCTGTTGATTGCGACCCTTCTGCGGCTGTCGCTCAACATTGCCTCCACGCGCGTGGTGCTGCTGCACGGCCAGAACGGTTCAGGCGCCGCCGGACAGGTGATCAAGGCTTTCGGCGAGTTCGTTGTGGGTGGAAACTATGCGGTTGGCCTGGTCGTCTTCGCGATCCTGGTGATCATAAACTTTGTCGTCGTGACAAAGGGCGCAGGCCGCGTATCGGAAGTTAGCGCGCGCTTCACCCTTGATGCCATGCCCGGCAAACAGATGGCGATTGACGCCGATCTCAATGCCGGTCTGATCACCCAAGAGGAGGCCAAACTGCGGCGTTCGGAGGTCGGCCGCGAGGCAGATTTCTACGGTTCCATGGACGGTGCGAGCAAGTTCGTGCGCGGCGACGCGGTTGCCGGCATCCTGATCCTGTTCATCAATATTCTCGGCGGCCTTGCTATCGGCGTGATCCAGCACGGTATGGCGTTCAGCGACGCGCTCCACAACTACACGCTGCTGACCATCGGTGACGGACTGGTGGCACAGATCCCCTCGCTGATACTGTCGACAGCGGCGGCCATCATAGTGACCCGCGTGTCGAGTGCCCAGGACATGGGCAAGCAGATCGTATCCCAGATGTTCGACAATCCGCGCGCCCTGGGTGTCACCGCAGGCGTTATCGGCGCGATCGGCATTATACCCGGCATGCCGAATCTCGCCTTTCTCACGCTTGCCTCGGTTTGCGGGGCCACGGCGTACATGATTGCCAAGCGCAAGCAGGTACAAGTCTTGATGCCTGCGACGGTCGATGCGCCCGCCACCGCACCGGGGGAGCCGCGCGAGCTGAGCTGGGAAGACGTGATTCCGCCCGACACCATCGGCCTGGAAGTCGGATACCGGCTGATACCGTTAGTGGACAAGGCCCAGGGTGGCCAGCTCATGGTGCGCATCAAGGGGGTGCGCAAGAAGCTGTCTCAGGAGCTTGGGTTCCTGGTGCCCGCCGTGCATATCCGCGACAACCTCGAATTGGCGCCGAACGCCTATCGCATCAGCCTTCATGGGGTGATGGTTGGCCAGGGTGACGTGCAGACGGAGCGCGATATGGCGATCAATCCCGGACGCGTCTACGGAAACATCGCCGGCGCGGCCACGCGCGACCCAGCATTCGGGCTCGAGGCTGTATGGATCGAGCGCCATATGCGCGAGCAGGCACTTACTCTGGGTTACACGGTGGTCGATCCGGCAACGGTCATCGCCACCCACCTCAGCCAGCTTCTCCAGGACCATGCCCATGAACTGCTGGGACGTGAAGATGTGCAGCAGATGCTCAACAACCTGGCGAAGACTGCACCCAAGCTGGTGGAAGATCTCGTGCCCAAAACGTTGTCACTGGGGGTGGTGTTGAAGGTGTTGCAGAATCTTTTGGAAGAACGGATTCCGGTGCGCGACATCCGCGCTATCGCCGAAACCTTGGCGGTTCAGGGAGCCCAGAGTCAAGATACTGCCGTCCTTACAGCCGCAGTTCGATTGGCGCTTGGCCGCACCATCCTTCAGCATATCAACGGGATAGCTGCTGAACTACCCGTCATCACTTTGGATCCATCCCTGGAACAGATATTGCAACAATCGCTGCAAGTTGCGGGCGAGGGGGGAATGGGATTCGAGCCCGGTCTGGTTGACCGTATGCGCAAGGCGCTCTCGGAAAGCACCCAGCGCCAGGAAGCGGCGGGACAGCCGGCGGTGTTGCTGGCTTCCGCCACCCTGCGCCCTTGGTTGGCGCGCTTTACGCGCCATACCGTGCCGGGGCTGCGCGTGCTTTCATACAACGAGATTCCCGACAACAAGCAGATCCGGATCGTTGCGACGGTGGGCAAATAAGCGCAGCGGAATGAACGGCTGACTGGATGAGGAAAAGCAGAATGCGAATCAAGCGTTTTTTTGCGCCGAACATCCGCCAAGCCATTCGCATGGTGCGCGAGGAGCAGGGACCCGACGCGGTCATCCTCTCGAATACCAAGGTTGAAGGCGGAGTGGAGATCATTGCTGCGGTGGACTATGACGAAGCCCTGCTGCAGCGTGCAGAAGGGGCTTCCGTCCCCAGCACCTCGGCAGCGCACAAGCCTGCCGCGGGCGCTGCGCGTATCGAATGGTCACAAGAACCTGCGCTTGTGGAAATGCGCCGTGAAATGAAATCCTTGCGTGGCCTGCTCGAGCAGCAGCTCTCCAGCCTCGCCTGGGGCGATCTGGCGCGGCGCAATCCGATACGCGCACGCCTGTTGCACAGTTTGCGCGACATGGGAATCGGTCCAGCGCTTGCTCGTCAGATTGCGAACGAGGCCGCTCAGACCAATGACTACGAAGCGGCCTGGCGGCAGGTGTTGGCAATACTTGCCCATCGCCTGCAGGTGACTAGTGACGTCGTTCTCGATCACGGCGGTGTCGTGGCGCTTATCGGGCCAACCGGCGTGGGCAAGACAACCACGATCGCCAAGCTTGCTGCGCGCTTTGTACTGCGACACGGTGCCCGACATGTAGCGCTCGTTACGACCGACAGCTACCGCATTGGCGCGCATGAGCAGCTGCGTACCTACGCGAGGATTCTCGGTCTTCCGGTACGCCTGGCGGCAAATGGTGAGGAACTGCGTGCAGCCCTGGCGGCGTTTTCCGACAAGCGCCTCATTCTGGTGGACAGTGCCGGCATGAGTCAGCGCGATCTGCGCCTTTCCGAGCAACTCGCGCTGCTCGCCGATGGTGGCGAGCGGCTGGGGACCTATCTGGTGCTATCCGCCGCAAGCCAGATGTCCGGAGCCCTGGAAGCGGCGAGAGCATTTCATGGCGCACGACTCCGTGGCTGCATTATCACGAAGGTTGACGAGGCGATAAGCCTTGGTGGTTTGCTGAGCGTAGTGATACAGCAAAAGTTACCGGTAGCCTATGTCAGCGACGGACAGCGGGTACCGGAGGACCTGGCGGTGGCGCGGGCACACAGCCTCGTCAGTACCGCCGTCACCCTTGCCGCGCGTGCCGCGCACATGCTGCGTAGCACCGATCAAACGATAGAAAGTCCGAGGAGGGTCGCGACCGATGCTTGCGTCTGAACAAACTGCTGATCAGGCTGCAGGACTGCGTCGCATAGCCCAGCCGAGACCGGTGCGGGTCATCGCAGTCACCAGCGGCAAGGGTGGGGTCGGCAAGACCAACGTGTCGGTGAACCTTGCACTGGGGTTGGCGCTAAACGGCCGTGAGACGCTGCTGCTTGACGCAGACCTAGGGCTTGCGAACGTGGACGTCGTTCTTGGACTGCATCCGGCCTACAACCTCTCGCACGTCATAAGTGGTGAACGTTCGCTGGAGGAAGTGATTCTCACCGGTCCTTCGGGTCTTAAGATCGTGCCTGCTTCCTCCGGTGTGCGAACGATGGCCGATCTCGGTCCAGCCGGACACGCCGGCATCATTCGCGCGTTCAGCGAGCTCGGCCAAAAGCTGGATGCTCTCGTCGTTGATACAGCGGCCGGCATTTCCGACAGCGTCATCAGCTTCAGCCGCGCCTCGCAGGAAGTGATCGTTGTGGTATGCGATGAACCGGCCTCGATCACCGATGCCTATGCGCTAATCAAGGTCCTGAGCCGCGACTACGGGCTGTCCCGATTCCGCATCCTTTCGAACATGGCCAAGAGCGTCTACGAAGGGCGCGCGCTTTTCGACAAAATTGCACGTGTTACCGACAGGTTTCTGGATGTCACGCTCGATTATCTGGGAATGGTGCCGTACGACGAATATCTGCGCAAGGCGGTGCAGAGGCAGCGGGCCGTCATGGATGTCTATCCGCGTAGCCGCGCGGGAGCAGCGTTCCGCAATTTGGCGCAGAAGGCTGACGATTGGCCGATGCCGGAGACTGCGCGCGGCCATCTCGAGTTTTTCGTGGAGCGCCTGATACACAGCGGCCGGCACGAGCCGTGCGCGGTGGCATGAGCGGCGTGGCCAGATATGCAGCCACGCAGGCCGAGGGGCTCGATGAGACCCTTACCCGGCACGCGGGGCTGGTGAAGCGCATTGCCTATCATTTGATCAGCCGGTTGCCGCAGAGCGTCCAGGTGGACGACCTGATTCAGGCCGGCATGATCGGCCTATTGGAGGCGGCACGTCACTATGATGCGTCGCAGGGTGCGAGCTTCGAGACCTATGCCGGTATCCGGATCCGCGGTGCGATGCTCGACGAGATGCGCAAGAATGACTGGGCTCCGCGCTCGGTGCATAGGCGGGCACGTGAAGTCGCGCAGGCGATTCACGAGCTCGAAAACCGCCACGGGCGCGATGCGCGCGACAGTGAGGTTGCCGAAGCGCTTGGGATTCCGCTTGAGGAGTATCACCACATACTGCAGGACGCGTCAACCTGCCGGCTATTCAGCCTTGACGACGTCGGTGCGGATGAGCCTGGGCTCGTCGAGGACCTGCCGTCCGACATTCCGGATCCGCAGCAGGGGATGCAAGCCGAGGATTTCCGGCGAAGTCTTACGCAGGCGATAGATTCCCTGCCGGAGCGTGAGCGCCTGGTTCTGGCGCTGTACTACGATGAAGAGCTCAACCTCAAGGAGATCGGCGCAGTTTTAGGTGTAAGCGAGTCGCGCGTCAGCCAAATACACAGCCAGGCGGTGCTGCGATTGAAAGCGCGCATGCACGACTGGAACAGCGATTGACACCCGGACTCGGGGACTGGCATGTAAACCTGGCAGGACCGTTAGTTCAAGCGGAGGCGGTATGGACAAGAATATGAAGATCCTGATCGTGGACGATTTTGCCACGATGCGCGGAATTATAAAGAACCTGCTGCGGGATCTTGGCTACAACAATGTGGTCGAGGCGGACGACGGCAACACCGCGTTGCCAATCCTGCGCGGCGGTGGCATTCAGTTTCTAGTCACCGACTGGAACATGCCGCGAATGACCGGCCTTGAGCTGTTACGTGCGATCCGTACGGATGAAAAACTGGCAAAGCTCCCGGTGCTGATGGTCACGGCCGAAGCCAAGCGCGAACAGATCGTAGAGGCCGCGCAGGCCGGCGTCAACGGCTACATTGTCAAGCCGTTCACAGCTAACACCCTTAGGGAAAAGATCGACAAGGTATTCGAGCGCATCGCAGCCAGCGCCTGAGGAAGTCGCATTTGAGCTTGAAAATCTGGGAGCCGGAATGAACAGGAAACTGACCAAACAACAGTGTCTGGATGAGATGCGCACGCTGGTTCGGCGCATCGAGGAATCCGACGACAATAATGCCTGCCGTCTTCTGGACGAATTTCACCATAACTGGGACGCCGACCTGTTTCACGAAATCGGGCGTCTCACACGCGACCTGCACGACACGCTCAACAATTTCCATCTCGATTCGCGTGTGGCCGCCATCGCAGAAAAGGACATCCCGGATGCGCGCGAACGTTTGAACTACGTTATTTCAATGACGGAGCAGGCTGCCCGTCGCACGCTTAGCGCCACCGAGGAAATCATGCCGGTGAGCAACCGGCTGGGCCAGAGCGCTGCGAGCTTGAAAAGCGAATGGGTGCGTTTCACGCGACGCGAATTGACGCCCGAGGAATTCCGTGGGCTGGCCCGATGCATCGAGGAGTTCCTGATGGTGATCACCTCGGATGCCTCGCACATCCATTCCAGCCTGATTGAAATCCTCATGGCGCAGGAATACCAGGACATCACGGGGCAGATCATCCACCGCGTGATCCGACTGGTGCAGGAAGTTGAAGACAGTCTGGTCGGGCTCATCCGGGTTTCGCGCCAACGCATCCTTCCGGCGGAATCGGGGAAGGAGGTCGAAACAGCGCTGGAAGGTCCGCAGATCAGGCCGGTCGATCGGCCTGACGTCGTGGCGAACCAGGATGAGGTGGACAGTCTGTTGTCCAGTCTCGGATTCTGACGGAACCCAGCCATGTCGATTGATGCTGACGATAAGATTCTGCAGGACTTCCTGGTCGAGGCTGGCGAAATTGTCGAAAACCTGGGGGGGCAGCTGGTGGAACTGGAAAGCCGCCCCGGCGATTATGATCTTTTGAACGCAGTTTTCCGCGGTTTCCACACGATCAAGGGTGGCGCCGGATTCCTCAACCTCAACCCGCTGGTCGAGTTGTGTCATCGCTCGGAGGACGTTTTCAATGTTTTGCGCCAGGGAAAGCGCATGGTCGATCCGAGCCTCATGGATGTCGTGCTGCAGGCCGTGGATGTGGTGAACGCCATGTTCCAGGTCCTGCGAGGCGGCGGCGAACTTGCGCCGGTCGACACGCAATTGCTTGCTAGGCTCGAGCAGCTGACGCAGCCGGTGGAGTGCGTTCCGCAGCCGTCTACGGCCCCCGCCCAGGTGCAGTCGCCTGCCGATACCTATGATCTCACCGACCAGGAATTTGAGGACCTGCTGAGAGCATTGCCCGCATCGGCGCCAGTGCCGCAGGCAGGTGTTGCCGAATCCAGCCAGAGCGACGAGATCACTGACGCCGAGTTCGAAGCCTTGCTCGATGCGCTTCAGAGTGCGCCGTTAGAAAAGAAACAGCCGGCATGCGTGCCGGCGGTCAAATCTGTCTCCGGTGAGATCGTCGACGAGCCGCCGTCGGCCGCGCCTGCGCCGACGGCGCCGGTTATTGCCGAAAACACCGTACGTGTGGATACCAGACGCCTGGACGACATCATGAACATGGTCGGCGAACTCGTGCTGGTGCGCAACCGCCTGGTCACGCTCAAAGCGGCCGTCGACGACGAACAAATGGCCGTCGTGGTCGCTAACATCGACGTTGTCACCTCCAACCTGCAGATTGCGGTCATGAAGACACGCATGCAGCCGATCAAGAAGGTGTTCGGCCGCTTCCCGCGCGTGGTGCGTGATCTTGCGCGTAGCCTCGGCAAGGAAGTCGTGCTGGAGCTGCAGGGCGAGGAAACCGATCTAGACAAGAATTTGGTGGAGGCACTCGCCGATCCGTTGGTGCACCTAGTGCGAAACGCGGTGGACCACGGCATTGAGACCCCGGAGGGCAGGCTGGTGGCCGGCAAGCCGGGTGCCGGGCGCGTGCTACTGGCAGCCGCGCAGGAAGGCGACCACATACGGCTCGTGATTGCCGACGATGGGGCCGGGATGGATCCGGAGATACTGCGTCGCAAAGCAGTGGAGAAGGGCATCCTGGATTCCGATGCGGCGGCACGCCTAAAGCGCGAAGACTGCTACGGGCTCATTTTTTTGCCGGGGTTTTCCACTAAGAACGACATTAGTGATGTATCCGGGCGCGGTGTCGGCATGGACGTGGTGAAGACGTGCATAACCCGGCTCAACGGCACGATAGACATAGAATCCGAGCCCGGCAAGGGTACCCACATGATCATCAGGGTGCCACTGACGCTGGCGATCATGCCGACTTTGATGGTTACGGTCGGAGCTCAGGTTTTCGCACTTCCGCTCACCTGTGTGGCCGAAATTTTGGACTTGGATCTGAAGAAGCTCAACAGCATCGACGGCCAGCGCGTGGTAATGGTGCGTGACCACCCCTTGCCGCTTATCTATCTGCGGCACTGGCTGAGCAGCGACGGGGCCAATCAGCCGTGGCCGGAGTCGGGCCACGTGGTGATTGTCACTGCCGGCGCGCAGCGGATCGGTTTTATTGTTGACAGTCTGATCGGCCAGGAGGAGGTGGTAATCAAACCTCTGGGCGCGCTGCTACAAGGCACATCGGGGTTGGCCGGAGCTACGATCACCGGCAACGGCCGTATGGCGCTTATTCTTGACGTTCCTGGCCTGATGCACACCTACGGTCGCCGCGAACGCCACAGCGAGGTCGCCTGATGCGTGTCAGGGTGTTGATCGTCGACGACTCCGGGTTCTTCCGTCGCCGCATCGCGGAGATTCTCGAGGCCGATCCTCTCATCGAGGTGGTCGGTTTCGCGGTGAACGGCATGGATGCGATAGAAAAGACGGTGCAGTTGCGGCCGGACGTGATCACCATGGACATAGAAATGCCGGTACTCGACGGCATCAACGCGGTACGTCGGATCATGGCGAGCTGGCCGACCCCCATCCTTATGTTCTCCTCGCTTACGCATGACGGTGCAAAGGCGACGTTCGATGCCCTGGATGCCGGGGCGATGGACTACCTGCCCAAGCGTCTGGAGGACATCTCACGGGATCAGGATGAAGCGCGTCGCCGGTTGTGCGCGCGCGTGCGGGCCCTCGGGTTGCGCGGCCCGGGCCACCGCCGAAGCCAGGTTCCGGATGCTGGCACGGAGCACCACGCGCGGGCGACCACCATCCGGCCTGCAGGCAACTACCGTCTGGTGCTGATCGGAGCCTCCACAGGTGGTCCGGTGGCGCTGCGTCAGGTACTGAGCAAGCTGCCAGGCAGCTTTTCTCTTCCGCTGCTGCTGGTGCAGCACATGCCGGCGAGCTTCACGCCAGCGTTTGCGCAGCGCCTGAACGATTTGTGCGCGATCACGGTACGCGAGGCGCGCGATGGCGAAGCCTTGCAGCCGGGAACAGCGCTGCTGGCGCCGGGTGGACGGCAGATGCTGGTGGAAGCGCAGCGTGATGAAACCGTCGTGCGCATTCGCGACAGTGAAAGCAGTCAGCATTATCATCCCAGCCTGGATGTCACTTTCGGTTCGGCCGCCGCGGTATTCCCCGGAAAGGTGCTTGCCGTGGTGCTCACCGGCATGGGCGCGGACGGACGCGAGGGTGCGCGCCTACTCAAGAGCAACGGCTCGACAATTTGGGCGCAGAACGAAGCGTCATGCGCAATTTACGGTATGCCCATGGCCGTAGCCGAGGCCGGACTTGTCGACCAGGTGATATCGCTGTCCGATATCGGGTCGGCACTGGCGCGGAAGGTCTAGGCCGTGGATATTTTAAGTTTTCTCGGTCTGCTCCTAGGCATCGGTGCGATCCTGGGTGGCAATCTGATCGATGGCGGCCAGACCCGGTCGCTGCTCCAGCTGACCGCATTCATCATCGTCTTCGGCGGCACCGTGGGGGCGATCCTGCTGCAGACGCCGCTGAATGTGTTTCTGCGCGCGCTAAAGATCGCGGCATGGGTTTTCAAGCCACCCAAGCTAGCGCCGGCAGCGGTCATCGAGAAGATCATCCGCTGGAGTCAGATAGCGCGCAAAGAAGGGCTGCTCGGGCTGGAATCGATTGCCGAGTCCGAGCCCGATCCTTTTGCGAGAAAAGGTCTGCAGCTGCTTGTGGATGGCACCGAACCAGACACCATACGCGCCATACTTGAAGTAGACTTGGACGCTACGGACCACCGTGATACGCAGGCGGCCAAGGTGTTCGAAAGCATGGGAGGCTATAGTCCGACGATAGGAATCATCGGAGCTGTCATGGGGCTGATCCATGTGATGTCCCATCTGTCCGACCCGTCCAAACTGGGTGCTGGCATTGCCACCGCTTTTGTGGCGACGATC
Source organism: Pseudomonadota bacterium (assembly GCA_027364845.1). Classification (GTDB taxonomy): domain Bacteria; phylum Pseudomonadota; class Gammaproteobacteria; order Acidiferrobacterales; family UBA6901; genus JAJYCY01. Next base: position 80,022 of record DAHXOO010000001.1, on the reverse strand, counting down.
TACGGCGTAGGTTCGGCGAACCTGATCTATCTGCCGTTTTCCAGCAAGCTCAAGAGCCAGGTGCATGTCCAGACCCAGTTCCGAATCATGATCATAGAAGGCATCATTTCGATCGCCGGAGGCGAGAATCCGAGAAACATCGAGACCAAGCTGCAGGGGTATGCACATTGACAGCGATCATCGGCGGAAAAATGACGGGGAAAGGCGCTCGACACGATCAGTCGAAGCGCGAGGGGGCGGCCGATATCAGCACAAGGCCTGTTGTGATCGGGACGAGCGTGGATCGCTGACAACTTATGGCGCGTAGGGGCAAACCCGAAGAACACGAGAACCACGAGCGCTGGCTCGTGTCGTATGCTGATTTCATCACCCTGCTGTTCGCGTTTTTCGTGGTGATGTATTCGGTCTCGGCGGTCAACGCAGGAAAGTTCCGCGTGTTGTCCAACGCACTTATGGCGGCGTTTCGCGGACAGCCGAAGACTGTGATGCCCATCCAGTTCGGCAAACCCGCCCGCATTTTGTACAAGCAGCCGCCCAATCCGATGATGCGTCCCGGCGCGCCGGTAACCGGTGCGCCGCAGATGAGCCCGGCGCCGATCGCGCTGCCTATGCCGGTGCCCTCGACCGCGCCACAGCCCAAGTCACAGCGTAAGCAGACAAGCAAGCCGGCAGACAAGCAGGTGGCGGCGATCAAGCAGATGAGTGATCAGATCGAGCACGCAATGCGCTCGCTTATCAAGGCTAAGCTGATTGTTGTCCGGCGCAGCAGCATGTACCTGGCGGTCGAGATAAAGGCCAGTGTTCTGTTCCCGAGCGGCAGCGCGCGACTTCAGTCTGATGCGGTCCCGGTTCTTGCGAAAATCTCTAGAGTGCTGCGCAAGTTTCACAATCCGATCCATGTGGAGGGGTTTACCGACGACAAGCCCATTCATACCACGGTCTTTCCATCGAACTGGGAGCTGTCGGCGGCCCGGGCAGTAAGCGTAGTGCAGCTGTTCATGCGCGCTGGCATAGATCCGCAGCGCATGGCGGCCATCGGATTGGGCAAGTACCGGCCGGTGGCTGACAACAATACGCGGCTCGGCCGCAACAAGAACCGCCGCGTGGTGTTGATGATCCTGGCACACTCCGACTCTCCTGATATGATGGGTGTCCTCCCGCAGCGCGAGCATCCCGGTGCCGCTGAGCGAAATGATTCCGGTTCTGCAACTGCCTTATCCCCGGTTCAACCCGCACGGCCGCAGGCCTTACCCGCCTCCGGAAACGGTCGGTAAAGATGAAGATCTGGTCCATCGCCAATCAGAAGGGTGGGGTTGCCAAGACCACTACCGCGGTGACGCTCGCCGGTCTTCTGGCGCAGCGTGGCTGCGAAACACTGCTCGTGGATTTGGATCCCCAAGGCTCGCTCACAACCTATTTTGGACACGATCCGGAAACCATCGAATCTGGCGTCTACGAGATTTTTGCGGACGCCGCTGCCGGTTCGGCAGCGCATTCGGATGTAGTACGCCCGGTTGGTTGCGAACGGCTTTCGCTGATTCCGGCATCCACCGCGCTGTCGACGCTCGACCGCAGGCTGGGTGCACGCGACGGCATGGGGCTCGTGGTGACGCGTTACCTGGCGCAGTTGGCGGGCCGCTTCGACCACGTACTGATGGATTGCCCGCCGGCGCTCGGGCTGCTCATGGTCAATGCCCTGGCGGCGTGTGAACGCCTGATCATTCCCGTGCAGACCGAGTTTCTTGCGCTCAAGGGTCTCGAGCGTATGCTGCATACTTTGAACATGGTGAGGCACTCACGCCGCCAAGAGCTGCCGTACGCAATCGTTCCGACGCTGTTCGACCGACGCACGCGCGCCTCACTCGACACACTGCGCCTGCTTCAGGAACGCTATCCCGCCCATCTCTGGCCTGGCACGATTCCGATTGATACCCAATTGCGCGAAGCGAGCCGTGCCGGGGTACCCCCACCCCAGCTTTTCCCCCAGGCACGCGCCGTCGCCGCCTATTCAGCGCTGCTTGACTACCTGCTGACCGCTGTCGACCCGTCTGTGCTTGCCGGAGCGGCGGTATGAGTAGCATGGCCGAAGATAGTTCAGATCGCCTGCCCGCAGCTTCCGAGGCGCTGCCGGCCTATTTCGACGAGATGTTGCGCGACAGTACCGTGGCGCGCGATCCGACGCCGCTCTGCGCGCAACCGGAAATCCGTGAGCCAGCCGCGGCGGCAACGCCTAGTCCACTGCCCCAAGATGCGTCTGGTGCCGCTGGCCAGTCCGGCAGGGAGACTGTGCAAGGATTGGTTGTGCAGGTTTTCAGCGTGGCTGGTCTGAAGTTGGCGCTGCCTGCCGAAAAGGTCGGGAGTATTGTGGGTTCGCCGAGCCTCACGGCCTCGTCCGCCGACGCTGCGCCCTGGGTCATGGGCACATTCAGCGTCGCAGACGGTATCGCTACAGTCGTGAATCCGTGTAGTTTCATTCTGCCGCCGGAGCGGCGGCCACCGGTCTGGCGACCTGGTGCCGTGATCATGCTGTGTGGTACCTGCTGGGGACTGGGTTGCGACGAACACCTTGCGACGGTCTGTCTGGAACCCGGCGAAGTACGCTGGCGCACGTCCCAAACGCGGCGGCCCTGGCTCACCGGGACCGTATCAGGGCTGGGCTATGCTCTTTTGGATGGCGACGCGTTGACTGCCCTTTTTGACCACGAGATAAAGTCTTGGCACCATGCTGGCACGGATCCTGCTACCTAGCTGTGTAAGTGTCAGAAAGTTGGCGCTATATTTCCGCCCCGGGTCGGAGTCGGGTGCCGAACGGCTGGCCATAACGTACGGCCGGCGGTATCAAGAGTACAGCTTCCAGGAGCGCAGGCGATGAATCAGGCGGTGCAGGCTCTTGTCAATCCGGTCGTCCAGTGGGTGACCTTCCGGCTCGACCGGGAGACCTATGGCATCAATGTAATGCAGGTGCAGGAGGTGCTGCGCGTCAGTGAGATCACGCCAGTGCCGGGGTCACCTGATTTCGTCCTGGGTATTATCAACCTGCGGGGTCACGTGGTAACGGTGGTCGACGCGCGCCGTCGATTCAAGCTACCTGCGCTGCAGACGAGCGATGAGTCGCGCATCGTGATTACCGAGACGGGCGGACAGGTTGTGGGGATGCTCGTAGACAGCGTGGCCGAGGTAGTGGATCTGCGCACCGAGCAGATCGAGACGGCACCCAACGTGGGAAACGAGGAAAACGGGCGTTTTGTCCAAGGAGTCTGCAGTCATGACGGCGAACTTCTGATCCTGATTGACCTCAATCAGCTTCTGAGCGATGTGACGGTCCATGGCGCCGGTGCCTGATATCCTGCCCGTGTCGCTGGGGCTGGTTGCGGGGCGCACCGCGGGAGGGTGTCATGCCGGATGTTGGTGACGTGCAACCGCCATCGCCGGCCCGGCCGTTGCGGCCCCTGGATCCTAAGGATCAGCGGCGCCGGCAGCCGCGCCAGCCCTCGCAGGACAAGCCAGCGCGGAGGCCGGGCGACGAAGACGGGTCTTCTCACGACCACGTCGACGAGTACGCAACCCAGAGACAGTTTTGATGTCAATTGAACCGATGATGATTCTAGGTGTTGCCGCCCTGGTTGTGGGTGCGGTCCTGCAGCTCGCGCTGGCGGTTGCCGGTCAGCGCGCACGGTGTGACACGCAGGCGCACCAGGATGCAATGCAGGCGCTGAAGGCGGATCTGTTGGCGATCCGCGCCGAGGCCGCGGGGTTGGCGGAGCGGCTGGGGCGGGTGGAGGGTGAACTGGCACGTATTCCCGAGCCCTCCGAGCAGTCGGGTTGTCGGGAAATCTACGACCACTCCTACGCGGTTGCGGCAAAATTAGTGCGCGAGGGTGCAGACACCGACGAACTGATGGTGAACTGCGGGCTTGCGCGGGGCGAAGCTGAACTGATGATGCGCCTTTACGGCAGCGCTGTTACGACGGCAGGTGTGCCCAAGGCGAAAGCTGCTGATAAACCGAGCGAGCTTGGACCTGCCCGTCGTGCTCGCACTGCCGGCTACGAGGCGAGCTGTTGAATACAGGGCCCGTGCCAAACGTCAGGCCGTTTGCGGCCCGTGCTGGCCGTCGCGGTCCGCAGAACGAGCGCTGTCCCGGGTTCAGGCCCGGGTGAAGGATACGGAGCGGTATTCCGGACACCCGATCAGGACGGATAAGAAAAAATGGTGACACAAGAACAACTGCAAGTCGTGGTTGATCCCGAATCGGTGGCGCCGAAGGCCGCAGTATCAGTAACTGTCGACGATGGCTTCCAGGCAGGTGGTCCGGCCGATCTGCTGGCCCAGCTTCAGACGACGCTAGATGTCGAAAAGCTGGTCAGGATTTTCGCCGCCGCGATCCAACCGGTGATACCGCACGCCAGTCTTACCTATGGCAACGTCATCCAGGGTTTGGAGATAGGAACCGGAAAACCCGAACAGCATTCATGCACGTACCGGCTGGCGCTCGGGAACGAAGCGTTGGGCCACCTCATTCTTACGCGCGCTGCGCCTTTCATCCGCGAGGAGATGGTGCTGTTCGAAAACCTGATGGTGACTCTTGCCTTTCCGCTGCGCAATGCGCTTATGTATCAACGCGCACTGCAGTCGGCGCTCAGGGATCCGCTCACCGGCCTGTACAACCGCTCGGCCATGGATTCGGCCCTATACCGTGAGATTCTACTTGCCAGGCGCAACAATGCTCCGCTGTCGCTGGTTCTGCTGGACATCGACCATTTCAAGGACATCAACGACAGCCATGGTCATGCGACCGGCGACACGGTGATCAAGTCGTTGACCGACCGCCTGATCGCCTGTGTGCGCAAAAGCGATATCCTTTCGCGCTTCGGCGGCGAAGAGTTTTCCATTCTGATGAACAGTACCGACCAGTACGGCGCACGCCTGCTGGCTGAGCGCATTTGTCTTGCGGTGCGTGCGGTGCCCTGCCAGACGTCAATCGGCGACGTCAATTTCACTGTAAGCGCCGGGGTCGCGACGCTGCGCGCGCACGAAAATGACCGACACTTGTTCGAACGTGCCGACGCGGCGCTGTACGAAGCCAAACGCTCGGGCCGCGACCGAGTTTGTCTGGCGCCCTGAGTGGTTTCGCTCGCTGCGTCCGGCGCTTTGCGGTGCAGCGGAAAATCCGGTTCATCACTTTTTTTCGGGCTGAATGCCGGCGCTCCTGCCGCTGAGCCGGTAGGCGAAAGCAATGACTTCCGCGACCGCCACATACAGGCCGGCCGGAATCTCCTCCCCGAGGTCAATCCGTGACAGCAGCTGCAGAAGATCGGCATCTTCATGCAAAGGAATGTCATGCTCACGTGCGATTGCCAGTATCCGTTGTGCCACTTCTCCTTCACCTTTGGCGGTAACACGCGGTGCACCCTTGCCGTCGTAGTGCAGCGCCACGGCGCGGGTGCGGGAGGGGGGCGATCCCGGTGTCATGCCGTCATCGTGGTGCCGTCCGTCGCCGTTCATGCCCGGGTATCCAGCAAGTTGTCCGGCATCCGGGAGTGCCCGGGTGCCGGCGCTTTTCCGCAATAGCAGCCAATGGTGGCCACGGCCAGGCCGGCGTGCGCCATGCTGACACGGAGCTCGTCGAGATGGTTCGCAAACAGAGCGGCGGTGTCAGGTCGTTCAGCCCAGACCGTGGTCGAGACCTGGACGCCATTTAGGGTCAGGCGCGCATGCACCGGGCCGAGATTGCTGGGCTCGAGGTCAAGCACCACCGACCAGGAACGCGGTCCTTCCGGGCCGCCGCGACGTTCATCGGCCTCGACCCTGAGACGCAAGACGTCGATATGATCTTGGCAATGAACCGGCAGATCGAGTGCCCATATCGAGGTGCCACCGTGTTCAGCCGGCAGTGAAGACAGTTGATTCAACTGTAAGCGCGCCAGCGCGGCGCCAGTCTGCCGGATCAGAGCCTGCGCAGAAGCATCGATCGGGTGCTGCAGCCCGGGTAATGCGGATGCGGAACCCTGCGTCAGAGCTGCGGCCGGTGTCGAGCTTTGGGCCGGAACCGCAGCACTGCGGCCCGTCGGCACGGTGCCGCCGCCAGGGTCGGTCTCGACCAGGGCGGGAGCTGTGGCCGCTGCGCGCAACGCGCTGGCCAGGCGCAGCAGACCCGCCTTGAAGTCGGTCACCGCAATCCCGGCTGCGTCCCTGCCTTCGTCCGCGGCGGCGGACAGGCGTGTTTCCAGAAACAGTCCGGAGTTGACGATAGCGGCCTTGAGCCCGGAAGGATGTACGACCGCCTGGATGTCCGACAGGCTGCCAAGAATCTGGCCGGCGATACTGGCAATGGCTTGCCCCGGTGTGGTCGGCGATCCCTCGGGCGCACTGGCAAGCGCCACGACCGTGTTTAGCAATGGTGGCAGTGGCTCCTGGAGGGGGAGCGCGACCCGCCATGCTTGAAGCTGGGTGTCTGGCTCGACTGGTGACTCTACGACCGCGAGTGTGGGCTGTTCTCCGCTGCTCATTACCTGCAACGTGAGGGTCGCGCCCGGCTTGAGCGCCAACTGGGTCTGCGCCGTGAGCAATTGACCGTTGATGCGCAGCGACAGCTGGCCCGCACCCAGGGCTTCCACCACGGTAGCAGCCAGGAGCTGTCCCACCTGCCAGGCGCTGGTTTGTGCCGCGAGCAGTCCGGAAGGGCCGATTGGCTGGACGGTCAGATTGTCGTAGATCTGCATAGGTGTGACAGCGGCTTGACTGCGGTCTAGGTCTGGATGCCGACCGGGACCAAGAAATGGTGCGATATCTTAACGTTTAGACCTATCGTCCCGACTTGTAAACACGGATACCGGAAAACCGCGGCTGAACCGAGTAACATTTGTAGATCGCATGCCAACGCGGGGCGTTGTTCATCGGGCCCCGTATCGGACCCGCCGGCGCCGGTCTTCCCGGAGGTATCGCTCGGTCCTCTATCACTTTGGGCAGCTGCTTGCCCTGATGACCGGCCAACGGCAGTATAAAGAGGTATTCGGACCGCCGTGCCCCGCAGCCTGGCCGCGTTCCGGCCTGCGCCGATTATTTGTTGAAACCCGCTTGGCGTATGTGCCGCCGGGATCATCCAGTTTACCGGATGCTTCGGGGTTTCTTCTTTCGCCGCCACGCTTGCGATTGCATCAGGCGCAGATTTCTTCAGTCTCAGGACGCGGAAACAATCCGCCAATTTCCGGCAGAGACCGGTCCATTGAGGATTCCGGATTGCCGAAAACATAGTTCGGGCCGCCTGTCGTGTCGCCTGGAGTCCGTTTGCGTTAAACTCGGGATTCCGGATTTCTGGCGCATGCTATGGTTCGCAAGCTGTATATAAAGACATTTGGTTGCCAAATGAATGATTATGACTCCGCGCGCATCGTCGACCTGCTACGCGAGACCCATGGCATGGAGCCTGTGTTTGACCCTGCCGAGGCGGATGTTCTTTTGCTCAATACCTGTTCGATCCGCGAGAAGGCCCAAGAGAAGGTTTTTACCCAACTCGGCTTCTGGAAGGCGTTGAAGCAGTCGCGGCCCGGAATCATCATCGGAGTGGGCGGCTGCGTTGCGAGTCAGGAAGGCGAGGCCTTGCGCCGTCGTGCACCCCAGGTGGACGTCGTGTTCGGGCCGCAGACCCTGCATCGTCTGCCCGAGATGATTGGTGCGGCGCTACGTGGCCACGCGCCGACAGTGGACACTTCGTTTCCCGAAATCGAAAAGTTCGATCGTCTTCCGGAACCGCGCGCCGATGGCGTTCGTTCGTTTGTCTCTGTCATGGAAGGCTGCAGCAAGTACTGCAGTTTCTGTGTCGTGCCCTATACGCGTGGCGAGGAGTTCAGCCGCCCCTTCGATGATGTGATCGCCGAAGTGTCGGCACTTGCCGGACAGGGCGTGCGAGAGGTTACCCTGCTCGGCCAGAACGTCAATGCCTATCGCGGGGCACGTCACGATGGCGGTGTCATCGATCTGGCGGACCTGATCCGCTACGTCGCCGCGGTCGATGGCATTGACCGCATACGCTATACCACTTCCCACCCGATCGAATTTTCCGAAGCGCTCATCGAGGTCCATGGCGAAGTCCCGCAGCTCGCTGGACATCTGCACCTGCCCGTGCAAAGCGGATCCGACCGCATTCTGGCGCTGATGAAGCGTGGTCATACCGTCGATGATTACAAGTCGAAGATCCAGCGGCTGTTATGCGTGCGTCCTGATATCAGTATTACGAGTGACTTCATCGTCGGCTTCCCTGGCGAGACTGACGACGACTTCCAGGCTACCATGGATCTGATGGAGGAAATCGGTTTCGATCAGTCATTCAGTTTCCTATACAGCCCCCGTCCCGGCACCCCTGCCGCGCAGCTTGTCGATGATACCCCGCAGCTGGTCAAGGAGCAGCGGCTAAGCATACTGCAGCGGCGCAACGAAGAAATGGCCACGCAAGTCAGTCGTCGCATGGTCGGGACAGTGCAGCGTATCCTGGTGGAAGGCCCCGCACGCCGAAGCCCAAAGCAGCTTTGCGGCCGCACCGAGAACAACCGTATGGTGAACTTTGGGAGCACCGACACGGACCTAATCGGGTGCCTCCTGGACGTCGAGATCACAGAGGCACTTCACTTTTCGTTGCGCGGTCGGCTCACCGGTAGCGCAGCGGCGGATTGAGTCACCCCAGACAACCAGCGGACTGCGGCAGTTGACCGGAAAACAGAAACACATCGAGTTCAGTCTGGTGCCGGCTGACAATGGACGGCTGGCGAATCTCTGTGGCCCCTTTGACGAGCACATCCGTCAGATCGAGGGGTACCTCGGGGTCGAGATAGCGAACCGGGGCAATATCTTCCGTGTGACCGGGAGCGCAGGCGTTGCGCGCCACGCCGAGCGTCTGCTCAAGGAACTCTATGAAACTACCGCAAGGAACAATCATCTGACTCCGGCTGAAGTGCGCTCGGTGCTGCAGCAGATTGAGGCGAAAGCGTCAGTCGCGGACGACGACGAAACCATCCTGCGGACGCCGAAGTGTGTTATCCGGGCGCGCACTGCGCACCAGCGTGAATACATACGGAACATTGTCGCGCACGACATCAATTTCGGTATTGGCCCCGCGGGTACTGGAAAAACCTTCCTTGCTGTCGCGTGTGCAGTTGACGCGCTGGAACGTGACGAGGTGGGCCGGATCATTCTAGTGCGCCCGGCGGTCGAAGCGGGCGAGCGGCTCGGATTCCTCCCCGGAGACCTGGAACAGAAAGTCGATCCCTACCTGCGCCCGCTCTACGATGCGCTTTACGAAATGCTCGGCTTCGAGCGTGTATCGCGGTTGCTCGAAAAGAATGTAATCGAGCTCGCGCCGCTTGCCTACATGCGCGGACGCACGCTGAACGAGTCGTTCATCATTTTGGATGAGGCCCAGAACACGACGACCGAACAGATGAAGATGTTTCTCACCCGCATCGGATTTGACGCAAAGGCCGTGATCACGGGCGATATTACGCAAGTCGATCTTCCGCGCGCCCAGAAATCGGGTCTGCGTGAGGCCATGGAAATCCTGAGTGGAATAGATGGGATCAGCTTTATGCATTTCACGCCTCAGGACGTCGTCCGCAACCCGCTGGTGCAGAGAATCGTCGAGGCGTATGAAGCTCAACGCGACGGCGAGCGTTGAGCAGTTGGCCCTGTGAAGTTGCGCGTGGATATCCAGTACCAATTTTCTGGAGCGGGGGTTCCCGAGAAAGCCGCCATCGTGAAATGGGTGCGTGCGGCAATGGAAGATAGCGCGGCCGATGGCCTGGAAATCGTTGTGCGCATCGTGGATGAGGAAGAGAGCGCCGACCTGAACCACCGCTACCGGCACAAGGCCGGGCCAACCAACGTGCTGTCGTTTTCCTATACGGAACCGGGAGGCGTGCAGACCGAGACAGGCCTGCTCGGCGACATAGTGATCTGCGCGCCAGTGGTGGCGCGCGAAGCGCGCTCACGCGGTGGGGATGTGACAGCGCATTGGGCGCACATGGTGGTTCACGGTATAATGCATCTGCGAGGTTATGACCATATGCACGAACGTGATGCGAAGATTATGGAGCAGATGGAATCCCGGATTATCAGGCGGCTGGGTTTTGCGGACCCGTATGCCTGAATTTCGCGCGGTCGCACGATGAGTCAGAGCAACGGTGATCAGGGCGGTGAAGGTCAGGCGCGCTCGTTTCTCGACCGCCTGGGCATGGCGTTGCTGCGCGAGCCCGGCACGCGCCAGCAGCTAGTCGAGGTGCTGCGCGAGGCGCAGGGCCGCGACCTCATAGACCGGGACGCGCTTGATATGATCGAAGGCGTGCTGCAGGTCTCGGAGATGCAGGTGCGCGATATTATGGTGCCGCGCGCGCAAATGTATGTGGTCGACAAGAATGCCGCACCGGAGGAATATCTGCCGCGGGTGATTGAGACCGGCCATTCGCGTTTTCCAATGATCGATGGCGACAAGGACAAGATCGTCGGGGTACTGCTGGCGAAGGACCTGCTGCGCTATTTTTATGGCGGCAAGCTCAGGAAATCCAGCTTCAGCCTGAACGACTACCTGCGTCCAGCGGTGTTCGTTCCGGAGAGCAAACGGCTGAACGTGCTGCTGCGCGACTTCCGCGCGAACCGCAACCACATGGCCATCGTAGTGGATGAATACGGCGGTGTCTCTGGTCTGGTAACGATCGAGGACGTACTCGAACAGATCGTCGGGGAGATCAAGGATGAATACGATATCGACGCTGATGACGTCATGATCGTCGAGCGAGGCACGGGCGGGTTCGTCGTGAAGGCCCTTACCACGCTGAAAGAGGTCAATTCCCGCCTGGGTACCAGCTTCGCAGATGACGAGGTCGATACCGTCGGTGGCCTCGTGGTCACGACGTTCGGGCACTTGCCCCGGCGCGGGGAGAGGATCGATATCGGCGGTCTGCGTTTCGAGGTGCTGCGCGCGGACAGCCGCCAGGTGCATCTTCTGAAGGTGACCCGCGTCGGCGCGCGGCAGAGCGCGGATGTTTCCAGGCCCTAGGGCCTGCAGCCCGGGCCAGATCCGCCGATGCCGCTGAGGGTCACGCCCGCATGCCTCGATGTTTTAGCACTTGTTGCTGGCGGTATGCTGCCGCTGGCGTTCTCGCCGGTATCGTTTTACCCGCTCGCCATCCTCTCTCTTGCGCTGCTGTTTGTCCTGTGGCGGGATGTTGCGCCTGCGCGCGCTGCATGGCGCGGCTTCCTTTTTGGTCTCGGGCAGTTCGGTATCGGCGTATCCTGGTTGTATGTCGCACTGCACACTTACGGGCAGATGTCGGGCGCGCTCGCGATTCTGGCGCTGGCCCTGTTTTTTGCCTTTCTCGCCTGCTATTCGGCACTGGTTGGCTGGCTGCAGGCGCGTCTGTTCCGTGTCGCCGGGCCATGGACGCAGATATTAGGGATATCAGCCCTCTGGACACTAGGTGAGTGGGTGCGTGGGTGGTTTCTTACGGGATTTCCATGGCTCGCCATCGGGTACAGTCAAGTCAACGGTCCGCTGGCGGGTGTGGCACCCTGGTTCGGAATATACGGAGTAAGTCTGGCGGCGGCCGTCAGCGCCGGGCTGGTGGCGCAGGCCTGGCGCCACCGGGCTGTTGTATGGCGCTATGTGGGTACGCTGATCGCATTGTGGTTTGTCGCGTGGATGGCTGGGCGCGTCGACTGGGTACAGCCGGCGGGTGCGCCGCTACGCGTCGCGCTAGTGCAGGGCGATGTGCCGCTGGCACAGAAATGGATGCCGGCCTATCGGCAACCCATCCTGCAACGCTACATGGCATTGACTTTCGCACAGCACCGGATCGATCTTGCGGTTTGGCCGGAGGCGGCAGTGCCGTTCTTTCGCGATGAGGTAGAGCACAGTTTTCTTGCGCGGCTGAAGCAGACGGCTGAGGCGCACCACATGGAGATCCTGCTGGGTATCTTGGAGCGCAGGCGCGTGGGCGGTGTCGTACGCTACTACAACAGCGTAATCGGTATCGGCCGGGACTCTGGCGTTTACCGCAAACACCACCTGGTGCCATTCGGAGAGTATCTGCCGCTGGCCGCGCAGCTGCAGTGGCTGCTTGATGACCTCCGGATACCGATGTCGGATCTAAGCCCCGGCCCGGCGCGGCAGCCGCCGCTGCGGATCGATGGCCAGTCGGTCGGTATGTCGATCTGCTACGAGGATGTCTTCGGCCCCGAGGTGATGCGTGCGCTCCCGCAAGCGACTCTGTTGGCGAATGTCACTGAGGATGCCTGGTACGGTCATTCGCTGGCCTCGTACCAGCAGATGGAAATGGCACGCATGCGCGCGCTGGAGGCCGGCCGCGAGATGATGCTTGCGACCAACACTGGTGTTACAGCCATCATCGACAGTCACGGGAATGTCGTTGCGCGCGCGCCGCAATTCCGTCCCTGGGTTCTTACGGGTACCGTGACGCCATTGAAAGGGGCAACTCCGTATGTGAATTACGGCAACCGCATTATCGTGTGGTTGCTGACAGTGGTGGTCATCGGCTTGCTGGCTGTGCCTCGCCTGCGCCGCAGCTAGCCGTCGACCATAGCGGTACAGCGACGTGCGCGCCGCGGCAGATGGCGAAAACGTGTCCGCAGTCTATCCTTGTTATGATAAATGCCACCTCAACGGCGCGCAGTCCCAGGACCTGCGGGTCGACAGTGTGGCAAACACGTCCCGCGTCCCGGAATCCCTGTGCTGACCGGCGCCGCGGTGGCAAAGGGGAAAGCAGATTGAATCGTTCTGATACGCGTGTAGCGCGGCGTATATCATTGATTTATTGCTGTATTTTATTCAAATGGATCGTCGTTTCCATTCTGGTCCAGGAGGATCTTGTCCGCAATCGGCGCTGGATACCGCTGGTCCAGACCATACTACTAGCCGGTGACACCGCCGCCATCCTCGACTCTGCTATGTGGCGATCCCTGGTGCTGGCTCAGGGTCTACGGTCGAGTGCATGGAAGCCATGATCCACGATCGCCTTAACTACAGCAAAGTGTCCCGCTTCCGCCGATCCTTGCGTGCGACCGATCTCGCTGAGGCGATCGATGACGCTTTGAATCTGATGGAATCCGAGCTGAGTTCGAGATGTGCCCATGTTCTGGTGCAGGGGCCCATGTACCAGGTCATGGCGCATGCCCCGACGCTCGTGCAGTGCGTCGCAAACCTACTTTCGAACGCGGTCAAGTTCGTTGCTCCGGGCGTGGAGCCGCGCGTGCGATTGCGCGCCGAGGAGCGCGCCGGGTTGGTCAGACTATGGGTGGAGGACAACGGCATCGGAATTACTGTGGAAGACTGTGGGCGCATATTTGGTGCTGTTGAGCGCTTGCATGGAGTAGAACGTTATCCTGGCGCTGGAATCGGTCTGACCGTTGCACGCCACGGCATCGAGCGCATGGGCGGATTGGTGGGCGTTGACTCAATTCCCGGAAAAGGCAGCAGATTCTGGCTGGAATTGCCCGGAACCGGATGACGACATTTGGTTCCGACAAAAGCCTGCACGACGGGAATGATCGAGTGCTGCGTGATATCCAACCGATGGCCGACTCGGTTCGCATGCTCCTGATCGACGACTGAACTCTTTCCATCCGGGGAACTCCGACAGGAATACCCGACCGTGCAAGCCGATCAGGCGCGTGATGCGTCGGAGTTCGAATAGGCGCTGCAGGCCGGTGGCTGGGACATCGTCGTTACCGACTATCATCTCGGCTGGAGCGATGGCCTCAAGGTGTTGCGCGCCGTAAAAGAGCGATGCGCAAAATGTTCGGTGATCATCTTCACCGGAACCGAGGAGATCGCGGTCGAGGCGATGAAAACCGGCCTTGATGGTTATGTGATTAAGTCGCCGCCGAACTTCGCTCGGTTGCCCACTGCGGTGGGTGTCGCGCTCGGCCGGGGGTGTCTACGGCGGACGGTCAGCGACGCTGAATCACGTTATCAGGACCTCTTTCAGGATGTGCCGGTGAGCTTCTATCGCCTAACTTCTTACGGAAACACCGTCGAGGCGAGCCCGGTATTCGCTCAAATGCTGGACTATCAGCGCAAGGAGGCGCTACATACCATCAATGCTGCCGAGTTGTGTGCGGATCCTGGCTCGCTTCGTGAGTGGCAGGAGCTGCTGCGGCGCGAAGGTACCGTGTGCGACGCGGAGTTTCGCATGCGCCGCGATGATGGTGAGCTTATCTCGGCGCGCAACAATGCGCGCGCCGTGGTGGACAGTTCAGGCCGGGCCCTTTTTTACGACGGCGTGCTTGACGATGTCACTGGCTGCAAAGAGGCCGAAGATCGGCCGAACTTTCTAGCCAACCATGACGTGCTGACGGGTTTGCTGAACCGGGGACTGTTCAACGATCGATTGCGCCATGCAATGATTGAGGCGAACCGCCGCGAACGGCTTGTGGGCGTGATATTCCTTGACCTGGACTACTTCAAGAACATCAACGACACGCTCGGGCACGAAGCCAGAGACGATCTGCTGCGTTCCGTTGCTGACCGACTTGTGGCCAGCGTGTGCCAGGGCGACACCCTCGCCCGGCTGAGCGGAGACGAGTTTGCCCTGGTGCATGCCGATATGGTCCATGTCGATGATGCAGCACGTGCCGCACAGAAACTCATCGACAGCTTCGCGATACCGTTCCAATCGATCGGGCGCGCACTGTTTGTATCTCCGAGCATGGGTATCACGCTTCGAGCCTGTCGGAAAGTGGGTTCTCAAAGCAGCCTGCGTCTGCCACGAAGCGCTGCGGCAATCCGGGATCGAGGCGCCGCGCATGGTGGTGAATCTTTCCGCCCGTCAGTTTCGTCAACCAGGGTTTGCGCGCGCCATCGAGAAAGCTTTTGCCTCCAGCGGCATGAGCCCAGGCGACCTCAGGCTCACGGAAAGCATACTGATGTACAACATCGACTTCGCAACCTCGGTATCGCACACACTCACGGTTATGGGTGTGCAGTTGTGCATCGACGACTTCGGCACGGGGTATTCAAGCTCCCGTTATCTCAAACGGTTCCCTGTAGACTGGTTGAAAATAGATATCTCATTCGTACACGACATCACGACCGATCCCGATGACGCCGCAATCGTCACGGCCATAATCGCCATGTCCCATAGCCTGGACATTCGTGTCACCGCCGAAGGTGTCGAGGGCGAGGCTGCGTTTCTGCGCAGCCTTGGCTGTGATGCCATGCAGGGCTACCTGATCAGTCGGCCGCTGGATGCCGTCAATCTTGCTACCCTGCCGCGTGTCAACCGGCGTGGATCCGCCGCTCGCTTATAATTGGCCACATAGGCCACCTGCGGATCCATTTTGACCGGAACCAGGTCCGCCGCAGCCGGCTCCTCCGTCAAAGAAAGTTTTTGCAATCCGAAACGCGCCCCTTACGTTCGCTGGACCGCTGTGAAATAATCTTGCTAGCTAGAGATGATGAGAACCGCGAACCGGTTTCCGATGACAAGTGACTCAGGAGCGTTTCATGAATACAAAGCTATTGGCAACCGTGTTTCTGGTGGGAGGCATCATAGGGTGCGCACCCGCGCACGCTGCAGAGGGCGTCAGTATCGGCTATGTCGATATGCGGCAGGTGATCTTGGAGAGCAAGCCCGGCAAGGAGCATCAGGCGCAGATGGAGCGCCTGATCAAGGAACGGCAAGGTCCGCTCGACCGGGAAAAGAAGAAGTTGCAGGCGCTGCGGGACAACTTTGCGAAGGAGCGGCTGACCCTTACTGATGCCCAGAAGGCCGTCAAGCAGAAGCAGTTCGAAGCCGAACTGCAGAAGTACCAGGGCATGGCAGGCGATGCGCAGAATGCATTGCGCGCGAAAGACAATGAGTACATGCAGCAGTCTATCGGGGCGATCAAGGCAATCATCGCCAAGGTGGCACACAAAGACAAACTCAATCTGGTGTTCGAGAAGACGCAGCTGATGGTACTGTACTCCGATCCTGGTCTGGATATTACGCAGCAGGTCATGCAGATGTACAACGCCAAAGCCGTGACCCCGGCGAATTGATGGCAGTGGGTGCTGCAGCAGTCGTTTCAGCATTGGACTGCGGGCTCGTGCCGCGGCCGGGAATCGCGATGAACGATGCGTAGACCTCGGCCTCGCCGCAACAGGACCGGGTGCGCGGAATACGATAACCTGCGCGCCCCGGATTTCGATCTTCGCGCTGCAGCCAATCCCCAATGCACGAACGCTATAATCCGGAAATAATAGAAAGGGACGCCCAGGCCGACTGGCAGGAACGGAAGAGTTTCCGGGCTGTTCCGGATCCCAGCCGGGCGAAGTTCTATTGTCTGTCCATGTTCCCGTATCCTTCCGGCCGTTTGCACATGGGGCATGTGCGCAACTACACGATCGGCGACGTGATTGCGCGCTACCAGCGTATGTGCGGCAAAAACGTGCTCCAGCCGATGGGCTGGGATGCCTTCGGCCTGCCGGCGGAGAATGCTGCGATGGCGAATAGTGTGCCACCTGCACGCTGGACGTACGACAACATCGCCTACATGAAGAAGCAGCTGAAATCACTAGGCTTCGCAATCGACTGGACGCGTGAACTGGCGACCTGCAGACCGGATTATTACCGCTGGAACCAATGGATGTTCCTGCGCATGCTTGAACGCGGTATTGCATACAAAAAGACCGGTGTGGTGAACTGGGACCCCGTCGACCAGACAGTACTTGCAAACGAGCAGGTCATAGACGGTCGCGGGTGGCGCACTGGGGCGCCGGTGGAAAAGCGCGAGATCCCGATGTACTACCTCGCGATCACTCGTTACGCCGAAGAACTGCTCGCGGACCTTGACAAGCTTCCGGAATGGCCCGAGCGCGTGCGTGCCATGCAGGCCAATTGGATCGGGCGGAGCGAGGGTGTGCGCTTTGCTTTCCCGTATCGGCTTGATGGCGAGGAAGGGAACCTGTGGGTTTTCACCACGCGGGCTGACACCATCATGGGTGTGACCTTTTGCGCGGTTGCCGCCGAGCATCCGCTGGCGATCCGCGCCGCGGTGGGCAATCCAGAGCTGGCCGCCTTCATCGACGAGTGCCGCCGTGGCACCGTGATGGAAGCCGACCTTGCGACGACTGAGAAGAAAGGCATGCCAGCCGGTATCTCGGTTATCCACCCGCTAACCGGCGAGCAGATTCCGGTATGGGTCGGCAACTATGTACTCATGGGCTATGGCGAAGGCGCGGTAATGGCGGTTCCGGCGCACGACGAGCGCGATTTTTACTTCGCCAAACGGTACAGCCTGCCAATCCGGCAGGTTATCGGCATCGCGGGCAAAAGCTTCTCTACCGATGCCTGGCAGGAATGGTATGCCGACAAGGCGCAGGGTCACTGTGTCAATTCCGGCAAGTACGACGGCCTGGCGTATGCAGCAGCCGTGGATCTGATTGCTGCCGACCTCAGGGCGCGAGGCCTCGGCGACAGGCAAGTAGTGTGGCGGCTGCGTGACTGGGGCATATCGCGCCAGCGCTACTGGGGTTGCCCGATACCCATCGTTCATTGTGAACGCTGCGGCGAGGTTATGGTCCCGGACAAGGATCTCCCGGTAGTGCTGCCTGAGGACTGCGTGCCGGACGGGACTGGCAATCCGCTGAAGAGGCGGGCAGATTTTGTTGATTGTCTCTGCCCAAAGTGTGGCGGGCGCGCTCGGCGCGAGACGGATACCATGGACACCTTTGTCGCCTCCTCCTGGTATTACGCGCGCTATTGCTCGTTGCCCAGCGGGCCGGGGCGGCCGGATGCGATGGTGGACGAGGAGGCGAGGTACTGGATGCCGGTAGACCAGTACATCGGCGGCATAGAGCACGCGATCTTGCATCTGCTTTACTCGCGCTTCTGGTGGAAGGTGATGCGCGACCTCGAGCTTGTGCAGGGGGACGAGCCGTTCAAGCGTCTACTTACCCAAGGGATGGTGCTGAACGAGATCTTTTTCCGCAAGCCGGCAAGTGGGCGCATCGCCTATTTCAACCCGGCCGACGTCGAACTGAAGTTGGACGACAAAGGAAATCGCATCGGCGCGATCCTGAAGAGAGACGCCGAGCCGGTAGAGTACGGCGGCATCGGCACCATGTCCAAATCGAAGGGCAACGGCGTTGACCCGCAGGCGCTGATCGAGCGCTATGGCGCTGACACGGCGCGTCTGTTCATGATGTTTGCCGCACCGCCCGAGATGACGCTCGAGTGGTCGGACTCGGCTGTGGAGGGTGCTTTCAGGTTTCTGCGGCGCCTTTGGAATTTTGCCTATGAACATGGCGCAATCTCCGAAGTCCTACCGGCCCGTCGCGATGGGAACATCGCTGCGGATGCTTCCAGAGATCTGCGCTTCGAGCTTCACTCGGCGCTGAGGCAGGCGAATGGCGACTTCGATAGACACCAGTACAATACGGTCGTTTCGGCGGCGATGAAGATTCTGAATGTGCTCGAACGGGCATCGGTTTCGGTCAAGGCGCGGGACGAAAGCCCGACGCACCAGGAATGCACGGCTGTCGTCGCCGAAGGCCTCGGAATCCTGCTGCGCCTGCTGTCGCCGATCACGCCTCATATCTGTCATTATCTGTGGCGCGAGTTGGGTTTTGGCGGTGACATCCTCGATGCGGGCTGGCCGCAGGTGGACGAGTCGGCGCTCAGGCGCGACACCATAGAACTCGTGGTCCAGGTCAACGGCAAACTGCGGGGTCGGGTATCAGTGCCATCCGGAGCGCTCGCTGATCAGGTGCGCGAGGTTGCGCTCGCCGACGCAGCGATCGCGCGTCATGTGGAAGGACGAACAGTGAAGAAGGTCGTCGTGGTGCCGGGAAAACTGGTGAACATCGTTGTGGCGGAATAGGCAGGTGACGTGGAGTGCAGAAGCGGCAGCGAGCGGCCGTGTGCAGCGAATCTTCAGACTGCTTTTCGTCGCCGGATTCCTGTCGCTTGGTGGCTGTGGTTTCCATCTGCGTGGCACGCAATTGGCGGCACTGCCGGCGCAGCTTTCGACACTGCGGATAACCATGGGCGGCGGAGTTGCCTATCCGCCCTTGCTTGTGGAGATGCGCGATGCCCTTCGCACCGAAACCGGTGCGCGGCTGACCGACAATGCCGCAGCTCAAGTGCCTACTTTGACCTTATGGGGAGAAAGCATCAGCAGCGAAGTGGCCGCAATTGATGTCACTGGTCGTGCAACTGAATACTTGTTGGATTACAAGATGCATTTCAACCTGACGGACGCCGCCGGGCATTTAATCATCCCCGACCGAACGATAAAGGTCCAGCGCGAGTACAGCTTCAACAAGTTGAACGTACTGGGGACCGAGCGCGAAACCGGTTTCCTTCAAAACGATATGCGGCGCGATGCGGTGCGGCAAGTCATTCGCCAACTTGTGGCTATCGGCGCCGGCCATGCAAATTGATTCGGACCGCCTGCCGGAGTTGTTGCGCAAGGGGCTTGTCCCGGTGTACTTGGTTTGTGGCGACGAGCCGTTATTGGTCGATGAGTGCTGCGAGGCGATTCGCGATGCAGCGCGCGCAGCCGATTATGCGGAACGCCATGTGACGATCGTGGGCAGCGGTTTCGATTGGAACGATTTGCTATTGTCAACGCAATCCTTGTCCCTGTTTTCGCGCGCCCGGCTGCTGGAAGTACGCGTGCCGAGCGGCAAGCCTGGCGAGCATGGTGCTCGGATTCTGTCGCAACTGGCGGCGCGTCCGCCCGCCGACACCATACTGCTGGTCGTCACCGGCAAGCTCGACAAGCAGGCCCGCGAGGGTGGCTGGGCGAAATCTCTGGAACAGGCCGGAGCCCTGGTGACTGTGCGGTCGCTCGATGCTCAGCATCTGCCCGGCTGGATTGAGCACCGTATGGCGCTGCGCGGTCTGCACGCGGAGCCTGGCGTGGCAGATCTTCTGGCATACCATATGGAAGGAAATCCACTGGCCGCGGCACAGGAAGTGGACAAGCTTGCGCTGCTCTACGGCGACGGCATGGTGCGTACTGCGGATTTAGAGAATTTTCTCGCTGACAACACGCGCTTCACAGTTTACGGTCTGGCGGATACCTGCCTTGAAGGCGACGGACGCTTGGCGATCCGCATTTTGGAGAGCTTGCGCACCGAAGGGGTTGAGCCGATACTCGTTCTTTGGGCGCTGGCCCGGGAGGCGCGAAACATGGCGCAGATCGCGGCGCAAATTGCCCAAGGCCGTCCCGAATCCGGAGTATTTCAGACGCACCGTATATGGGCGAGCCGCCGGTCACTGGTGACGAAGGCGCTGCGGCGTTTTCGCCCGGTGCAGTGGCAGGTCATGCTGGTGCGCGCGGCGCGCATAGACCGTATCATAAAGGGCCGCGCCGAGGGTGACGCGTGGACGGACATCGAGTCCTTAGTACTGGCACTGTGCGGAGTTCGTGTGCAGGCTGCAGCGGTGCCTGCGGAGCGCGGACTGTAGCGCCGAGGTCTGGGCGGCCAGTCTCTGGAGATTTGACATGAAGACGGCATCCCGTGAACCGGAAGTACTGAACATCAGGCAGTACATGCAGCAGGTAGGCCAGCGTGCCCGCCAGGCATCGCGCAAGATGGCAAGTGCGGAGACCGCTGCCAAGAACGCTGCGCTTGAAGCGATTTCCGCCGCTATTGAGCGCTCGGCCGACAGTCTTGTTAAGGCCAACGTGAAGGACCTTGACGCCGCCGCGCGTGCGGGCATTGATGCCGCACAGCTAGACCGGTTGGCCCTCGATTCACCGCGTATCGCCGCGATGGCCCAGGGCCTGCGCCAGATCGCCGGCCTTCCGGATCCCGTCGGCGAAATATCCGGGCTCAATTACAGGCCTTCGGGCATTCAGGTAGGGCGCATGCGCGTGCCGCTCGGCGTGATTGGCATTATTTACGAGTCGCGGCCGAATGTGACTGCAGATGCCGCTGGACTGTGTGTGAAGTCTGGGAACGCCGCCATCCTGCGTGGCGGTTCGGAGGCGCTGCATTCGAACCAGGCGATTGCTGCCTGCATCCATAAGGGTCTCGTCGAGGTCGGACTGCCAGCAGACGCAGTTCAGGTGATCGATACCGCGGACCGCGCCGCAGTCGGAGAGCTGATACGCATGAAGGAGCATGTTGACGTAATTGTTCCGCGCGGCGGGAAGAGCCTAATTGAGCGCATCAGTCAGGAGGCCACGGTTCCCGTAATCAAGCATCTGCACGGCGTCTGTCACGTATATATCGACGACAAGGCTGATCTCGACAAGGCTGTGCGTGTCGCCTTCAATGCCAAGACCCAGCGCTACGGAACCTGCAATACGATGGAGACGCTGCTTGTCGCGCAGGCGGTCGCCGACAGGGTGTTGCCGGTGCTAGGTGTGATGTATCGCGATAAGGGTGTGGAGTTGCGCGGCTGCGACGCGACGCGCCGCATTCTGCCGTGGGCCAACGCGGCCACGGACGACGACTGGTATACGGAATACCTGGCGCCAATTCTGTCGATTCGCGTGGTCCCCGGACTTGAAGAGGCAATTGAGCATATTGCCCGGTATGGATCTCAGCATACCGACGCGATAGTCACTGAGGACATCACGTGTGCTCGCCGCTTCCTACGTGAGGTCGACTCCAGCTCAGTAATGGTCAACGCCTCAACGCGTTTTGCCGACGGTTTCGAATATGGTTTGGGCGCCGAGATCGGTATCTCGACCGATAAGCTTCATGCGCGCGGACCGGTCGGCCTGGAGGGACTCACCTCCCAGAAATTCATTGTGCTCGGCGACGGCCATATCCGCAAATAGTCCGACCGCAATGGGCGTGCCGGCTTGGGACGCAGCTTGACTCGATGCACGGCCACGGACCGCGAGCGGTTTGCCATGGATGCGGGGCCGGGCTATGATGTGAAAACGTGATTGAGCGCAAGCGCGGGACTTCAGAAGCAGCGAGTGCAGCCCATCGGAATTTTTGGTGGTACGTTTGATCCCATTCACTTTGGGCACCTGCGTCCGGCGCAGGAAATCATGCGGACGCTGGCCTTAGAGGAAGTGCGCTTTATTCCCTCAGCTATCCCACCCCACCGTAGTGCACCGCTTGCCAGGGCACATGAGCGATTGCGCATGGTGGAAATCGCGGTCTCTGGAATTCCGGGGTTTCGCGTCGACGACCGTGAGATCCGGCGCAGCGGTCCATCCTATACTGTTCCGACCTTGGAGTCGTTTCGGGCTGAACTCGGCTTGCGTCCACTTTGTCTTATCATCGGGATGGACGCCTTTCGCGGCATCGAGTCATGGCACCGCGCGCGTGAGCTGCCGCAGCTCACGCATCTGGTCGTCATCCAGCGTCCGGGCTGGGAATTTGCGCCAGCGGATGAAGCGCTTCCGTCTTGGCTGCGAGGGCGGTTCTGTGTCGATCCAGGCCAGCTGATGGAGGCTCCAGCTGGACGGCTGGTATTTCAGGAAGTGAGCCCCCAGGATATATCCAGTTCGGGCATACGCGCGGCGCTTGCCTGCGGCGAGTCGGTGCACGGGATGCTTCCCGCGCCGGTGGAGGCGTTCATCGCGAGCCACAGGCTTTACCTCAGTCCAACCCAGAGGATGTGATGCCAACGAGTACGATAGAGCAACTGATCTTTGATACGTTAATCGATGCCAAGGGCCAGGATATTCGGGTCCTAGACGTCCGCAAGGTGACTGACTTCACAGATTTCATGGTGATTGTGAGCGGAACCTCCAACCGTCATGTGGTCTCCATGGCCGAAAAGATACGTGAAAAGATGCGCGACTTCGGGCGCAGGGCCCTGGGGACCGAGGGCGAAAAAGCCGGAGACTGGGTTTTAGTCGACTTTGGCGACGTTGTAGTCCACATCATGCGACCGCAAACGCGCGATTTCTATAATCTGGAAAAGCTGTGGGGTGATGGACAGAGGGCTGATGTTGCCGAACGCTAGCCCGGAAGCGGCGGGGGTTTTCCGGTTTGTCTGAACATCACGCAGCCGGGTGGCCGTGCGCTTTCATCTGATCGCGGTCGGCACCCGCATGCCGCAGTGGGTAAGTACCGCCTATGCCGGCTATGCGAAGCGACTGCGCGCTGGATGTCAGTTGGAGTTGCGGGAAATCCCCGCAGGCAAGCGATCCCAGTCTGCGGATATTGCGCGGATACTGAGAATGGAAGGGGAACGCTGCCTCGCCGCCGTGCCGGCAGATGCGCGGCTTATCGCACTCGAGCGGCAAGGGAAGTCGCGTACTACGGATCAGATCGCCGATTCCATGGGCCAATGGCTGCGCGAGGGGCGGGATGTCGTTTTTCTGGTCGGTGGGCCGGAGGGGCTTGCGCCTCAATGTCTTGATCGCGCGGACGAGCTGTGGTCGCTGTCGGAGTTGACACTGCCCCATCCGCTGGTGCGCGTGCTGCTGGCCGAGCAGTTGTACCGCGCATGGAGCATGCTCAACCACCTGCCTTATCATCGTGAGTGAGCATCACTGCCGCTGGCCAACCATTAGGAACGTCTGCCGAAGCCCGGTTTTGATGACAACCGTCTGTCCTTGGTCTGAATTGGATATGCCCGATTCGAGTATCTACCTTGCTTCAGCAAGCCCGCGTAGGCAGGAGCTGCTGCACCAGCTTGGCATTGGATTCGAGGTGGTAGCGCCGGAAATTCACGAACAGCCACGTGCCGGCGAGCCGGCTGCCGATTATGTTCTGCGTGTGGCCGCGGAGAAGGCTCACTGCGTGGCGCGCCATGTGAGGGCGCGCGCCGGGCGCGCGCTTCCGGTGCTGGGTGCCGATACCGAAGTGGTTATCGACCAGGAGATACTTGGAAAACCGCGCAACCGTGACCACGGTTGCGCGATGCTTCGACGACTGGCGGGCAGAACCCATGAGGTTCTTACCGCGCTATGTATCGTGTACCAAGGTGTGGAACACAACGCTTTGAGCGAGAACCGCGTCACGTTCGGTCCTCTGTCCGAGGAGGAAATAGTGCGTTATTGGGAATCAGGCGAACCTGCCGACAAGGCAGGCGCCTATGCGATTCAGGGCAGGGCAGCAGCTTTCGTCGCGCGCTTGGAGGGAAGTTACTCCGGCGTCATGGGCCTGCCATTGTACGAGCTTGCGCTGCTGCTGCGGCATCTGGGGATGTCGATTCCGTGAGTGAGGAGATACTTATCAATGTAACTCCGCAGGAATCGCGGATTGCGGTAATCGAGAACGGTGTACTTCAGGAGGTACACATCGAGCGCACGCGCAACCGTGGAATCGTGGGCAACGTCTACATGGGAAGGGTTTCCCGTATTTTGCCGGGAATGCAGGCTGCATTCATAGACATCGGACTGGATCGGGCCGCTTTTCTGCATGTCTCTGACGTGCGCAGTGTGGCTTCCGCGACCCCGATCCGCACCGTGCCGGGGAACGGAGTGAATCAGGACACCGAGCTCGCCGCCATCGGCGATGCACTTCATGACGGGCAGCCAATCGTCGTGCAGGTGGTCAAGGATCCGCTGGGCACCAAGGGCGCGCGCGTGACGACGCATATCACTCTTCCGGCGCGGTATCTTGTTTATATGCCATATACCAAACACATAGGAATCTCGCAGAAAATCGGTGACGATGCCGAGCGTGAACGTCTGCGCGCCGCGGTTAAGTCCGCCATGGACGAGGGCGATGACGGCGGCTACATCCTTCGGACGGTGGCCGAGGCGGTCAGCGACGAGGAGTTGAGGACGGATATCCGCTACCTGCGTAGGGTGTGGCAGGCAATCCAGGATCGCATCAAGGGCGCTGCGCCGTGCAGCCTGCTGCACGAGGATCTCGTACTAGCGCTGCGCGTCATGCGTGATCTGGTGCGTGAAAATGTGGAAAAGGTGCGAATCGACTCGCGCGAAACTTTCCACAGAGCACGCGAATTCGCGCGCGAATTCATACCTGAGGTGGAGAATCGCATCGAGTACTACCCGGGAGAACGGCCCATATTCGATCTGTATTCCGTTGAGGATGAGATCAAGAAGGCGCTGGAGCGCAAGGTGCCACTGAAGTCCGGCGGATACTTGATCATAGACCAGACCGAGGCCATGACCACTATAGACGTAAACACTGGGGCCTATGTAGGGCGCAAGAATCTCGAGGAAACACTGTTCAAGACCAACCTGGAGGCGACTCAGACCATCGCCAGGCAGCTGCGGTTGCGCAACCTAGGTGGAATGATAATCATCGACTTCATCGACATGGCCGATAGCGACCATAAGCGCCAGGTGCTGCGGGCACTGGAAAAGGCGCTTGCGCGTGACCGCTCGAAGACCTGCATGACCGAGATGTCGTCGCTTGGCCTCGTAGAGATCACGCGCAAGCGGATCCGAGAGAGTCTGGAGCATGTGCTGTGCGAGCCGTGTCCAGTGTGCAAAGGGCGGAGCGTGCTCAAAGCCCCGCAGACCGTCTGCTACGAGATCTTTCGGGAGATACTGCGCGAGGCCCGTCAGTTCGGTGCGGACAAGTATCTGGTTCTAGCGTCCCCGGTGGTGATCGAGATGTTGCTTGACGAAGAATCCGCCAGCTTGGTGCAGTTGCAGGAATTCATCGGAAAGCCGGTACACCTGCAGGTGGAGGCGCTCTATAACCAGGAGCAGTTTGACGTAGTGCTGCTGTAGCGCCGTTTCCGCCGGAGCTTCGGTGTGTCGGTCGCCTACGGGGAGGTTAGTGGCGCGTCGCGCGCGCCGGTGCGGTGCTTGAGCCCGGCATGGGCACGTGCCAGTACCGCATCCAGGTCCTTGGTGGTTCGCAGAATAGCGATGATGCTGGAGATGATGGTATTGAGCTCCAATTGGCGCTGTTGTGTCATGGCTCCCCCGTTTGTTTTAATTTTCTGGCTCCACCGCAGAATTTCCAACCTGATAGCAGAAATCGAGATTCTGGCACGGCCCCTCCGATGGCTGTTGCCTAAAGGGGGGCGACCCTGCTGGTGTGCTACAGCCTATTATACCGTCGGTTGTCGTGCAGTCCATATCCGGTTAATTCCGGCTGCGGCCTTTCCGCTTGCTATCTCCACGGCGGTCGATACGGCAAAATAGCCGAATGCGGCGGATACTGAAGAAGATCGGGCACCGGTTAGCATTGGGTGCGAAGAACATGAGGCGCCTGGTGGCACTGGATATGGTGTGGCGGACGTGTCACCGCCCGGCGCTGCGATTCTGTCGCTGGACGGTGTACATTGCTGCGACGCTGCTGGTGCTGGGTGCGGCGTTGCTGATCATCGTTCACGCATGGCTGCCGACGTTCGCCAGCCGCAAAGATCAGATTGCCAACTACATCAGCCAGCGTTCGTCGTACCGCGTACAGATCGATCGCTCCGAGGCGTACTGGCACGGGCTGAATCCGGGCCTGCGCGTCTACGGCCTGACCGTCTACTCTCCTG
Organism: Pseudomonadota bacterium; assembly: GCA_027364845.1. Taxonomy (GTDB): domain Bacteria; phylum Pseudomonadota; class Gammaproteobacteria; order Acidiferrobacterales; family UBA6901; genus JAJYCY01. Next base: position 53,637 of record DAHXOO010000001.1, on the reverse strand, counting down.
GCAGCCAACAGATCGCGGTCAAACTCAAGGAGTTACGGATCACGCTGGCATGGCTGCCGCTGCTTGCCGGGGAAATTCAGATCAATAATCTCGTCCTGGTTCATCCGGACCTGTCGTTCGAGCGGCTTTCCGGCGGTACCTTCCAGATTACCGGCCTTGAGACGGTCGGTAAGGACATCCCCGGCCAGGGTGCAGGGTTTTTCCCCTGGTTATTCCAGCAGAACGATGTTTCGGTGCAGGGCGGCCAGATTGTGTGGATCGACTACGCCTCGACCGAGCCGCCGCTGCGCCTGACGCGCGTTAATCTGAGCCTGCAGAACAGCGGTAACCGCCATCGGTTGCAGATGAATGCCATTTTCCCCCAGGCGATGTGTCAGATATGCACTTTTTCGGCAGACTTCACCGGTGATCCGCTTACCGATAAAGACTGGGAAGGAGCGATCGATGTCCAGGCTGAGGGACTCAATACTTATGTCCTCCCGAAAATCATCCGCGACAAACTGCCTACCGGTTTCGACGGCCGATTCAATGTAAGCCTCTCTAGTCAATGGTCAGACGGTTTTCCGGTTTCGCTCTACGGTCACGCCGGGGTAGCCGCGCTCAAGCTGGCCTTGCCCGGAGTCCCGGCGTTTGATGTCAATACGGCGGCGGCGGACGTGAACTGGACTGTGACATCCGGCGGCGCAAGTTGGACGCTGCAACTTAATCACCTGCAGCTCGGGCTGGTTTCCTCTCCTTGGTCCGCTGGCGAGCTGCGTATTGAGCATAACCCCTATGCGAACCACCTTTTCGTTCAGCATGTTAATGTCGACGACGCCGATGCGTTCCTGGCGCAGTTGAAGGGCCCCAGCAAATTGTTGACGTTTTTGCGCGCGATCCACCCTGGCGGGGTGGTGAATAATTTGAGGCTGCGGCTCGACAACAAGGGTGGACATACGGCCGGTTACGCGGTCGAGGCTGACATGCTCGGACTGAGATTCGATCCATATGGGAAGTTCCCAGGGGTGCGCGGCCTGACCGCCCATTTGTCGTGTGGCACAACGGGCGGTGAGCTGGTACTGGCCAGCAAGGCCGTCAAAGTGACACTTCCACTCGTTTTTCAGCACGCGATAGATATCCAGACCGCAAGTGGCAGAATCAAATGGCAGCGGGAGGACCGTTCCTGGCGTGTACATGGTAGAAACCTGAATGTGGTCTCGAACGACGCCAAGCTATGGGGAAGTCTGGATCTGCGATTGCCGGATGACAGCGGCGCGTCGCCGCAGCTGGATCTGCGGGTCAACCTGAGCAATGGCAATCTGGCAAACGCTGCCCGTTATTATCCGAACATTCTGCACCCGGGACTGCGCGATTGGCTGAGCCAATCAGTCGTGTCGGGCACCGTCGCCTCAGGCCAGGTGGTCATTCAGGGTGCGCTGCGCGACTTTCCGTTCCGCGACGGCAACGGCCGGTTCCAGGTATCCGTGCATATCGAAAACGGTGTATTCCGTTATCTCGAGGGCTGGCCAAGAATCACGAACATTAACGCAGATTTGCTGGCCAGCGGCGCCAGTCTGTTTGTCGCTGGCCGAAGCGGGATGATTCGCGGGCTGTCAGTGCGCCGGGTGGCGGTTGCCATCGACGACCTGACCACCCGTGGCGGGCCCGTCATCCGTGCTGGAGGCCAGGTGATGGGGCCCGTAGATCAGACTCTCTCGGTGCTCTATGCCAGCCATATCAGTCCCCGGCCGCAGCTTCTTTTCCCCGGCATACACGCAAGCGGCCAGGGCCTGCTCAGCCTCGATTTGGCGATCCCGGCGCACGTGCCGTCGCGGCTGCAGTTGACGGGAGCGTTCGAGTTCCAAAACGCCGCACTGTACTCCCCGATCCCGGGCGTCAGCGTCAAATCTCTCAACGGATCCTTGGAGTTTAACCGGGACGGCCTGAGCGGGGGCAGTGTGCACGGAAAGCTGCTGGGGGGCGATGCATCGCTTGCAGTGACCACTGTCACGCCCGAGACTTCGGTCGTGCAGCTGCGGGGTACCATGACTCAGGCCGGCCTGCAGCAGGCGCTTGGCAGCGCGCTCGGACCACGGCTGAGCGGAGACATTCCGTGGAATGCTACGCTGCAGCTCGCGAAGCCGGGAGCGCATCTTGATCTGGCGATGGACCTTCAGAGCCTGGGCGTGCAGTTACCACCGCCGCTGGACAAGCCGATCGGGGTTGCTGCGAAGCTGACCCTGAAGACGCGCGAAACCGCGGCTGGACACCAGGTTCTGGATTTACGCGTTGCCAACAAACTGAATGGCCTGCTTGTTCTGGACGAGCCGGCCGGCACAGGCTGGAAGTTCACGCGCGGCACAGTCGAGGTTGGCAGCAGGTCGGCGATACTCGTGCCGGCGCCGGGTCTGCGTGTGAATGTCGATACGCCAGAGCTGGACGCCGATCGCTGGTGGCGTGTCATCCTGGGCCTGGACCAGGACGGGTCCAACTCCGATCTTGCCGACACGCTCACTGCCTTAGACATCAAGGTAGACCGGCTGCAACTCTTCGGGCGTCCCTTCGGCACCTTTCGGATGTCGACGACGAAGCGCGGGCGCAGTTGGCACGGAATGCTAAGCGGTGACGACGTTGTCGGCAGTCTCGATGTGAAACCTACCGCCGTTGTGGCCTCGGTGCCGGTTCCCGCCGCCACTCCGATGCAACCTGCGACTGTCGATAATGGCACGCTCGGACCGCCACCCGGGGGCGGGCAAATGGCGCAACCGGCAGCCGCCTCCGGCGGAATTGGGCTGCGGAACCGCGTGGTCAATCTCGTGCTGCAGCAGTTGACGATTCCGCCGAAACCGCCCGCGACCGGCGCTGGCCCGGCGGCGGAAATAGACCCGCGTTCAATGCCAGAGATTCATCTGCGAGTCCAAAACTTCCATGACTGGGGTAAGGCGCTCGGTGGGCTGGATCTGGACGCGTTCCCGGCCGTGCAGGGCTGGCATATCCAGTCTGTCCATATTTTCCAGCCGGGTCTGGATCTGCGCGCCACCGGCGACTGGAAAGTCTTGCAGGCAGGAAGCCAGTCTACCAGTATCAATATGCAGGTTCGGAGCGAAGACCTAGGACGTGTCCTAGATCGTCTGGGTTATCCGGGAGAACTGGCCCAGGGCCGGTTTCAGGCGAGCGGCCAATGGGGCTGGACGGGAGCCCCGACCAGCTTTAGTGCGCAGCGCTTGAACGGAAACTGCGTGCTGTCATTGAAGAACGGACGCTTACCCAAGATCAGCCCGGGTGGTGCAGGGCGACTGCTCGGACTGATCGATACACGCGCTCTGATGCGATATCTCACGCTGGATTTCAGCAACGTCTTCGGCAAAGGCTTCACGTTTGATAGCATAGAAGGAAAGGTGATGGTGCAAGACGGAAATGCCTACACCGAGGGCCTGACGGTGAAAGGTCCCTCTGCCACGATCCGTATCGGCGGTCGACTCGGTCTGGCGGCGCGCGACATGGACTTGGACATCAAGGTCGTACCACGGTTGGGTGACCAGCTTACGGTGACTGGCATGTTGCTGGGCGGCCCGGTGGTTGGTGCTGCGGTGGCGGTGTTCCGGAGCATACTTAGGGGGCCGCTCGAACAGACCACGGAAACCCAGTACGCGGTCATGGGGTCGTGGGACAATCCTAAAGTGACCAAGGGGAGCCCGCTCACGCCGCTGGATTTGCTGCCGACAAAAAAATAGGTCAATTCGACGCTGTATTTGCCCTTGTTCAATGAAGAAAACACCCACAAGGCTTATGATTGCAATTTTGTCGCTGACGGGGCTTGTCGCCATTACGACTCCGGCCCGGGCGCTGACTGCGAGTTCCGCAGGCGCAGTGCCCGCGGTTGTCAGCGCCCACGCCATATTCCCAACCGCGTCCGGATTGCGTGGCTGTGTGCGTGAGTCGATAAAGAGCGTGACGCTGAGTGCCGCGCAGCTGGCGCAACCGCGCACCGGACGGAAGATTGCGCGCATTCCGGGGCTGGGCAATCTGATCAGCAGCTTCCAGGAACGCCGCGGCGAGCGGCTGATCATGCATTATCCGGCCGGTGACAAGGGTACTTTATGGGCGGAGGAGCTGCGCGCCTGGCTGGTGGCGCTCGGCGTTCCAGGTAAGCGTATCGCGCTCGATCCAGACCTGCGACACAATGACAATTCGGTAACCATCGCAATTCAGCAACAGGGAGAACAGGCGCCTTGAGCAAGATCGCCGCCATACAAATGGCTTCGGGGCCGCAGGTGAGTGCCAATCTCAATGAAGCAGCACGGCTGATCGCCAACGCCGCCGCGGCCGGGGCATCATTGGTCGTTTTGCCGGAAAACTTCGCCATCATGCCAATGAAGGACGCGGATCGTTTGGCGGTCATGGAAACGGACGGCAAGGGTCCGATGCAGGAGTTTCTCGCAAACCAGGCGCGCTACCATGGCGTGTGGCTTGTCGGCGGAACCATCCCCATGCGTGCAACTCAGGCTGACCGGGTGCGGTCCGCGTGCCTGCTGTACGATGATCGTGGAGTACGGGTTGCGCGCTATGACAAGGTGCACCTGTTCGACGTCCGCCTGGAAAGCGGAGAGCAATACAATGAATCCGCGGCGATTGAGCCAGGTAGCGATATGGTGGTCGCGACGACGCCATTTGGGAAGCTCGGACTGGCTGTGTGTTACGATCTGCGATTTCCGGAACTGTTCCGGCGCTTGCTCGACGCCGGTGCCGAGCTGTTCGCGGTGCCGTCGGCGTTTACAGTGCGCACCGGGCGTGCCCACTGGGAGGTTCTGGTGCGTGCACGTGCCGTTGAAAACCTGGCTTATGTTATTGCTGCCGCCCAGGGTGGCTATCACCTCAACGGGCGCGAGACCTACGGCGATAGCATGATAGTGAGTCCCTGGGGCGAGGTTGTCGACCGCCTGGCGCGAGGTTCGGGCTTCGTGATTGCGGATCACGATCGCACGATGCAGAAACGCATACGCAGCAACTTCCCCAGTATCCGTCACCGGAGGCTCGGCGCATGAGCAATATGTTAGAACGGGTACGCGGAACCCTTCTCGAGCCAGCCGGCATCGGCGAGGGCGATGTCGGCCGCCTGATGGGTGCGCTACTCAACCATCGTCTGGATTATGCCGACATTTACTTTCAATACAGCCGCCACGAGAGCTGGTCGCTTGAAGAGGGGCAGGTCAAAACCGGCAGTCATAACATCGAGCAGGGAGTCGGTGTGCGCGCCGTCAGTGGTGAGAAGACGGGATTTGCCTACTCCGACGAGATCATGCTCCCGGCTCTGCTGGAGGCCGCCTCTGCCGCGCGAGCGATTGCACGGCAGGGCAGCGGCCTCACTGTGCCGTCGGCATGGCGCTCGATCCCCGTTCTCGACCTGTATCAGCCGCTCGATCCCATGACCAGCCTGGAGGACGGCGCCAAGGTGAAACTGCTGGAGCAGGTGGAGACCGAGGCGCGACGTCAGGACCCGCGCGTTAAGCAAGTGATGGCCAGCCTGTCCGGTGTGCAGGAGATCGTCCTGGTGATGCGAAGCGACGGTGTGCAAGCAGCCGATATCCGGCCGCTGGTTCGATTGAGCGTCACCGTGATCGTGGAGCAGGGTGGGCGACGTGAACAGGGCAGCCATGGCGGGGGCGGGCGCTTTAGTTATCAGGACTTGCTTGGCGAGGGTGCAGCCATGACGTATGCGCGCGAGGCGGTACGTCAGGCCTTGGTGAACCTTGAGGCAGGCGCTGCCCCGGCAGGCACCATGAAGGTCGTGTTGGGACCGGGATGGCCGGGCATACTGCTGCATGAGGCCATTGGCCATGGCCTTGAGGGTGATTTCAACCGTAAGGGTACTTCGGCGTTCTCCGGACGCATTGGCGAGCGCGTCGCTTCGGACGAGTGCACAGTTGTCGATGATGGCAGCCTGCCCGGTCGCCGCGGCTCGCTCAACGTGGACGACGAAGGAACACCGACACAGCAGACTGTGCTGATAGAGAATGGAATTCTGAAAGGCTATCTCCAGGATCTATTGAATGCCCGTCTCACGGGAATGACGCCTACCGGCAACGGGCGGCGCGAGTCCTATGCACATATTCCGATGCCGCGTATGACCAATACGTTCATGCTGGCTGGCACGTATGATCCCGGCGAGATCATCGCATCCGTCGACAAGGGGCTTTACGCCGTCAATTTCGGCGGCGGCCAGGTCGACATCACCTCCGGAAAATTCGTATTTTCCACCAGTGAAGCCTATTTGATCGAGAACGGCAGGGTCACGCGGCCGGTAAAAGGCGCCACGCTCATCGGAAACGGTCCCGATGTTCTGACGCGGGTAACGCGTGTCGGTTCCGACCTTCAGCTTGATTCCGGTGTGGGTACCTGCGGCAAGGACGGTCAAAGTGTGCCCGTCGGTGTCGGACAACCGACGTTGCTTATCGATGGCCTTACGGTGGGTGGAACGCATGGCAGTTGATGGACTTGAGACGTCTGGCTGGCGATTGCCTGTCCAAGTACGAATGCAGGAGGATCGTGTCATGAATGACCAGTTTCTTAATGAAGAGCGGCCGCTGCCCCAGAACGGTCGCGGGAACGTTGTGCAGTGGCATGTATATCGCCGTATTGGGGAAGCACGCGCTCATCTTACCCACATCATGCTCGGGCAGGGTCAGCATATCGTCGGAGGCCACAGCCACGACAGTATTGGCGATTTATGGTGGGTTGGTGTCGAGGTGGACAACATCGGGCATTGGGGAAACCGCAGTGCCATCAACAAGCACTCGAGTTAGGGGCCGCACCGGATGACGCAAGAAGCGAAGCAGGTGGTGCCTGCAGCCACCCCGGAGGCGCTGCGTGCGCTAGTCAGCGAAGTTCTCGCCGAAGCGCTGCGGCAGGGTGCCAGCGAGGCGGAGGCCACCGCAAGTGTCAGCCAGGGTCTGGCCGTGACCGTGCGGCTCGGGGATGTTGAGACGGTCGAACACACCCGCGACAAGGGTTTGGGTGTAACCGTTTATTTTGGCAAACAGAGCGGTTCGGCCAGCACCTCGGACCTGGGATTTGAAGCTGTTCGTGGTGCGGTGCGGGCGGCGGCGAGCATTGCGAGATATACAGCCGCCGATGAATGCTCCGGACTTGCGGACACTGCGGTCCTCGCCCGGTCGATTCCCGATCTGGATCTGTACCATCCGTGGAATCCCGGCGCTGACCGAGCCATCGAGATCGCTGCCGCGTGTGAGCATGCAGCACGCGAGGCCGATGCACGCATCCGCAACTCCGAGGGCGCGTCGCTGACTTCGCACGAAGGCCTCGAGGTCTATGGGAACACAAACGGCTTTCTCGGCACAGTGGCTGCAACGCGCCACGCGCTGAGCTGCGCTGTGGTCGCGCAGGACGATTCCGGAATGCAGCGTGATTATTGGTATACCGTCGCGCGCGACGCGAGCGAGCTTGAAGCGCTGGAAGTGGTCGGACGTCAGGCGGCATCGCGCGCGGTACGCAGACTGGCTGCGCGCAAATTGTCCACTCGTCAGACCCCGGTTCTGTATGAGGCGCCGGTTGCCTCCAGTCTCTTGTCGCATTTTGTTGGTGCCGTACGCGGAGCCAGTCTGTATCGCGAGGCTTCGTTCCTGCTGGACCAGCTCGGCAAGCCGGTGTTTGCGCCGTGGATTCGGCTTTATGAGCAGCCCCATCTGAGGAAGGGCTTGGGAAGCGCGCCGTTCGACAATGAAGGCGTTGCGACGCGCGACCGGGATCTCGTGCGTGACGGCGTGCTGCTGGGCTATGTGCTGGACTCGTACTCGGCGCGCAAACTTGGCATGCAGACAACTGGCAATGCCGGTGGTGTGCATAATCTTACGATCCAACCCGGCAGCGATGATCTTCCGGCGCTTGTCCGGCGCATGTATACCGGATTGCTCGTGACTGAGCTCATCGGCTTTGGAGTCAATACCGTCACTGGGGATTACTCGCGCGGAGCTGCCGGATTCTGGGTGGAGAACGGTGAAATCCAGTATCCGGTTGAAGAGATCACCATCGCCGGAAACCTGCGCGAGATGTTCCGTCAGATCGTTGCTGTCGGTCGTGATGTGGATCTGCACGGCAATATCCGCACCGGATCCATTCTCATAGAGAACATGACGCTCGCCGGTGCCTAGGCGCGGACGACGATCGCCAGGGCATGCTCAGTGCGATCCGTCCGGAGGCGGATTGATCTCGTTATCTTCAAGCGGCAGGCCACGTTTCATGCGTAGTCGGCCGACTTCAAGGCGCAGCGCCGTATGAAGACGGGTCCCGATTTCGTCAAGCAGCCAGGCAATGTTGGCCGGGCGACAGGTTGCGCCGTCGCGCGTCAGATGGTGGACCAGTATTGCCCGTGGGTTCAACCTTCGGCAGCAAGGGAAGTGGCAGCGCGAGCGGTAGCACCTGTTTCCGGTCGACCCGACCCTGCGGGCTCGGCGAATGCGACTGGCCCTGATACACATCGAATCGCAGATGTCCGTCTCCACCGCCCAGCGTCAGGAGTTCGCGCATCCACTCGATGCCCAGATCGGCATGGACGCAGTCGCCGGCCGACGCACACTTCGTCTGTTGCGCCCGATCTGCACGATCAGTCTGGACAGCATAAGGCATCATGCCTAGCCGTGGCAGGTGCTGTACGCGACCACTCATGGGACAAGGGTCGTCGTGGAACGGTAACTTATGAATCAGCGTGTAACCGCGAAACTCCCTGCTCAATCCCGCTGCTGGCAGCAGTAGCGGCCGCTATGGATTGTGCTACTGCAATCCTGCGGGGCCCTCCGGCAGGCGGGGCCGGAAGGTAGATCAAGCGCGAGGCGCGTGAGTGCGATGCCGTTGGCCTCGGAGGGTATCGTGGCCGAAATAGCTTACCTGCAGAGTAGGCCTGCCTATAGAGTAGGCTTGGTTCCGTGGTGAACGGCATTTTCACTCGCGAAACGGAGGATCGAAAAATTGTGACAGAGGCGTTTGATATCGTCGTGATCGGATCCGGCCCCGGCGGCTACCGTGCCGCAGTGCTCGGCGCGTTGCGTGGCAAGCGTGTGGCGATCGTAGAAAAACAGGACTGGGGCGGTTGCTGTCTCAATCGAGGATGTGTGCCGAAGAAGGACTGGCACCACAGCGCAAGTCTGATTGCCGCATCCCGCAATTTTGCAGGGCGCGGAATCAATGGGCGCCTTGAGGCCAACCTGATGCAGGCTTGGGAGCATCAGGAAGCAGTGGTGCGCAAGGTGCAGGAAAGTTATCTGGATTACATGAAACGCCTGGGTATCAGCATGCGCAGCGGAACTGCCAGCTTTGTTTCGCCGCACGAGGTAGGTGTCGCGGTTGAGGCGGGCTACGAGTGTCTCGAAGCCGCCCATGTGATCATCGCAACGGGATCGAAGCCGTCGGCGCCGGCAGGGCTCGCCCCACGGCCACAGCGTATCTTGACCACGGACATGCTTTTCGATGAGCCACCCCCTACGGGCCATCGCGTCGCAATAGTCGGCGGCGGTCTGATTGGTGCCGAGTTTGCCTTCATACTCACAATGCTTGGCCGACAGGTGTATTGGATCACGCGCCGTTCGCCGTTGACGCGCACCCGGTTCAGCCCGCAGGCGCTGACCACTCTGAGCGGGGCGCTGCGCGACTGCGGCATCGAGCCGATTGAAGGAGCGAGTGTGATCGGCAGTGATGTGCGTGATGGGGAACTGATACTCGCGCTTGCTACAGGACGGAAGCTGGCCGTGGACTGGGTGCTGCTCGGAACCGGACGCACTCCGTTTACTGACGGGCTGGCACTAGACGTCGTCGGAGTAGCACTGGACGATCGAGGGTTCGTGCGTGTAAACGAGTGGCTGCAGACCAGCGTGCCGCATGTCTACGCGATTGGCGACTGCATATCCGAGCACATGACCGCCAATCAGGCAATCGCCGACGCCGCTGTCGCGGTGCGGAACATTGTCGCGGGTGGGTCGTCACAGGCGCGGTTCCGACGTGATGTACTGTGGGTGCCGGAAGTGATCTACAGCGCCGTGGAGCTTGCACGCATTGGGCTCAACGAGGATCTTGCGGAAGACGCCGGACTGGAACCCGCGGTGGGCTTCGCAGCCTTCGAGAGTTCACCCTGCGCCCTCGGACAGGACGACACGCGCGGCTTTGTGCGCCTGATCGGAGAACTAGACAGCGGAGCGCTCCTGGGAGCAGAATTGGTCGGGACCGCAGCGGGGGAACTGATCCATATGTTGGCACTGGCGCCTGACCATGCGTCCGCTTTGGCGCTGCTCGCGCGTGCATGGGTTAACCACCCGACACGGGCCGAGGAATTCGTCAACGCAACCGAAACGCTGGCGAGCAAGTGGGGCCTCGGCGAACGGATATTCGGTTCGGTGGAAACCGGGCAATGACCACACAGACCTGAAAAGTGACCACTTGTCCGGATAGCTTGCCTCTGCTTCGCCGGATATCGTACTATTTTATAATCTAGATGGTGTCCACAGTGGGTATGAAGGTGAAGGCTCAATCTATGATTCCCAATGTTTTACAAGTACTTACCGTGGCAGTCAGGGAAAAGCGTTGTGTGGCGATCCGTTATCACGATCAGACTCATATCCGCGTCATAGAGCCACATGCCATCTATACCGCCGGCAACGGCGAGATCGTGGTCGATGGGTACCAGACCCGCGGTTACTCCTCTTCCGGCCGTCTACCGCCGTTCTGGCGTCCGTATCGGCTGAAAAAGATCAGTGCCGTCTCGCTGTTGAAGGAATTCTTTCAGACTCGAACCCAGGATGGTTTCATGTCGGACAAGGACAGGTACCGGGATGGGCTGCTTGCCATGGTCGATGACCACCGGCGCCGTTCGTTCGTCTTCCCTTCGTCCGTGGGACCTGAAGAAATGGGACCACACCTCCCGGGCAACCTGCATCGCCGCTGAACTGACGCGCCGAAATTAGCGGTCTTGCGCATAACTGCTTCATCACTGGGGCAAGCAGCGGGAAAACCGGCTAGTGCTCGTTCATCCTATCCACGAGCGCGTGCAATTCCGTGGTGTCGCGTGAGTTAAGCACGCTTTGGGCGAATTGCCCCAGCTCGGCGAGGTTGCTGTCGCGCACGATCCTCTTGATTTCCAGTAGCGCCGAGGGGTGCATGCTGAATTCATCCAGACCCAGGCCGAGCAGCAGGCGCGTATAGCGCGTGTCGCCGGCCATCTCGCCACACATGGCAACCGGAATGCCAGCGGCCTTCCCGGCGCGTATCGTGGTTGAGATCAGCCGCAGTACTGATGGATGCAGCGGATCATAAAGATAGTTCACCGCTTCGTCGACGCGGTCGATTGCCAATGTGTATTGGATTAGGTCGTTCGTTCCGATCGAAAAGAAATCGAGATGCGGCGCGAACAGGTCGGCGGAAACCGCAGCCGCCGGCACCTCGATCATGCCGCCCACCTGCAGCGCGGGGTTGAACGGCTGCCCCTGGCGTGTCAGTTCTACCTTGGTTTCCTCGATCAAATCCAGTACGCGGAACATCTCCCCGAGACTCGACAACATGGGAATCATGATACGTACCTGGCCTAGCGCCGAAGCCCGCAATATCGCACGTAGCTGCGGCCGGAACAGGGACGTGTCATGCAGGCACAGCCGCACGGCACGCAATCCCAAAGCCGGGTTGACGGTGACCATGTCGTTCCCGCGGTTGCCGCCATCGACGCGTTTGTCGTTGCCGAGGTCGAGCGTACGTATGGTTACAGGTTTACCGGAAATGGCCTTTACGACTTTCGCATAGGCTCGATATTGTTCCTCTTCATCGGGCAGATCCGGCCGGTTCATGTACAAAAATTCGGTGCGATATAGACCGATCCCTTGCGCGGCAACCTTAGTCGCTGCCTTGACGTCATCCGGCAATTCGATGTTTGCGCAAAGCGTGATCGCGTGGCCGTCGCGCGTTTCCGAGCGGCTAACCTTGATCGCCGTCAGCTCGCGCTTGAGTTGGATTATGTCTTTCTGTCGGCGCTGATATTCAGCAATGATGGCATGCTCGGGCGCGACAATCAGGACGCCGAGCTTCCCATCGACTATTAGTTCCTCGCCGTTGCGTATGCCGCGCGTGGCGTTGTGCACCGCGACGATGGCGGGGATCTCGAGACTGCGTGCCAAGATCGCCGTGTGGGAAATCGGTCCTCCGAGATTGGTCACGAACGCCGCGATGCGCGTATGCTTGAGCAATACTATATCCGCGGGTGTCAGGTCGTTGGCGACCACGATCTGTCCGTCGAGCGCATCCGTGATCTGTTCGTGTTCCTCGTCGGTAGACATCAGTAGATTGCGCAGAATGCGGTCCACGACCTGACCGACGTCGGTCTTCTTGCTGCGCAGATATGCATCGTCCATCTGTTCGAACACTGCTGCAAGCTCGTCGCTTTGTATCTTTAGCGCCCATTCGGCATTGCATCCACTTTTTCGGATTGTGTCGGCTGGGGCTTCGCAGATCATTTTGTCGTGCAGAATCAGCAGATGCGTGTCGATGATGCTCGATATTTCAGGAGGCGCGGACTTCGGGATGTGGTCGCGGATGCGACCGAGCTGGTTTCGCGCCGAATCGATTGCGGAGGTGAAACGCTCAACCTCCTCTTCGATAAGGTTCGCGGGCAGTGCATATTCCGGCACCTCCGGCCGTTCGCGGTGCAGCACGTATGCCTTGCCAATGGCAATTCCGCTGCTGACCCCAGTCCCGTGCAATACAAGCATGGCAATTACTCTTCCTCGCCGAAGCGGTTTTCCACCAAATTGCGCAAGGCATGCATCGCCTCATCCTCATCCTGCCCGCTGACGTGCAGGTTCAGCTGGCTGCCTTTGCCAGCAGCCAGCATCATGATTCCCATGATGCTCTTTCCGTTAGCCTGATGGCCATTGCGTTCCAGGGTGATCTCGCTCTTAAACTGTGACGCCAGATTGACGAATTTCGCCGATGCGCGCGCGTGCATGCCGAGTTTATTCACGACCACTATGGTCCTATTCTTCATCAGTTGGGCTCCGCCTTGCGTAGCACTGCCGGCGCAGACACGATGCCTTCGGGGCCGCCTGTCAGAGCTTTTGCAACGAGCCCATCCATGTTCAGGTCGCGGTAATTCAGAACCCGGATGAGCATCGGGAGATTGACACCACTCACGAGTTCGACGTGGTGCTTGTTGAGCAGCCGGCAGGCGGCGTTAGTGTGAGATGCGCCGTAGATGTCGGCGAGAATTAGCACACCGTTGCCGCGGTCAAGCCGCTTCAAGCATTCAACGATAGCCTGTTCGAGGCGCTCCTGCGGCAGTTCGTAGTCGACTGGCAAGGCCTCGATCCCGGGCGGCAGCGTGCCCAAAACGTGTTCGGCCGAGTACAGCAGTCCCTTGCCGAAATCCCTCTGAGCCAGAATCAACAGACCTATCATGCCAACTCCCGGTGTCGAATTTGGGCTTTTACCCCTTTTCCTGAGAAGTACTCCGCCAGCTTCTTGACCAGGTATACCGACCGATGCTGGCCGCCGGTGCAGCCCAAGGCGATGGTCATGTAGCTGCGATGCTCCGCCTCAAAGCTCGGCAACCAGTTCTCGAGGAAGCCGCATAGCTGCGCAAACATGGTCTGCACCCGCTTATCTTTCTCGAGAAACTCTATGACCGGCGTATCAAGTCCTGTCAGTTTGCGTAGGTCGGCTTCCCAGTAGGGATTTGGAAGGCAGCGGACGTCGAAGACGAAATCCGCATCAAGCGGGGTTCCATTCTTGAATCCAAAAGACTCGAACATCAGAGTCATCCCTTCGGTATTATCGCTGCGTGCAAAGTTATGTACCAGATGGCGCAGCTCGTGAGGGCTGGTATGGGTTGTGTCGACCCGCAGCGCTGCATTCGCGGACAGCGGTACGAGCAGCGCTTTTTCCTGCCGAATTCCATCCAGCAGCGGAATACCCCGCCTGGTGAGTGGATGCTTGCGGCGTGTGGCCTTGAAGCGCCTGACCAGCACGGATTCCTCCGCTTCAAGAAAAATGATCTGGTAGTGCAATCCGATGGACTTCAACTGACTCAGCCCGGCCGGCAGGGCGTCGAGGAAGCGGTGATTGCGCGCGTCGATGCCGACCGCCGCATTGCGCAGGTCATCGCGCTCGCTTTCCATGATCTGGCGCGCAAAGTGCGGCAACAGTGCCGCCGGAAGGTTGTCGATGCAATAGAACCCCATGTCCTCCAACGCCTGGAGTGCGATACTTTTCCCGGACCCGGAGAGCCCGCTGACTATTAGAAGCGTCATGCCTTGCATCGCCACGGCGCGCGCACCCTGGGCGCCATAGGTCTGACGCGGATCTGGTATGCCATCATTTCTGTGCGCCGTGCATCGCAGCCTCCTGCCGCCTTACGATGTCCTCCAGCGGATTCACTCCACGCATGCGGAGGATGTGACTTCGAGTTGCGACCTCGACCAGTACCGCAAGGTTTCTGCCGGGTGCCACATAAAGCACCACCTCGGGAATATCTACGTCAAGGATACGCCGGGTCTTTTGTTCCGCCTGCAGACGGTCAATGCTGCCCAGCCGCCTGCGCTTCAGCTGTTCCAGGCGCACGATTAGCCGCAGGGTTTTCTCCGAGCGCACGGCGGTCTCGCCGAACATGGCCCGTACGTTAAGTATCCCCAAGCCGCGCACTTCGAGAAAGTCCCGCAGGATGCTCGGGCTGCGCCCGAGCAGCACGTCAGGGCCAGTTCGGTAAAACTCCACGGCATCGTCGGCAATGAGGCGGTGATTGCGGCTCAGCAACTCCAGCGCCAGTTCGCTTTTACCCATGCCGCTTTCGCCGGTTAGCAGTACCCCCACACCCATTACCTCCAGGTATACGCCGTGCAAGGTGCTATGTGCAGCCAGTGCGCCCGCAAGATAATGTTGCAGGTGGTCGATCAGCTTTGGACTGGGGAGTGGCGAGGAAAACAGTGGCAGTTTCATCGATTCCGACGCCGAACGCAGGTCGGTAGTCACCTTTTCGTCGTTAGCCACCACCACCACGGCAGTAGTTGGGCAGTTGAACAGGTCATGGACCGCCTGGCGGCGTTTCGCGACCGAGAGCTTGCGCAGATACGCGGTCTCGGCATTCCCTAGAACCTGCACGCGGTTAGGGTGCACGAAGTTCAGGTGGCCCACCAGCGCCATACCCGGGAACTTCGCCGTGGCAGGTTCCAGCAACCGGTCCCGGCCGGAATGGCCTGCAAGCCATTTGAGTTTCAGGGATTCGTGTTGGGCCTCAAACAGGCCATTGGCTGTGAGAATCGTCGTCATGCGCGCGATCGATTGGACTGCCTGCCGGCGTGGCCAATGCCCGATGACTGGCCATTATGGCTGGGGCATCTTTCGTGGATGGGCGTCCCAGGACCCTGGCGCCTTATCACTGAGGCCATGGGCTGTTTTGTCGAACTGCTGTTATCGGCGGCATGACGATACTGTCCCTGACAGCAGTGATGCTTGGCCGCGGTTGCCGGCGCAGATGCAGTGGTCCTGGGTTCCCCCGGCTTGTCTCGCAGCCATTGCATCCGGTAGGAAAGGGCTTCCTTTGTGAGGTTGTCTTTGGCAACCTGCACGCAGGCCGAGCTGGCTGACCCAGAACTCGGAGGCGGCACCATGCTGGAATGTCTTCCGTCCTCGGGGAGCCCGGAGTGGAGATGGTGGCCGAGCCCACGCCAACCCGGGCCGGGAACTGGCTTGCTGGGGCAAGACAGTTCAGTGTGTTGTTCAGAGAAGTTCTGGCTGGCCTGTTTGCAGCCCATTGGCACCTGTGGCCAATGGTGGGCAGGTGTTCTGCCAATCCACGGTGTCTGTGGGATGTAGCACCAGGTACTGCGCAGCTGGTGCAATTCTGGCCCGCACCACTGTTTTAGGCGGTTCCCGCCGCGTTCCGGGTGCAGTAGCACTGGCTTGTCGACCAAGCGCCAGAACCGAGTGATGCAACACATCTCCTGCTGCCCACCAGTGGGCCTCAATTCAAACCGGAAGGCTTGGAGGGGTTGCATAAGAACTGTATGATTATTCAGCCCGATTATAAGCCGCCTGAGGCGACCGCGCTATGCTGCCGAAGCAGGCAGGCGCTGCGTGTGCATGGGTAAATATCAGATGCTCAAACAGTCCGCAAGATCGCCACTGCCAGTTGTCTCTGAAACGCCACCGCCGCGCAGGTCGGAACCAGGTAGTCGGCAAGAGGTTTTTCCAGACAAGTCGCTGAGGCAACCGCAGTGCGATGCAGCCGGTAACCGGCTTACGCTCGCCTGAATACGTTGACCCTAGCACAATGGGGCGGCAATTACGATATTTTGCCGGGTTTCCGGTCGCCATTATGGCGCCTGAGGAGTGTCTGTTGACCAAGGCCGTTTTGGTGGCAGCTGCGTGCGGTGTCAGGTCCGATACTACCAGGCCGGATGCATGAAGTGTCGTAAAGTCGGTATGGACGGGCGGTCGCGCCGGGATTCCGATGCCTCGGCGCCGGGTGCATCGCGTACACACCGGCGAAGCGCCGCCGCTGGTGCTTTCTTCCGGTAACTCGCAGGCTTCAGCGCTAATCCGCCTTCTGATCCTTGAGCGCTCCACCATTACGGTGATGGTCCGTCAGTTTTTCCTTGTGCTTTAACACCTGCCGGTCCAGTTTGTCGGCCAGATTGTCGATGGCGGCATACATGTCGTTGTGCTCGGAATCCGCGTGCAGCTTGGTTCCCTTGACGTTGATCGTTGCCTCGACCATATGGCGATTCTTGCGCTTCTCAAAGTGCAGCACCACGTTGGTGGTTGTCATGTGATCAAAGTGCTTCTGAATCCGCCCAATTTTCTCCGAAACATAGTTGCGCAGGGGCTCGGTAACTTCTACCTGTTGTCCGGTGACGGTGATCTGCATAGCTGCTCTCCGTATGAAACAATTAAACCAGCGATTTTCTCTGGCTGGATGGAGGAATATTAAGGGATTCCCGGTATTTCGCGACGGTACGGCGTGCTACATGAATCCCTTGTTCCTCCAGGATCTCGGCAATCTTGCTGTCGCTGATCGGCCTAGACGTAGTTTCCGATTCCACCAGCTTCTTGATCAGACTGCGGATCGCGGTCGCCGAACAGGTGCCGCCATCGGCAGTATTCACGTGGCTTGAAAAGAAATATTTAAGTTCATAAATGCCACGTGGCGTCAGCATGTATTTTTGCGTGGTTACCCGCGAGATCGTCGATTCGTGCATCTCGACCACCTCGGCAATATCGTGCAGCACAAGCGGCTTCATGGCCTCGGGCCCGTGGTCGAAGAATGCACGCTGGCGGTCGACGATGGCTCTTGCCACCTTGAGCAGCGTGTCGTTGCGGCTGGTCAGGCTCTTGATGAACCAACGCGCTTCCTGCAGGCGTTCCTGTAGGTATTTGTTGTCCGCGCTTGCGCTTCCGCGGTGTATCATCTTTTCGTAGTGCGCATTGATGCGCAGCCGCGGCGTGGTGCTGCTATTGAGTTCGGCCCGCCACACCCCGCGCATTTTTTTCACGATTATGTCGGGGACGACGTAGCTGGCGTGCGAAGTCTGGACACTTCCGCCTGGCCGTGGATTGAGCTGCTGGATGAGCGCTATGGCCGCTTGCAGCTCGTCCGGCCGCAGTTTCATTGAACGACGCAACTGCTTGAAATCGCGTGACGCCAGCAGATCGAGGTTTTCAGGCTGCGCCAGTTCGTGTGCGGTGTCCAGGAAGGGCGTGTCGGGACTCATGCTATGCAGCTGCAACAGCAGACATTCGCTCAGGTTGCGCGCCCCCACGCCGATGGGATCAAAGTTCTGGATCTGATGCAGGACCGCTTCGATTTCGTCCAGCTCTACGGTGTCGACATCGCCCTGCTGGTCAGCCGGTCCGCGCCGGGGGTCGGCGCTCAGGGCCTGACGGATTTCCTCCAGGCCGACGGTCAGATAGCCATCTTCGCTGATGGCGTCGATCAGGGTCATCGCTATCTGGCGGTCGATCTCCGTGAAAGGCGTCATCTGCATTTGCCACAACAGATGATCCCTGAGGGTGAGAGGGATGCTGTTGCGGGCGTCTATGTCCGGAAGACCATCGTCGGTGGCTGATCGGTCGGCTCCGCTTACAGGTGCCTCAAAGGTGTCTTCCCATGCGTCTGCGACGTAGTCGTCTGGGGTTGCGTCGGTATCTTGGTCTGGACCGCTATCGTGGTCCGAACTGGCATCGGCCGCGAGTTCGTCACTCGGACCCAGTTCCCCGGTGTCTTCACCGCCTGCTTCAGGTTCGTCCTTTTTCCCCTGCTCGGCCAGAGGGTCGTCGCCCTCGTTCTCGCCCTTGCCGGTACTTGTTTCCTCATCGATCTCTTCCAGTAATGGATTGTTCTCGATCGCCTCTTGGATTTCCTGTTGCAACTCCAACGACGACAGCTGCAGCAGTCGTATCGCCTGCTGCAGCTGGGGCGTGATGGTCAGATGCTGACCGAGCTTGAGGTCCAATGACTGCTTCATTGGTGAAACGATGTCGTTCTTGGTGTCCGCACCGCGCTGGCTACGCTGCGAAAAATGATATTTTGTTTTCCATTGCCCAAAGTCTAGTCCATTTTTATCCCAATTGTTGAATGTCGCCGCCGGCTGGTGGCGATCAGTAGCCGTCCGGGAGTGCCCATCGTTGACATGTTGCCATGTCCGGGCGCATAGGGCGGCGATAGGTTCGCCTGCTTGTCTCTCTGTCCGTGATCGTGGGTCGCGGTCTGTGGGGCCGGGAGACTGCATCGTTCGCCCGGCGACGTTACAGACGGAAATCTTCGCCGAGATAAACCTTCTTGACCTCCTCATTATACAGGATTTCCGCTGGCATGCCCGCGGCAAGCACCCGGCCTTCGCTGAGAATATAGGCGCGATCGCAGATCTTCAAAGTTTCGCGCACGTTATGGTCGGTGATCAACACCCCTATCCCCAGTTCTCGCAGATGCATTATGAGTTGCTGGATATCGAGTACCGAGATGGGATCGACACCCGCGAATGGTTCATCCAGCAGAATGAACTGGGGTCGCGTGGCCAGTGCGCGCGCGATCTCCACGCGCCGCCTCTCGCCGCCGGACAGGCTTACTCCGAGAGTGGCACGACGTTCCGTGATATGCAGCTCCTGCAGCAGTTCTTCGAGGCGGTGGGCGCGCTCGCCAGGCGTCAGGCTGGGAACCGTTTCGAGTATCGCCAGGATGTTGTCCTGCACTGAAAGTTTGCGGAAAACGGAAGGTTCCTGGGGTAGGTAACCAACTCCGAGGCGCGCACGCTTGTGCATCGGCAAGCGGCCGATATCCTGGCCGTCGAGGTGAATCCTGCCGCGGTCAATGGGAATGAGGCCCACTATCATGTAGAAGCAGGTCGTTTTGCCGGCGCCGTTCGGACCGAGTAGGCCCACGACTTCACCGCTGCGGATCTCCAGCGACACTTCCTGGACGACCTGGCGTGCCTTGTAGCGTTTGCTCAGGCCTGTTGCGGAAAGAATGGTCAAATCAACGCCTCTCGCCGGACCGGACCGGGCCGGTTGAAGTTCCCTGCGGTTGGATGACAACGTGAACCTGCTCCTGGGCGGAGCCCGCCACCGCAGTCATAGTGCCCGTCGCAATGTTGTAATGCAGTCTGGCGCTGTGCAATGAATCGCTGCCCTGTCGGAAGTGGACGTTATCATACAGGTCCAGACGCTGCTCGGAGGCGTAATACTTGAGGCGTAACGCGGTACCGTAGATGTCCTGGCCCGGGGCCGGTACTCGCTGCAAAAAGGTGATCGGATTGCCCTGGGCGAAAACCGTCCGAATGACATTGTTGTGCATGTTCGCTTCGGCCTTGGCCGCAGTGATGCGCAGTCCTCCTTGCACGAACGTCACATGTCCCCGGTAATACGCCATGCCGGTCTTCTGGTCTATTTCGATGCGGTCGGCACTGATCTGGATCGGAAGTTTGCGTTCAGCGGCGATTCCGTTCGTGCGTGCTCCGGTGGAGCGGCGCGGCGTGGTGACCGGCGTTGAAACCGCTGTGGGCCCTGTGCCCTGGGGCCCCGGATGTCCGCCAGTGCCTGCCGCCCAGGCCCCGCCGACGCACAGAGTGGAACCGAGCAGGACAAGGCTGAACGCAGTGAGTGATGGAATGCGCATCAGTCGAGCACAATCCGCAGCTGATGCGTTCTTATTTCGCCCGCAGGGGCACTTTTGTCGTGTCCACGCACCACTTTGACGTTTCCAGCCATGAGCAATTCCTTGCCGTTATTATAAACACGGCCGTGATCGGCCGAAGTGTAGACAGCAGGCGCGCCAGGCGTGTACTGAACTAGACGCGGCTGCGTCAAAGTGGCGGATTTGTCGTCGGGGTAGTGCACCAGCGTGCGGGCGGTCAATACGTACTTCGGTCGCCCCAGCTTGCTCATCGCGGTTACGGTGAAATTGCGAATGATGTAGTCCGGCTCGCGCTGTTGGGTGTGTTTCAGGGAAATGACAGGGGTAACGAGTGCGTTTGGCAGCCATACCGTCAGGATCAGCAGCGCCAGAAGGATCACCGCGATCATGAGTTTGTTGAGACTCCAGTTCATGCGCTCCACCGGCGCGCGCCGGCGAGGTGACGGGTTGTTTCCGGCTCAGAGGTAACGCTGCATTTCAGCGGCATAGCTGCCTTGCGCTGTCATGATTAACTCGCACAGTTCGCGGGCGGCACCACGGCCGCCGGCGCTCGGCGTCACCCAATGTGCATATTTCTTGACGAGGGAGTGAGCATCCTGCACCGCAATGGCAAAGCCGGCACGTAGCATGACGGGCAGATCTACCACGTCGTCGCCGGTGAACGCCACCTGCGCGGCCTCAAGGCCAAGTTGGGAGATGAGCTTTTCGTAGGCCGCCACCTTGTCCACGCACCCCTGGCAGACATGTCTGATGCCTAGCTCGGCGGTGCGGTGTTCAACGATGCGCGACGTGCGTCCGGTAATGACTCCGACTTCCACGCCATTGCGCTGCAGCATCTTTATCCCGTGGCCGTCGCGTGAATTGAATGCCTTATACTCCTCGCCGGTGTTGTCCACAAAAAGACGGCCATCGGTCAGGACACCGTCCACGTCGAACAGGACCAGCTTGATCCCGACTGCGCGATCAAGGGTGGTGCGCGTCACGTCAAATGGCAGTGTGCAGCCGCCGTCCATCAGACCACGCCGGCCTTGAGCAGGTCGTGCATGTTGAGCGCTCCGACCACCCGGTTGTCGTCGTCGACGACGAACAGGCCGCTGATGTTGAGGGAACGCATCAGCTGCACCGTCTCCGCGGCAAGCCTGTCGGGACGCGTAGTCTTCGGGTCACGCGTCATGACTTCACTGATCGTCGCGCCATAAACATCGACGCCCTTATTTAGAGTTCGCCGCAGATCCCCGTCCGTGTAGATACCGATCAGCCTGCCAGCTGCGTCTGCTATGCCGGTCATGCCCAGACCCTTGCTCGTCATCTGCAGTAGCGCCTCGCGCAGCGATGAGTGTTCGCCAACGAGCGGCATGTTCTCCCCGGTGTGCATGATATCGCTCACGTAGAGCAGCAGCCGCCGGCCGAGTTTGCCCCCCGGATGGGATCGCGCGAAATCCTCCGGTGTGAAGCCGCGCGATTGGAACAGCGCCATTGCCAAAGCGTCGCCCATGGCCAGAGTGGCAGTGGTGCTTGCGGTCGGCGCAAGGTTGAGCGGGCAGGCTTCTTTCTCCACGCCCACATCCAAATTCACGTCCGCCTGCAGGGCGAGGCTCGAGTGCTGGTTGCCGGTCATGCTGATGAGCTTTGTGCCCATGCGCTTGATGATGGGAAGAATCGTCAGAATCTCGTCCGTCTCGCCTGAATTGGAGATCGCGATCACGACGTCGACTGGGGTGATCATCCCGAGGTCGCCATGGCTTGCTTCGCCTGGATGCACAAAGAACGCCGGTGTGCCGGTGCTTGCCAGGGTGGCGGCAATCTTGCCTCCGATATGACCGGACTTGCCCATTCCGACCACAACTACGCGGCCTTTGCACCCTATCACGATCTGGCACGCCTGCACGAAGCGTTCGTCAATGCGACCGGCCAACGCAGACACGGCGGCTGCCTCGAGCTCGATAACCGCCCGCCCGAGCCGTGTCAGTGACGACGTTTCCGTCTGGTATTTCGCGATGTTACGAGGCATAAGGTAACCTTAATGAGTATATCGAAACGGAAAACAATATCCTAATGCACTCCTTGGACTTGGGGCACATCCTGATCCTTCTGGGCGTTGCGGTGGTTCTGGTGGCGGTGTTCCGCTACCTCCATCTTCCTCAGGTGCTTGCTTACCTCTGTGCCGGGTTGCTGATCGGGCCATACGGGCTTGCCTGGATCCCAGATCTGCAGGGAATCCGCCAGCTCGCCGAGTTTGGGTTGGTATTCCTGATGTTCACGATCGGCCTCGAGTTCTCGCTGCCTCAATTGCTGGCTATGAGGCGTCTGGTTCTTGGCCTGGGTGGTGCCCAGGTGCTTTTAAGTGTCATGATCATAGGCGGGGTAGTCTGGATGCTGGGAGTGTCAGCGCCGGCGGCAATCGTCATCGGCGGTGTGCTCAGTCTGTCCTCGACAGCGATTTCCCTGAAGCTGCTGGTGGAGCAGGGTGAACAGCACTCCCGCCATGGATGGGCTGCGATCGGAGTACTCTTGTTCCAGGACCTGGCTGTGGTTCCGTTCCTGATCGTGATCCCGATGCTGGCCGGCGGCCAGCCGCAATCGGCGTTGATCACGTTGGCCTGGGCGCTGCTGAAGGGTGCGGCGGTGCTGCTGGCGATCCTACTGGTGGGTCCGATCTTTCTGCGACCGGTATTTCACCGGGCCGCGCTCGCGCGTTCGCGCGAATTCTTTATGCTGACTGTGCTGCTGATTACGCTTGCTTCGGCATGGCTCACTCGGCTCGCCGGATTATCGCTCGCGCTCGGCGCGTTCGTCGCCGGCATCTTGATCGGAGAGACCGAATATCGGCATCATGTTGAAAGCGATATCCTGCCGTTCCGTGATGTGCTTCTAGGGTTGTTCTTCATCACCGTCGGAATGCTGCTCAACCTGACGGTTCTCCGCTCTCTGTGGCCATGGGTGTTCGGGGGGCTGATCGCCATGCTTGCGCTCAAGATCGGGCTTATTACTGTCCTTGGCAGAGTATTCGGCCTTGAAAGGGGAGTTTCGCTGCGAACCGGCCTGGTGCTGGCGGAAAGCGGCGAGTTCGGATTTGCCCTGTTGATCCAGGCACAACGCGCCCAACTGTTGCCGGAACGTACCATCGAGGGCGTGCTTGCAACCATGGTCCTCAGCATGCTGCTCGCACCGCTGATTATTCGCTACAACGGCCGTATCGCGATGCGTGCGGTACCCGGTTACCGCACGCATCGCCGCA
>DAHXOO010000001.1:0-30240 GCA_027364845.1 Pseudomonadota bacterium | reverse complement strand
CGCCGCAGCAATCTCGATTCCATCCGCGCCGAATCGGAAAGTGCGCATGATCACGTGATTATCTGCGGTTACGGGCGAAGTGGACAGAACCTGGCGTGGATGCTGAAGCAGGAAAGTCTGCCCAACCTTTCGCTGGATCTTGATCCGGTGCGCGTGCGTGATGCACGCGATGCCGGTGAATCCGTGATTTATGGAGATGCTGCCCGCAGTGACATACTGAAGGCGGCGGGCCTGATGCAGGCGCGGGCGCTGGTCATAAGCTTTGTCGACGTGCCAGCGGCGTTGCGTATCCTGGGGGTTACGCGCCAGCTGCGCCCGGATATGCCCGTGATAGTCCGCACCATGGACGACCGCAACCTTGATCAGCTCAAGGCGGCAGGGGCGGTCGAAGTTGTCCCTGAAAGTCTCGAGGGCAGCCTGATGATGGGTTCGCACCTACTGATGTTGCTCGGAGTACCGGTCTCGCGGGTGCTGCGCCAGGTGCAGACTGTACGCCGCGACCGCTATCGCATGCTGCGCGGTTTTTTTCACGGCGCCGCCAGCGAAGATGAGGCCGAGGAATCCTATCGCCAGCGTCTGCACTCCTTGGTGCTGCCAGTGGGCGCATATGCCGTGGCGAAACGTCTGGCGGACTTGGGACTGGGAAACTACGGCGTGGTGGTCACCGCAGTGCGCCGCAGTGGCATCAGCGGCTCACAGCCGAGTGCTGATATCCGTCTGGCCGCCGGTGACGTGCTGGTCCTGTACGGTACGCCAGAGGCGCTGAATCAGGCGGAAAAGGTCCTGCTGCAGGGCTGATGGTCGCCATGCCGGTTTGCCGCCGCCCGAACCCTGGGTCGGTGTCGGCTATCCAGGTTCAACTGGCATGGAAGTTCTGGTAAGTTCACCGCATCGCTTTTGGCACTACATGTAAACTTGCCATGAATACAATGCAAGCTGTTCTCATGAGCTCTCCCGGTGAGCCCGAGGTCCTTAAGCTTGCCGAGATTCCGGTGCCCGGGCTTCCCGGTCCGTCGTACCTGCGTGTGCGTCTTCACGCCGCCGGCATCAATCCGATCGATACCAAGCTACGTGCCAATGGCACTTACTACCCGGACCGACCCTCGCCGGTGCTCGGTTGTGATGGTGCCGGGGTCGTGGATGCCATCGGCGGCGGGGTGGCGCGTTTTCGTCCCGGCGACGAGGTGTACTTCTTCCAGGGCGGGATTGGCGGCGAACAGGGCAATTATGCACAGTATGTCACCGTCCATGAGGATTACGCCGCCGCCAAGCCAGCCAAGCTCTCGTTCATAGAGGCGGCGGCGGTGCCGCTGGTCCTGATAACGGCTTGGGAGGCCTTGTATGATCGGGCGGAGCTGCGTGCTGGGCAGCGTATTCTCATCCATGCGGCGGCGGGCGGCGTGGGGCATGTGGCGGTGCAGCTTGCCCGTAACGTCGGCGCGCAGGTGGCGGCAACGGTGAGCGGAGAGCAGAAAGCCGCATTTGTGCGCAGTCTGGGTGCTGATCAGCTGATCGACTATACGCGCCAGGACTTCGTTCAGGCGATGCTGGGTTGGAGTGATGGCGAAGGTGTGGACGTCAGCTTCGACACCGTCGGAGGCCTCACTTTTTGCCGCTCGTTTGCGGCCACGCGCGTCTATGGCCGGATCGTAACGATTCTCCAGACTTCCTGCGACGCGGACGCGCTTAAGACGGCCAGACTGCGCAACCAGTCGATCATCTACGAGCTCATGCTTGCACCTCAGTTTCTCGGTATGCACGAGGCACGCTGTGCACAATGCCGTATTCTGGAGCGGGGCGCGCAGCTGATCGATCAGGGCTCCCTGAGCGTTACTGTAAGCCGGGTTCTCCCTCTGGCCGAAGCAGCCGAGGCCCACCGCCTGATCGAAGCCGGCCATACCAGCGGAAAGATCGTTCTGAGCATCGAATAGGCGGTCTGTTTCGCCTGCTGCCGGAAGCATCCCCCCATGGAAACATTCATCGATTTGCTTGTTAAGCGAGGCCACGCAGCTGAGCCACATGTCGACCAGGAACTGGAGCGTGCACTGATCCGGCTCGACGTTATGCTTGAAGCGCTCGCCGCCGAGTTGCAGGTCGAATACTTTGGGCCCGAGGTTGGACTCGGGGCGGGTGCGAATGTCTACAGATTGGTGGTGCGGGCGCATGAGTGGGATGGACTGAAGCAAGCATGGTCGGCGCGTGTGTGTACCGCGCTACCCCATGCGGGTTGGCGTGCCGCGTGGACGCTGCACGGTGCAAGCCGCCTGCGCAAGCGGATCATCGTATGCTGTCTGCCAGAGTTCTTTCACGGGTACGCGCAGGCGATCCTGGCCGCCGGCAAGGCGCATACTAACGCGGGAGTGCGCGTGCTTGATCTTGCCCGGCGGTTCCGGGTGGAACGCGGCTGAAAAAAGCACAGCCCTGTCCTGCGCGATTATTGTTCCACTATGGGCGGGATTTCCAGTGCCGTATTGGCGTGCGCGGCTTGCCGCTCTCCAGGGTGGGTGGATTGCCAGAGTCGACCGTGCGCGGGCCGGTCTGGAATGTGCTAGAGCAGGTCGAGTCTTTCCTTGCCGCAGCGTGCGCAGCGCAGGACGGTAACAAGCCGGCCACGTTTGACGTCGAAGCGTTTTTCCGTCACGACCTGCCAGCGGTGAAAATCGTTCGCACACAGGGTCTTCCCGCGGTTCTTTTCGCGAGCCGAGGGTTTCCTGAAAGCGAGGATTTTTGCCATAGTCCGCCTATGCGTGCGGCCAGTCAGCGCGCGTCAAGCACTGACTTCCAGGAATCATGTTTGGGCTTCCAGCCAAGCTCGCGGCGCGCACGAGTTGAGTCCAGCGCGAGAGAATATCCGAGTGCTTCCAGCCACGCCGGATCGGTGCCCGAACCGAGCCAGTTCCAGCCGGCCTTGATCAGCGCCTCGACGAGCAGTCGCGGCAACGGCAATGGTACCCAGTGTGCATAGCGCTGCATGGTGCGCAATGATGCGCTGTCGGCGCTGGCCAGGTTGAAGGCGCCGCGTGCCTCGCAGCGCAGCGCCAGACTTACCGCCTCAGCGACGTCCTGCTCGTGAACGCATTGTACGACCGGTTGCGGATCTGAAAGGCTGGGGTAAAAAGGATACCGCAGAAGCCCCCGCAGGAAGGGCTGAGACTGCGGACCGAGTATCATGTGCGGTCGCAGCCGCACCACGCGCAGCTCCGGATGATCACCCTCAAAACTATCCAGCCAGTCTTCAACCGCCACCTTGTCCTCGGCGTAGACGAAACCCGGCAGTGCTGCCCGGGGGTGTGATTCGGTAGCGCGCTTGGAGTGCGTCGGTAGCGTATAGACCGCGGCGCTTGAAAGATGCACAAGATGTTTGACGCCGCTTTGCGCAGCAAGCGTGAACACGTTTTGGCTACCGTGCACGTTTATGTCGCGTATCAGCGTCCGATCGCGACGGTGCTTTCCGAGATCCTCCTGCATGACAATGAATGCCAGATGCACCACCGCATCGACCCCCGCCATGATGCGCGCCAGCTGTCGCGACCGCACGTCGAGCAGTACTTCGGTATAGCGCGGCTGGAAAATGCCGCTGTCGCGCCAATCCACGCCGATGACCTCGTCTACGTCCCGGTCGCTCAGCAACCGTGGAATCAAAACACGCGCGAGGTGGGACGCGCTGCCAGTGATAAGAATTCTCATTTTCGGAAGTGTGGGATCACGTATTTGGCCACAGTGCGGATGGATTCGATCACCACGTCCGAAGGGCTGCCTCCGGCTCCGATGGCGCACAAGAGATGATCGACGCCGGCCGCGCTAAATTGCTCGAGCCTATGGATGCAGTGGTCGGGATCCCCTGCGACGACCATGCCTGCGGTTTCGAGCACCGCAAGGCTGATGGTTTTTTCAAGAAGAAACTTCAGTCCCCCGATGCGCCGGTAGAACTCATAGCTTGCATGCAGCTTCTCCAGTACTGGCGCAGTGCGCCTGAGCAGTTCACGGTAAAACCAGGTGATGTTGGATTTGGCGACGGCGCGCGCGCGTTGACCATCCTCCAGACAAAACAGTCCGAGGGTCATACCGACGCGGGTGTTGATCCCGTCCATGCGCGCGTTCTGGTCCGGTCGCTCCAGCAACGCTGCGCGGTAGCGCTCGATGTCCGCTCGGACCATGAACCAGGGCTTGAACGGACCGACCAGCGCACCGACGCCGAGTTGTGCCGCAAGATCGAACGACTCGGGGCTTACTGCGGCCATCCACAGCGGTGGGTGCGGGCGCTGTATCACCGCTGGGACGATGTCTAGCGCCTCCAGCCGGTAGTGCCGTCCTGAATGTGATACCGGTCCGCCGCGAAAGTGCGCACGCAGAATTGCGAGAGATTCGGCAACGCGTTCTCGGCTTTCACTCATGGCGACTCCGAAGGCGGCATATTCGTGCGGCGAGAAACCGCGGCCAAAGCCGAATTCGATGCGCCCCCCGGAGAGGATGTCAAGAGTTGCGAGACGTTCGGCGACATGGATAGGGTGATGATAAGGCAGCGGCACGATGGCGTGCCCGAGGCGCAGGCGCGAGGTTCGTTGCGATGCTGCCGCCAGAACCAGGTCCGGCGCGCTCGAGTGGGAATAGCCGCGCATAAAGTGATGTTCCACGAACCAGGCGGTGCGAAAGCCACAGGTTTCCGCGACGCAGAGCTCTTCGAGCGTCTCGTGGAACACCTGAGCCTCGCTGCGCGCACCCGAATCCGGAACCGCAAGCTCGTAAAACAGGTCGAACTCCATAACGATAGGATACCGCAATCGCCGTTTTTCCCAACGGCGCAGTATCCAGTGCATGCTTTTGGGTGTCGGGTAATGGCCGCATACTCGTGTCCCGCAGATCGCACCAGCTAATGCTGGATTCCGACACGAAGCGCATCCGCAAGCCCGGCCCGCACTCACGGGGCGGATACGGCCGCCACCGAGGTCGATCGGGTGCATCACAACTTTTCGGCCTGGGAACGCCGTGTTTGCCGGTGCCTCTACGGTTGGCACAGCAAAGCATTCTGAGCGAGGCCATAACCGTCTTGTTTTCCAGTCAGGAGAGGTGGCGGTTCCACCGGTCGTCGCAGACTCATCGTCGCTGCGTCCGAACGCGGAGGCGGGTTTGTGCTGACAAAGCGCCACTTGCATGACTAAAATGGGCGGCATCGTGATCAGTGGGCGCGCGTGGGATCTCCTCCGGCGATTCCTGCATGGATTCAGAACAGCAACCGGAAGAAAGCGATTGAGCAATCCTCAAACCGATTCTGGCGCCAGTGGCGCGCTGGTGGAGATTCGCAACCTGCACTTTGCCCGCGGCGAACGCACCATCCTGAACGACCTATCGCTAACCATTGCGCGCGGCAAGGTCACGGCGATCATGGGGGGTAGCGGCTGCGGTAAGACCACGCTGTTGAATCTTATTGGCGGCCGGCTTCGGCCCAGCAGTGGGCAGGTGCTGGTGGATGGTGTATCGGTTCCCGATCTGAGTACGCGCGAGCTGTTCGAGCTGCGCAAGCGTATGGGTATGCTGTTTCAGAGTGGTGCCCTGCTCACCGACCTAGACGCCTTCGAGAACGTGGCCTTTCCGATCCGCGAGCACAAGAATCTGCCGGAGTCGATCCTGCGTCACGTCGTCCTCATGAAACTCGAGACTGTGGGTCTGAGAGGCGCGCGTGAGCTCATGCCCGCGGAATTGTCCGGCGGCATGGCCAGACGTGTGGCGCTGGCCCGGGCGATCGCTCTGGAACCCATGATGATCATGTATGATGAACCGTTCACAGGCCTTGATCCGATATCGAAAGGCGTGATTGTGAAGTTGATCCGTGAGCTCAATACCGGGCTCGGGATCACTTCGGTCCTTGTTTCCCACGACGTCGCCGAGGCCTGTGCAATCTCCGATTATGCATACTTGCTGGGCAACGGCCGTATCATTGGGCAGGGCACACCGCAGGAGATCAGTCAGTCCAAGGTCGAGGAGGTGCGCCAGTTCATGGGCGGCCTGCCTGATGGCCCGGTGCCCTACCAGTATCCAGCCATGGACTATCTGGAGGATCTGCTGCAGGGAGGCCAAGCATGAACCCGCTGCGCAGACTCGGGAAATTCGTATTAGACAGCGTCGAAGGGCTGGGCCGTGCCAGTTTGTTTTTTTTCGAAGTGACGGTGGGCACGCGACAGCTGGCAAGACGTTTCGAACTCGTGGTGCAGCAGGTCTACGCGGTGGGTGTGCTCACGCTTCTGATCATTCTTGTTTCAGGGCTTTTTGTCGGGATGGTGCTGGGGCTGCAGGGCTATCATACGCTTGTGAAATTTGGTGCGGAGGATTCGCTTGGACTGCTGGTGGCCCTGTCGCTGGTGCGGGAGCTCGGTCCGGTGGTCACCGCACTTCTGTTCGCAGGCCGCGCGGGCTCGTCGCTGACGGCCGAGATCGGGCTGATGAAGGCGACTGAGCAACTCGCGGGCATGGAGATGATGGCGGTCAATCCGATCGAGCGCGTGATCGCGCCACGCTTGGTCGCAGGAATCATAGCCATGCCGCTGCTCGCGGCGTTGTTTTCCGCGATCGGGGTGCTTGGCGGTCACCTCGTCGGCGTGGGCTTGCTGGGAGTGGATAGCGGCGCATTCTGGTCACAGATGCAAAGCGGTGTCGGATTCCGTGAAGACATACTCAATGGCGTGATCAAGAGCGTAGTTTTCGGCGTAGTGGTGACTTGGATCGCAGTATTCCAGGGCTATGAATCGGTACCGACCTCCGAGGGCGTGAGTCGCGCAACAAATCGCACGGTTGTATTCTCGTCGCTGGCAGTGCTGGCGCTGGATTTCATCATGACGGCATTGATGTTCAAGTGAGGAAGGCATGATACAACGACGGCAACTGGAGCTGTGGGTCGGAGTGTTCGTTGCGGCGGGGCTGCTGGCGCTTGCGATGCTGGCATTCCGTGTCGGCAATCTGACCGCCGGGGAGGTGGCCAATGGCTACCGGATTCAGGCCGAATTCAACGATATCGGCGGCCTCAAGGTGAGGTCGGCTGTGACCCTGGCGGGCGTGCGCATTGGCCGTGTTTCCGAGATCAGCATCGATCCGTCGAACTACGAGGCGGTGGTGGCAATGGAAATAGACGGCCGCTACAACAACATTCCAGTGGATACTAGCGCATCAATCCTGACCTCTGGCCTGCTGGGAGAGCAGTACATAGGGCTGGATCCCGGAGGGTCGAGCCAGTATCTGAAAAACGGTGGCAAGATAGAGATTACGCAATCGGCGCTGGTGCTCGAGAAAATCATTAGCCAGTTCCTGTTCAACGTTGCGGCCAAGCCCGACCCGGCGAAGAAATAGTAGTTCCAGGATCCACAAGTATTTTAGGAGCGCAGAATGAAAAAGACAGCCGCATTGCTGTTGACCCTGTTGACCCTGTTGATTCTTGGCACATCTGCGGCGCATGCCGCCGTGGCACCTGAACAGCTCGTTCATCAGACAACTGACGAGATTTTGGCAACCATCAAGGCGAATCGTGACGTGTATGCCAAGGACCATGCCAAGCTGTACCAGCTCGCGGAGGAGAAGGTGCTGCCGTACTTCGATTTCGTGCGCATGTCCGAATGGGTTCTGGGGCGCAATTGGCGCACGGCAAGTCCGGCGCAGCGTGCGCGCTTCGTCACGCTGTTCCGCGATCTGCTCGTTCGCACCTATTCGACCGCCCTGCTGCAGTACACCGATCAGCGGATCATCTACTTGCCCGTGAACGCCGCGCCCGGAGGAACTCAGATGCTCGTGAGAACGGAGGTCCAGCAATCCGGAGGCGCGCCCGATATTCCGATCTACTATCGCTTCTACAAGAACCGGGATGGGGACTGGAAGGTTTACGACGTCAATCTCGACGGAGTGAGCCTGGTCACTAATTACCGTGCAGTCTATGCCAGTAAGATCCGGCAGGAGGGCATGGATGCACTGCTGGATTCGCTGGCTGCACGCGATGCGCAGTTGCAGAAGAAAAAGTGAGCATCGTAGCCGGCGGTTCGACGGGCACGCGGCCGATTTCCGGCCCTTTGGTCTTCGATTCCGTGCCGGATGTCTATGCCGCCACTAAGGACTGGTTCACGGGCACCGGCGAGCTGGTAATCGATCTTGCCGCGGTTACCCAGGTGGATAGCGCTGGTCTCGGGCTTGTGATCGAGTGGTTGCGCCTGGCGCACGCGTCCGGGCTCACGCTCGGGTTCGTCAATATCCCGGCCCGGATGCAGGTACTGATTAGCGTTAACGGTCTTCAGGCTGCACTTTCGGCCGCAACCGGGGGCTAAATACTGGCGCGTGGTGTCGGCAGGCACGCGAGCTCTTTTATCGTGGGCGCCTGAGGCGTATCCTCTGCAGTGACTTGAATTACTGCTCAAGAGACCGGATATAAACAACCTGTGGTGCAGCCTGAAGATATCAAGCGGTTGATCGAGGCGGGGGTTCCCGGAGCGCAGGCACGGGTTACCGGCGACGGCCAGCACTTCGAGGCAGTGGTTGTTTGCAGTGCGTTCGCCGGACAGAGCATGGTCGCTCAGCACCAGATGGTTTACCGCGCACTCGGCGAAAAGATGCGGGCGGAGATCCACGCATTGTCGATACGTACCCTGACGCCCGATGCGCAGCGTTAGGCTGCGTGCCTGACCGAAAACAGTGAGGTGAACGAATGATGAACGTGCAAGACAGGATCAAGCAGCAGATTTCGGAGAACAGCATCACTCTTTACATGAAGGGTACTCCGCAGTTCCCGCAGTGCGGCTTTTCAGGAAAATCAGTGCAGCTGCTGCAGGCATGCGGGGCGAAGTTTGCGAGCATCAACATCCTCGCTGACCCTGAGATACGTGAGGGTATCAAGCAGTTTTCCAACTGGCCAACCATCCCCCAGCTTTACATAAAGGGCCAGTTTATTGGGGGCTGTGATATCATTACCGAACTTTATCAGAAGGGTGAGCTGCAGAAGCTTGTTGCCGGGGTACAGGAATAAATCCGGCCCTACCGGCCGCTGCAGCAGTATTCAGTGATCGGGCCGCCCGCGTGGTGGCCCGCTTTTTTTTGGCTATGGTTTCCTCAGACGCCTGGTGTGAGGCGGGGCTATGGACAAACTCATTGTGACCGGCGGTTATCCGCTGCGTGGCGAAATCCGCATTTCGGGGGCCAAGAACGCGGCTCTGCCCGTGCTGGTCGCCTCCATCCTGGCTGATAGTCCGATGGTGATCGGTAATGTCCCGCATCTGCAGGATATTACCACCACCATGGAGCTGTTGGGGCGCATGGGTGTGAACCTCATGGTCGGTGAGAAGATGACCATCGAGGCTGACACTAGCACTATCCGCGATTTGCGCGCTCCGTACGAGCTGGTGAAGACCATGCGCGCCTCGATTCTGGTGCTGGGCCCACTACTCGCCCGCTTTGGCGAGGCCGAGGTCTCGATGCCGGGCGGCTGTGCGATAGGTTCCCGGCCAGTGAATCTGCATATCAAAGGATTGCAGGCGATGGGGGCGGAGATCGTGATCGATGAGGGATACATCAAGGCCCGCGCCCGGCGTCTGAAAGGTGCCCGCATTTTCATGGACATGGTGTCGGTCACCGGGACCGAGAACTTGATGATGGCCGCGACCCTGGCCGACGGCATCACGGTGATCGAGAATGCCGCACGCGAGCCGGAAGTGGCCGATCTGGCGAGATGTCTCGTTAGCATGGGCGCCCGGATCAAAGGCGCTGGCACGGGCGAGATTACCATTGAAGGCGTCAGCCGCCTCGGCGGCGGCCGGCACGATGTCATCCCCGACCGCATCGAGACTGGCACCTATCTGGTGGCGGCAGCCATGACTGGTGGCAATGTCAGGCTGCGCAACGCGCAGCCTGATCTGCTGGATGCAGTGATCGACAAGCTGCGCGAGGCGGGGGCCCACATCGAGACCGGCTGCGACTGGATAAGCCTCGATATGCGTATGCGCCGACCCAAAGCGGTCAGCCTGCGAACCGCACCTTATCCTGCTTTCCCCACGGACATGCAGGCGCAGTTTGTGGCCATGAATACCATTGCCGAAGGGTCCGGAACCGTCACCGAGACGGTATTCGAAAACCGGTTTATGCATGTGCAGGAGCTCCAGCGCATGGGAGCTGATATCGAAATGCAGGGTAATACCGCCATCGTGCGCGGAGTGGAGCGGCTGCGCGGCGCGCCAGTGATGGCCACCGACCTGCGCGCTTCGGCAAGTCTGGCGCTGGCGGCACTCGTGGCGGAATCGGAAACGGTTGTAGACCGCATCTATCACATCGACCGCGGTTACGAGTGTATCGAGGAAAAGTTGGCCCAGCTCGGGGCGCACATCCGCCGCGTGCCCGGATCTGTGCGGTTCCAGGCCGATACTGACACGCAGGTCGTCGGCGCCACCGGAGCCCCGGAGCAAAGTGTCGAGGCTGCTAAGTCCACGGTCTGATCCATGTTGCCGCTCACGATCGCGTTGTCGAAGGGAAGGATTCTCGAGGAGGTGCTGCCGCTGCTGGCGCGCGCCGGCATAGAGCCGATTGAAAGCCCGTTGGAAAGCCGCAAGCTTGTTATCGGGACCAGCCAGCCGGATGTGAGGCTTGTAATTATCCGGGCGGCTGACGTGCCGACCTATGTGCAGTACGGGGCGGCCGACTTGGGAGTGGCGGGCAAGGACGTGCTCATGGAGTATGGTGGCGATGGACTGTATGAATTGCTGGATCTTGGGATTGCGGCCTGCCGTCTGATGGTGGCCGAACCCGCGCGACTGGCCGAGCGCGATGACCCGCGCCAGTGGACGCGGCTGCGCATCGCGACCAAATACCCCATAACGACGCGTCGGCACTTCGCCGACAAAGGTATTCAGACTGATATCATCAAGCTGTACGGGTCTATGGAACTCGCGCCACTGGTGGGTCTTTGCGACCGGATTGTAGATCTGGTCGGTACCGGCCAGACTCTACGGGCAAACGGGTTGGTGGAAGTCGAACTTATCGCCAATATCAGTGCGTGGCTGGTGGCAAATAAGGCGTCGATGAAGATGAAGCATGCGTTGCTCAAGGGACTAGTACAGCGTCTTGGCAGCGCCGCAGGCGGCTGAGACCCGGCCATGATCAGGATTCGACAGCTCAATACCGCCAGCGCGGATTTTCCGCAGGCTCTGGACCATCTGCTGAACCGCATAGAGGAGATGGATTTCAGCATCGAGGAGCGCGTGCGCGAGATCATCGCCGGCGTGCGCGCGCGCGGCGATGAGGCATTGCTGGAGTACACCGGCCGCTTCGACCGCTTCATCCCTGCTTCAGCCGCGATGCTTGAAGTGGTGGGTCCACAGCTGCGCCAGGCAGCGGAGACCGTGCCAGCGGCGCAACGCGCCGCCCTGGAAGCATCCGCCGAGCGCATCTGGCGCTATCACGAGCATCAGTGTCTGGACTCATGGAGTTACACCGAGGCTGATGGTACACGCCTGGGCCAGCAGGTCACGGCGCTCGATCGTGTCGGGCTCTACGTGCCTGGAGGCAAAGCGGCGTACCCGTCGTCGGTTCTAATGAACGCCATACCTGCGAAGGTTGCCGGTGTGCGCGAGCTGATCATGGTGGTTCCGACGCCCGACGACCGGGTCAATGAACTGGTTTTTGCCGCGGCGCATATTGCCGGGGTCAATCGGGTATTCCGTGTCGGCGGGGCGCAGGCGGTGGCAGCACTCGCTTACGGTACGCAAACGATTCCGCGTGTCGACAAGATCGTGGGGCCGGGCAACGTGTACGTGGCGGCGGCCAAACGTCTGGTCTTCGGTCAGGTGGACATCGACATGGTTGCCGGCCCGTCGGAAATTGCCGTGATATGTGACGGTACTACTGACCCAGCCTGGGTCGCGATGGACCTGTTTTCCCAGGCCGAACACGACGAGCACGCGCAGGCGATCCTGATCAGCCCGCGCGCGGAATTTCTACAGGCTGTGCGTGCGCAGATCGAAAGCCTGCTGCCCGGAATGGAGCGCGCTGACATCATTCGTGCCTCGCTTGAGGGTCGCGGCGCGCTGATTCTGGTACGTGACCTTGACGAGGCAACGGACATCGTCAACCGCATCGCGCCCGAACATCTTGAGCTGTCGGTCGAGGATCCGGAGCGTCTTGCGGCGCGGGTGCGGCATGCCGGTGCCATCTTTCTCGGGCGCTATACTGCGGAAGCCCTCGGCGACTACTGTGCCGGGCCGAACCACGTGCTACCCACTTCCGGGACTGCCCGCTTCAGCTCACCGCTCGGCGTCTATGATTTCCAGAAGCGAACCAGCCTGATCCATTGTTCGGCGCATGGCGCGTCCACACTTGGTATGATGGCATCGGTTCTGGCGCGTGGTGAGGGCCTTACTGCGCACGCGCGTTCTGCCGAATTTCGCATGAAGGGCGGAAGCAAGTAGCGCGTGGTGCAGCGAATCCGCAAGACTGTGTACTATTGGAAATCGGCCAGCGTGCATGTTTCGGACTATGAACACTGTCGCTGACAGAGTTGCGCGCCTCATCCGGCCTGAGATTCGAGCGCTGAGTGCTTACCACGTCGCGGACGCCGCCAGTCTGATCAAGCTCGATGCCATGGAGAACCCCTATGTCTGGCCGGAGCCCCTAAAGCGCCAGTGGCTCGAACGGCTGCATGACGTCGCAATAAACCGTTACCCCGATCCCTCCTCGCGGGTGCTGCGGCAGCGGCTCAAGGAATCGCTCGGCCTGCCTGCCGGGATCGAGTTGCTGCTGGGTAATGGCTCGGATGAGCTCATTCAACTGATTCTCATGGGCGTCGCCTATGCCGGCGCTTCCGTGGTAGCGCCTGTTCCGACATTCGTGATGTACGAAATGATCGCGAAATTCGTTGGCATGAAGTTTGTGGGTGTCCCGCTGACAACAGACTTTGCGCTTGATCCCCGTGCGATGCAGACCGCCATCCGTGTCCACCAGCCGGCAGTGGTGTTTCTCGCCTACCCCAACAACCCGACCGGCAACCTGTTCGACGCCTCCGCCATCGATGCCATACTTCAGGCAGCACCAGGCCTGGTGGTGGTGGATGAAGCCTATCACGCCTTCGCCCTGCGCAGCTTTGTGGACCGGCTCGGTCGCTACGATAACCTCCTGGTGCTGCGTACTTTGTCCAAACAGGGTCTGGCTGGCCTGCGTCTGGGGGTGCTTGCGGGCGATCCGGCGTGGCTTGCGGAATTCGACAAACTGCGCCTACCGTACAACATCAATGTCCTTACCCAGGCGAGCGCAGAGTTCGCGCTTGCGCACGTACAGGTGTTGGATGCCCAGACGGCCCAGATCCGCGCCGACCGGGAGTGGCTCCGTCACCAGCTCGAACGCCTGCCAGGGGTGCATGTCTGGCCGAGTGCGGCCAACTTCCTGCTGTTTCGTACCGCCAAACCGGCGGACGCTGTATTCGCGGATTTGCGCCGGGGTGGCGTGCTCATAAAGAACCTCGCAAGCGCCGGGGAAGCGCTCAGCGGATGTCTGCGGGTCACGGTTGGCACGCCGCAGGAGAACGCGTTGTTCCTGGATGTGCTTGCGCGGGCTTTGGATTCCCCTTGATCCTTCTGCCTGACGCGGTTTATTTGTTAACATGACGGTCCAATGGATCGTTTCGGGAGCATGACAGTGGCCGACCGTATTGCCCAGGTGGCGCGCGATACCCAAGAAACGCAGATCGTCGTCGGCGTGAATCTCGATGGCCGTGGTACGGCGGAATTGGACACCGGACTGCCATTTCTTGAGCACATGCTTGAACAGGTGGCGCGCCACGGTCTAATCGATCTTACCGTGCGTGCCCGCGGAGATCTGCAGATCGATGCGCATCACACGGTCGAGGACATCGGCATCACGTTCGGTCAGTCGCTTGTCCGCGCCGTCGGCGACAAAAAGGGGATCCGCCGCTATGGCCATGCCTACGTGCCGCTGGACGAGGCGTTGAGTCGCGTGGTTATCGACATGTCGGGTAGACCCGGGCTTTCATACAGGGTGGATTTTCCTCGGGCCCGTATCCACGAGTTCGACGTGGATTTGATCCGGGAGTTTTTCCAGGGATTCTGCAACCACGCAATGGTGACGCTGCACATCGATGCGCTGCATGGCGATAACGCCCACCACATGGCCGAAACGGTTTTCAAGGCCTTCGGGCGTGCGCTGCGCATGGCGCTGGAGGCCGATCCGCGGATGGTCGGAGTCGTGCCTTCGACCAAGGGCCTGCTGTAGGTCATGGTGCACTGCGTGGATTCCAGTCGTTTCCGCCGGAGCCGACGGAGTGGGACACACCCTGCCGGTTTGGACTCGGAAACCTGGCCATGTCTGTTGCCATGAACACGGTGGCGGTCATCGACTATGGCATGGGCAACCTACGTTCGGTGTGCAAGGCGCTGGAACACGTTGCGCCGGCCGCACGTGTGCTGCTGACCGCCGATCCCGACGCGCTGGTGCGTGCAGACCGGGTAGTGTTTCCTGGCCAGGGCGCAATCGGGGGCTGCATTGCGGAGCTAGACCGTCTCAGCCTGCGCGCTGCGGTGCTGCAGGTAATGGACACTAAGCCGTTTCTGGGGATATGCCTCGGACTGCAGGCACTTTTCGATTTCAGTGAAGAAGGCGGGGGTACGAGGGGGTTAGGGGTGCTTCCGGGAAGAGTTGCGCTGTTCCCGCGCGAGCAGATGCACGATGCCATCAGTGGCCAGGTGCTGAAAGTTCCGCATATGGGCTGGAACCAGGCGCATCAGGTCGCCGGACACCCCCTGTGGCGGGGGATCGCTCAGGATGCACGTTTCTATTTCGTGCACAGTTACTACGCTGATGCGGGGGACCGTGGGCAGGTCATGGCAGTGACTGAATACGGCATTCGCTTTACCTCGGCAGCGGGCCGTGAGAACATTTTTGCTGTTCAGTTTCACCCCGAAAAGAGCCAGCAGGCGGGGCTGAGATTGTTGGAGAATTTCATGTCTTGGGATGGGACCACATGAAGCTACGACGCTGCGCAGAGTCCTGGGTGCCGCGCCCGCGCGCAGGAGGCATTGTGTATCCGAAGGAAACGTATGGCCCGGCACCCGCGGTGAGCGCGTGAGCGGTCCGATTGGGCGAACCTACCGATGTTAGTCATTCCGGCAATCGATCTCAAAGATGGTAAGTGTGTGCGCCTCAGGCAGGGCCGCATGAACGACAACACGGTCTTTTCTGACGACCCAGTGGCAGTTGCGGGCCGGTGGGTGGCAGCCGGCGCGCGCCGACTTCATGTAGTCGACCTCAACGGCGCTTTTGCCGGCAGACCGGTCAACGCTACGGTAATCGAGGCGATCGTGAGGGCGCACCCGGATCTTCCGGTGCAGGTTGGCGGCGGAATCCGTGACGAGGAGACAATCCAGACCTATCTGGACGCCGGTGTGCGTTACGTGATTCTAGGCACCAAGGCGGTCAACGTGCCGCATTTCGTGGGTGACATGTGCGCGGAGTTTCCCGGTCACATCATTGTCGGCCTGGATGCGAAGGATGGAAAGGTGGCAATCGACGGATGGTCGAAGCTATCCGGACACGATGTGATCGATCTTGCTCAGCGCTACCAGGATGAAGGTGTGGACGCGATCGTTTACACCGACATAGGCCGCGACGGCATGCTCAACGGCGTGAATATTGATGCCACATTGCGGCTCGCGCGATCGATATCCATTCCGGTGATCGCATCTGGCGGAATCACTGATCTCGAGGACATTCGCCGGCTATGCGGGATTCAGGACCAGGGGATAGTCGGCGCAATTACCGGCCGTGCCATCTATGAAGGCACGCTGGATTTTTCCGAAGCCCAGAAGCTTGCGGATACTCTGACCTCCTGATGACGGGCTCTGGCCTGAGGCCGAACTCAGGAGTACGCGTTCCCTCCATTCGACAGTGGAAACCGACATGGGACTTTCCAAACGCATTATTCCCTGCCTCGATGTTGACCATGGCCGGGTCGTCAAAGGCGTACGCTTCGTTGATATCCGGGATGCCGGTGATGCGGGGGAGATCGCACGCCGCTACGATGAGCAGGGTGCGGACGAGATTACCTTTCTGGATATCACCGCAAGTTCGGACAATCGCCAGACCATGGTGCACGTGGTGGAAGCGATGGCCGAGCAGGTGTTCATTCCACTGACGGTCGGCGGCGGTATCCGGCGGATCGAAGATATCAGACGCATGCTTGTTGCCGGCGCCGACAAGGTTGCGATCAACACGGCGGCATTGGCGAATCCGGAATTCGTTCGGGACGCCGCCAGTCACTTTGGCGCCCAGTGCATCGTAGTGGCGATCGACGCGAAGCAAGTGAAGCGGGATGAGAGCCCGCGCTGGGAGGTATTTACCCACGGCGGGCGCCGTGCTACCGGTATCGATGCAGTGTCTTGGGCAGTGAAAATGATGGAATACGGTGCCGGCGAAATATTGCTTACGAGCATGGATCGCGACGGTACGCGCGATGGTTTTGACCTGGAGTTGACTCGCTCTGTGTGTGATGCCGTGACGATCCCGGTGATCGCGTCGGGAGGTGTGGGCAATCTCGATCACCTGGTGGATGGCGTTCTCCTGGGCCATGCGGATGCAGTGTTGGCAGCAAGCATTTTTCACTTCGGGGAGTACACTGTGGGAGATGCAAAGCGGAGGATGGCCGAACGTGGAATAGAGGTGCGGCTATGAGAGTCTCTTTCAATACCGGGTCGAGGCATGCAGTGCGCGCCACTGTGTGTGAATGGTGCTTGGCCAGTGGTGGTGATGAATGCCCATGAATGAATCCTGGCTGGATGTGGTCAAATGGGATGCGGACGGGCTAGTGCCGGTGGTTGCTCAGGAGCACGGCAGTGGACGCGTGCTGATGGTCGCATGGATGAATCGTGATGCTCTGGCGGCGACGGCCCGAGAAGGTCGGGCGGTATACTGGTCGAGGTCGCGTCGCAGGCTCTGGCGCAAGGGTGAAGCGTCCGGGCACACGCAGATAGTTCGCGACATACGCCTGGACTGCGACGATGACGTGGTGCTGATCAGCGTCGAGCAGATTGGCGGTATCGCCTGCCACACGGGCCGGCACAGCTGCTTTTTCCAGCAATTGCAGGGGGGTCAATGGGTTGCGGTGGAGCCGGTGCTCAAGAGTGAGGCCGAGATTTATCACAACGGCAGGAAATGAAAGGGAATATCGGCAGAGGATGGGAATCGGGTGGCAATGAGGCGGAAACGCTCATAGACTTCAAGTTCGGGCGTCGCCGTGGCGCATCCTGGGTGCCAGATTCATGTCTGAGATTCTTACAGAACTCGCTGCCGTGCTCGAAGCTCGCAAGACTGCGGATCCGACGTCGTCTTATGTTGCGGGGCTTTACAGCAAGGGGATGGATGCGGTCCTGAAGAAGATTGGCGAGGAAGCAACAGAGCTGGTGATCGCGGCCAAGAGTGGCGATGGGCATCAGGTGGTGCACGAGACAGCGGATCTGTGGTTCCACACACTGGTGCTACTTGCACAAAGCGGCCTGAAGCCGGATGATGTACTGCTAGAGCTCAAACGCCGCTTTGGTCTTTCCGGGCTTGAGGAAAAGGCGAAACGCGGCAAGCCGGGACCATGACCGAGTGTCTTTTTTGCCGAATCGTGGAAGGGAAGGTGCCGTCGGAGCGGGTCCACGAAGATGATGATGTCATTGTCATCAGGGATATATACCCGAAAGCTCCGGTGCACCTGCTGGTGATTCCGCGTGTTCATTACGAGAGCCTGAACGACCTCACACCGGCGCATGATCCGCTGATC
The DNA here is from genome assembly GCA_027364845.1 of Pseudomonadota bacterium. Classification (GTDB taxonomy): domain Bacteria; phylum Pseudomonadota; class Gammaproteobacteria; order Acidiferrobacterales; family UBA6901; genus JAJYCY01. The sequence goes on along the minus strand of DAHXOO010000001.1, from coordinate 12,455 downwards.
GCGCACATGGTGCGGCTGCTGCCCGACTTGGCGCGCAGTCACGGGTTGAACAGCGGATTCCGCACGGTGATCAACACTGGTCGCGGCGGTGGCCAGGAGATCTTTCACCTTCATATCCACTTATTGGGCGGCGTCGGGCGCCTGCCGGGATTTTGACAGACCTAAAGAGGGAAACGGGCATGGGCGAATTCAGCATCTGGCACTGGTTGGTCATACTGGCCATCGTCCTGATCATTTTCGGCACCAAGAAGCTACGCAACATCGGCAGCGATCTGGGTGGAGCAATCAAGAACTTCAAACAGGCGGTGAAGGAAGAGTCGGGCAAGGCTGAAGCTGCTGATACGGCTGCGCCAGCGGTGGACGTTCCGAAAATTGAGCGACAAGCGACCAAGGCACCACGCGCCAAGGCCACAACCGCTTCCCGGACCTCAAAGGCGAAGGGTAGCGCGCGCCCTAAAAAGACAGCTTGAGCGCCGGTTTTTTGTGAGTAACGGCCACCGAGTGCGGCGGCCCGGGTTTCAGTGAGCGTGGATAGCGAGTGGGTGTGTCGCTCGATCATGGTGATTTGCGAGCAGACGGAAAACGGATATGGGCGAATTCAGCATCTGGCACTGGTTGGTCATACTGGTCATCGTTGTGATTATCTTCGGCACCAAGAAGTTGCGCAATATCGGCAGCGACGTGGGCGGCGCAATCAAGAGCTTCAAGGAGTCCATGAAGGGCGAAATGGACAAACCGTCAGGCGATTCAGCCGATGAGTCGGGGCAGTCACAAAGCGATGACAGCCCTCACAGAATTATCGAAGGCAAGGTAACCTCAAAGCACACCGGCAGGGACAAGAAGAAAGTTTGACCCGGCCCTGACGCGGGCGCAATCTGTGTTTGATTTCAGTTTTTCAGAACTGTTCTTGATCGGCCTAATAGCCCTGATCGTCCTGGGGCCGGAGCGGCTGCCTGAGGTGGCACGTGCTCTAGGCCGCTGGATGGCGCGGCTGCGGCGCTTCATCGAAGACGTCAAGCGTGATATAGACCACGAAGTTCAGGACGACAATCTTGCTGCGTTTCGCAAGATCCAAGAGGAACTCGCCGAAACTCGCAGTGTTCTCGAGCGGTCTACCCATGAGACGTTTTCGAGTCTGAGCGCGTCTCCGGAGCGGGATGCTGTGGCTGCCCCGGCGGCGGTCGATACGGGCGGTTCCGATAGCGGCCAACCTGCGGTCCCGGAGGTGCCATCGGCTGCAACCCCACGCAAGGCACCTGCGCGCAAGCGCTCCGGACGCCAGAGTCCGTCGCAGCCTAAGAATGGCACCCCGCGCCCTAGCCCCAAGACTACCCGGAACAGCCATGGCGGCGCCAAAAAAAACCGACCTCACTGACGCCCCGGACAGCGGGGCTGAAGGCAGTTTCATTTCCCATTTGCTGGAGCTGCGCAATCGCCTGCTGTATTCGGTGATCGCGGTAGGCATCGTATTTCTTGCACTGGTGCCGTTTTCCACCAAGGTGTACACGCGCGTGGCGCAGCCGCTCTTATCCGTGCTGCCCAAGGGGGCGAGCATGATCGCCACCGATGTGACGTCGCCTTTTCTGACCCCGATCAAGCTGACTCTGGCGGTGGCGATCGTCATCGCAATTCCGTTTATCCTGTACCAGCTATGGGCGTTTATCGCCCCTGGCCTGTACCGGCATGAGCGCCGCCTGATTCTGCCATTGCTACTATCGAGCACCGTTCTGTTCTACGGTGGTATGGCATTCGCCTATTTCGTCATCTTTCCCATGGTATTCCGGTTCTTCGTGCAGTCCCTGCCGGCCGGGGTAACAATGATGACTGATATCAGGTCCTACCTCAATTTCGTGTTCTCGATGTTTTTCGCCTTCGGCATTGCGTTCGAGCTCCCCGTGGCAGTGGTGCTGCTGGCATCGATGGGGATACTGGATCCGGACTCGTTGGCGAAGAAACGCCCGTACGTGATTCTGGTGGTTTTCATCATCGCCGCGTTTCTTACGCCGCCGGATGTTTTCTCGCAGACCTTCCTGGCGGTTCCGATGCTGCTGCTGTTTGAGATCGGTCTGTTTTTCGCGCGCCGGGTTGTTCGTGCCAAGAATGCGCGTACAGCGGCCGCGCAAGGCGTTGGCGAGGACGCCGCCGCGCACCACAACAGTACAGGTACGGACGGACATCCGCAGAGTGATGTTGTTCGCAACGGGGTGCGCAAGGGTGGAAAGCCCAGTCGTCGGCGCAAGCGCTGATGGCGCGGATTTACTCGAGTTGCGCCGCCCGCGCTGGCCGCTCAGCGGCGACGACCGAGAGCGAAATGGTTCTGCCGTTGCGTAGGATGTTCATTCGGACGACATCCCCCGGCCGGTGGCCCGAGATCGTGAGCAGCGCCTGACGCGCATCATCGAGAGGCTTACCATCCAGCGAAAGAATGATGTCACCTGGTTTGAGTCCCGCCTTGGCTGCAGGTCCGCCGCGCACCAGACCAATGACGATGATGCCGCGAACGGTAGGGTTGATCCCCAGGGCCTGGGCGATCTGTGGGGTAAGTGCATGGGCGTCGATGCCGAGCCAGCCTCTCAGTGGTCGGCCATACTGGATAATCTGCTCCATGACATTGATGGCCAGGCTGGCTGGAATTGCAAAACCGATGCCCTGCGACCCGCCGCTCTGACTGACGATGAGCGTGTTGATACCGATTAGGTCGCCTTCGGTATCCACCAGTGCGCCGCCGGAATTGCCGGGATTAATTGGCGCATCAGTCTGGATGAAGTTGTCGAATCTGCCAACCCCCAGGCGGTTGCGTCCGGTGGCGCTCACGATGCCCATCGTGACTGTCTGGCCGACACCGAAGGGATTTCCGATCGCCAGGACAACATCGCCGATGCGTATGTGGTCGGACTGTCCCACGGTGATGACCGGGAGGTGTGGCAGGTTGATCTTCAGGATGGCGATGTCCGTATCTGCATCGCTGCCGACCACCTCGGCCGGGGCGCTGCGGCCATCGCGCAGGACCACCTGGATCGCATCGGCCTTGGCGATCACGTGGCGGTTTGTGAGGACATAACCCTGCTTGCTGATGATGACACCTGACCCAAGGCTGGTTTCTAGACGCTTGCTTGGCGCCTCCAGCGGGCCAGCGTTACCGAAAAACTGCTGGAACAACGGGTCACCCGAGAACGGGTTTGGCCGCACCGTTACAACCCTGGCGGTGTTGACATTGACTACTGCGGGCGCCGCACGGTCGACAGCCGCTGCGTAGGATACCGGCCCGCTGACGCGCGCAGGGGTCGGCGATAGTGGGGTCTCGAGTATCTGGATCGTTGGTGCCTTGTGCGGGATGAGTCCTGGCCAGAGCACGGTCAGGACGAAAGCAGCCGCGAGGCCCAGCGTAATCGTCTGGGCGACGAAGATTACGGTACTGCGAAGGCGCATGATGAGTCCCGAATAGTGCGATAAACAGCAAAAAGCGCATTGTCTGGCAACAAATGCTGGTTTACAACCACCGCTATTGCGCTTTTCGGGCCTGGATCGGGCCGTCCGATATTGATTTGAGTCGCCATCCACGCAAAAACCCGATTTCTACTCTTGACTGCGCTAGGACGATGGACCATTCTATGCCCGCTTTGGAGGGTCTATTAGCGTTTTCTAATCGATAAAATGCTTGAACATCAAACAGTTCAGTCTGAAAAAGGTGGATTTGCCCAGTATAGGTGAAATCATCCTCCCAGGGGGTCTCATGAGTGAAGATGGTGTAGACCGCGGAAAGCGGCGGTTTTTGACGGCTCTGACTGTGGGCGTGGGTACGGTTGGTGTCGTGTTTGCCGCCACGCCATTCGTGCTTAGTATGAATCCCAGCGCTCGGGCTCGCGCTGCCGGAGCGCCGGTCGATATCGATATCAGCAAGCTCGAGCTCGGTCAGATGCTCGTTGTCGCCTGGCGCGGCAAGCCGGTTTATATCGTGAACCGCACCCAGGCGATGCTGGATCGGCTTTCCAAGAACACGCCGCTTCTGGTCGATCCATTCTCCAAGGTCAAGAGCCAGCAGCCGCCGTACGCCGATAATCTGTACCGCGCCCGCAAGCCTGAAATTCTCGTAGTACTCGGTGTCTGTACCCATCTGGGTTGTGCCCCAAGCAAGGCTTTCACGGTAGGGGCCGCCTCCGGTCTGGGCGCCGACTGGCCAGGCGGTTTCTTCTGTCATTGCCATGGATCCAAGTACGACATGTCCGGACGCGTGTTCAAGAACGTGCCGGCGCCGTTGAATCTGGATATCCCGCCCTACATGTACCTTACTGATACCTTGATTCGGATTGGTAGCGACAAGAAGAAAGGAGCCGCCTGATGCAAAAGCTGCTGACGTGGATCGATGACCGTTTCCCCCTGAGCAAGGTGTGGAACGAGCATCTGGCGCAATACTATGCGCCCAAGAACTTCAACTTCTGGTACTACTTCGGGTCGCTGGCGTTGCTGGTGCTGGTAAATCAGATTGTCACCGGCATCTTTCTTACCATGAACTACAAGCCGGACGCGGCGCTGGCATTCGGCTCGGTCCAGTACATCATGTACGACGTGTCATGGGGATGGCTGATCCGGTATATGCACTCGGTTGGCGCCTCATTGTTTTTCGCTATCATTTATCTGCACATGTTCCGTGGCCTGCTCTATGGGTCGCACCGGCAGCCGCGCGAGCTGATCTGGATTTTTGGCACTCTTATTTTCGTCGCGCTAATGGCAGAAGCCTTCATGGGCTATCTGTTGCCCTGGGGCAACATGTCGTACTGGGGTGCCCAAGTGATCATTTCGCTGTTCACTGCAATTCCGGTAATCGGCAATGGGCTTGCCCAGTGGGTTCGCGGAGATTTCGTGGTGTCCGATGCGACACTCAACCGGTTCTTTGCTTTCCATGTAATTGCCCTGCCCTTGGTGCTGGTCGCCTTGGTGTTTGTCCACCTCGTCGCTCTGCACAAAGTCGGGTCGAACAACCCTGATGGCGTGGAGATCAAGAAAAAGAAGGATGCCAAGGGTATCCCGCTCGATGGTATACCGTTCCATCCTTACTATACGGTCAAGGACATCGTGGGCGTTACCGTGTTCCTGATGGTTTTCTCGGCCATCATCTTTTTCGCGCCGTCGTTCGGCGGAAAGTTTCTGGAACACGACAACTTCATTCCGGCGAATATACTTTCGACCCCGCTGGACATCGTTCCGTTGTGGTATTTCACGCCTTTCTATTCCATGCTGCGTGCCTCTACCACCGACTTCACGCACGGGATGCTGGCGGTCGCAACCGTGCTTGTCGCGGGGCTTGCGTTCTTCACGAAGCGCGGTTTTCTGGCCAAGCTGATGTCAGTGGTCATTGCGGCGGTGCTGATCGTGGGAATGTTCACGCTGCAGGCGAAGCTGTGGGGCGTGATCATGATGGGCTCCTCGATCGTTTTGATCTTTTTCTTGCCGTGGCTCGATCGTTCCCCGGTCAAATCAATCCGCTACCGTGGAAGTCTATACAAGAGCGCGCTCACGATTTTCGTCGTGAGCTTCATCCTGTTGGGATATCTTGGTACCAAGTCACCTGATGCCGTGAGCCTGGTTCTGTTCAAGAACGTGACGTGGGCGCAGGCTTTCACGCTCGTCTACCTCGCCTTCTTCGTGCTGATGCCGTGGTACACGAAGATCGACAAGACCAAGCCGGTTCCAGAGAGGGTGACATTCAAATGAAAAAAATCGTCCTAAGCCTGTTGTTGGCCCTGCTGCCGGTCGTTTCCCACGCGGACGAGGGTCCGAAGCTTGACCACGTCAAGATTGACCTGAGCGACAAGGCGTCTCTGCAGCGCGGCGCGCGCATATTCGTCAATTACTGCCTGTCCTGTCACAGTGCTTCCTACCTGCGCTACGACCGTATGGGCCACGATCTCGGGATCAGCGATGAGTTGGTGAAGCAGGACCTGCTGTTCGCGGGTAACAAGGTGGGCGACCGCATGCAGGCGGTAATGCCGGTGGCGGATGGCAAGAAATGGTTCGGTGTGGCCCCGCCGGATCTGACTTTGGAGGCGCGCTATCGCGGGACTGACTGGATCTACACCTACCTCCGTAGTTTCTACCGTGACCCTAAATCCTTCAGCGGTTGGAACAACACGGTGTTTCCCCATGTCGCGATGCCGTTCGTGCTGTATGAATGGCAAGGCGAGCAGCATGCGGTGTTCCGTACCAAGACAATCGTCAGCCACGAGATGAAAAACGGGAAGCCTGTGACGCAGGTATCGACGGAGCAGGTATTCGACCATTTCGTGCTGGCTAAGCCCGGCACGATGACGCCGAAACAGTACGATCAGGCGATTCGTGACCTGACCAACTTCATGGCATACATGTCCGAACCGACCAAGCTTGAGCGCATCCGTATCGGCGTTTATGTGTTAATATTCCTTGCAGTATTCTTGGTTGTTGCAATCCTGCTGAAGAAAGAATACTGGAAAGACATACACTGAAAGGCGGTAGTGTTCCAATCATAAAGGGGCCCCTATCGTGATAGGGGCCCCTTTTGCTGTTTGACTGTACGCCATATTTCATGCTGGAGAATCCGCAAATGGCATCCCTGGCCACTCGAAAACACGTCATGACCCTCTACTCGGGCACGACCGACCCTTATAGCCATCGCACCCGTATCGTGCTGTACGAGAAGGACGTCGAGTGCCAGGTGATCGAGGTTGACATCAAGAAGAAACCGCGCGAACTTGCGGACCTCAATCCATATAACTGCGTTCCAACCATGGTGGATCGCGACCTGGTTCTTTACGAATCCCTGATAATCAACGAATACCTCGACGAACGCCTTCCCCATCCGCCGCTGATGCCTGTTGACCCGGTTTCGCGAGGGCGGGCAAGGTTGATGCTCATGCGCTTTGACCACGACTGGTACAGTCTGTTGTCGGAGATTGAGGGCGGCGACCGGAAACTTGCCCAGCGCGCGCGTAACGTCGTTCGCGATGGACTTACCGTCATTTCCCCGGTGTTCAAGGAGAAGCAATTCGTTCTGGGCGAGGAGTTTTCCCTCGTGGATTGCTCGCTGGCGCCGTTATTGTGGCGCCTGCCGGTCTATGGCATCGAACTGCCTCGCCAGGCGCGCCCAATACTGGATTATGCCGACAGGCTGTTTGAGCGCAAGTCGTTCAAGCTGAGCCTGACCGACGCTGAGCGCGACATGCGCATACCCATTCGGTAACCGCGCCTGGCTTGGTCAGATGCCTGCGGCGAGCTCTACGCGGCCTTACCTGATCCGTGCTATCTACGACTGGGCGGTCGATAACGGACTTACGCCGCACGTGCTTGTGGATGCCAACGTTCCAGGGGTCCAGGTCCCGTCCAGTTATGTGCGCGACGGCAAAATTGCCCTGAACATTCACCCCCGGGCGGTCGAAGGTCTGCAAGTGGGTCAGGACAGCATAATGTTTTCGGCGCGCTTTGGCGGACTTAGCTTCGAGGTCACGGTTCCAGTCGAAGCGGTACTGGCGATCTATGCGCGCGAGAACGGCCGCGGCTTCTTTTTTCAAAAGGAACCAGACAGCGACGGAAGAGTGCCAGGAACTGGTGATGATTCCCCATCCTCGCCGTCCGGAGGCAAACCTGGCGGGCGCAAGGGAGTCTCTCTGAGACGGGTAAAATAGCGCCGCCGCTCAGCGCGGTATTGGCCCGGTGTCCAGGCGCAGTTCCTCCAATTGCAGTCCTATCAGGACCACTTTTCCGACGTGGCGTTGCCCATCCCGGTCCGCGAACTCGAAGCGATACTGACGCCGCAGCTGTACTTTTCCGTACCTGCGCTCCAAGCCCGATCCTGCATAGGCCACGGTCCCATCCAGAAATTGCAGGTCCACGCCCGCACAGTGCTCGCGTGCCAGCTGTGTTGCCAGTTCGCGTGCCTCGAGGCCGGTGTGCCAGAGCCAGCCGGCTACGCCTAGCGCCACTAGCGCAAGCAGGTATTCCATGGTCGATGATTCAACCACGGGCGTGGCGGTTCCGCCAGTCCGCTCTACGGAATTCAGGCTATTGCCCGGGCTTGCGGCGGCAAAGAAGGATGTGCGGACTCTGCCGCTCGGGCGGCTCCGACGTGCAAGGCAAGTCCGGTCGCTAACCGGCCTGCCGGACAGGTTTTTCGCCCGGCGGGCCGGTTGTATGATCGGCGCATGATTCAATCTATGTGTACCGACATCACCACCCTGGCTGTGGACGCGATCGTCAATGCCGCCAACGAGACGCTGCTCGGCGGCGGCGGGGTCGATGGGGCGATACACCGTGCCGCGGGTCCTGAACTCCTCGCCGCCTGCCGCCGCGTGGGCGGTTGTCGCACTGGCAACGCCTGCATTACACCGGGTTTCAGACTAGCGGCAAAGTGGGTCATCCACACCGTTGGACCGGTCTGGCGCGGCGGCAAACACCACGAGCCACAGTTGCTGGAATCCTGCTACCACGACACGTTCGAGATTGCTCTGCAGCATGGTGTGCGAACGATTGCGTTTCCGGCTATCAGCACCGGAGCCTATGGCTATCCGAAGGAACAGGCCGCCCGTATCGCATGCGTGGCCGCACGTGTTTACGAAAGCCGGTTCGATTTGATCATCATCTGCAGTTACAGTGGGCCTGACAAGGCAATCTGCGACGCGCTGCTGGCGCTGGAGCTATAAGATATGTGCCGCTGTAGCGCGCTGGCGGCACCGTCAGGGCTAGAAGCGCCAGCCGAGCTTAACGCCGTAAGAAGTATCGTTTCCGGTCTTATCGGCTTCGACTGCTACATTGAGAATTGCGAAATTGATATCAGCACCGATGAAGTATTTGGCCAGTGAGAAGCTCTCGGCCTGGAGGCCGGAAACATCGGCCGGAGTGCTGTTCACCCACACCCGGCCGATCCCTGCATACGGCGTAATCAGGGCAAAGCCCTTTGAGATCGACAGGTCAAGACCGGTGGTATGGAAGCCAAGCTGACTTACGCCCTGAAGCTTCGTGTAGCTTGCGCGCACGCCGATTGTCGGCGTCGCAATCCCGCCTTGCAGCAGAGCGTAGCGCAGCTCTGCTCCCCAAAGCCGGATATTGCTGTCGGGTACTGCCGAGTAGAAGGCGCCGACATCGAAGCCGAGCGGCAGGCCCTTGTAGATGTGTATCTTGGGAAGAACGAGCGAACTCGATGTGTTGTTTGTGACGAGATGCCAAGTTGCCGTATTGCTGATCTCAGTGTCAGTGACTTCGACGCCGACATCCACACCGGTCAATCCCAACGGACTGGCAGGGGTAAGCGGTTTGTAGCTTAATGCGGAGCCGAGGTCTTCGGAAAGCAGGCGGAAATTTGGCTGAGTGACAGCACCAAGGTTGTTGATGTAGTTCGCAGCGTGACTTGCCGGAGCCAGGGTGAGTAAAGTGACCGTGAACAGTGAGACGATAAAAATCGAGCGCAATCGGTGCTGCAATCCAGTCTTCTCGGTGATTGGACAGCGTTTGCAATATTCCGAGCGAGGGGCGGTATGACCTCCAGCTCTATCGTCGTTGCGGTCCCGCATCTGCACCTCCGGGTCTTCGATTGATAAATCCAGCTGGCAAACTCTATCGCTTCTCGCCGTTTATGCTGTAGCGACCGCCATGCGGCTTGCTAAAGTATATAGACTCCCACCAGCAGTAGGCCATACCCGCCGATCAGCAGATCAACGGCGATACGATTCAGCTCATGCAGGGCCGGGCCGATATAAGCCACGCGGCCAAGAGGAATGAAGTGGCCTATGAGGCCCAGGAAAAAGAGCAGTAGGCAGATCAGAGCTGTGTTTCTCGAAGGTGCGCTTGCTTTCATTATTTGAATCCCCGTGTAAAACCTTCGGCATCAGCCGCCACGACCCCAGGAATGTGTCTAAGGTCCGCGCTACACAATCACCTTCAGCGTGTGGGGCGGAGTTGCTTGCCGCCATCTACATGCTGGAAACACTGACCCCCTACGCTAGTTCAGTCATTGTTCTGGCGGAAAGATCTTCCCGGGATTGAGAATTCCCTTGGGGTCGAAATCGTGCTTGATGCGACGCATCAGGCCCAGGGTTGCCGGATCTATGGCGCGATCGATGTAGTCACGCTTCTCCCTTCCGATACCATGTTCTCCAGACAATGTTCCACCCAGGGCGAGCACTAGATCGAACACTGCACTCACGGCTGGGCGTGCGCTTTGCTCCTGACGTGGGTCCTGTGAATCGTACAGCAGGTTTACATGGATGTTGCCGTTGCCGGCATGGCCAAAATTGACGATAGGGATGCCGTAGCGCCGGCTCAGTTCGCCGAGTCCGTCGATCAGGTCCGCTATGCGCGAAACCGGTACAACAACATCCTCATTGAGTTTGTTCGGCGCAATGGTGCGTAGTGCTGGAGACAATTCCTTGCGCGCAGCCCACAGGTTCTTGGCCTCGTCGTAAGAGCGGGCCACTCTGGTTTCCAACAGGCCGGTGCCGGCCGCCGCTCCAATGATCACCGGCAACATGGCATCGATTCCTGTTTCGGGACCATCCACTTCGATTATCAGTAGCGCTCCCGCGCCGCGTGGCAGCTCGACGCAAGAATGATTGCGGATAATATCAATGGCAGCACCATCCATCATCTCCAAGGCGCAGGGAGTGATCGGCTGGGCCATAATGCGCGCCACTGCCGCCGCCGCGTCCCGCATCTGCGCGTATGTCGCCTGCAGTGTGCGTTTAGTCTCGGGAAGCGGTGTGAGCCTGAGTACCGCTTCGGTAATGACAGCAAGCGTTCCTTCAGAACCGATCAGCAGCCGAGTCAGATCGTAACCTACAGCTCCCTTTGTAGTGTATGTGCCGGTGCGAATCTCCTCGCCGGACCCGGTTACGGCGCGCAGGCCCAGGACGTTTTCGCGGGTCGCACCGTATTTCACGGCGCGCGGTCCGCCCGCATTCAAAGCAAGGTTACCGCCAATGGTGCAGAACGCCGCGCTCGTAGGATCCGGAGGCCAGAAGAATCCACATGCGCGTGCCGCATCCTGGACCGCCTGATTGGTAACGCCCGGTTCAGCGGTCAGCGCCCGGTTTGCCGCATCGACGCTGATTATCCGGTTCATGCGTTCCAGCGACAGTACCACACCAGCACGCAGCGGAACGGATCCGCCACTGGTGCCAGTACCGCGGCCCCGGGCAGTCAGTGGGATCGCGTGCTCAAAGCATAGCCGCACAATGCCCGCTGCCTCAGCATGCGTTGTAGCAAACACGACTGCGTCCGGGGCAGTATGCTTGCGCGAGTTGTCATATCCGTAGACCCAGCTGTCTGCGGGATCGGTTAGCACGTTTCGCTCGCCAACGACCGACCGAAGGACCTGCACGAACTGAGGCGAGAAACTAGTCATCATTGGGATCCCGGATGCCCAGGCGCGGTGTAGGCAGGTGCTGTTGCTGCAGTTCAGTTCGTGTATTCGAACAATTCGACCACACGCACAACCCCGCGCACGTTCGCCGCCGCATTGGTGGCAAGCTTCGCTTCCTGCTGATTTACCAGGCCCAACAAATATACGGAAGAGTCGGCTGTAACTACCTTGACGCGTGTCGGATCGAGCCCTTTGGTAACCAGAAAACGCGATTTGACCTCTCCGGTTATCCATGTGTCACGGGTGCGATCCGCAAGCGTGCTGAGCGGTGCAATTTGAATCTCGTTTACGATACGCCGAATGCTCGGGATGGTCCTGATGGTTGCTAGAACCTGGTCGCGCAAATCCGCTGTGGGTGCCTGCCCGGTGAGAAGTACGATGCCATTTACTGAAGTCACGCTGATATTCACCGCGTTCTTCAAGTGTGGGTCGGTATCCAGACGACCGGTGGCTTTGAGCTCGACTGTCGTATCGTTGACAATGGAGCCCAGCGTCCGCCGGTCGTGCGCCACATCGGCACCGGCGGCCGCGCCGGCGATGATCACAGGCGCGCATCCCTGCAATACGCCGGCGAGCAGAATTGTGGCAAGAACGCAACGCGCGAATGACCAAGTGCATGTTGCCGGCGAGCTGATACGAACCATAATCCTATTCCTGTCCCAGGAGTTGATAGTCTATCAGTTCGCTAAGACAGTGGACCACCAGAACGTGCACTTCCCGGATCCGGGCGGTCGACTCGCCAGCGACGCATATGTTGACATCGTCGCGCGCGAGTACGGCTGCCAGTTCGCCACCGTCGCGTCCATTTAGAGCAACGCAAAGCATGTCGCGCGAATGCGCCGCCTCGACGGTGCGAGTGACATTGGGGGAGTTGCCGGTCGTCGAGAATACCGCAAGGATATCCCCGGGATGTCCGAGGGCCATGACTTGACGTGCGAACACATCGGCGAAGTGGTAATCGTTGGCGATCGCCGTTACCGTGGCGCTGTCGGCGGTAAGGCGGCGTTAATAAATAAACGTGTCAACTATGTGAGTCTCGGTTGAATGACGTAGTTCCATTCGCCATGGAAGC
>DAHXOO010000019.1 GCA_027364845.1 Pseudomonadota bacterium | reverse complement strand
CCTATGAGCGACCCGGGCTGCTGCGCGACATCACCTCGTTGCTTGCCAATCAGCGCATCAACGTTGTTGCCGTAAATACCTTGTCAGACAGGCAGCAGCACGTGGCGCACATGAATCTGACCCTCGAGATACCGAATATTGCTACTCTCAGCCAGATTCTTTCGCAGATCGACCAGCTGCCGAATGTCACCGAAGTACGCCGCCGCACGCACTGAGATTACCGTCAGGGCACCTGCCGACCCGGACGGTACGGCGTCCAGAAGCTACTCTGGTCCGATGGCATTATTTGCGCCTTCCCAGACCGGATCCGACGCCTCGCCACCTTGCCTTCCGTTCAGATGACGGGCCGCCGTTGCGACGATAAACTATAACTATTCAATGGGGTATAACGGCCGGCATGATTTTTGCCTTAAACTTTCCTATAGTTAAGCCGTCATTCCGTCCCTGAGTCGGAATTTCCTAATAACAGGGCGCTCGAGATGAAATTGAATGGCGCCGATGGTTTACACACGGACGAACTGTCGCTGTGAGACGGAAGAAGGATTCACAAATGTCGGAATCAACGAAATATACGCTCTTCGGCGCACTGTTCGGGCTGTGTTTCCCGATCGGTTCGATCGCGTTTCTTTTGGTTACGGGCGAAATTTCACTGTCTCAAGGGTTGATAGCGACGGTTGTGCATGCGCATGTCGTCAGTCGCCTGCTCTATGTGATTGACACTGCGCCGTTTTTTCTCGGTTTGTTCGCCCGCTTTGCCGGTGTGCGACAGGATCGGATCCGGCGGTTCTCGGAAGGCTTAGAACAGCAGGTCGCCGAGAAGACCGAGTCCCTGCGGCGCGCTCTGGAAGAGGCCCAGAAGGCGAACGAAATGATCATCCATATGGCCGAGCACGATGCGCTCACCGGCTTGCTGAATCGCAGGCGCTTCCAGAAGGAGCTCGAGCGCTGGGCCGACCACGCAGCGCGTTACCAGCGCACGGTTGCCGTGATGTTCGTCGATCTGGACAGGCTCAAGAATATCAATGACCGCTACGGTCACTCGGCCGGAGACAGCCATCTGCTGTTGGCCGCGGACGTGCTGCAGCGCGGGCTGCGCTCTACGGACTACATTGCGCGCTGGGGCGGGGATGAGTTCGCTATTCTGCTGCCGGAAACGCAGGCCAACTCGGCCGCGGAAGTGGCCAACAAGCTGCTGCAACTGTTCAGTAAGGCGACTACGTCGGTCGGCGGGCAGACCATGGCCATTTCCGCCAGCATCGGGATTGCGTTGCTGCCTGAGCACACCACTACCGCGAATGAGCTGCTGATGTTCGCGGACGCCGCCATGTATGAAGCCAAGCAATGCGGTCGTGGCTGCTGGCGGATGTATTCCGCCTCCACCTCCGAAATCCAGCATGTGCAGGAAAAGGTCAACTGGGAGGGACGCATCCGGCGCGCGCTTGAGACCGACCAATTCCTGCTGCTTTACCAGCCGCTGCTGGATCTGCGCAACAACACTACGCATCACTATGAGGCGCTGTTGCGCATGGAGGACCGAGACGGGTTCCTGATAACGCCTGGCATGTTCCTTGAGAGCGCCGAGCAGTTCGATCTCAGCGTCCCGATTGACCGGATGGTGATACGCAAGGTCACCAGCAAGCTTGCGGTCCTGGGCGGTCACGACCGGAGCCTCCGTCTGTCCGTCAATCTTTCGCGCAAGACCCTGATGGATCCCGGTTTCATCGGGCATGTCGGCGCCGCAGTGGTGCAGGCTGGCGTTGACGCGGGACAGATTGGGTTCGAGATTCCCGAGCGTGTCTTGCTTGAAGACCTCGGTCGGGCCCGCAAGCTGGCCGGTGAGATCCACGGCGCCGGGTATGACCTGATCATGGACGATTTCGGCGCAGGCATGGCGTCCTTCCGCTATCTGCAGCAGTTGGCACCCAGCATGCTGAAGCTCGAGAGCGGACTGTTGCGTGAGATCACTGACAGCAGTGAGGCGCGGTCCCTGGTGAAGTCTCTCGTAACAATGGCTCATGACCTGGGCATAAAGGTTGCCGCCAAGTTCATCGAGGATCCGGCGGTTCTCGGTGTTCTTGCCGAGCTGGGTGTCGACTATGCGCAGGGCTTTGCCGTAGGCAAGCCTTTAGAAGCCATCGAACAGGCGGCGCTCAGGGATCGCCAGATCGCCTGAGGCGACCTGGCGGTGGACGCCCGGTGGCGCGCGCCGGCGTCAGTAGCCCAACAGCATCCGCAGGGTCGGGACGATTTCCGTCATGGGAATGGCGCGGCTTTCGCCAGTGCGCCGGCTTTTATACTCCACTACTCCTTGGTCGAGTCCGTGTTCCCCGAGCACTAGGCGATGGGGGATGCCGATAAGATCCATATCGGCAAACATCACGCCGGGACGCTCGTCACGGTCGTCAAGCAGGACCTGGATGCCGGCCGCGCCCAGTTCGTCGTAAAGTCGCTCGGTCGCTTCACCCACCCGGGCCGATCGGTGCAGGCCGATCGGTACCAGACAGACCAGAAATGGTGCGATGGCCTGCGGCCAGATTATGCCGTTGGCATCGTGATGTTGTTCAATAGCGGCCGCGACGATGCGTGATATCCCGATGCCGTAGCAGCCCATCGTCATGGTCACCGCATTGCCGCTTTCGTCCAGACAAGTGGCGCCGAGCGCAGCACTGTAGCGGGTACCGAGTTCGAAGATATGCCCTACCTCGATGCCGCGGCAAAGGTACATCTGTCCGTTGCAGGCTGCAGCGGACTCGTCACTGCGCGGGCAGGGATCGCCGTCCACGACATTGCGGATGTCGGCGACAACCGGCTCAGGTAGGTCGCGCCCCCAATTCACGTGCTGCAAGTGCGCTCCGTCACGGTTGGCACCGCAGATGAAGTCGGCGAGGCGTGCGGCGCTCTCATCGGCGATGACGGGGATCTTGAGCCCCACCGGGCCTACCGATCCGGGGCCGCAGCCAGCCGCCATCCGCACCTCCTCCGGCGTGACGAATACGAGCGGTTTGGCCACCAACGACAGTCTCTCTGCCTTGACGGTATTGATCTCATGGTCGCCGCGCAGCACCAGCGCAATGACGCCCCCAGAGCCGCGCACGAGCAGCGTCTTGAGCGTCCGGTCGACTTCAGTTCCGAGGTAGTGGCTGACCTCGTCGATGGAGTGCTGGCCGGGCGTTTCCACCGGTTCCATGAATGCACCCGGTAGAGGACGCCGGCCCATCGGCGGCAGCGCGGGAGCAGACTCGACGTTTGCGGCATAGTGGCAGCGGCTACACATAGCTAAAGTGTCCTCGCCAGCCTCGGCGAGCACGTGGAATTCGTGGGAGGCGTTACCGCCCATGACTCCGTTGTCGGCTATGGCCACGCAGAATTCCAGGCCCAGGCGTGTGAAGATGCGTGAATAGGTCTGCAGCATCAGGTTGTAAGTCTGGCGCAGCGAGGCCGGGTCTAGATGAAACGAATAGGCATCCTTCATGAGAAACTCGCGAGCCCGCAGGATGCCGGACCGTGGACGGATCTCGTCCCGGAACTTGGCCTGGATCTGGTAGAAGCTCGCAGGGAGCTGTCGATAGCTTTTTATCTCGTGCCGGACCAGATCGGTGATGACTTCTTCGTGTGTCGGGCCAAGGCAGTACTCGCGATTGTGCCGGTCGCGCAGGCACAGCAGTTCCGGACCATATTGTTCCCAGCGTCCGGATTTCTGCCACAGCTCCGCCGGTTGGATCGCCGGCATGAGCACTTCCTGCGCGCCAGCGCGATCCATTTCCTCGCGCACCGTGGCTTCCACCTTTCGCAGTACCCGTAGACCCATGGGCAGCCAGGTGTAGAGTCCGGTGGCGAGCCTGCGCGTCATTCCTGCGCGCAGCATCAGACGATGACTGACGCATTCTGCGTCGGCAGGGGGTTCTCGGACCGTGGACAGCAAGAATCTCGAGGTGCGCATGGCTTCGCGCCCGGCATGTTCAAACAGGAAATGAAAGTATATCCGAAGACTCCCGAATACCGGTTATCGACCGGAGCAGACGCGATCGGGACCGCAGTAAAGGATGCGCATTGACCTGGGAAAACGCGCGCCCTGGCTGGCATTTATGTTCACACGGATCCAGATCGTGGCTGGTGCCAAAAGCCGAAAAACCATCTATCGGCTCCAGCATAGCGCATCGCATCCGTCCGGATCCTTACGTCGATGGGGGTGTCAACACTTCCGGAAACAGCCGGTTCAATGGCGGCGTATGGCCGGGGCAATATGCGAGTATCTTTTCGACATCAACGCCAGCAACCGGTACTACGCTTCCATGTCCAACTTCTTGCAGGAGGAAGCGGGAAGTTACCATGCCATGAGCTTCAGCAATAATCTTTACACCAGCACGCCGACGGTCACGCTCG
Organism: Pseudomonadota bacterium; assembly: GCA_027364845.1. Classification (GTDB taxonomy): domain Bacteria; phylum Pseudomonadota; class Gammaproteobacteria; order Acidiferrobacterales; family UBA6901; genus JAJYCY01. Next base: position 48,593 of record DAHXOO010000019.1, on the reverse strand, counting down.
GTGCCGTGCCGATGGCGGCCCAATCCCGAGTGGGACCGACATTGACCAGAGCCGTCAGGTTCTCTCCTGGAGCAGCCTTGCGCCACTGTTTCGCAATGCAGCCAGCGGTGACTTCCGGGCGGGCACATGACCGGGGATGCTGGCGACCATCGGATCGCAGATCCAGTAATCGGCCGACCGGTTGCGCCCCACTGCATCAGGCGGGTCAGGCGATCCGTCGAGAAGCAGCGGGGCACTAAGGTCGCAGCCAACAATCGTCCGGTGCGGAGGATTCGGAATGCCGCTACCGCGCAAGCGACCGGATATCTTGCGACCCGCTTTTACCACGGCCCCGCACGGATCGTCGGGTCGCCAGTTGCGTGCTGTCATGCAGATTGTGTCGGGAAAGCCACGCACACAAGACCCCTGGGCCCACCATGGTGAGCTTACGACCCGAAGCTCAATGCACGATCCGGTGCCCAGCTTGAGCGAACCGTTACCTTGTTTGCACAGCCCTACTGTCTCCCGCCAGGTCCCATGCCACCACCACGTAGCATCGGCTGATCCGAAAGTGTCACGCCACGCTCCCTGGCACGTTCCTGCATCTGACGATGATGTTCGAGGCGGTACCGTTCGCGTTCCCGCTCGGTTTTGAGATTGCGCATCCGGGTGTGGTACTGCGCGCGTTCCCCAGGCGTCATCAGCTGGGAGCCGTAGATTTGATCCCGATCCTGGGTCTGCAGTTGATCGCGGTCGCGATCCGGGGTTTGGTCTCGAGTCTGGAGCTGATCCTGGTCTGCGGCTGTGGCGACTGAAAGCATGCCCGGCAAGAGCAGTGGAACTATTACGCCAAAAATCAAATACCGTTTCATTGAAGCCTCCTTTTTGATCTGCTCATAAGTGATGTGAAGCTCATGCTTCTATAACATACCGAAATGGCCTCCACTTTGACGATTGTCAAAGTGGAGGCTCAATCTCTCCGTTTTCGTAGACCGGCCATAGCCGCGCGGCGCCGCGCACACCGGAACTGTCTCCATGGATGTTCGGCAATATCAATGTGCGCAGTTCGTCATTGAAGACATGCTTGGCGACTTGTGCGCGCCCGTCATCATAGAGCCGATAGACGTTAGAAAGTCCGCCGCCCAGTACAATCGCGTCGGGGTCGAGAATATTTATCACTGTAGCCAGGGCACGGCCAAAGCGTTCGAGATATCTCCGCATCGCTGCCTCGGCCCGCTCGTCGCCAGCGCGCGCGCGTGCAGCGATTGCGCGCGCATCGAGTGTAAGCTGGTTGGTGCAAGCGGTCTCTGATTGTGCAGCCCAGCGCGTGTTGTCCGCACCTCCAGCGGGGGCTGCAACGATCCGCCCGCGCGCATCGTGCACCGCGTAATCGTACTCAAGACCGGGTCCGGAGATCAGGGTTTCGACACAGCCGCGGCGGCCGCAGTAACATTCCGGTCCTTCCGGGTCGAGGAGGTTGTGGCCCCATTCACCGGCTATGTGCTGTAGTCCTTCGAGCAGTTGACCATGGACAACTAGGCCACCACCGACGCCAGTACCCAGAATGACACCGAATACGACGGCATGGCCACGGCCGGCACCGTCTATCGCTTCGCTCAGCGCAAAGCAATTGGCATCGTTCGCAATCCGGATTGGACGATCGAGTACGGCCTCCAGATCGCGCATGATCGGCTGGCCGTTGAGACAGACAGTGTTGGAATTCTTCAGCAGTCCGGTGCGGGCAGAGACCGATCCCGGAGTGCCGATACCCACTGGACAGCGCATGCCGGCATGCTGGTCCAGTTCGTGGATCAGGTCACGGACGTTTTCGAGTATGGCACGGTAACTTTCGTGCTGCGGAGTGGGCCGGCGCGCTCGCACGAGAATGTCTCCGCGGCTGTCCATGAGTATCCCCTCGGTCTTTGTGCCGCCGAGGTCGATGCCGATGCGCAGTCGCGAGATAGTCGAGGGGTCCATTAGGATCAGGTTACTCCTGGGGCGGTATTGGCTAGGTCCACGGCGCGGCCGTTGCGCGCGACGCGAACCGCGAAGATGATCCCTTCGTGCGAGCGGCGTCAGCCGGACAGAAGCGGGTGGGCACTTCTGTGTTCAGGCCAGGCCCTGTATCCAGCGGGCGTAGAGAACATCCGCCACATGATGCAGGCGACTGATGCGCTCATCCAGAGCCTCGGTCATTTGCCCGAGGCTCTGGATGGTTGCCGAAGGCCGGGAGATTTCGTCTTGACCAATCCGTGCCCAGGCATGGACCATCTGCGGCAGCATTTCCACATGGCACTGCAAACCAAGCGCTTTTCCGACGACAAATCCCTGATTGGCGCATGCGTCGCTCGAGAGGATGTGACTTGCGTCTGGTGGGATCGTGAACGTTTCCCCGTGCCAGTGGAAAACTTCGAACTTGGGTGCGAGTCCATCGAGCCAGTCGTTCGCTGCGGCATTGGGGACGCGCCGAACCGGAAGCCAGCCGATCTCGCGTACCGCATTGGGCGCGACCGTCCCACCCAGTGCCTTGCTGAGTAACTGACCCCCGAGGCAATGACCGAGCACTGGCCGGTCGGCTGCCATTGCCTTGCCTATCAGGCCGATGACCTGCGGAATCCAGGGAAGGGCGTCATTAACGCTCATCGGCCCGCCCATGAGCACAAGCGCGGCGCAGTCGTCGATGCTTGGCGGTACCGGTTCGTTCTGGTCTATGCGGATGACGCGGTAACGAAGGCCATGACGGTCGAGAAATTGGGCTAAGTAGCCCGGCCCTTCGCCGGCAGCATGGCGCAAGATCAGGATTTCATTCATCGCACGATTCTAACGTGAGTCCGGCGCTGAGTGAAATAGGAAGTCCGTGCAGTGGCGTGCCTAATTCGCGGATACTGGACTTGAATTGTGGACTGGCTTCACCGGGCGCTGGCCTGGCGTGACAAAAAGCACTCTGGGTATCGTGTGGGCTCGCGATGTTCTCTGGGGTGCCAGCCGGGTGGCGGCATCGTGGTGCGCAATGCCGCATGCGGTGTCACAGCAAGTCGGTAGCCGGTTAGCAGATGCGCGGTAGCGGGTCATCCTCGAGCTCTTCAAGAAAGCGTTTTCCTCCGAGAGCGGTTTCCATAATGACTTGCGGTTGCGTTTTCTCCACCGCTCCTATGATTGCCGCGAACTCACCCTGCGGCAGGGCGCGCCACGCGGCGAGCGCCGCCGCGGCCTGATCGGCGGCGACCACAGCCACGACGCGGCCTTCGCAGGCAAGATACAATGGATCGTAGCCGAGCATTTCGCATACTGAGCGCACGGCCTCGCGCACCGGTATCTGTTCGTCGCGCAACAGCACGCCGAGACCGGTGGCGCGGCTGATTTCGTTCGCGACCGTGGCTAGCCCGCCGCGCGTCGGGTCGCGCATGAAGCGCAGTCCGGACAGCGGCAGCAGCGCACGGGTCAGTGGCAGCACGCTGGCAGCATCGGATTGCAGGTCGCTGCGCAGTCCGAACTGCTCGCGGGCGAGCATCACTGCAATCCCGTGATCCCCCACTGGACCACTCACGATCATGGCATCGCCCGCGCGGATGTGTTGCATGCCCAGAGACAGACCGGGCGCGCGAATTCCCACGCCGGTGGCGGCAATATAAAGTCCGCCACCCTCGCCACGGCGCACGACCTTGGTGTCGCCGGCAACGACCTGCACGCCGGCCGATGTCGCAGCACGGCCAAGGCTGGACACGATGCGTTCGAGCTGGGCAATTTCCATGCCTTCCTCTATGAACGTGCTGAGACTGAGGTAAAGCGGCGTGGCACCAGACACGGCGAGATCATTGATGGTGCCATGAACCGCAAGCGAGCCGATGTCGCCGCCGGGAAATTCCAGCGGCTGAACCGTGAATCCGTCTGTGGTGACCATGATTTCTGTGGCCCCGACGGACACGGGTACGGCGTCAGCTTGTATATCAAGCAATGGGTTTGACAGGTGATGCGCAAATACCTGCTCGATTAGTTCGCGCATGAAGCGTCCGCCGTTCCCATGTGCGAGGGAAATATGCGTTTCGCTTGATTTATCGGTTTTCACGGTGATGCACCCGTTGCCTGATGGACGTACACATCCTACTGGCTGTGCGCAGCCAGTTGCGCCTGCCATTCCACGATCTGACCGAAACTGATACCGGCGTCGTTGCACGGGATGTCGCGTGCAAGGTATACCGTGAAGCCGTCGTCCTGCAATAAGGCGCAGGCATGCTCAGTCAGGATGCGGTTCTGAAACACGCCACCGGTAAGACCTACAGCATCGATTCGGTGCTCAAGCCGCAGCATGCGCGCTTGCTGGTGCAGCGAGTGCGCAAGACTCGCGTGGAAGCCTGCGGCGCGCTGCGCCACCGGCAGGGCAGCATCGGTCAGATAAGGCACCAGCGGCGCCCAGTCACACTCCCACAGACCCCCCGTCGCCCGCCGCAGCGGAAGAGTGATCGCTGCGGCGGGTGCGGTACACGCCACCTCGAGATACATGGGGCCCTGCCCCTCGTAACTCGCGCGATGCAGCAGTCCCGTGAGCGAGGCGGCAGCATCGAACAGCCGTCCGGCGGCGGAGGTGGGTGGGCTGTTGACGTGCTGCTGCCACGCCGCAAACAGCAACGTCGTGTCCTCTGGGCAAGAGTCCCAGGTGTTCCCGGTTTCCCAGCACAGTGCCGCTGCGCTGCGCCACGGCTGGCGTGCAGCACGCTCGCCTCCGGGCAGTCGAAACGGTCGAAGCCGCGCCACCCGCCGCCATACCCCGGGGCGGCCCAACAACGCTTCGCCACCCCACAGCGTCCCGTCCTCTCCGTAGCCTGCGCCGTCCCAGGTGAATGTGAGCCAGTTCCGCGCTTGCGGAAACTCTCCGGCAAGGGCCGAAGCATGTGCATGGTGGTGGTAGATGGTGGTCAGCGACAGACCGGTGCGTTTCGCCCAGCGCGTGCTGCCATAGCCCGGGTGGGCATCGCATACCACTGCGGATACTTTCACGCGGTACAGTGTCTGAAGGTCGCCCACCACTTGCTCGAAGACAGCAAGACTGCGCGGTGAGTCCAGGTCGCCGATGTGGGGTGAGATCACGACACGGTCTTCCCAGGCGAGGGCTACGGTATTCTTAGTATGCCCACCCACGGCCAGTAGCGGCTGTGCCAAGCGCAGCGGAAGCTGGCGCTCCAGTGGCGCACCGCCGCGCCCGAGGCGTAGCAGTCGCGGTCGCTGCGCGATAACGCGGTATACGGCATCGTCTGCCGGTCGCTCGATCGGACGGTTGTGGTGCAGGTACGCTTCGGCCACGTGCCCCAGGCGCTCCTCGATCTGCACCTGGTTGGTCAGCACCGGTTCCCCGCTGACGTTGGCCGAAGTGGCTACCACCGGCGCATCGAGGTCGGCGATCAGCAAATGATGCAGCGGACTGTAAGGCAGCATGATGCCTATCTCCTTCAGCCCGGGAGCGATCTCGGTGCACAGTGGACCGCCAGCCTTTTTCTGGCACAGCACGATCGGGCGCATCGGTGAGCGCAGCAAGCGGACCGACTCATCATCGAGCATCACCGCCTCGCGCACGGCATCGAGGCCATCCTTGCCGCGTAGCGGAAACATGACGGCAAACGGTTTGTGCGGCCGCGGTTTGCGTAGGCGCAGGCGCACGACGGCCGCGGCATCGCGTGCATCGCACATGAGGTGATAGCCGCCCACGCCTTTTACCGCAACGATGCGTCCGGCCCGAAGTGCTGCGACGCCGGCTGCCAGCGCCGCCGGTGTTTCGTGCACCGCGGGCGTTCCTGCAACACAGAACTCCACGGCCGGGCCGCAGACAGGGCAGGCTATGGGCTCAGCGTGGAAGCGGCGGTCTGCGGGGTCGCGGTACTCGTGCTGGCATTCGGCGCACAGTGTGAACCCGGCCATTGTTGTGTTGGCCCGGTCGTAGGGCAGGTGCCGGATCAGCGTGTAGCGGGGACCGCACTGTGTGCAGTTGATGAAGGGATAGCGGTAGCGCCGGTTGCCCGGGTCCTGCAGATCGCGCAGACAGTCGTCGCAGGCGAAGTAATCTGGCGGAACATGGATGGGGGCATTCAGCCCTTCCTCGCTTTCCAGGATGGTAAACGTCTGCAGTGTCGCGGCTCGCGTGTCTTCGACCGAAAGCATCTCGGGTTGCGCCAACGGGGGTGCCTCGGCCAGCAGCGCGGCAGCGAATTCGTCTATGGCGGCGAGCGCCCCCTGCGCTAGAATTTCGACTTGCCCGCCGTGGTTTCTGACCCAGCCGGAAAGTCCGTGACGGTGCGCCACGCGGTAGACGAAGGGACGGAATCCGACCGCCTGGATGCGGCCTCCCAGGATCCAACGCCTCGCGACAATCTGCTGCGGGGACGAGTCGGTCGGTACGGGTTGGGGATCGTCGTGCATGCTATCGCCGGCTGGTCCGGTCTAACTCCTGACAATCGATGCAGGCGATCGCATGCCCGAAAGTCGGCCATGCGGCCTGCCACTGCTGTGCGATGGCATGATCGGCAGCGGAACAGTTGCGAGCGAAGCGTCCGCAGCGTTGCCGCGCGGCGGCGGGTTGTCGGGTAACCGCTTCGGGCCCCTTGGCGCACTCTTTGTCCATATTCACCGAACGCAGTCCGGCCGCGGTTGTGGCGTTCCGGAAAAGCCCATCATTGCCTTCGCGAGCGCCAGCCGTCAACCGCGGATCCGGCGCAACTGGCAAGCAGATGAATCGGACAGACCACCGTGCGGGGTCTGTCGGCATCGCCCCATTCCCCGATCGGTGGTCCTCACCGCGTCGGTCGGGTCGTGGCCGGTCTCGCAGGTGTAGCATTGTGCAGCTGACCAGGTACACCGGTAGTTCATCATATCGTGCGGGCGCCGGTCCGCGTGCATTTTCAGGCGGGGAGTCAGCATGCGCCTGTACCGAAAGCCGATGGAGTGCGGTGCGAGTCCTGGATTTTCCGCTGGCGTGCTCCAGTAACGCACGCATCCATGCGCCACGCGTTTTTGAGCGGCAAGTTGTTGATGTCGGCTGTGAGCACATCGTCTAGAAATTCCGCGAGCCCGACCGCCGCCTGACCATTGCTGGTACCGTAATCCTAGGCACAGGTGCACGCCGGAGCACGATGGGCGAGCAACTCCGGCGGGTGCGGTGGGTGGTGCGTTGCGTAGGTTGCGGAAGCGGATGAGAAGTGATCGCGGAATTCGCCGGATTTCTCGCTCTATTCCTGGCCGATGGCCGGGCTCACGCGCCGGTGCTGGCGAATTGCATGCAGTGAGATGAGCGCCAAGGCAGATCCGATCAGCAGCATGCCGATGACCTCGGGAGTATCCGGCATTTCGCCTAGCTGCAGTGCTGCTGCCGCCACGCCGATGACGGGAGTGGCCAGCGTTCCGAGGCTCGCGACACCGGCCGGAAGCGTATCGAGCGCGTACAGCCACAGGAACCAGGCAAGCGCATTTCCCAAAATCACATTATAGGTCAGCGCACCGATGAACTCCCTATTCCAGTGCAGCGGTGCCGGAGGCAGAAGCACCGCGATCAGCGAGAGCCCGATGGCGCCGAACAGCATTTGCCACGCTGTGAGGGACAGCAGATCGAATCGTACCCGGCGGCGCAGGATCTTGGCGTACAGCGTACCCGCGGCCCAGAATATTCCGGCGCCGATCGCGAGCAGATCGCTCTTAAAGCTCCCGTTCGAATGCCACGGCGCCAGCACCATGATTAGGCCGAGAAACCCAAAAGCGACTGCAAGTTTCTGCGTGCTATCCATGCGTTCGCCGAGCGTAAGCTTGGCCAGTACGATGACCCAGAACGGCATCGTATAGACCAATACTGCAGTCTTGCCCACGCCACCGCTCACCAGCGCCCACATTGAAAGCCCGATAAAGCCCGTGGTCTGCAACAGGCCGAGCCAGGCGAGGCCGAGCGGCTCGGTGGGGCGCAGTGGTCGTCGCAGCACGGCCAGTGCGATGAACAGGCATGCGGCAGCAAGAAGGGTGCGCAAGGCGGCAAAGTCGATAGGGCTTGCGGAGCGCAGAGCGAGTTTCATCATGATCCAGTTATACCCCCAGATCAGGGACAGCAAGATAAGTGCAACCGTGGCGGCAAGCCGCGGGTATTTAGCAGCCAGCCGTGACATACACGCATTCGCTCCGACGGAAAGTGGCTGAAAGGCAGCCGGGTGGAGTCATTTATGAGGAAGATAGAAGGTGCTACGTGACTTGCGGGCTGCAGTTCTGATGCAGGCCGCCCCAGGCAGGCTATTGCCTGCGCGCCACAGTGTTGCTGCTGTGATGGGCTATGTCAAGGCGACCCAGCCGATCCGCCTGCAGTGAATCGAACCATATGCGACGACGGCTGATCAGTGGGCGGTGCCTGCGGTCTGGCGCGGAACTGGGTGTTATGAACGATGCCGCGACGCGGGGGGGGATTCAGGGTTTCGCCCGGGAAAATACATATTTAGAATGCACCAAAGACGTTGTCCCGTGGTGCATGAGGCGGCCGTCGGGCTGGATCGCCGGACGTGCGCTGTTATGCTGCGCCAGACGTTGGCGTTGAGCGTGAAGTTCTTGCCGCAGCCATGTGGTCCAGGTTTCAAGGCCCATATGGGAGCGCGCCGAAAGCCGGATCGAAGGCGCCTCGCTGGCTAGATTTCGCAATGCGGCCTCGGCGCGTTGCGGATCGAAATCGTCGAGGACTGCAAGCAGGTCGATCTTGGTGAGCAGCATCAGATCAGCGGCGCGGAACATTACTGGATACTTGGCGGGTTTGTCATCGCCTTCGGTGACCGAGAGAAGCGTGACATTGCGGTGATGGCCGAGGTCGAAGCTTGCCGGACACACAAGGTTACCGACGTTCTCAATGAAAACGATGTCGATACCGTCGAGCGGCAGATGATGCAGTGCATCGTGCACCATGTGCGCATCCAGGTGGCAGGCGCTGCCGGTTGTGATTTGCACCGCAGGCACACCCTTGGCGCGCACGCGTTGCGCGTCGTTTTCGGTCTCGAGGTCGCCTTCGATCACGGCCACCCGCAATTCATTGCGCAACGAGTCTATGGTCGCTTCCAACAGTGCAGTCTTGCCGGAGCCCGGCGACGACATGAGATTGACGGCGAGAACTCCATGTTGGTCAAAATGTTCCCGGTTGTGGCGTGCCTGCAGGTCGTTCTCGTCCAGCAGGCTTCTGAGAATCGTCACCGCAGCCTTCCCGTCCGCGGTCCGGGACAGCTTTCCACCACTTGCCACCAGATGCCCGTTTCCGGGTGTAATGTTGCATCCGCAGGTGTCACACATGGGTTATCTCCGGAAAGGTTGCGATTCAGTTGATGCCGATACAAAGCGTTCAAGCCCATACCGTAGGAACATGACGGTTGTCGTTTGCTTCCAGTTCCACACTCGCCAGCAGCATTTCGTCACCGCTCAGCAGCCGGGTATGCCAGTCACCGCAATGAGTGCAGATTAGCCGGTTTGGCGTTGCCTCGGACTCAAGGCCACAGCGCTCGCAGCGTACACGAATCGGCAGACGCTCAATAACGAGTACAGCAGCATCTGCGACGGTGCCTGCCCGGACAAGCGGGTATGACCGTTGCAGCAGATCCGGATCGACGCCGGAAAGCGGTCCGACGCAGATTCGGATGCTACGCACCGCTGTTGCCCCATGTTGCACCGCCACCGCCTCGACCTGCGCGATCAGTGCCTGGCACACCGAAAGTTCATGCATCGGCGGCCAGTATCTGATCATAGAGCGCCCACGCGGAGTACGCTTCCTGCGATGTCATCTTCTGTATGACATATCCGAGGTGAATTATCACGAAGTCACCCGGCGCGAGCTGTTCATCCTGCAGCAGAAACAAGCTGGCCTCGCGCTCGACGCCCTTGGCGGCGCAGCGCGCAGTGTAACCGTTAATTTCAATGATCTGCATGGGTATCCCGAGGCACATTCCACCCTCCGCGGCGAATCGCGGCGAGTGGCACCGCCAAATCCGCTCGGCCTGTTGGTTACCGGGCCGCTGTTCATGTGACCGCAGTCTACTGCGGCGCATTCGCCCAAAATTTGATTTACATCAATGATCATCGTTCAAAGTGGAATACCATCTTTCGGAACGGAAGGCTTGCTCGGGAACGCCAAGAGCCTGACGCGGCGTAACCAGAAGATGTGCGGCCGCATGGCGGGGAGAGGTGGCGATGGTGAATCGGTTGTTTTGGACCAGGCAAGTTCTGACGCGCGGTGCGATGTGAGAAAAATGACAAGAAAAACGCTGGTGCTCGGACTGGGAAACACGCTGCTCGGCGATGAGGGTGTCGGTGTCCATGCCGTGCGCTGGATGCAGCAGCAGCACGGTGGTCGCTCCGACATCGAATTTCTCGACGGTGGCACGCTTAGTTTTACGCTCGCCGGTCCGATCGAAGAGGCTGACAATCTCATTGTCGTCGACGCCGCGGAGCTCCATGCAGCACCTGGCACTTTGCGGGTATTCGTCGGCGGGGAAATGGACCGTTTTCTCGGTACGAATCGCAAGGCAAGTGTTCATGAGGTGAGTCTGCTCGATCTGATGACGATAGCCCTGCTAGCCGGACGCCTGCCGCGCTATCGCGCCCTAGTCGGAATACAACCCCAATTCCTGGACTGGGCCGATTGTCCCAGTGATGCCGTTGCGCGCGCGATTCCTCAGGCCTGTGGCGAAGTCATCGGTCTTGCCGGGGCGTGGCAATGAGCCGGCTGAGTGATGTGCCGGTCAGGGTTGTCGGCGCCGAGCCAGCGCGCGCATTCAGCAGGGTTATGGCGATCGCGAACGAGGTCGAGTCCATGCTGGCTAGACTGGCGGACATCGGGGCCTGCGGATCCATAGATCTGCGCGGTCTGCCCATGGCGCCAGGCGACCGCGACGTTTTGCGCAGGATTTTTGCGGAAGGTGAGGTGAGTGCCGTCATCCATGCCCTGGGTTCGACGCAGGTGTACGAGACAATCGTGCGCGGGGTGTGGTGGGTGACGCATCACAACGAAGACGGGAAAGTCGCGGCGGAGTTCATCGAAATCACGCACATGCCCGAGATCCTCAAGACACCGCCGGACGACGTTGCTGATGGGCTTGAAATGCTGCACGCGCAACTGCAAGCGTTCGGCGGTTGAATGCCGCAGCGCATCGAAACAAAGGAGGTATCCGATGTCGAAAGATGATTCTTTAGGGGAATCTCTAAGGAAGCAGGGCATCTCCCGCAGGGCATTCATGAAGTTCTGTGCGGCCACTGCGTCGGTGCTGGCGCTGCCGCCGGGGATGGCCACGGTGATGGCGGCGGCACTGAGCCGCGCCCGGCGTCCTTCAGTCATTTACCTTTCATATCAGGAATGCACCGGCTGCGGTGAATCGTTGACGCGCTCGTTCTCGCCAACGTTGGAGAGCCTGATCTTCAATGCCATGTCGCTGGACTACTATGAAACCCTGCAGGCGGCAGCCGGCACCGCGGCGGAAGCAGCACGCAAGACGGCGATGAAGGAGAATTGGGGCAAATACCTTCTTGTCGTGGATGGCGCGGTTCCTGTGGGGAACGATGGTGTTTACTGTACGATCGCAGGCGAAAGCGCGGTGGATATCCTGACCGAGGCCGCTAAAGGCGCGGCTGCGGTGGTGTCGGTCGGCACCTGCGCCGCGTTCGGCGGTATTCCGCATGCCAACCCCAATCCGACCGGCGCTGTTGCGGTGAGCCAGATCGTCAGGGACAAGCCGGTGGTCAACGTCTCTGGCTGCCCTCCGGTGCCCGAGGTCATCACCGGCGTACTGGCCCATTACCTGACCTTCGGCAGCATTCCGGAGCTGGATCACCTCGGCCGTCCCAAGGTGTTCTTCGGCGAGACCATCCATGACCGGTGCTATCGCCGGCCGTTCTACGACCAGGGGAAGTTCGCCAAGACCTTCGATGACGAGGGTGCGCGCAACGGCTGGTGCCTGTATGAGCTCGGATGCAAGGGTCCGGTCACCTACAACGCCTGCGCCACGGTAAAGTGGAATCAGGGGACGAGCTATCCGATTGAGTCAGGGCACGGTTGCCTAGGCTGTTCGGAACCGGATTTCTGGGACAAGGGCAGCTTCTATCAAGCGCTGTCCACCGGCACCTGGAGTGGCGCCACCGTGCTGGGCGTGGCCGCGGTCGCCGGGGCCGCCATCGGAGTCGGCGCGGCGGTTGTCTCGCGCCGCCGCCAGGCGCATCTCGACAACGAGAAACAGCCGAAGGAGAAGCAGCCATGAACTTGCTCGACTTCGCGCGCGGGCCGGCGCTGGAGTGGTCGTTCGCGATCTTTCTGTTCGGCGTTCTGTGGCGCCTGCTCGGCATCCTGCTGTTGCGACGTGTGCACGATTATTCCGAGCCGCGCGCCCACCGCGCGGCGCTGGGAGCGCTGCAGGCCATCGTGCGCCGTACTTGGCCGCGTAAGGAGTTTCGGGCACGTACCACCTACGGCTTGGCGATCAGCTATGTTTTCCATGTCGGCCTGGCTATCGTCGTCTTCGGCTTTGTGCCGCATATCCTGCTTATACGCAGCCTCCTGGGAGTGAGCTGGCCCGGGCTGCCCGGCGCGGTGATCTACTTCAGCGCCGTCGTCACCCTGGCCGCGCTGGTAATGGCTCTCATCCGCCGTCTGACCCATCCGGTGCTGAAGCTGCTGTCGAACTTCGATGACTATTTCAGCTGGGCGGTGACGATCGCGCCGTTGGTGACCGGACTGCTGGCGGTGGCACATTACGGCGGGCGCTATGAGAACCTGCTGGCGGTGCATATTTTGAGCGTCGAACTGCTGTTCATTTGGTTTCCGTTTGGCAAGCTCATGCATGCCGTTCTGTTTGTTTTGGCGCGTGGTCAGACCGGTGTGGTCTATGGGCGCCGGGGGGCCAGCACATGAGTTCCGACATCGACACGCTCCATCCGCTGGACATCGAAGGGACGCGCCTGACCGTCAAGAAGCCCGCCCTGCGTTACGATCGGCAGGGCGACATGTCTGATGACCGGCGCGTGGAAGCCGCCATGCGCGCCTTTGTGCGCGAGTTCGGTGCGACTTCGGCGGCCTATCTCGAATCCTGCATCCACTGCGGCATGTGCGCCGAAGCGTGCCATTACTATGTTCAGACAAATGACCCTCGGTACACTCCGGTGCGCAAGCTGGAGCCGTTCAAGCAGGCGTACAAGCGTGAGTCGGGACCGTTCGCCTTTTTTTACCGCATGTTTAATTTGAAACCTCGGGTCACGGTGGACGAGCTGCAGCAATGGCAGGAGCTCATATACGACTCCTGCACCATGTGTGGGCGCTGCACTCTGATCTGCCCCATGGGTATCGACATCGCCCATCTCGTGGGGCAGGCGCGTCATGGGATGTTTCAGGCAGGGCTCGTGCCACACGAACTGTGGGCAGTCGCCGAGCGTGCCGAGCGCGAGGGCAGCCCGCTCGGCGCCACACCCAAAGTGTTCAAGGATCGCATCGACTGGCTGTCCGACGAGCACGGAGTGGAGATTTCCGTGGACAGGGAAGTGGCGGATGTACTGGTGAGCATGTCTTCGGTCGAGATCATGAAATATCCCCTGGCCATCGTCGCCACTGCCAGGGTACTGAACGCGCTCGGCGAAAAATGGACCATCCGCCTCGACGGCTATGAGGCGACGAATTTCGGTATGCTTTCCGGAAACGCCCAGTGGCAGAAAGACCTCAGCATGAAAATCATCAATGCCGCCATCAAGTGCAAGGCAAAGCTTCTGCTGTTGCCAGAGTGCGGTCATGCGTACGGCGCCATGCGCTGGGACGGCGCGAACATGTACGGCAAGCCGCTGCCATTCGAGGTATTGCACGTCTCCGAGTATCTTGCCAGAAACCTCGGTAACGGCAGGCTCAAGGTCAAGAATCTGCCGAAGTCGGTGACATTCCATGATCCCTGCCAGATTGCACGCCGCGGCGGGGCCACGCAGGCGCCGCGCCAAGTCCTGGGGAAGCTGGGTGTGGAGCTGCGCGAAATGAGCCCGAGTGGGGACGTCAACTGGTGTTGCGGTGGCGGCGGCGGAGTCGTGACCATTCATCGCGCGGACGACCTGCGCTACAAGGTCTTCCAGATCAAGATGAAGCAGGTGGACGAATCGGGCGCAGAGATGTTGGTGATGAGCTGCTCCAACTGCCGCCTGACTTTCGACGATGGTCAGGCGCACTTCAAGTGGGACAAGACCGCGCACAGCCTGCTGGAGCTGGTTGCGGACAATCTCGTGCAATAGCCGCCGGGCTCCAAGATCCGGGCGGCTGGCTGCAGCCTTCCGCATCCGAACCGCCCTCTGGAGATAGATGATGGCAAGTCAAATAGTGGTGGTTGACCCGATTACCCGTATCGAAGGCCATTTGCGCATCGAGGCTCAGACCGACGCCACTGGCACAATCACCCAGGCGTCAAGCGCCGGCACCATGGTGCGTGGCATAGAGATCATCCTGCGCGGGCGCGATCCACGCGACGCCTGGGCGTTCGCCCAGCGCATCTGCGGGGTATGCACGCTGGTTCACGGCATCGCATCGGTGCGTACGGTGGAGAACGCGCTCAATTACGAAATTCCACCGAACGCCCAGCTGATCCGCAATCTCATGATTGCGGCGCAGTTCGTCCACGACCACGTGATGCATTTCTACCACCTGCACGCGCTTGACTGGGTCGACGTGGTGTCGGCGCTCAAGGCTGATCCGGCAAAAACGTCGGAGCTTGCTCAGTCCATCAGTAGCTATCCCAAATCATCACCTGGCTACTTCTCCGATCAGCAGAAGAAGCTCAAGAACTTCGTCGAGTCAGGTCAGCTCGGGATCTTTGCCAATGGCTATTGGGGCAATCCTGGGTACAAGCTGCCGCCGGAGGCAAACCTCATGGCGGTCAGTCACTATCTCGAAGCGCTCGCATGGCAGAGGGAGGTGGTGAAGCTTCATGCCATTTTCGGCGGCAAGAATCCGCATCCGAATTTTCTGGTGGGCGGCGCGCCATGCGCCATCAGCGTGCATCCGGAACACCTGGAGAGTGGGGTTGAGCAATATAGCGGCGGGGCAGGCGCGGGAGCGACTGCCGTCAATATTGTCGGGCTCGAGGTGGTGCAAAATGTCATTCATCAGATGCGCACGTTTGTGGACCAGGTATATCTTCCGGACACACTTGCTATCGCGGGCTTTTATAAGGACTGGTTCACGCGTGGGGAAGGCGTGGGTAACTTTTTGACCTTCGGAGAATTCCCGCAGAAGGGCATGAACGATCCAAAAAGCTTCCTGATTCCGCCAGCGGCCATCGTTAACCGCGACCTGACGAAACTGCACCCGGTGGACCTGAGTGATCCTGCGCAGGTCCAGGAATTCGTTACCCACTCCTGGTATGACTACAGCGTCGGCAAGGACAAGGGTCTGCATCCGTACAAAGGTGAAACCGTTCTCCACTACACAGGGCCGAAGCCACCATACGAGCATTTGGATACCGAGCAGAGCTATTCCTGGATGAAGTCTCCGCGCTGGCGTGGCAAGCCGATGGAGGTCGGTCCGCTGGCACGGGTACTGGTGCTCTATGCCAGTGGCCATGAGCCCACGCGCGAGATTGCAAATTACGCGCTGAAGAAGCTTGGCTTGCCGATCCAGGCGCTGTATTCGACGCTGGGACGCACCGCAGCGCGGACTCTTGAGTCAAAGGTTATCGTCGACGCGATGCAGGGCTGGTATGACGGCCTTATTGCCAATATCAAAACGGGAGATGTCCGGACCTTCAACGACAGGCTGTGGGAGCCGTCATCCTGGCCGAAAACCGCGCGCGGTGTCGGCTATACCGAGGCGCCGCGTGGCGCTCTGGCGCACTGGGTGGTGATCAAGGATGGAAAGATCGACAACTACCAGGCGGTGGTCCCCACAACTTGGAATGCCGGGCCGCGCGATGCATCCGGTCAGGAAGGACCCTATGAGGCATCGCTCAAAGGCACGCAGCTGTATGATGCCAAGCAGCCGCTGGAAATCCTACGCACCATTCATAGCTTCGATCCATGCATAGCCTGTGCAGTGCATGTGACCGACCCGGAAGGCGCCGAGCTCATTCAGGTGAAAGTGACGTAGGCAGTCGGGCCGATGCTTCAAAGTGTTGTGTGGCGCAGGGTCATTGGTGTCACAGCGCGTTGCGCCGGGATTCATGCCTGGGTGCACGATAGCTGAAGGGCTTGGACGTGTGGCGCGCATTCGCGATGGAGGCATTTTTTGGCATGGCAGCGCTGAAGTTGTCGCAGGTGCGTTACGTCAGCGCCCGCAGTGCAAGGTTCAGGGCTGGTTTTCGCCACCCGTTTACCGCGCCTGATCATGTGCTCGCCATGGCGGCGAGCAGAATCGTTGCTGTTCGCCACATTTTCCGGATTCCATGCCCGAGAGTTGTCCAGGGCTGGGTCTTGCCAGCGGAACGATCTTCGGTACCGGTGCAGTCATGCCACCTTGAGCAGGACGGCTGTTGAGGCGGAGCGATGGAAGAAGATCTGAAACTGCTGCTCGACGCGGAAGCACGCGCCGAGACCCTGGTCGACGGGGCCACGCGCGAGTGCGAACGGCTGATCGAACAGGCGCACGCGGAGGTGCGCGCCGCCGAGCAGCGCACTGAAGCGCATATCCCGGAGATGCGCAGTTCCTTTCTCGGCAAGGCCGAGGAGCGTGCCAAACTGGCGGTGGCGGAGATGGAGCGCCGCTACCAAAAGCGGGGCGAACTGCTGCACAGCCTGGCGCAGGAACATAGAGAGGAGGCCGTCGGCGCGGCGCTTGCACTGTTTGTCGACCCGGACTGGGAGTGATACATGCGTGCCATCTCGCGCTATGCATACCTGAATACCCGGGTGTCGGGAATGGCTGCGCAGCTGCTTTCGGACCACGGCGTCGATGATCTTATCGGCAAGGCCGATTGCCAAGACGACAGGGTGCTGCAGGCCGCGGGGCTTGGCGGGTGGGCGCCGGAGAAATCGACCGACGCCGGCCTGCCCCTCGAGCAGCAGCTGATTGCAAGCCTGCTGGCGGATTTCGCGATTCTGGTGCGCGCCCTGACCGGGGCGCCACGCCGGTTTTTCATCTACTGGGCGTGCCGCTTCGAGCTCCGCAATCTCAAGGCCATAGTGCGCGGCAAGATGGCGGGCCAGCCTGCAGCGGAGATACGTCGGCAGCTCGTAGACATGGGTCCGTATGGCCGTTTGCCGGTCGATGAGCTGCTGGACACGCAGGACGTGGCCGAACTGCTGCGGCGCCTGGAACATACGCCATTTAGCGCCGTCGCGCGTGAGGCGCGGCGCATTTACGAGGAACGTCGCGAGCTGTTCGCTATGGACGCAGCGGTTGACCGGCGCTACTACGCGGGACTGATCGAGCAGGTGCATTCACTGGATCGCGGTGACCGCCAGCAGCTCGATAGGCTTGTCGGCGATATCATCGATCGGACCAACCTACTCTGGTTGCTGCGTTACCGCTTCTCCTACCGCCTGCCGCCGGCGCAGACCTATTATCTGCTGATACCTGCAGGCGACCGGTTGCAGGGTCCGCTGCTGCAACAGCTGTCGCGGCTGGAGACCATCGAGGAGGTCATTATGCGACTTCCTCAGCCGTTTGCCGGGCAACTCGCTGGGGTGACCACGGCGGCAGACGCCACCCTGATTCTGGAGCGTAACAGCTGGCGCATGGCGGAAACGATTCTGCGGAGTCGCGCCTTTAATCTGGCACGGGTGTTCGCCTATCTCGTGTTACGCGGGAAGCTGCTGCGCCAGCTGCGTGCGGTCGTCAAGGGTCGGCGGCTCAGTCTCGCCCCGGACCTGATCCGCTGGGCAGCGGGTTTGGCTGCATCCGGTCCCATGTGATGCTCTGACCGCGGCAGATGCCACCAGCGGAGCGGCCTATCCATGTTCAGACCAATGCCCATGCAGCGCATCGCATTATTCGTTTTGCGGGAGGATGCGCCTGCCGCTGCCGTCGTGCTGGCGACGCGTGGCACTTTCAATCCCGAAATCGACGAGGCACCGGCGCAGCTCGCGGAGCTTCCAGGAGAGCGGTTCCATGAGTTATATCGGATTGCGCGCGGACATCTCGACAAAATCCTGGCGCACTGCCCCGTGTCTCTCGATACCCAGGTGCGCCAAGTCCGGTTGCCGAGCGAAGCGGAACTCGAACGACTGGGGACGTGGCTGCGCACCGTGTGGGTGCAGTGCTCAAATTGCCAGGAAAGCCTGCGTCGGGCCGAAGACGAGCAGCGGTATGTCGCCCAGCTGATGAAGATGCTCGACAGATTCGCGGCGCTTGATATCGATTTCGGCCTGCTTTCGCGCAGCAAGCGGTTCCTTGACGTGCAGATCGGTATGGTGCCATCGGACAATGTCATTCGGCTGCGCGAGGCGGTTGCTCTCGCAGGTTACGTGCTGGCGCCGTTGCAGGACGCGCAGGGGCTGAAACATGTCGTCATTGCCGGGCCCAAAGGCAGGGAGGCAGAAGTACGTGCAGTGCTGCGGTCTGCGGATTGGCGGGCTGCGCGCATGCCTGCGGAGTTGAACGAGGATCCGCAGAAGGCCCGGCGTCAGCTGCTGGAGCACCAGGATCGGATGATCGCCGAGGCCGACACCCGGTGTCGGCAGGTCGAAACCATGCAAAGGGAATTTCACGATAGGCTGGTGGAGGCGGTGCACGTGCTTTCGGTCGCCGCGCCCTATGCCGGGCTTGGACAGGCTTTGTGTGGTCGCGGCGGATTGACACAGATCGGCGGATGGGTGCCTGGCGCTGAGCTACGCGGGCTGCGGGGCGCTCTCCAGGACAGGCTGGGGCAGCGGTTTGTGCTGAGCGCGCGCGACCCGCGTCCGGATGAGTTCGCGCGCGTTCCCTCGCTCATGCGCCACCATTGGCTGGTGCGTCCGTTCGCTCTTCTGGTGAGGAACTATGGAGTGCCGCGCTACGGCGAAATCGATCCAACGCTGCTGTTTGCTGCGACGTTCATCCTGATGTTCGGGATGATGTTCGGCGATATTGGTAATGGTTTCGTCATCGCCGCAGCCGGGATGCTGGGATCGCGCCGGCTGCACGGTTTTGCGCCTTTCGTGGTGGCTGCTGGACTGGTATCCGCCGGTTTTGGCTGGCTCTATGGAAGTGTCTTCGGTTTCGAGCAGCTGGTTCATCCTCTCTGGATATCTCCGCTCGCGGATCCAGTGCGCATGCTGATCATGGCGCTGTACTGGGGCATCGGATTCATCCTGCTCGCAGACGTGCTGACCATTTGCAACCGGATCATGGACCAGAGGTACCTGGATGCCCTGCTGGGTGGCAGGGGTGTGGCCGGGATGCTGTTCTTTCTTGCGGTCGTGGACGGTGTGCGTCGCCGATACCTAGGCGGTGGGCCGGGCGGGACGGAATGGGCTGTGGCAGCATCGGCATTGGCGTTGATGTTCGGATTCCATTGGTACCGGTATGCCGGGCAGGCAGGCGAGCGCATTCTGGTTGCACTCAGCGAGGTGCTTGAGGATGCCATCGGCTACTTTTCTAACACGCTTTCGTTTCTGCGGGTGGCTGCGTTCGGCCTGAACCACGTGGCGCTCGCGGTGGCGGTATTCGCTCTGGCGTCCATGACACAGACAAGCGCCGGGCACTGGATCACGATCGTGCTCGGCAACGTTTTCATTGTGATATTCGAGGGAGCGATTGTGGCGATACAGGCCCTGCGACTCGAGTACTACGAAGGCTTTTCACGTTATTTCGGCGGCAACGGGCGCGAGTTTCGGCCGCTTACCCTGGGGGCAGGCGCCGCAACGGCATTCTGAATATTCGTTCATCGAGGAGCGTGCCATGTATTGGCTAGTTGGTCTGATTACGTTGAGTCCCGTAGGTACCGTGGTTCTTGGGCTGTTTTTCGAGATATGGCACAAAGAGCCGCACACGAACCCGCCGCGCTGGCTTAAAGGCACGATCGGCGCCAACCTCGCCATATTTGTTTTGGCGGAAGCCGGGTTGCTGCTGGTCAGCATCCACGATGCCCTGGCTGCTGTTCCGGCCACGCCGGCAACGGCGCAGGCTCCCGTTGGCCTGGGTCTCGGTCTGGCGTTGATTGGCATTGGCCTTCCGACCGCTGCGGCAACAATCGCCGCCGCAATCGCTGTGGCGCCAGTGGGTGCGGCGGCATTGGCAGTTATCGCCGAAAAGCCGGAGGCATTTGGCCGCAGCCTCGTATACCTCGGTCTCGCCGAAGGCATCGCGATCTACGGACTCGTGGTCACGATTCTGATGCTCGGCAAACTCGGGTAACAGGACGACGCAGGCAATGGCTCGGGCCGACGCAAACGCCTCCCGGACGCGGATCATCGCTCTGGGAAATGCCGCCCTGATGGACGGATTCGCCATGATCGGCATCGAGACGGTGCCGGATGCGACTCCCGCGTCGCTGGAGGCGCTGCTTGCCGGACTCAGCCAGCACGACAAAAAGGCCGTGATATTTCTGGAGCGTCATCTGGCGCGCAACAGCGGTCCATGGTTGCAGCGCGTACGGGCCAAAGGAGCGCGCATAATCGTCGTCGAGATACCATCCTTGAATGCACCCGAGGATTACCATTTGCGGGTCGATGAACTGGTGCGCGATTTGCTCGGCGCGCAAGCGCTCAATCCGCGATCATGAGCCCGCCCTCACAGACTGCCGAACTCGAATCCGCGCTGCTCGCGCGGGCCAAGGCGCTGTCGGAGAAATCTCTTGCGGAGGCCGGTCGAACGCGCGATGAGCTAATTGCCAGTGCCAACGAGCGGCTGCGTCAGCGTGAGGAATACGAGGCACGTGTGGCTCGCGAGTTCTCTGAGCGCACTTACCGTCAGCGTGTTCAGGCCGGAGAAATCAGGATGCAGCGGGAGTTGGAGTGGCTGCGCTGGCGGCTCGTGCAGGAGGCGATGGACGCCCTGTCCACCGAACTCAGGCATCTCGTCGAGGACGAGGAAAAGTATCTGCAGCTGCTCGGAAGATCCCTGGCCAAGGCTGCGGCCGCGATCGAGCGCAGGGATCTGGTCGCGGAGCTCAATGCACGTGACTGGGCCCGTATCTCCCGGCGCTGGAAGTCGTTCTGCGACGAAGCCGGCGTGACCGTTGAGGTGCGTCTGGCGCAGGAGCCGCTGTCATGTCTGGGCGGGATCAGGCTGCGCGACGTCGCCGATACCATACGTGTTGACCTGACATTCGAGGGGCGGCTGGCGCGCATGCGCGAAGCGCTGCAGCAGATGATCATGGGGCGCCTGTTCCCGGTATCTGTGGTTTCCGCGGACGATGCTCCATGAACGCGGCGGGTCCGGGACGCATTGTCGAGGTCAACGGCCCGATCGTCACGGTAAATCTGCCGCAGGTGACGATCGGGGAACAGGTGCGGGTCGGCGAGCTGGCCTTGGTCGGTGAGGTCATCGAGCGCGATGGTGAGCGCGCCGTGGTTCAGATTTATGAGTCGACCGAATCTCTGGCGCCCGGCCAGACCGCGATCCCGCTCGGCCACCCGCTGGCTGCCGAGCTTGGTCCCGGGCTGCTGGGAAACATCTTCGATGGCCTGCAGCGGCCATTGACGAAGATTCTTGAACTGAGCGGTGACCGTATCGCCCGTGGCCTCACCGTTGCACCCCTGGATCGCGCGCGCCAGTGGCATTTCGAGCCGGCTGCCGGTCTCGGTGCTGGCAGCACGGTTGCAGCCGGAGCAGTCCTCGGTACCGTGCCCGAAACCGAGACGATCATACACCGCATTCTGGTGCCACCCGACGTCAGCGGGGTATTGGTGAATCTTGCGCCAGCGGGTGATTACAATGTCGAGCAGGTGATCGCGCAGGTGCGTGACGGCGACCGGGTCGAGCACCCTCTGAAGCTTTACCATCGCTGGCCAGTGCGTACGGCGCGGCCCTATGGCCGCCGCGACCAGGCGGGCGTGCCGCTGATTACGGGACAGCGCGTGCTCGATACCTTCTTCCCGTTGCTCAAGGGTGGCCGGGCTGCAGTGCCCGGAGCCTTCGGTGCCGGAAAGACCATGGTGCAGCAGCAAATCGCCCGCTGGTCCAACGCCGGGATCATGATCTATTTGGGTTGCGGAGAACGTGGCAACGAGCTGGTGGAGATACTGGAGACATTTCCGCAGCTGACCGACCCATATACCGGGCGCCTGCTCATGGAGCGCACGCTGCTTGTGGCCAACACGTCGAACATGCCTGTGGTCGCGCGCGAGGCGTCGATTTACATGGGCGTGACGCTCGCCGAGTATTACCGCGACCAAGGCTATGACGTGGTGATGGTAGCCGATTCCATCAGCCGCTGGGCTGAGGCGTTGCGCGAAGTCGCTGGCCGCCTTGAGCAGATGCCGGTGGAGGAAGGCCATCCCGCGTATCTGGCGTCGCGCCTGGCGACATTCTACGAGCGCGCCGGGCGGGTACAGACGCTTGCGGGCGGGTACGGCTCGGTTTCACTGATCGGTGCGGTTTCACCGCCGGGAGGGGACTTTTCGGAACCGGTCACGAGCCACACCAAGGAGATCGTGCAGACCTTCTGGGCACTCTCGAAGGAACTGGCCGATGCCCGCCATTATCCGGCGATTGACTGGACCGAAAGTTACTCGGGGTACGTGGACACGGCCGCCAATTGGTGGGCCGAAAATGTCGATCGGCACTGGAGCGCGCGCCGCGCCGAGGCCCTGAGCCTGCTGTTGCAGTCCGATGAGCTCGCCCGCATCGTCAATCTGGTCGGGCCCGAAGCGCTTTCGCCTGCGCAGCGTTGGGTGCTGGAGGGGGCAGCACTTCTCAAGGAGGGGCTGCTTCAGCAGAGCGCACTCGATGAGGTCGACAGTTTCTGCTCCCCCGACAGACAGTTCACGTTGCTCGATTTGCTGCTCGATCTCTACCATCAGGGGCGGAATCTGATTGACGTGGGCGTGCCGGTGCAGCGGCTGTTGCAGCTGCCGGTGCTGGGGCGGGCACGGCGCGCAAAGTCGGTGTATTCGAACGGCCAGATGGTTGAGCTGAGGGCATTCGCCGCTGAGGTTCGTGACGCTTTCCAGCCGCTTCATCTCGAGTATGCCAGCACGCGGGAAAATAGCGCATGAGGGAAAAGGACTACCGGCTCAGTTCAGCGGTGCGCGGTGGCCTGCTCTTCGTGCGCGGGGTGCCGGGGGTAGCGCTGGGAGATCGAGTGGCAGTACGCGACCATGCCGGGCGCATTCGCAACGGCCAGGTCATACGGACCTCGGACGAAGTCGTTCTGGTGCAGGTATTCGAAGGCACGGACGGACTGGACCTGGAGCGCACCTGGACGCGGTTCCTCGAGCAGCCATTCGAGATTGGACTGTCTCGGGAGCTGATGGGGCGCATCTTCAATGGCGTGGGGCAGCCGCGTGATGACCGCCCGCCGCTGGTGTCGGGTATCAGGCGCAATGTCAACGGCAGCCCGATGAATCCGGTGGCGCGGACCCGTCCGCGCGAGTTCATACAGACGGGAATATCCACGATCGACGGACTGTATTCCCTGGTGCGCGGCCAGAAGCTGCCGATTTTCTCGGGGCCGGGCTTGCCGCACAATCGCCTGGCGGCGCAGATTGTCCGTCAGTCCAGGATCATCGGCGCACAGGCGCGCTTCGCGGTGGTATTTGCCGCCATGGGCGTTTCATATGCCGATGCGCGCTTTTTCCAGGAGGATTTCGAACGGGACGGTGTACTCGGCAATGTCGTTATGTACATCAATCTCGCCGATGATCCGACGATAGAACGGCTGATACTGCCGCGTACCGCCCTGACGGCGGCGGAGTACCTCGCCTACGATCTGGGCATGCACGTTATGGTGATTCTCACGGATATCACCAACTATGCTGAAGCGCTGCGCGAGGTGGCAATGGCCAGGGGCGATGTGCCTGCGCGCAAAGGTTACCCGGGTTATCTGTACTCCGATCTCGCGGAGATCTTCGAGCGCGCCGGACGCATCCGCAACCGTGGTGGATCCATCACGATGATGCCAGTGCTCAGCATGCCGAGTGACGACATCACCCACCCCATACCGGACCTTACCGGGTACATCACCGAAGGACAGATCGTGTTGTCGCGTGAACTGCACGGCCAAGGCATCTACCCTCCGGTTGATCTTTTGCCGTCGCTGTCGCGTGTCATGAAGGACGGCATTGGTGCGGGCGAAACCCGCGAGGATCACCCGCGTGTCGCCAACCAGATCTATGCCTCGTATGCGCGTGCGATCGAGGTGCGAAACCTAGCGTCTATCATCGGCACCGAGGATCTGTCGGAGACCGACCGCCAATACCTCGAATTCGCGAAATTGATCGAGAAGCGGCTGGTGACGCAGGGCGAGGACGAAGATCGCTCCATCGTTGAGACGCTCACCATTGCATGGCAGCTACTGTCGCTGTTGCCCCCGGATGAACTCACCCGGGTGCGTGAGGCGGATCTGGCCAAGTACCATCGCCGCGAGCAATCTGCGGAGGTACCGTGAAGGGGCGTTTGAAGACACCGCCGACCAAGAGCGCCTTGCTCGGCCTGAAGCGCCAACTTCGCTTTCTGGAGCAGGGCCATTCAATGCTCGAACGCAAGCGCGAGCTGCTGACCAGGCTGGTGCGCGAACGTCTGGATCGATACCGCCGGCTGCACTCGGAGACGCGCACAGCGCTCGAGCAGGCGTACCGCTGGCTTTCAGCTGCGCAGATGCGCATGGGAAGCCAGGTTATCCGCCATTCGGCGTTAGGAACCGGACCTGCATTGCGAGTCAGCATTCTTCCGCGATCGAGTGCCGGTATTGAATATCCGGCCGCCAGCGTCGAGACGCTGGCGCTTCAGCCAGTGGGACTCATGGGAACTGATGCGAGTTTCGATCAGGCGCGCAGCGGTCTGGCGCAGACCGCGGTTCTGCTTGTGCGCCTGGGCGAAGCGGAAACGGCACTGTGGCGCCTGTTGACCGAGCAGCGCCGGACCCAGAGGCGCGTTAATGCACTGCGGTACAACATCATTCCGCGTTACCGTGGCACGATTCGCTACATCGAGTCGATACTGGAGGAAGACGAGCGCACCACGCTGTTTCAGATAATGCGCTTGCGGGAGTCCGGGCGCCGAAGCTGAAGCGGTGCGCATGAGCAGCGGCGTTCGGTGGGAACGGAAGCCGTTTGCGCCGTTCGCTCAAGACCGCTCGGGCAAATTGTGTTCTAATCAATATCAATGGCTTGCACCCGATAGAGGCCAGTATGGAGACTGGGTTTCTTCCACGCGGCAGGTTTCAAGGGTTGCTGGACGCCTTGCACCGAGCCGGGTATCGCTGTTTTGGCCCGCAGGTACGCGATGGAGCGATCGTCTATGCTGCGGTCTCGGCTTCGGAAGATCTTCCGCAGGGCATGCGCGATCATCAGTCGCCCGGGTACTACCGGCTTGAACGAACATCGAGCCTGCGGTATTTCGGCTGGGCAAACGGCCCGCAAGCGTTGAAGCCCCTTGTGTTTGCACCACATGAAGTGCTGTGGCGTGCCCGGCGCTTGCCGGACGGAGGGATCGAGTTCTCCACCGAGCCGCCGTCGACTGATAAGCTCGCGGTGATCGGCGTACGCGCCTGCGACCTGGCGGCGCTGGCACTTCAGGACCGGCATTTTCTCGCTGCGCCGCAGAGCGATCCGCATTATGCGGCACGCAGGGCGCGATTGTTCGTCGTCGCGGTTCATTGTAGCGACCCGTCCGATACCTGCTTCTGCGTTTCTACCGGAGACGGGCCGCAGGCGTCGGCGGGATTTGATCTCGCGTTAAGCGAGCTCGATGACGGATTCCTCGTGGAGTCCGGCACTGCGCTTGGCGCGGGCGTGGCGGCGGCGCTCGAACTCGAGGTTGTCAGCGCCGAGGCACGCGCAGCGGCCGCACGCCAGATTGAAGCGGCGCGCGAGCGCCAGCACCGGCGCCTGCCATCACGAAATCTGCGCGCTGCACTGTTCGCAAACCTGGAACACCCCAGATGGGAAGATGTTGCCGGACGCTGCCTGGCGTGCGGCAACTGCACTTCGGTCTGTCCGACCTGTTTCTGCCATGCCGGCATCGAATCGCCCGGGCTGAGCGGTGAGACGAGCATGCACGCGCGCGCCTGGGATTCCTGTTTCACTCAGGGCCACAGCTACATCAATAGCGTCACCGTGCGCAGCGATACCCGCGCGCGCTACCGGCAGTGGCTGACGCACAAGCTGGGAAGCTGGCATGAGCAGTTCGGGCGCAGCGGCTGTGTGGGCTGCGGCCGGTGCATCAGTTGGTGTCCGGTCGGCATAGACATCACCGAGGAGGCAGGCGCGGTCTGCGCCGGGGCTGCGGATGAATGAACTTCTTCTTCCGCACGAGGCGGAGGTTGTCGAACGCGTCAACGAGTCGCCGACCATCTTCACACTGCGGCTGCAGTTTTGCGACCAGTCAAAACACGCGCGCTATCGATTTACTCCCGGCCAGTTCAACATGTTGTACCTGTACGGCGTCGGCGAAGTCCCGATCTCGGTCGTGTCCGACCCGCAGGACGATACGCTGTTCGACCATACGATCCGGGCGGTCGGGCGTGTGACTCGTGGTCTGGCACAGCTGCGCGTAGGCGATCGGTTGGGCATTCGCGGACCCTACGGGCATGGCTGGCCTTTGCGGGAAGCAGAAGGGCGCGATGTGTTGATCATAACCGGAGGGCTGGGCTGCGCGCCCGCAGTTTCCGTGATCAACTACGTGACGCGGCGCCGCCAGCACTTCGGGGAGCTTGTTATTGTGCAGGGCGTCAAGCACGCGGACGACCTTATATGGGCGGAACGCTACCGCCGCTGGAGTACGCTGGAACACACCCAGGTTCTGGTGGCTGCCGATGTCGGAAATACGCTCTGGCCATGGCACGTGGGACGTGTGACCGATCTGTTTTCGCAGATGCACATCGACCCGCGCAAGACGATCGTGATGATGTGCGGGCCGGAGGGGATGATGCGGATTGCTGTGGATCGGCTGCGCGAGCGTGGCATAGACGACAGCGCGATGTGGCTGAGCATGGAGCGCAGCATGCAATGCGCCGTCGGGCGCTGTGGCCATTGCCAGTTCGGGGGAAAATTCGTGTGTAGGGACGGACCGGTGTTCAATTATGCCGAGATCAAGGTTCTGCTGTCAGTGAGGGGTATCTAGCCATGACACCCGTGGCCGCAGGATATAAGCCGCAGGTCGCCGTCCACAAGTTCGCATCGTGTGATGGCTGCCAGCTGGCATTCCTGAATCTCGGCGAGGATCTACTGCTGCTGTCTTCGCTGGTGGAGTTTGTGCATTTCGCAGAGGCGGGCCCGGTCAATCCCGAGGCGCCGGTCGACATCGCCTTCGTCGAGGGCAGCATCAGCACCGCCAAAGACGTCGAGCGCATTCAGCTCGTACGTGCCCGCAGCCGCTTTTTGGTTACGATCGGTGCCTGTGCGACCGCCGGTGGCTTGCAGGCGTTGCGTAACCTGGCGGATGGGCAGGCGTGGATCGCGGATATATATGCTATCCCAGCCTATGTAGAGAGTCTGATGTCGTCCACGGCGGTGGCACAGCATGTGAAGGTCGACCTGGAACTGTGGGGATGTCCGGTCAGCAGCCGCCAGCTGGTCGCAGCAGTGCGCGCGCTGCTTTTCGGTGTGGCGCCGGTCGAGGAGCGCGACAAAGTGTGCATGGAGTGCAAGCGCTCGCAGATCGTGTGTGTCATGGTTGCGCATGGGCTGCCTTGCATGGGCCCGGTAACGCGCACCGGCTGCGGTGCCTTGTGCCCGAGCTTCGGGCGTGACTGCTATGCGTGTTACGGCCCCGCGGAAAATCCAAACACCCAAGCGCTGACCCGGCGCCTGGAGGGGCTGGGAATTGCACCTGCCGCAATCGGTCGGCGCTTCCTGTCTATCAACAATGGCGCGGCGCCGTTTACCGAAGCTGGACTGCGCCTGATGCACGATCATGACTGAGCAGCGCAATATCACCATCCGTGTTCCGGTGCTGGCGCGCGTCGAAGGCGAGGGTGCTCTGGAGCTTGAAACCCGTGGACAAGACATCACGACCCTCAGACTGCGCATCTTCGAGCCTCCGCGCCTGTTCGAAAAGATCCTAGAAGAACGGGATTACAGCGAAGTTCCGGAAATTGTTGCGCGCATTTGTGGCATCTGTCCGGTAGCCTACCAGATGAGCGCCGTGCACGCGTTTGAGCGGCTGTTCGGCGTGGATCCGGGTTCCTGGGTGCGGGACATGCGCCGCGTGCTGTATTGCGGAGAGTGGGTACAAAGCCATGCGCTGCATATCCACCTGCTGGCGGCTCCGGACCTGCTTGGTTACGACAATGCCATCGCCATGGCGCGCGACCATGCCGAAGTCGTGCGCCGCGGGTTGCAGCTGCAGGCGCTTGGCAACGATCTCATTCGTCTGTTTGGTGCGCGCTCAGTGCATCCCGTGGGTGTGCGCGTCGGCGGATTTTATCATGCGCCCTCGCGCTCTGATGTGGCAGAGCTTTACGTCCGGCTGTTGGCGGCAGTACCCGATGCCGAGGCGCTGGTGCGCTGGGCTGCGGCACTTGATCTTCCGGCCGGAGAGCAGCGTTTCGTGAGTGTCTCGTTGCGGCATCCCGCCGAATACCCGATGAATGCTGGTCGCCTGACATCCAGCGCCGGTCTCGACGTCGCGGTCGAGGAGTTCGAACTGCATTTTGCCGAACAGCAGGTCGAGCACTCGACCGCATTGTATTGTCTGCTGAAGGGCCGCCCTTACCTGGTCGGTCCGCTTGCCCGCATCAATCTCAACCTCGAACGGCTGCCAGCGGCGGTGCGCGTAGTGCTGGACGAGAGTGGAATTCTCTGGCCCAGCCGCAATCCGTTTCATGCCATCGTGGCGCGTGCTGCTGAGATCTACTACGCGGTCCTGGAGGCATCGCGGATTTTGAAGGATTACAGCGTTCCGGCGGCGCCGTACACAGCAGTGGAGCCAAAGGCGGGGGTCGCAATTGCCAGCACCGAAGCGCCGCGTGGGATGCTGTGGCACCGCTACGACGTGAACGAGGATGGTCGCGTTGTGCGTGCCCGAATCGTGCCTCCCACAAGCCAGAATCAGGCCCGGATCGAGGCAGATCTGCGCCATAGCCTCGAGGCGTTTGGCCTCGACCACAGCGATGACGAGTTGCGCCGGCGTTGCGAAATGGTCATTCGCAGCTACGATCCGTGCATTTCCTGCGCCACGCATTTTCTCGACCTGCGCATCGAGCGTTATTGACCGACGCGGCCCGTACCAACACCTTATGCATGACTATGGGTATCCGGATACACATTGTAGGTCTGGGTTCACCGCACGGGGATGATCGCCTGGGCTGGGTCGCGGTCGGGGCGTTGCGCCGCTCTGCCGTCCTCACTGCGCTCCCTGAGCAGACACTCACCATCGAGAAATGTGACCAGCCGGGAACGGGTTTGTTGCAGGGCCTCGAGGGTTCGAACATGCTCATCGTCATCGACGCCGTGGCTGCCGGTACCACTGCGGGGACGCTGCACAGGCTGAGTCGCGACAGGGTCGGTTCCGCGACTGGTGCGTTGTCGAGCCATGGATTCGGTCTGGCTGCAGTGCTTGAACTCGGCCGGGTGATAGGGTGTCTACCGCCGCAGGTGGTGGTGTTCGGTCTGGAGATTGCCGACACTACCGGCGAGGTCCTCAGTCCGCCAGTGATGGCGGCGGTACCCGACCTTATTGCGGCCGTGGAACGCGAGGTGCTTGAGCAGGTGAGTTGTGCATCCTTGCGCTGGACGTCTTCAGCTTTTCGATCATAGGCGTCAGATTCATCGATGTGGCGCTATGGAACGACTCTTTCTCGATATTGCCAAGGATCCGAGTCCGCACTGTACGATCTTCGGCAAGTGGTAACCCCAAGGCTTCTTCCGGTTATCGCTGCGCTGCCATCGAGGCAGTCTGCGGCCGAACCTCAGCCCTCCGGCTGTTTCTGACTTCAGTCTGCCTACCGGAGGTGGAACCCGAAAACAAGTGGCGCAGCGCACAGGAATGGTCTTATTATTGCGCCGCAGCGTGGCATCAGTCGTGAAAGCCCGAGCCGAACCAGCACAGGAAAGAGGATGAGCCAAAAAACCCCAGCTTCGGAAAAATGCGCGGATACGATGTCCGAGCTCACCAAGGTTTGGCTGCTTTCATGTGCCCATTCCCTGTTTCTGCCAATTCTCATACTGGGCACGCAGCGGTTCATGCCCGGGCGGCCGATGCTGTCTGCCGCCGGGCCGTATTCCTTGCTGGCAGGAGTCCTGTTGGCGGTTCCATCGATACCGATGTTGCGGCGGTATTGGCGGATTACCCGTGCGGACGGCGTGATGGCCGCAGGTCGTTCTGAACCCATTATGGTTCTGCGCCGGCGGCTGATGATGGGCATCAATGTCGCGGACCTTCCCGCGCTCGCCGGAGTACTGCATTATTTTCTTACGCGCAATGCCGTGCAGAGCTTGCTGCTCTGCGCTACCACGGTGATACTGGTATTCCTCTATCGGCCGGTATCGCAGGGGTAACTACGATGCCGCGTCTCGCCTGCCGGTTCAATGGGAGTGAGTCTTGTCCCGCTGGATCATCGCGTAGGCGGAATGATTGTGGATCGATTCGAAGTTTTCCGACTCGACCGAGTACGCGTCGATGCGCTGATCCTTGTTGAGGCAGGCGGCGACGTCACGCACCATGTCCTCGACGAATTTGGGGTTTTCATAGGCGCGCTCAGTCACGTATTTCTCATCCGGCCGTTTCAGCAGCCCATACAGCTCGCAGCTTGCCTGTTTCTCGACGAGATCGATGAGATCCTCGACCCAGACGAAAGTGTTCGTGCGGACCGCTATCGTAACGTGCGAGCGCTGATTATGCGCGCCGTACTTCGAGATTTCTTTCGAGCACGGGCACAAGCTGGTTACTGGCACCACCACCTTGATTGTCATGATGTGCTGACCATCATGGATTTCTCCGATGAATGTCACCTGGTAATCGAGAAGGCTGTGAACGCCGGATACCGGAGCAGATTTATTGATGAAATACGGGAAACTCATCTCGATATGCCCGGTGTTGGCCTCGAGGCGTGCGCTCATTTCTGTCAGCATGTCCTTGAATGACTCAACCGATATCTCCAGATCATGGCCATTCAGGATCTCCACGAAACGCGACATGTGCGTTCCCTTGAAGTTGTGCGGGAGTTCCACGTACATGTTGAAATGGGCGATCGTATGTTGCTCGCCCTGGCTGCGATCCTTGACACGCACCGGATGACGAATATTTTTGATGCCCACTTTGTCGATCGCAAGGTGGCGCGTATCCGGTTCGTTCTGAACGTCCGCGATGGGGCTGATCTCGGCCTTTCCGGCTTGCTTGGCAGTAGCCTTCATAAAACCTCCACAAAGAAACCCCTGACCTCAGTCAGGGGAGGAATTGCATTAGGGCATCAACGGGTGCGTGAACCTCTGTTGACGCAGGCGGCTCAGCCGGAAATCGGGGGATCGCCGGCGCAAGCCGGACAGACCTGAACCAGACATAAGGAAAGTGCCCACCCCGGCACGACCCGGCAATCGCTGCCGCCAGATCGGGAAACAGGTCGGGACCGGCAGCTTACGCTCCCGTGTAAACCTCCCGCATGTTCAGTACATTCGTGCATCAGACATTAAGGCCTTCGGCTTCAGTCGGGGGTTGATTTACGGTTCCGATCCCAATTGGGATTTATTGCCCAAAATTGTTGACGGATTTGATCAAGTTTAAGCCTTGCCCGGTATCCTGGCAATACCAGAAGGTATGGCAGCTTGAATTGCCCGCCGTATTCCTGCGGCATCCAGTCCGCATTGGGCCAGCAGCTCGTCGCGCTCACCTTGATCGATGAAGCTGTCAGGAAGGCCCAGATGAATGACTGGAATGCTGACGCCGGCGTGTGCCAATGCTTCGGTAACGGCGCTGCCTGCACCGCCCAGAACGGTGTTCTCCTCGACGGTGACAAGCAATGTATGGCATTGCGCCATGTTAAGGACCATTTCCGCATCTAGCGGTTTCACAAATCGCATGTTGACTACCGTGGCATTCAGTTCTTCCGCAGCGGCCAGCGCCGGCTGGAGCAGGGAGCCGAATGTCAGAATCGCCACACCTTTTCCGCGCCGGCGCAGCTGCGCTTTGCCCAGAGGCAAGGCCTGCATGGTCGGATCTATTTCGACACCGGGGCCGCTGCCGCGCGGGTAGCGTACCGCCGCCGGCCCGTCCAGGCTGAAGGCAGTGTAGAGCATCTGGCGGCATTCGTTTTCGTCCGACGGGGCCATCACCGTGATGTTCGGCAAGCAGCGGAGATAGCTTAGATCGAAGCTGCCGGCATGGGTGGGACCATCGGGTCCGACCAGTCCAGCGCGATCGACCGCGAAGGTCACCGGAAGATTTTGCAGGCAGATGTCGTGGATCAGCTGGTCATAGGCGCGCTGCAGGAATGTCGAATAAATCGCCACAACCGGCTTCAGTCGCTCACACGCAAGCCCGGCGGCAAAGGTGAGGGCATGCTGCTCGGCAATGCCGACGTCGAAGTAGCGGTCCGGGAAACGCTCCGAAAATGCTACCAACCCGGAACCTTCTCGCATCGCTGGCGTGATGCCGATGAGCCGCGTATCGGTGGCGGCCATGTCGCACAGCCATTCGCCGAAGACCTGCGTGTAGGTCTTGCGGGCGGGCTTTTTTTCCATCTTTCCCGTGGCCGGATCGAATGGTGTGACGCCGTGATAGACGCAGGGATCGCCCTCCGCCGGTTCATAACCCTTGCCTTTGCGCGTGACGATATGCAGGAAGCGTGGGCCCTTGAGATCACGCAGGTTGCGCAGGGTTTTGACCAAGGTGTGCAGGTTATGGCCGTCTATGGGTCCGATGTAATTGAACCCAAGTTCCTCGAAAAAAGTACCCGGCATGATCATGCCCTTCATGTGCTCTTCCGCACGCTTGGCCAGCTCCCAGACAGGAGGAAGGGTGGAAAGCACCGTCTTGCTGCCCTCACGCACGGTCGCGTAGACCTTTCCGGAGAGGATTCGGGCAAGATAGTTCGACATTGCGCCGACATTGGGTGAAATGGACATGTCGTTGTCGTTGAGTACAACGAGAAGATTGGCGTCCATGTTGCCGGCATTGTTGAGTGCCTCAAATGCCATGCCGCCGCTGAGCGCACCATCGCCGATGATCGCCACGACGTTCCGATCCGACCCCTCGTGTGCGGCCGCAACGGCCATGCCCAGCGCAGCGCCCACCGATGTACTCGCGTGACCTACCCCAAAGGTGTCGTAGGGGCTTTCGGCTCGGCGCGGAAATCCCGAAAGGCCGCCCTTCTGGCGCAGGCTGGCCATGAGCGCGCGTCGCCCTGTCAGGATCTTGTGGGGGTAGGTCTGATGGCCGACATCCCACACCAGCCGGTCCTCGGGTGTGTTGAATACGTAGTGCAGCGCGATGGTGAGTTCTACGGTGCCGAGTCCGGCGGCGAGGTGCCCGCCAGTCTTGCTGACCGTTCCTATGAGAAACCGGCGCAGTTCTGCCGCGAGCGTGGGAAGAACGGATTCATCCAGACGCCGCAGGTCTTCCGGAAAATCAACCTGTTGCAGGAACCGGTAGTCGTTCTGGATGGGCATCAGCGGGTTCGGTCTTGGATATACGCGGCGATTTCGATGAGTAATTGCACATTATCCCCCAAACCGACGAGGCTGGCGAGAGCCGTCTGGTACTGGGCGTGGGCGAGGGCCCGGGCCCGTTCGAGCCCAAGAATGGCGGAGTACGTGGGTTTTTTGCGGCGCTGGTCGCTGCCCTGGGGTTTGCCCAGCGTCGCCGTGCTTGCCTCGACGTCGAGGATGTCGTCGGTAATCTGGAAGGCCAGGCCAACGCATGCCGCATACCGGTCGAGCGGCGCGAGTGCCCCGACGGGCGTCTGGGGGGCGGCAAGGGCGCCGAGCGCTACCGCCGCCCGGAACAGGCCCCCGGTTTTGCGTGCGTGCATGTCCTCAAGCTCAGCGAGATTCAGCGTGCGGCCAACCGCCTCAAGGTCGATCGCCTGGCCGCCGGCCATGCCGAGGGACCCGGCAGCGTCGGCGAGACGTGCGATCATTTCCCGGCGCTGCTGTGCACTTACCGCAGGATCCGCATCATTGGCCAGGATCTCGAATGCGCGGGTCTGAAGCGCATCGCCGGCGAGCAGCGCCGTCGCCTCGTCGAACTCCCGGTGGCAGGCAGGCTTGCCTCGCCGCAGGTCATCATTGTCCATGGCAGGGAGGTCGTCATGGATGAGCGAGTAGGCATGGATCAGTTCCAGGGCGCCAGCCGGCGCATCGAGTTGCTCCGGCCTGGCGCCGAACGTCTCGCCAGTCGCATAGACCAGTGCTGCGCGCAGTCTCTTGCCGCCGCTCAGGGTGGCATATCGCATGGCCTCGTGCAGGCGTCGCGGCTCGCTCTGAGCGGACGGCAGGTAACGATCCAGTACCCGCTCCACCCGTGCCTGGCAACTGGGCAGATAGTCGTGCAGGAAGCTCAAGTGGAATCGTTACCCTGATACGGTTCGATGGCCATGATGCCGTTCTGTTGCACGAGTTTTTCCACACGCTGCTCAGCTTCCTTGAGGCCCTCTTGGCAGGCGCGCGTCAATTCTATGCCGCGCTGGAATGACTTAAGGGATTGCTCCAGGGTCTGGTTGCCGCTTTCCATTTTCTCGACAAGCTGTTCAAGCTCGGCGAGTGCAGCTTCGAAATTTGGCGTCGATGTTTTCTTAGGCATTGTGGTTCTCTGGATATCAGTATGCAAAAAGCAGATGTTAACTCATGGCATCCCCACTGCGACATCCTTCTCAGGATGCGGGTTGCAGATTTCTGCAGCGCTGCACCCTGCGACCGTACGGAGGCATTTCGGCAGGTTGCGTGCCGGTCAGCCGCCCTGCGGTGTGCCCGATGCTTTCCTGCCGCAGTCCAGGGAAAAGAAGGGCTTAACGCTGCTGTCGTGGACCGAGCCCAGATTCGGTATCTGTCGCGCGCCAGCTGATTTCCACCATGCCCGCTAGGCTGGCAGGATCCGGTATCTCGCGAAGCCTGCCTCTAGATCACCCGCAGATTCCACGCGGTTCTCTCCGCTCCTTACGACGCGGCCCGTCAGTCGCGGCTTCGTTGAAAAAATGTCACACACCCCGCGTGCCTTAGGAACAGGTGACGAGCCACGCTTAGCCCGGCCGGCCTTGGTCGCAGGCCAAATCTGTTCTGCATTGGCGGATATGGATAGAATGGCGCCAGGATATTTTCCGGAGACCCGGGCCATGCCGTACTTCGTTTTCCGTATTGCGACCGACAAGACGATGACGTTGGTCAACAGTTTCGTCAAATTTGGAGAAGCGAAGGTTCTTTGCTCGACCCTTCGCCAGGCTCAGGCGGCGGGAGCTACTGACCGATTTCGCATGGTGTTTGCCGCGAACGATCATGACGCGAAGCGTATGTTGGCGGAGAAGCGACAAATATCCTCCCCGCTTGAAGAGTGGGAGGGCTGAAGGTCCGTCGGGCACCGTATCCCCAGCTCATTTGCCATTCGCACGGAAGTAGTCCCGCTGTGCATAGGTATACCAGGCGAATGCCCACCAGCAGGCCAAGAACAGCAAGGTCATAAGTTCGGCGAGTTGCCGGAAAGTCTGTTCGCCTACGGGCAGAATCATGCCGACGTAGCTGCCAATGTCGTGGAACATATACGCCGTAAGGGTCGCCGGGCTTAATAGCCGCATGGCCCGGTCCGCCGTATAGAACGCGGTCGTGGCCATGACCGCTTTGTCACCCCAATGCTTTCTGTCCCACAGGCCAACGCCCATGATCACAAACAGCACCGCGTACAACAGGTGGTAGATCACTGCGACAGCACCGCCGCGCATGGCACCAAACAGCGGAATGTCGTCCGTAAGCGAAAGCATCTCGAGGACGGCAGATAGAAGGAAGAGCGCGCCGGCGCTCCTGAACGTGAAGCGCTCCTTGCCGGCCGTAGCTGTGGTTGTGCGTGTCATTTTTCATACCTTAACGCAGGGCACCGATTCCGCCAACCCGGCAGTGCCGATACGGTGAACGATCGGCTGCGTCGACGCTGGCTTGAAGTGCGGGTTCCGCAGCATTGCTCGCGACCTTTCGAATGCCCGATGTCCCTGATAACAGCGCGTAAGTGCGATCATCATTCGCCGATACTGTCGCAATGCCCGCCAACGGCGGTTGCGCGGCGGACCCAGCAGGCCGTTATAAGCCGCCGGACCGGCGATGATTTCGGCCGTTTTTTCTTCCGTGAACCGGATCACCACGTCGAGTGATGCTTTCACTGTCATTCCTAACTGATTGAACGGACATTAATGACCGAAAAGATATAGGTGGCGTGATTGTCATTTGGTGGGGCATGGGTTAGATTTCTTGTCATATAACAAAGGGGTTTTCGGCGGTTTAGGCCGACAGGCGCAGGCCTGAATAACAACGACAAAATAGAATAATCCTCATACGCTACTGGTTGTTATGAGGCGTCCATGTTTTATTTAATCCACTGCATGGATGCAATTACATTACGGGTGGGGCACCTTGCAGGGCAATTCGACACCATCGGTCGAATCAACGTTGTTTCGGCGCGTCATAGGATTGCTTGAAGGACTCAAGCAATCTCCGACAGGTATTGTTATACACGATCAGATCGTCCGTCTCCTGCAGGACTGCGAGATGGAGCAGACCCAGGTCGAACAGACCTACATCTCGCTGCTCTATTTTCTTCTCGAAGCTTATGCCAAGAACCCGACCAGCGAGCATGTATTGCGAGTGACTGCAAAACTCATACAGCTGCGGCCGGCTTTGTCGATGGCCACTATCGCGGATCTGCGCGGTCAGCTTCTGAGCGAAAGCGAGCGGGTCGTTCTGGAACCAGGTGACGACTTGGATGCCTTTGAGCATGCTATCCAGGGATTGCTCGGAAGCCTTGAGCGTGCGCCTGACGTTCCACCAGCGCCACAGCCGCCTCATCCTCCGGTAGTTGCGAGCGAGCCTGTTGTCGCGCCATCGCAAAGTACACCTGAGGTTAAGCCGGCGCCACCGGAACCGGAGACTGCCGGGCAGCCCTCGCTTGAGCGGCGAACAGTGGAACGGCGTTCACGCTCAAGCGAGAAGACCATGCAGCATATTCTTGAGCAAGAGGAATCGGCCGAAGGGCCGGTGACCGAGGGCCGGGTCAACTCCGCCTACCGCCTGCATCTGGACCGAAAGCGCGATCAAATCGACCGGCTTCAGGAAACCTTGGCAAACAAGGTTTCCGAGGCAGTGGCGCAGAACCGGGAATTCGGCGCGCTGCTTGAGATCGAGCGTGGCGCACTGCAGCAAGCCGACAGCGTTGAAGAAATCGAGGGCATGCGGCAGATCCTGATTGGCGGAATCGACGAACTCATCAAAGGTCAACGCGCTCTGGCTGCAAAGCTGCGCGGATCGAACGACTATCTGCAGTTGGTAAAGTCGGACAGTGAGCGGCTGCACGACGAGCTCAATAAAGTGCGATTGCTGAGCTTGACCGACGAATTCACCGGATTGCCGAACCGGCGCGCCTTTATGCGCCGCCTCGAAGATGAGATCGGTCGCGCGCAACGCTACAGCACTCCGCTTGCGTTGGCGATCGTGGATCTCGACGAGTTCAAGGCGATCAACGATAACTACGGCCACGCAGCCGGCGATGAGGTGCTGCGCTGTTATGCCACGGAAATACTTTCGATATTCCGGCACCATGACATGGTGGCGCGTTACGGTGGCGAGGAGTTTTCGGTGCTGCTGCCGAACACCGGCCAGGACGGGGCCATCAGTGCGCTGCGCAAGGTGCAGCAGCGAGTTATAAAAGGTTCATGCGAGTGCGCAGGGCGCATTTTGTCGTTGCCAACGTTTTCGGCGGGCCTCACGCTATACATACCCGGTGAGTTGCCGCATGCCTTGATTGACCGCGCAGACCAGGCCCTCTATCGGGCGAAGCGGCTTGGGCGCAATCGGGTAGAGGTGGGCGTACCTGCGAACAAGCCGGGGCCGAAAGCTGAAACCCATGATGGCAACGGAGACGTGCGCCTCTGACGCGCTCGCCGGTTTTCACGTCGGATGCGGCCGGCATCTTTGCAGTTCCTCACGTGCAGACCCATGACGGCCTAGACTACGACGCCCATTGCTGCGCCGACAGGTTCGGAAATCCCCAGTATGTTCAGCACCGCGTTCACGTCGCCGTGCCGACGATTGCGCGGCCGCCTGGCGGATTGCCGACGAGGATGATGGGCAAGGCAGAAATCCCAGCGATGCCGCAATTTCCCGCCACTTGCTACTTGGCCAGCGCAGGTGGGCAGCGAGATTGTTTTCATCCATGGCCTATAACCGAGCGCATCGTCATTCGAGCCGAGGCGCATCGGCAGGAGGAAAGATAAACTCGAAGCGCCATGGTGAACAGAGAAAGCCTGTCGCCTATAATTGACCGGGCGTGCTTATTGAAACCGACCGTGATCGGTTTGGCACTGGTTTTTTGGTACCCACATGGCTGGCATCAAGCAATCTGGCGGTCATCGGCGACGTGGTCGGCGCCTGGCACACCCTGTGACTGCCAAGGGCTGGATTACTGCCGGCGGACCGGGTAATAGGTCAGGCGGTCCGCGCGGCGTGGTTCCGACGACGGCGTTCCTGCGCATGCCAATGAAAGTGTTGCAGGCGTAGACTTCGGCTTCTGCGGGTAGCGAGGGCCTCGAGGGTGTTCGGACATTGTCGGCAGATTGAGGAGCGCCTGCGCTCCTTTTTAAGGAGCACTGCTCTATCAATGATAGACCAAACCCCGCGGAGGAAGCCGAAGCAGAACCGCCGTGTGGGTGGAACCTGTTCCTCCCCGGCCTGAAGGCCGAGATCACTTGGTGTCAAGACTAATGAATATCACCTTTCTTGGTGCGGCGCGCGAGGTAACGGGTTCCTGTTATCTGGTTGAGACGTCGCAGGTCCAGTTCCTGGTGGACTGTGGCATGCATCAGGGTGGGCGATCGGCGGTGCTGCGTAATCGTCGTCCGTTCGCGTTCGACCCGGCATCCATCGATTTTGTCCTGCTTACGCATGCCCACATAGACCATAGCGGACTGTTGCCGAAGCTCCGGCTGGAAGGCTACGCCGGTCCGATTTATTCCACCAGCGCGACGATCGACCTGCTGCGTATCATGCTTCCTGACAGCGGTCATCTGCAGGAGGTCGAGGCCGAACGCGCCGCATATCATCACCACGGAGGGAATAATCACGACCCGATCGAGGTAACGCCGCTTTATACAGCTGATCAGGCGCTCGCCTGTCTCTCGCAGATGCGCGCGGTGGATTACGATAAACCGGCCAATCCACACGCCAGCGTGCGCTGTGTCTTCCGCGATGCCGGTCACATACTTGGTTCGGCCATCATCGAGGTATGGGTAAGCGATGGCGTGGAACAGCGCAAGCTCGTTTTTTCAGGCGATCTCGGGCAGCCCGGCAGACCGATACTGCGCGACCCAACGATCATCGAGGACGCTGATGTATTGCTCGTGGAATCGACTTACGGCAACCGCGCGCATCGAAACTTCGCCGCGACGCTGGATGAACTTGTCTATGCGGTGAATCATACCCTGAATGATAAACGCGGTAACGTGATCATACCGGCGTTCGCCGTTGGACGCACGCAGGAATTGCTTTATTACTTCACTCTGCTGACGCGCGATGGCCGCTTTCACAATCTGCATATCTATGTCGATTCGCCGATGGCTACAGCAGTGACTCAGATAACCTTGCGACATATGGAGCTTTTCGACAAGGAGACGAAAGAAATGCTGCTCGAACGCCGCAGTGCCGTGACGCCGAAACTGCATTTCACGGAAAGCGTGCAGGAATCAATGGCACTCAACAAAATACGAACAGGCGCGATCATTGTTTCTGCGAGCGGCATGTGCGACGGAGGACGCGTAAGGCACCACCTGCGCTACAATCTTGGTTCCACGCAAAATACAGTTTTGATCACCGGCTTCCAGGCGAAAGGGACGCTCGGCAGACATCTTGTCGACGGCGTAAAGAGCGTACGCCTGTTCGGCGAGGAGATCGCCGTGCGCGCAGAGATCTTTACGCTTGGCGGTTTTTCCGCCCACGCCGATCAGCCGGCGCTGCTGCGCTGGATGCGCGGGTTCAAGCGACCGCCGCGGCAGACCTTTATTGTGCATGGCGAGGAGGATATTGCGCTTGGTTTCGCGCACACGATTGGCACGCAGCTCGGATGGCACGTGCAGGTCCCTACAGAGGGAGAGAGTGCCAGGATTTGAGACGAGGTAGACCCATGGCGGAGCAGGATCGCGATTTACCCAAAGAAGAGCTGGACGCGCTGGCCGAGGAACTGAAGCGAAGCCCCTCGTACCGGCTGGCCTATGAGGATGCCGATTTCCTGGACAGCGACGAGGCAAGGCCGGTGCGCCTGCAGCTCGAGCTGGTGAAACCGGACACGTTTCTGCGCCGGCACAATGTGCGTTCTACGGTGGTTGTGTTCGGGAGCACACGCATACCGTCCCCGGCAGAAGCAAACGCACGGCTCGACAGTTTGCTGCAGCAGGAGCAGGAGCGGCCAGGAGATCCTTCGCTGCGCGCGACCATTGCACTTGCTCGCAGGCGCGTGGAGTACTCACGTTATTATATCGAAGCAAGAAAGTTCGCGAGAGTCATGTCACGCGAGTTTCAACATGAGCATCGCCGCGACTTCGTCGTGCTGACGGGCGGCGGCCCGGGAATTATGGAAGCTGCCAACCGCGGTGCCCACGATGTCGGCGCGCGTACCGTCGGCCTGAACATCACGCTGCCGCAGGAGCAGATGCCAAACCCCTACATCACCCCGGATTTGTGCTTCAAATTCCACTACTTCGGCCTGCGCAAGATGCATTTCATGCTGCGGGCACGGGCGCTCGTGGCATTCCCCGGTGGCTATGGCACGATGGACGAATTGTTTGAGGCGTTGACGTTGATACAGACGCGGAAGATCCGGCGCATTCCCATCGTGCTGGTCGGAAAATCCTTCTGGAAAAGGGCGGTGGACTTCGATTTTCTGGCACAAGAGGGTGTGATCGAGCCGGCGGACATTGAGCTGTTCACGGTTGTGGAAACGGCGGATGAGGCGGTTGCTGTGTTGCAGGGCTATTATCAGGGAGCACCACCGTGACGGTCGCCAGTCGTTTCTTGGCGGCGGACCGGCTTAATTTATCGGCTGGACACGCGAGCGCGTCACCCGCTGTACCCTGAACGCGGATGTTTTCAATAGGACATCGCATGTCTACCGTTGCCAGAAGTACTTGGAGCGCCGTCGCGACCTGTCAGCCGTGTTGTATCAGGGGCTAGTGCCAGCGGCTGATCAGGTTCTGGCGGCTGTGGGGTGGACGCGGCGGCATGCCCCGATTCTGTAAAGTGGTAGTCTGATAATTTGCCAAGGCGTGCAATGGCAGGAAATTGCGCCGCGGCAAAGAGCGTTCCGTCCATCGGTGGGATGCGGGAAGCGCGCCATTTTTTTAGAATAGGCTGTTCGAAGGCCACGGGGTGAGGTATACGGTGCGGAATATAGGAAAACGTGAGGAGAATACCGTGAAAAGAATCTGGGTCGCTGTATTGACATTGCTAGTTGGGACCACCAACGCCTTTGCCGGTTTTGTCCCCATGAAGCCAGGCAAGTGGCTGATAACCGCAACAACGAAAATGCCAGGGTTCGCGTACCCGATCCCGCCGATCTCACACACGATATGCTATTCCGCGGCGGACGTCAGGAACAATAAGGCGATCCCTTCGGCCCGAAAGGGCTGTGATATGAAATATTACCGGGTCGAGGGAAATGCCATGACTTGGAAAATGGTCTGCATGGGCAAAGATACGATCACCGGGAAGATGACGTCGACCGGCACTGCGTATGACGCGGAAATGACGAGCGAGGGGATGGGCCGCACGATGATTACCAACGTGATCGGAAAGCGGGTGGGGGATTGCAAGTAAACGGGATGTCCGAGGCGGGGTGTACACCGGATCCATCAGCTCGGCATAGACAGCTACCTCCTGATTTGTCGCGGCAGGTGGTGGGCTTGGATTTCGATTTCGCCAACAGTCTCTCCCGTTCCGGGCCGACGGTTTGTTGCCCTCGATGTGGGTAGAGGAACCGGCGCGTTTTCTGGAGGCTGTGTGCTGCAGGGTCCCCACTCGATCAATGCAGCGGTGCCGGAGGTGCGCCAGCAGCCTTTGCATTCATCGATCCTGGTGATGGGTGTTCCAGGAACTGTGGGGTAATATGCATGGTGTCGGATCGCGAGATCGCGTTGATCAGGTTCGTCCGTTGCGCTACTGGCTGTCGCATCCGCAGCAACCGTCGGGAAATTCTGGATCCGCAATAAACTCGAAATCCAAGATCCAGTCCAAATTCCTCTTCTTTAACGGTTGCCGTGCTTTGGTCCCTGCGGCCGCGGGACCCTGCACGCATCGGCAGGAATCGTATCGTGCGGATCTGTGCGCGATGTGCGCAAACACGCTGCCGGCCTCTAGGTGGTTGATTCCTGCCATCGTCCTCTCTATGCTGCCCGTAGATTTGTGTGGGCCGCGAGACAATAATCGGAACATTGAGGAGAACCACTATGAGCATACGTCCTCTGTTACGCTTTTGGTTGTTTGCTGTTGCAGTTCTGTCGGTTGCGTTTTTTGGCAGTACCGCAGTGCAGGCGGCTCCGATGCCCAAGGAGATACGGATCGGGACGCTCTATGCCGATTCCGGGCCATTCGCCGTCTCGTCTCAGTCGCAGCTCCAAGGGCTGGAGTTCTGGGTGGATCACGTGAACCGCGAGGGGGGTGTTTACGTCAAGGCCTATGGCAGAAAGCTCCCGGTCAAGCTCATTGCTTATAATGATCGTAGCTCCACCACGACCGCCGCTACCCTCTATAACCAGCTCATCACGCAGGACCACGTCAACATCCTTGCAGCGGATTTTGGTTCAGTGCTGACTTCGGTCGCTGTGCCTATCGCCCAGGAGCACAAGATGCTGCTGTTCGATCAGACCGGTACGGGCGCGAATTTCTTCACCAACGACAATCCCTATATCGTACTGACTTCACTGCCGACCTCGGGGATATGGCCCTATGCGTTGGCGGATTTCCTGAAGACGCAGAAGCAGATTAAGCGCGCAGCGCTGCTCTATGCGACCAATGATTTCACCGGCTCCCAGGCTCAGACCCTGCGCCGGCGCCTGCAGGGCAGTCACGTAAAGCTGGTCTTCGATCACGGCGTCGCAACCAGCACATCGAGCTATGCGCTGCTGCTGCACAACGTCCAGGCCGCGCGTCCTGATGCCGTGATCGAGTTTGGGTTTCCCAACAACGACATTGCATTCCTGCACGATCTGCAGGCTAGCGGCATGAAATTCAACATGGTCTTTACGATTTTTCCTGGCCAGCTGTTCGCGCTCATGGAGAAAAGCGTCGGCGATCAGACGCTCGCCTATACGTACACCTATCCGACCCCACCGTTGCTGGTTTACAACAAGGTCAATTACGGTATGGGTTTGAACGATTTTCAGCAGGAGTTCCGACAGGCAAATGGCAAGGACCCCAATTTCCTGAATATCGCGGGGTTCAACACCGGACTGGTCATCCAGAAGACTCTACAGACGGCCGCACGCCTGGATCAGCTTGCTCTGCGCCGCAGCATTGTGGCGTTCTCCGGGAGGCTGCATACCCTGAACGGGACTTTCAAGATCGACCACATCACCGGAGCGCAGATTGGCGAGAACCTGCCGGTTGGCCAGTTTATCCCGGGCAAGCATGCGCTCACCGTGCGCATGCTTTATCCGCCTGATCTCGCCACCGGCAAGCCGGTGTATCCGGCGCCGTAACGGGTGATTGCGTACACGCTGCTAGCTGGCTTGCTGTTTGGTTTGTATTTCAGTCTGGTAGCTGTGGGGCTCAACCTGGTTTTCGGGGTGATGCGGCTGATCAACCTGGCGCATGGCGATTTCCTGATGCTAGGTGCGTTTCTGGCCTACGGCCTGTACACCGCAGCTGGCGTGAACCCGGTGTATGCCATTCCGGCTGAAATCGTTGCCTTTGTGCTCGCAGGCATCGCGCTGTATTACGCTGTGGTGCCGCGACTGCTGTCCTCGCGCGATCCAGAGATGCTGTCCTTCATTCTGCTCTTTGGCCTGTCGCAGATCATTGAGGCGTTGGCGGTGATTGCCTTCGGCAACGATCAGCGTGCCATCCCTGCGACCGTCTTCGGTGCCCGGCCGGTAACTGTTTTCGGTCAGACCTTTCCGGCAGCCTGGGTGGTGAGTGGGGT
Source organism: Pseudomonadota bacterium (assembly GCA_027364845.1). Classification (GTDB taxonomy): domain Bacteria; phylum Pseudomonadota; class Gammaproteobacteria; order Acidiferrobacterales; family UBA6901; genus JAJYCY01. Next base: position 4,276 of record DAHXOO010000019.1, on the reverse strand, counting down.
GGTGAGTGCCGCCGCCATTCTCGCGGTGTACCTGTATCTCTATCGCAGTCGCCTGGGTTACGCTACGCGCGCAGTGATGGCAAGCCGGGACGAAGCCGCCAGCACCGGCATCAACGTGCACCGCGTGTCGGCCATCGCTTTGGGAGTAGGGCTCGCGCTGGCCGCGGTCGCGGGTGCGTTCAGTCCTTTCATGTTGGGCAGCATCGAGCCGGATATGGGAATCCGCATTACCACTGTCTCGTTCGCGGTGATCGTAATCGGTTCGCTTGGCAATCCGCTGGGTACGGTGCTGGGTGGGCTGGTCTATGGGCTCGGACTGATGCTCATGGAGACGTATTTTCCCTCTTGGGCCGACATGCTGCCTTATGTGCTGCTGATCCTGATTCTGTTGATCCGCCCGAGTGGATTACTGGGCCAAAGGGTGCGGCTTGCCTAGGGGTGGCTGGTACAGCGTGGGGGTGGTAGCGCTGTTTATCGTGCTGCCGTTTGTCTATGGCAACCACGATCTGCTGTTCAACATGATGATGTATTTGGCGCTGGCCCAGGGTATCAATGTGCTCTTTGGCTTCACGGGCTACCTGCCGTTCGGCTACGTAGGCTTCTTTGGCTCCGGCGCCTACGGGGCATCGCTCGCCGTCCTGCTGTTGCATCTGCCACCCGTGCTGGCATTGCTGGTTGGCGCCGTGATCGCGGTGCTGTTGGCGTTGTTGCTGGCACCGCTGCTGAGACTGTCCGGGGCGTATTTTGCCATCGCCAGCCTGGCGGCGTCGGAAGTTGTCTACTACATTGTTTCCAATCCCCATCTGGAGTCGCTCACCCAGGGTCCTTATGGCATCAGCCTGGCGCGGGCCTACGATGCCGACGCAAGCTACGCCGCCATGGTGGTAGTGCTGGCCTTAGCTTTTGGTGTCGTCGTCTACCTGCGCAACTCGCACTTGGGACTGGCGCTACAGGCGATTCGTGAAGAACCCGTTAGTGCTGAGTTTGCAGGGGTGAATGTCGTGCGTGAGCGTACCTGCGCCTGGCTGCTCAGTGCCGCGCTCGCCGGACTTGCCGGCGGGACTTATGCCTGGCACGTGTCGGTGTTCTATCCGAAGTCAGTGTTCGATCTCAATATCAGCGTATTTGCCATTGTCTTCACGCTGTTTGGCGGTGTCGCGACGCTGCTCGGGCCGATCGTGGGTACGTTGCTGCTCTACGGGCTGTACAACTGGATCGGCATCTCACAGCCGGAGTATTTCCAGCTCGTGTTCGGAATAGTGATCGTGATGTTGGTGCTGTTCCTGCCCAACGGGCTCGCCTCACTGCTGCGCCGAGTCAACGTTCATGTCCCCTAGCGCGCTGCTTGTCGTCGAGCGTCTGAGCAAACATTTTGGTGCGTTCCAGGCCCTGGACGGGCTCAGCCTCAAGCTCGCGTCAGGCGAGATTCTGGGCTTGGTTGGCCCCAACGGCTCGGGCAAGACTACGGCCATCAACGTGATCTCCGGTGTCTACACCGCCGATGCCGGCACGATCCACTTCGATGGCCAGCCGGTCGGCGGATTGCCGATTCACCGCCGGGCTCACCTGGGGATCAACCGTACCTTTCAGGTGCCGAAACCGTTCAAGGGATTGACGGTTAGCGAAAACCTCGAGATTGCGGCGGTCTACAGCGGGGCCGGGCGAGACGAGATAGGCAAGTGTCTGGAGTTCCTTGAGCTTGCACCGCTTGCTGGGCGCGAAGCGGCAAGCCTTAACAGTGCGCAGCAAAAGCGGCTCGATCTGGCTCGGGCCCTGATAGCCAGACCGCGGCTACTGCTCGTGGACGAGCTCGCAGCCGGGTTGAACCCCGCTGAATTGCAGCGCATGGCGCAGACGCTGATGACGATCGCCAGCTCTGGCGTGGCTCTGCTGGTGGTTGAACATTTGCTCAGCTTTCTGCGGGAGCTGACCTCGCGTGTCGTAGTCATGGACGCAGGACGTGAGATCTTCGAAGGGCCGCTGGACGTCGCCGCGCGCGATCCGCAGGTGATCGATATCTTCCTCGGTGGCTGAGCGCGCTGGTCTGTTGATGCGAGCCTCCGGTTTGGTGGCGGGCTATGGTCAGCTGCAGGTGCTGTGGGACGTCGATCTCGAGGTTGGGGACGGCGAGTGTGTCATCCTGCTAGGCTCAAACGGCGCCGGCAAAACCACGCTGCTCAAAGCTCTGCTCGGGCTGGTCGCGCTGTGGCGTGGCCAGATCGAGTTTCAAGGTCGGCGCTTGGAAGGCCGGCGTACCGATCAGCGCGTGCGCCAGGGAATCGCCTATATGTCGGAAATGGGTATCTTTCCCAATCTCAGTATCGAGGAGAACCTGAAGCTTGGTGGCTACTACCTGCCACGCCGTGAGGTCCGACGCCGCGCGCAGGCGCTGTACGAGATGTTCCCGGATCTCGTGCAGCGCCGGAGCGTGCCGGCCGGCAGCCTCAGTGGAGGGCAGCGCAAGATGCTGAGTCTGGCCAAAGCATTCATGAGCGGGCCCCGGCTGCTGGTCATGGACGAACCTTCTGCAGGTCTGTCGCCGCGCTACGTTAAGGAAGTGATCGCCACACTCAAGCAATTGCACAGTGAAGGACTAGCCATGCTTGTCGCCGAGCAGAATCTGGGATTTTTGGAGCTTGCCGAGCGTGTCTGTGTTCTGGATGCCGGACGCATCCGCTTCGCCGGCGATCGCGCCGCATTGCAGCGGGACGATATTTTGCGCCGGAGCTATTTCGGGTTGCAGGAAGCCACGGATGCCCCGCGGGATTGAGGGCCCGAGTGTTTCAGCTGATGTCATGGCCGGCCGGCTACCGTGGGTGTCGGTGCAACGCCATCATCGGCACGCGGAGCTGGAATATAGATGTGCGTCGACGCATTCTGTTGAGGCATCCTCGGCAGCATCCTATGCCTGAGCCTAGGGGAGGTTGAGGAATGTCTGATAATCGGAACGCAACGCAGATGAACTCCATAGTTCCGGCGGACGACGCGGACGCAGATTCTGGCAACGGATTACGTGTCGGACGTCTGTCGTTCATTGAGGTCCTGGGCCACGCGGTCGCCAATATCACACCCTCGGCGATGGCGGCGGTGACCATTTCGTTGGTGGCGGCGAATGCCGGTACGCTCACCTGGATGGTGTATCTGGTGGTCGGTGGGCTCATGCTGCTGGTTGCCAGCCAAGTCGCGCGGCTCGCGCAGCACGTGCCAGCCGCTGGTTCCCTGTTCGTTTACCTCAGCCGTGCGCTGCATCCAGTGGCCGGCATTGTCGCCGGCTGGGCTATGGTCGGAGGCTACCTGGGGGCGCTGCTGGCAGCGCCTGTGCTGGGCGGCGTATTTGCCGCTAAAGCGCTGGCGCTGGTGCATCTAAGCGTGCCGCCCTGGCCAGTCGGTCTCGTCCTGGTCATCATTGCCTGGTCGCTTGCAGTGCGTGATGTCGAACTCGCCGCGCGCTACGGGTTGATTGTGGAAGGCTTTTCCATCGCCTGCATCGTCGCGATCGGTGTCGTCGCGCTTGCCCGCCACGGGCCTATTGATCCGGTCCAGTTCGACGTTTCACGATTTGACCGTCACGGCTTCTTTCTCGCCTGCATGCTTACGGTGCTTGCCTACGGTGGTTTCGAGACCGCCGGCAATCTGGCGCGCGAGCGCCGCGGCTCTGAAAAGACCGTGCCGCGGGCTATTCTGCTCAGCGTGGTGGTGGTCGGTGTCTTCTTCGTGTTCATGGCCTACACCGAGGTGCTCGGCTTCGGAGACGACACGGCGCTGCTCGGCCGCACCACAGCGCCCCTGAACCTGATTGCCGCCCGCAACGGTGTGCCCTGGCTTGCGGTGTTCTCCGACCTGGCGATGGCAGCCGCTGCTTTCAGCGCCGCGGTGGCGACCCTGAACAGCATCTCCCGCATCTTGTACTCCATGGCGCGCCATGGAGTGCTTCCCCGTTTTCTGGCGCGGGTGCATCCTCGTCACCACACACCGACCCTGGCCCTGCACGTGCTTGGCGTTGCGATGTTCGTCTTTGTGACGTTCATGGCTGTCAGTCACCTGTCCGTGCTTGCTGTCGTGAACCTTTTTGGGATCTTCACGGCTATGGGTTTCCTGGTGATCTACAGTCTGGCTTGCGTTGCTGCTCCACGTTATCTGTGGCGGCTCACAGGTCGTCCGCCACTCGGCTCGCTACTGGCGACGATTGTGGGACTCCCCGTGCTGCTCTATGTGCTTTGGGGTAACGGCTAACTTTGGAATAAAACTTTACCACCCTTACGCATCCTCCATCAGG
>DAHXOO010000018.1:54009-54258 GCA_027364845.1 Pseudomonadota bacterium | reverse complement strand
GGGTATGGTCAATACCAATCGAACTGATCATGGCGATGTCAGCACTCCACAGATTCACGGCATCCAGCCGGCCTCCGAGGCCGACTTCGAGAATCGCGATGTCAACATGCTGCGAGCAAAACAGTTCTGCAGCGGCGAGCGTGCCGAATTCGAAATAGGTCAGATTAGTGCCTCCGCGGTGCTGCTCGATGTGCTCGAAGGCAGCACATAGCTCAGCATCGCTTGCGGCAACGCGTGCCGTGCGCACAC
>DAHXOO010000018.1:0-53999 GCA_027364845.1 Pseudomonadota bacterium | reverse complement strand
GATGGAGCGTCTCCATCCACGCAAGCCAGTGGGCCAAGGAATCCGGTGACCGGGAACCGGGATTCACGCCGCCGTGGACTGGCTCTTCGACCTCGCGTCCATGAACAGCGACAAAAGTAGAGAGAGCCTGTCGCGCATTTCACGCCGGTCGACGATCATGTCAATGGCACCGTGGTCGAGCAAAAACTCGGAGCGCTGAAATCCCGCCGGCAACGTCTCGCGCACAGTCTGTTCGATCACGCGCGGCCCAGCAAACCCGATCAGCGCCTTGGGTTCGGCAATAATGATGTCCCCCAGCATTGCGAAGCTCGCGGAGACTCCACCCATGGTCGGGTCGGTCAGCACCGATATATAGGGCAGTCCGTGCGCACCCATACGGGTGAGCGCCGCGCTAGTCTTGGCCATCTGCATGAGCGAAAGCAGCGCCTCCTGCATGCGCGCGCCGCCGCTTGACGAGAAACAGACCAACGGAATGCCGTGTTCAACGCAGGCATTGACGCCCCGTACGAAGCGTTCGCCGACCACCGAACCCATGGAACCACCCATGAAACTGAATTCGAATGCAGCCACCACAAGCGGTGCGCCTAGCAGCCGACCTTGCATCACCACCAGAGCATCCTGCTCGCCAGTTGCGTTCTGCGCCTCGTCCAGACGATCTCTGTAACGCCTGCTGTCCTTGAACTTCAGCGCATCGACAGGATGCAGGTTCGTCCCGATTTCAATGCGTGGATCCTTGTCCAGGATCAGATCGAGCCTTCGGCGCGCGCCGATACGCATGTGATAATCGCACTTCGGACAAACGTCCATGTTGCTCTCGATCTCGGCACCGTAAAGCACCCCATTGCAGCCAGGGCATTTGCGCCACAGGCCCTCGGGCACGGCCTTCTTACCGACGCTGCGACTTTTTATCTTGGGCGGCAGTAGCTTGTCGAACCAGCTCATCGCCGCACCCCCGATACCGTTGCGGAAGCGGTCGCGTTGTCCATCGCTGCACGCAACTGCCCGATAAACGCCGCCGCCTCTGCCACAATGCGCTGCGGCTGCGATGCAAGCGCGGCGATGCGCCCTACCAAGGCACTGCCGACAATCACGGCATCGGCGACATTGGCGACTTTCGCAGCCATTTCGGCGCTGTTAATACCAAACCCCACACCAACCGGCAGATGTGTCTGCGCACGGATCAGCCGCAGCTTTTGCACGACCTCGGTCAGGTCGAAATTGGCCGCCCCGGTAACACCGCGCAGTGAGACGTAATAGACGAACCCGCCCGCTGACTGCACAATCCGCCGTATGCGCTCGCTATCGCTTGTTGGCGCCAGGAGAAATACCGGATCGATGGCATGCGATCTGAGTGCAGCAATCAGTTCCTGACCCTCTTCCGGCGGAAGGTCCACGGTTACAGCCCCATCCACCCCGACCTCATGGGCGCTGGCTGCGAAGCGATCGTAGCCCATGACCTCGACCGGGTTGAGATAGCCCATCAGCACCACCGGGGTGTGCGGGTCTTGGGCACGAAAATCGCGCACCATGGCCAGAACACCCGTCAGACTCACGTGATGCGCCAGAGCACGCTCGCTCGCCTTCTGGATCACCGGGCCATCGGCCATGGGATCGGAAAACGGAACACCGAGCTCGATTACGTCGGCGCCGGCCTCCACCAGGGCATGCATAAGCGGCACTGTAATTCTCGGCTCCGGATCGCCAGCGGTAATAAAAGGGATAAGAGCCGTCCGACCTTGGGTCTTCAGAGCCTTGAACCGATCTGCCAGCCGGCTTGTCACAGGGAGATGCCCTCGCGCGCAGCAATCGTGTGCACATCTTTGTCACCGCGCCCGGACAGGTTGACGACTATGCACGCATCCCGACCCAGCTCGCGCGCGAGTCTGCCGGAATAGGCGATGGCATGGCTCGATTCCAGGGCCGGCATGATGCCCTCCACACGTGTGAGCAGGTGGAATGCCTCTATGGCTTCGTCATCGGTCACCGCCACGTATCGTGCGCGCCCTGAATCCTTGAGCCAGGCATGTTCCGGGCCGACCCCGGGATAATCGAGGCCAGCGGAAATCGAATGGGTCTCAATGATCTGGCCATCGTCCGTTTCCATCAGATAGGTACGATTGCCGTGCAGGACTCCAGGTCGCCCGGCGGACAGCGGTGCCGCATGTCGCCCGGTGGCGAGTCCCTTGCCCGCGGCCTCGACACCAATCAGCGCAACTGCTGGGTCGTCGAGGAATGGATAGAACAGGCCCATGGCGTTAGACCCACCGCCAACACAGGCGACCAGGGCGTCCGGCAATCGCCCCTCGAATTCCATGATCTGGTAACGCACCTCTTTTCCGATCACAGCCTGGAAATCACGCACCATGGCCGGATAAGGATGAGGACCGGCAACGGTTCCAATTATGTAGAACGTATCCTCGATATTCGTGACCCAGTCCCGCATCGCTTCGTTCAACGCGTCCTTAAGGGTGCGGGAACCCGAAGTCACCGGCACGACCTTCGCGCCGAGCAACTTCATGCGGTACACATTGATGGCCTGGCGTTGAATATCCTCGGAACCCATGTAGACGACACAATCAAGGCCAAGCCGCGCAGCAACGGAGGCCGTGGCAACGCCATGCTGTCCGGCGCCGGTCTCGGCAATGACGCGCGTCTTGCCCATGCGCTTGGCCAGCAGCGCCTGACCCACAGTGTTGTTGATCTTATGCGCACCGGTGTGATTGAGGTCTTCGCGTTTCAAGTATACGCGTGCTCCGCCGAATCTCTCCGTAAGACGCCGCGCCGGATACAGCGGCGACGGGCGTCCGACGTAGAGGCGCAGGTCTTCACTGAATTCCTCCTGGAACGCGCTGTCCTGACGCAAACGCTCATAGGCGGCTTGAAGTTCGAGCAAAGGCCGCATCAACGTTTCCGATACGAACCGTCCACCGTACCTTCCAAAGTGCCCACCTTCGTCGGGCAATGCATAACCCATGTTAATGTGCTCCACCTGAGGCTATCGTGACACTGCGCATGAATGCGTCGATCCTGGTCGCATCCTTGACACCCTTGCTGCGTTCCACCCCGCTGCTCACGTCCACAGCGAACGGCCGGACCTCCAGGATGGCCTCGGCGACATTCTCCGGGGTCAGACCACCGGCCAGAATCAGGCGCCGGCCGACCCCTTGCGGCAACCACCGCCAGTCGAAGCGGCGACCACCACCGCCAGCCACTTCCGGGCTGTAGGCGTCAAAGACTAGCCCCGCTGCATCTTGGTAGAGCCGCAGCGCGCGTTGCGGCTCCGAACCGTCTCGCATATGGACCGCCTTGAGATATGGCCGCCCGTACTGCCGACACTGCTCCGGATCCTCCTGGCCGTGAAATTGTAGCAAGTCCAAGGGCACCGCCGTGAGCACCTGGCGGATACGCTCCGCCGACGCATCCACGAACAATCCAACGATGCTCAGAAACGGGGGCAGGGCAAGCGCAATGGCTCGCGCCCGCTGCGGCTCAATAAATCTCGGGCTCCGTTCCTCGAAGACGAATCCGATCGCGTCCGCGCCGGCATCAGCCGCCGCTAAGGCGTCCTCGATACGGGTGATCCCACAGATCTTTACGCGTGTACGCATGCTTATCCAGACTGGACAAATCAGCTTACCAGAGGCCAGAGACCGGCGGAAGCCGGGGGATTCCGAAGTGTACCGGATATTCTACTGCCGTCAGGTATAGGCCATCGGCGGAGGCGGTAATGCCGCCGACGGTGCGGTCGCGCGCATCGAGCACTGCGCGCGCCCATTGCATGGGCCTCTCGCCGGCACCTATGGCCATGAGCACGCCGGCAATATTTCGTACCATATGGTGAAGAAAGGCGTTCGCCGCCACAGTCATGATCACGAGATCGTCGCGGCGCTCGATGTCGAGACGCCGCAGTTCCCGCACCGGACTCTTTGCCTGGCACTGGACAGCCCGGTAAGAAGAAAAATCGTGGGTGCCGATGAGCTGCTGCGCAGCTGCCCGCATGCACGCCACGTCGAGCGGCCGATATTCGTGAGTCACGCGCCGGGCGAGAAAGCTCGGCCGAATGCCGCGGTTTAGTATCACATACCGGTATTCGCGCCCGGTTGCGGAGAAGCGCGCATTGAAATCTGGCGCAACCTCCCCGGCCCAAAGGAGCGCGATTTCCGGGGGTAGATTGCTGTTGGTCCCGCGCAGCCACGCGTAGCCGGCACGCACCGCGTTTGAATCGAAGTGAACCACCTGCGCGCAGGCATGGACACCGGCATCTGTGCGCCCGGCGACGGTTGCGCGAACCGTTTCGTTCGCAACTCTCCCAAGCGCCTCTTCCATGCATCCCTGGACGGTGCGTGCGCCTTCCTGCCGCTGCCAGCCGCAAAAACCTGAGCCGTCGTATTCAATGATCGCTGCTATTCGCATAGGCGACGTATTTTACACGCATTCTTCGCCGTACCCGGACAATGCAGCCTAGCTTCCACGTGCAACTGCAGTAGTGGCCATCCGGGCGCAAGCGCAATCTCATCCTGGCGCATGTGACAGTCACTCTCAGTCCGGACAGTTCGCGGATTTCGACGCATCCGCGACGGCGCGGCCGAAAAATACCTCAAACGGCCTGGGTTTCGATCTCCGTGACTTCCTGGTGTCCGCGCGGCAGCCGACTCCCACGCAACGCGCGTTCGCCGACATATTGATCGATGTCCTTGCCAGGGCGCAGCACCAGTTCTCCCTTGCCAGTACGCAATACCAGCGCCTGACCTTCCTGAAATACGGCGATGCCTGCGAGATACTCCTCGCGTTTGGCAACTCGCGGTCCAGGGATGTGGAGTATCTTCTCGCCCTTACCCTTCTCCATTCGCGGCAACTCGGCCACCAGAAACACCAGAATATTTCCCTTGTTGGTGACTGCCGCGAGCCAGTCGTTTTCCGCATCGACGACACGCTGCGGCGGCAACGCCCTTGACCCCTTGGGTACCCGGAGTACCGCCTTGCCGGCACGGCGGTCGGTGACCAGATCACCTAGCTTGCAGACGAAGCCGTAGCCAGCATCCGATGCGATCAGATAAGGATCCTCCAGCGCTCCCATCATTACACCCGCCCAAGTGACGCCCGGCGGGGGATTCAGACTCGATGCCAGAGGCTCTCCGTGGCCACGCGCCGACGGCAGCTTGTGCGCTGGAAGCGTGTACGAGCGTCCGGTCGAATCGAGAAACACCACAATCTGATTACTCTTGCCACGCGCTGCCTGCAGGAAGCGGTCCCCGGTCTTGTAGTCGAGCGCACGGGCATCGACCTCGTGACCCTTGGCAGCTCGCACCCATCCCTTTTCGGAAAACACCACGGTGATGAGTTCGGTCGGCAACAGCTGTGCCACATCGATGGCCTTGGCCTCGCTGCGCTCGACCAGCGGCGAGCGACGCGGGTCGCCGAACTCCTCGGCGTCGGCGATGATCTCATCCCGCACCTTGTCCCTGAGCTTTTGATTCGACTTGAGAAACGACTCGATCTCCTCGCGCTCCTTCTTGAGCTCCTTTTGCTCGCCACGGATCTTCATCTCTTCGAGCTTGGCGAGGTGGCGCAGCCGGGTCTCGAGGATGGCCTCAGCTTGGATTTCCGATAGTCTGAAACGCTTCATCAACACCGGCCTGGGCTCGTCTTCGGCACGGATGATGCGGATGACCTCGTCGATATTGAGGTAGGCGACCAGTAGGCCGTCCAGAATGTGAAGGCGGGCTGTTACCTTGTCCAGGCGGTGCTGCAGGCGGCGACGCACGGTCCCGATGCGGAACGTCAGCCACTCGCTCAGCAGATCCTTGAGACTGAACACGCGCGGCCGGCCATCGAGACCGATCATGTTGAGGTTCACGCGGTACGAGCGCTCCAGATCGGTGGTGGCGAACAGGTGGTCCATCAGCTCAACCGGGTCCACCCGCCCGCTGCGCGGCACAATCACGAGCCGCGTGGGATTTTCATGGTCGGACTCGTCCCGCAGGTCTTCGACCATGGGCAACTTCTTCTGCTGCATCTGCTGCGCAATCTGTTCCAGGACCTTGGCCGGAGAAACCTGGTACGGCAGGGTGCTGATGACAATATCGCCGTCTTCGCGCTGCCACTTGGCTCGCGCTCTAATCGAGCCGCCGCCACTGTTGTACATGGCCCGGATCTCGGCTTTCGGCGTGATGATCTCGGCTTCAGTAGGATAGTCCGGACCCTGGATATGCTTCATCAGCTCGCCCGTGGTCGAATCCGGCTTCTCCAGCAGTCGAACGCAGGCGGCCGCCACTTCACGGACATTGTGTGGCGGAATGTCTGTGGCCATGCCGACAGCGATGCCGGTCGTGCCATTAAGCAGTACGTGCGGCAGGCGCGCGGGCATGATCCTGGGCTCTTCCAGCGTGCCGTCGAAGTTCGGCTGCCACTCGACTGTGCCCTGCTCCAGCTCAGACAGCAGGACCTGGGCAAACGGTGTCAGACGCGACTCCGTATAGCGCATGGCGGCAAACGACTTCGGATCGTCCGGAGAGCCCCAGTTTCCCTGGCCATCAATGAGCGGATAGCGGTAGCTGAATGGCTGCGCCATGAGCACCATTGCCTCATAGCAGGCGGTGTCGCCGTGCGGGTGATACTTGCCGAGAACATCCCCGACGGTACGCGCCGACTTCTTGTACTTGGCGGCTGCCGACAGGCCGAGCTCGGACATCGCATACACTATTCGCCGCTGCACCGGCTTCAGTCCCTCGGCGATATTCGGCAACGCCCGGTCCAGCACCACATACATCGAGTAGTCGAGATAGGCCTTCTCGGTGAATGTGGCCAGCGGCAACCGCTCCACTGGCGCGATATGCGGCCGAGCTTCAATTGCGGTGGCCTTAGCGCGCCTGTGGCGAAGTTTCTCCGGCGAGCGCGGCGTTCCGGATGTTTTCTTGGTCATGCGTTACCTGGCCATGTTTGGGTATTGTCGGAAACAGTAGTTTCGCCGCAACCGTGCCGTTACCTGGCCTGGCGCAAGCGCATGCAACACACCCGGCGCGGTCCGCGTCCGCTATGTGTGGCCCGCATGCGACGATGGGAAGCCGGCTTGCCGCTCAGGTCACTTCGGCTTTGTTACCGTTCTTCTCCAGCCATTCCTTGCGGTCGGCTGCACGCTTCTTGGCGAGCATCATGTCCATGATGCGGTTGGTATCGTCGCCGGCTTTAATTTCCAGCTGCACCAACCTGCGGGTGTTCGGATCCATGACCGTCTCGCGCAGCTGTGAAGGATTCATTTCACCGAGGCCCTTGAAACGCGTGATGGTGGGACGCGCACGCGGGTTCTCCTTCTGGATGCGTTCGAGAATCTGCCGCTGCTCGTCCGCGTCCAGCGCGTAGTACACTGACTGACCCACATCGACGCGGAACAGTGGCGGCATGGCTACGTGCACGTGACCGGCGGCCACCAGAGGCTTGAAGTGCCGTACGAACAGCGCGCACAGCAGCGTCGCAATATGCGCTCCATCGCTGTCAGCATCCGCCAGGATGCAAACCTTGCCGTAGCGCAGGCTGCCGAGGTCACTCGACCCCGGATCCACACCGAGAGCCACCGCGATATCGTGCACTTCCTGCGAACCAAGAACCTGCGCCGGGTCCACCTCCCAAGTGTTAAGTATCTTGCCACGCAGCGGCATGATCGCCTGAAAATATCTGTCGCGTGCCTGTTTGGCTGACCCTCCGGCAGAATCACCCTCCACGAGAAAAAGCTCGGTCATGGCCAAGTCCGTGGACAGGCAGTCGGCGAGCTTCCCGGGCAGCGCCGGACCGCTGCCAATTTTCTTGCGTTCGACCCTCTTTGCGGTGCGCTGCCGCTCCTGCGCCGAATCAATCGCGAGGTTGGCAATGCGCTGAGCGTCGGCGACGTGCTGCATGAGCCACTGGGCGAAGGCATCCTTGACGACGGTGCCGACGATGGCCGCCGCCTCGCGCGAGGTCAAGCGCTCCTTGGTCTGTCCGGAGAATTGCGGGTCGCGTATCTTGCACGCAAACACGTAGGCGGTCCGTCCCCAGACGTCCTCGGGCGCCAGTCTGACACCACGCGGTAAAAGGTTGCGGAATTCACAGAATTCGCGCAACGCGTCGGTCAGCCCCTGGCGGAAGCCGTTCACATGTGTTCCGTCCTGCGGGGTCGGAATCAGATTGACATAGCTCTCCATCAAAGGCCCATCACTTTCCGGAGCCCAAACGAGCGCCCAGTCGATCTCTGCATCGTCGCCTTTGAAGCGGCCGACGAACGGATCGGCTGGAATGAGCTCATGCCCGCCTAACTCGCTGAGCAGATAATCCCTCAGTCCGTCTTCGTAATACCATTCCTCGCTGTTCTTGGGATCGGACTCGTCGGAAAACGTGATCCTCAGTCCCGGACACAGCACTGCCTTGGCGCGCAACACGTGCTTGAGCTTCGGCACGTGGAACTTCGGACTGTCGAAAAATCTCTCGTCCGGCCAGAAACGCACGGTGGTGCCAGTCGTGCGTGCGCCCACCGACCCGATCACCTTCAGCTCCGTGGTCTTCTGGCCGTCGGCAAACGTCATCCTGTGTTCCTTGCCTGCGCGCCGGACGTACACCTCAAGCTTCTTGGACAGAGCATTGACCACCGACACTCCGACACCGTGCAAACCGCCGGAAAAATCGTAGTTCTTGTTCGAGAACTTTCCGCCGGCATGCAGTCGCGTGAGGATCACTTCCACACCCGAAACACCCTCACCCTTGTGCCGGTCCACCGGCATGCCGCGGCCATCGTCCGACACGGCAATCGAACCGTCGTTGTGCAGCACCACGTCTATGCGCTTCGCGTGGCCCGCGATCGCCTCATCCACCGAGTTGTCGATGACTTCCTGCGCAAGGTGGTTCGGGCGCTGCGTATCGGTGTACATCCCCGGGCGCTTGCGTACCGGCTCGAGACCAGTGAGCACCTCGATTGCGGACGCATCGTACACCTGTCTCATGGGATCGGAAGAAGTGCAACAGGAAAAAACCCGTCCGTCGCACCGCGGTATTGGACGGAAAGGGACAGATGCGCGCGCGGCTGAACATGCCGCCTGCATGCTCCGGGTAACGTGAAAAACAGATGGGTTCCTGTCATTGGCGGCGCATTATAGCGCGCTGCGCGCGCCGCGTGAAAGGCATCAACCGCTGAGGTCGAGCGCAAGCGCCGCACGTATCGTGTCCGGCAACTTCTCCAAAGTATGGGAATACGCAGGATGGTCGATGCCCATTGCCAGCACCGCACCGGATTTCACCACCCGCGCCATGGCAGGACCGAGCTCGAAGCGCAGAAAGTGGACAGACGATGTCTTCTCCGCGGTAGTGCGGTCCAGATCCTCGTCTGCGATCCCCCAAATGCGGTCAAACCCTGCCACACGCACCCAGACTTTGCTCTCTACGCCGACCATGCGCGCCAGCGCCGCCTGACGCTCCGGTTCTTCCACATATTCGATCATAAGGGTGGCTTTCCAGTTGTGGCCGTCCGGAATGAGCGGGTTGTAGGTCGCGATCTCCTCGTCGATACCCTGCGCCTCGAAGATCCGCTCGGCACGCAGCATCTCCTGCACCTGGTAGCGCATCGTCAGTGCGTCCTCGAAGTAAAGGGTCGCGTGCGGCCCGATCTGGACCCTGCGGTTCATCTTGTGCGCCATCACAGTAGCGCGGAAGTCGTTGCGTACCCGGTCGTACTGCTCGAGGGACATGAGCCCCTCGCGGGTAAGCTTGTGCGTGGCAACGGTGTCCGCTTCGGTCATGGACGTTTTCCTTTACGACTTGTGCTTTCCTTCCAGGGCAACAATGGGCTTTTCTGTGAAGACGTAGTCATGAAGCTCTTTGTCAAAGGCCGGATCGTGCCGGCGGATCCACTCCAGAACCATGGCTGCATGCTCCTTCTCCTCGTCACGATTGTGCGCGAGTATCGCCCGCAGCTCCTTGTCCTTGCACGCATCAACACGCTGGTTGTACCAGTCGACGGCTTCCAGTTCCTCCATCAGGGAAACGATCGCCCGATGCATGTCCCGGGTTTCCTCACGCAATTCGGTTTCGTGGTAGCCATCGCTTGCCATATCAATTCCTCGGTCAGTAATGTGAATCGTGCGCCGTGGCAGCACTGAATGGCTGTTCCCGGCGCTTGCAGCGTTCAGATCCCATAAGCTGCGCGCAGCAAGGACAGCGGGTGTTCCGGTGCCTTCCCGGAGGCCAGGCCGTTTTCGATCTGATGCCCCGCCATGGGACAGTCGCTACTGTAATGATCCGCTGCCGCCTGCCGCACGCGATCGACGACCGGCCCAGCGATCTTCATCGAACTTTCATGGAACTCACTCTTGACCGCATAAGTTCCATTATGGCCCGAGCAGCGCTCAATCGCCTCGACCTCTGTCTGTGGCACCAGCTGCAAAAGTTCGCGCGTCTTCATGCCGATATTCTGCACCCGCAGATGACAGGCAACATGATAAGAGACCCTGCCTAGCGAATGCTTGAAATCGGTGCGCAGCTTGCCGTCCTTGTGGCGCAGCATCAGGTACTCGAACGGATCGAAGATCGCGGCCTGCACCTTGGCGACATCCGGATCATCCGGAAACATCAAAGGCAGCTCCTGCTTGAACATCAGCACGCAGGAAGGCACGGGTGCGACAATATCCCATCCCTCGTCCACCAAGCGCGCCAACACCGGAATGTTGGCCTGTTTGGCACGTTCCACCGCGTCGAGGTCTCCAAGCTCAAGCTTGGGCATGCCGCAGCAGCGCTCCTTCTCGGCAACAGTGACCGGAATGCCGTTGTGGCGAAACACCGCAACCAGGTCGTCGTTCAGCTGCGGCTCGTTGTAATTGCCGTAACAGGTTGCAAACAGCGCCACGCGCCCGCGTGTGGTGCTGGTGGGCTGAGCCTGCGATGCAGTGGCACCGTCGTCGCGCCATTGCTTGAGGAAGGTGTCGCTGTGATACTCCGGCACTGATGCATGCGGATGGACATGCATAGTTTTGTCGAGCGCCTTGCGGAACAACTTGTTTCGATTCGCGGCGTTGACGAACTGCACGACCATGGGAAAGCCGGCCAGACGCCCGACGGTATCTGTACTCGTTAGGATGCGGTCGCGCACCTTGGTTTCGCCTTTGCGGTATTTTACCGCCTTGGCGCGCAACATCAGATGGGGAAAGTCCAAGTTCCACGGATGCGGCGGCACGTAAGGACACTTGGTCATGTAGCACATGTCGCACAGATAACAGTGGTCCACCACCTGCCAAAAAATGGACTTCGGCACGCCATCCAGCTCCAGCGTCTCGGAAGCATCGATGGCATCGAACAGCGTCGGAAATGCCTGACACAAGCTGAAACAACGGCGGCAACCATGGCAGATGTCGAAGACACGTTCCATTTCCTTGATCAGAACGGTCTCGTCATTGAATTGCGGATTCTTCCAATCCAGAGGATGGCGCATCGGCGCTTCAACTCCCCCTTCGTGGCTACCGTGAGAGGTTACAGCCATAGTTCACTCCCGCCCATGGTTGAGATGGCTCAGACAACCCAAGCTGACACATGGCCTGCCCGGCGCCCTCGGACAGTCCGGCCAACATCACGCCGCGGGCAAGGGTAACCCGCCCCGCGGCGCTTTCAATTACTTGCCGAGGCTATCGAGGGCCTTCTGAAACCGGTTGGCATGTGAGCGTTCGGCTTTGGCCAAAGTCTCGAACCAGTCCGCAATTTCGCTAAACCCCTCTTCGCGCGCGGCTTTCGCCATGCCGGGATACATATCCGTATACTCGTGAGTCTCGCCCGCAATGGCGGATTTCAGATTGTCGCTGGTGCTTCCGATTGGAAGGTCGGTAGCCGGATCGCCTACAGCTTCCATGTACTCGAGGTGCCCGTGTGCATGACCAGTTTCGCCTTCGGCGGTCGAGCGGAATACTGCCGAAACATCATTGAAGCCCTCCACATCCGCCTTGGAGGCGAAATACAGGTAGCGGCGGTTGGCCTGGGATTCTCCGGCAAAAGCGTACTTGAGGTTCTCGTGGGTCTTGCTGCCTTTCAAGCTTTTCATGTTCAGGTCTCCATGTTGTCAGATTCTTAAAGAAAATAAGCGAGACCGCTTATTTAGAATCAGTCTAAGTTTTTCCTAGCAAATCTGTCAATGGGAAACATAGGAGTTGTACACACGACGAACTATGACTTGAGTCAACTATCGCACTCCGTGCCAACATTCCATTGGGTGCCCGACCCTCAGTTTCCCGATACTCCTTTGGCAACCGAGCGCGGCGCTGCCCGAATTAGGACTTGTCCGGGGCGCGCAGTTTGGTATGGAACACTAATGGCTCTCGGCGGGGAGTCAGCGCTCGGCGTGCCCTGCCAGTCGCATGATCAGGCAACGTGTCACCGGCCATGTCGGACGACCTTCGCTGGTCAGCGGCTCAGCGACGAAGATCTGGCCTCTTCCTGCGGCCGAGGGCTGATATCGTCGCAACCGGTATCCGCAAAAACCGGGCAGGAACCAGGCTCACCCGGGGTTGGACCCGAAATCAGGAAATTTGCAGGCTCTGACTGGGAAAGCACGCGCCAGATGATGGTGGCCTACCCGCCGCGATGCGTCAAGGTGGCGCCATTCCGCATTCCGCGATCCGCCAAGATCGCCGGTCGTCAAACCGACACAGGTGGCATAAATGCCGGCGGACGGCATCTGCCCTGATCGCAGAGCGCATATGATATTCTCCACTCGGCCCGAGAAAGTCTTTACGAGAACAGCCGGTCGTGATGTCCGAAATAAAGGATTGGCGAACCGGATTATCTCAACTAATATTGGTTAGAAGACACAGATATCTCACCCCATCGAAATATTTTCTATTACTGATCAAAGGGATATGGCAACTCCGAATCCGGCAAACAGCTTAAGCGGCTTGGCGCTGAGGCTGGTACGCGATGGACTGTTAAGCGCCGGCGATGCCGAGCGCCTGCAAAACGAGGCGGTTGCCAGGAAGGTTCCGTTCGTTTCCCAACTCGTGGAAAGCAAGAAGCTCAGCAGCGCGGTCATCGCCCGCGCGGCATCCGAGGAATTTGGCATTCCTCTGTTTGAAATCAATGCTCTTGACCTGGAAACGGCGCCGGTAAAACTGGTGGATGAAAAAATCATCCGTCGTCACCGCGTACTTCCGATCTACAAGCGCGGCACCAAGCTGTTCGTGGCGATCGCCGACCCCACCAACCTCCAGGCTCTGGACGAAATCAAGTTTCACACCGGCCTCGGAGCGGAACCGGTCCTGGTGGAGGAAACCAAGCTCGGAGTTGCCATCGAAAAGTGCCTGGAAGCGGTGGACACGACCCTCATGGACCTCGCCGGCGGCGATGATCTGGACGGGTTGGAGATCTCCTCTGATGACGACACCAAGGCCAAGGGCTCAGCCGGCGAAGAGAACGACGTCAACGATGCACCGATAGTCAAGTTTGTGAATAAGGTGCTGATGGACGCGATCAATCACGGCGCCTCTGACATCCACATCGAGCCCTACGAAAAATCCTATCGCGTTCGCTTTCGCCAGGACGGCATGCTGCACGAGGTGGCCAACCCACCCCTGGCGCTTGCGGGCCGCATCGCAGCGCGCATCAAGATCCTGTCGAGACTCGACATCGCAGAGCGCCGCGTCCCCCAGGATGGGCGCATGAAGCTTCGGATTTCCAAGAATCGCGCCATCGATTTCCGGGTAAGCACACTGCCGACGCTGTTCGGTGAAAAGATAGTGATGCGTATCCTGGACCCGGCATCCGCCACCCTCGGGGTCGAAAAACTCGGATTCGATCCGGAACAGAGGCGCCTATTCCTTGATGCCATCGAGCGCCCCTACGGCATGGTGCTGGTGACGGGGCCGACCGGAAGCGGCAAAACAGTCAGCCTGTATACCGCCGTCAACATACTGAACACGCCCGACCGCAACATTTCCACCGCTGAAGATCCCGTGGAAATAAACCTTCCTGGCATCAACCAGGTCAATGTCAACGAGAAAGCTGGGCTCATGTTTTCAACCGCGCTACGCGCGTTCTTGCGGCAGGATCCGGACGTGATTCTGGTAGGCGAAATACGCGACCTTGAAACAGCGGAGATCGCCATCAAGGCGGCACAGACGGGTCACATGGTGCTGTCGACCCTGCACACGAATGATGCGCCAGCAACCCTGGGCCGGCTGGTCAACATGGGCGTAGCGCCGTTCAACATCGCGTCAGCGGTTAACCTGATCGTGGCCCAGCGTCTTGCGCGGCGCCTGTGCCAGGCATGCAAAAAGCCCCAGGACATCCCGAAGCCAGCGCTACTCAAGGCAGGCTTCAAGGAAAGCGAGATTTCGGATCTGAAACTGTATGAGCCGGTAGGCTGTGACCAGTGCACCGACGGCTACAAGGGACGCGTCGGCATATACCAAGTCATGCCAATATCCGAGGCCATCGGTGCGATCATCATGCGCGGCGGGAACGCGCTCGACATCGGAATCCAGGCGCAGCAGGACGGTATCCCGGACCTGCGCATGTCGGCCCTTAATAAAATCCGCGACGGCGTCACCAGCCTTGCGGAAATCGAACGCGTGACCAACCAGTAACTATCATGGCACAACCCGCAGCACAGACTGTCAAAGCGAAGCTCAGCACCTTCAGCTGGGAGGGCGTCGACAAGAAAGGCCGGCGTCTCAAGGGCGAGACTCAGGGCATCAGCGTGGCCTATGTAAACGCGGTTCTGCGCCGCCAGGGAATCAACCCCCTGAAGGTACGCAAACAGGCGACGGCGCTGTTCAAGCACAAACGAAAGATCAGCGCGAAGGATGTGGCCATATTCACGCGCCAGTTCGCGACCATGATCGAGGCTGGCATCCCGATCGTGCAGGCATTCGAGATCGTCGGCAAGGGCCATGACAATCCGAGCATGCAGGACCTGCTCGCGTCCGTCAGGCAGGACATTGAGTCCGGCACGAATCTGAGCACTGCCCTCGGCAAACACCCGCTTTATTTCGACTCCCTTTACTGCAACCTGGTCTCCGCTGGCGAACAGGCCGGCATCCTGGACACAATCCTGGAGAAGGTCGCGACGTACAAGGAGAAGGTCGAAGCGATCAAGGGCAAAATAAAATCCGCCCTTTTCTACCCGTCTGCAGTGATTACCGTTGCGTTCATTATCACGGCGATATTGATGATATTCGTGATTCCGGAGTTCAGCAGTCTGTTCAAGAGCTTCGGCGCCGAGCTACCCGCCCTGACCCTGGGCGTTGTCCATGTCTCTAATATCTTCCGGCACTATTGGTGGGCGATCTTCGGCGGCCTGGGCGGAACAGTATTTTTCTTGGGATATTCCTACAAGCGCTCAATCAAGATGCAGGAAACCCTCGACCGCGTGATTCTGCGCGCTCCGGTGATCGGGCTGATCGTGAAGAAGGCGACCATCGCCCGCTACGCGCGCACCCTTGCGACCATGTTCGCAGCGGGCGTGCCGCTTGTGGAAAGTCTCGACGCAGTAGCAGGCGCGGCCGGTAATCGCGTGTATTATGATGGCATCATGGACATCAAGGCCGAGGTCAGCACCGGCAGTCAGTTGCAGTCATCCATGGAAAAAACCGGCCTGTTCCCCAATATGGTGATCCAGATGGTCGCCATTGGCGAGGAATCCGGCGAACTCGACACCATGCTTAGCAAGGTTGCCGATTTCTACGAAGAAGAGGTCGACAATGCCGTCGACTCCCTCAGCAGTCTGATGGAACCCGTGATAATGGTGGTGCTGGGCGTTATAGTAGGCACGCTCGTGATCGCCATGTACCTGCCCATATTCAAGCTCGCCTCCGTGGTATAAGACGCCACCAGCCACCAGGTCGGGTGATACTATGTTTCGCATATATCTGGAACCGTACCTTCGGACACATCTCGCAATGTGGGTCACTTTCGCAGGCGTGCTTGGCCTGGTCGTCGGAAGCTTCCTCAACGTGGTGATACACCGTTTACCGATCATGCTCACCCGCGGCTGGCGGCGTGAATGCCGGGATCTCCTCGGAACGGCGACGAACACGGAGAACGATACGTCCTACAACTTGGTTCTTCCGAGCTCACGTTGCCCCCATTGCAGCCACGCCATACGTGCCTGGGAAAACATCCCGATCTTGAGTTACCTCTGGCTGCGTGGCCGCTGCTCCGCCTGCGGCGAGCGCATCTCGCTACGCTATCCGGCTGTGGAGCTGACCGCGGGCGGTTTGACGGCAGTGGTCGCCTTCCATTTCGGGGTCAGTACGGCCGCTGCGGTGGCGTGGACGCTGTCGTGGGCGCTGGTCGCACTCGCGTACATCGATTTCGATCATCAGCTTCTGCCCGATGCCATCACCCTGCCACTGCTGTGGTTGGGGCTCATTGTCAATAGCTTTCACATATTTGCTTCGCTGCACGCGGCGGTTGCAGGTGCCGTGGCCGGTTATCTTTCGCTGTGGCTGGTATTCCACGGTTTCCGCCTGGTCACCGGCAAGGACGGCATGGGGCACGGAGACTTCAAGTTGCTCGCCATGCTGGGAGCATGGCTCGGCTGGCAGAAGCTGCCGCTGATCATTTTGCTGGCGTCGGCCGCCGGTGCCCTGACCGGGTTGGGTCTGATTCTGTTCCGAGGTCGGGACCGCACACAGCCAATGCCTTTCGGACCTTTTTTGTGTGTCGCGGGCTGGATCGGCCTCGTATGGGGCGGCGTCCTCACTAGCTACTACCTGCAACTGACGCATCTCACGGGCTAAAGCTGGGACACCATGCTGCGCATCGGGCTGACCGGTGGAATCGGAAGCGGGAAATCCACGGTTGCCGGCATGTTCGCAGCGCATGGGGCGCCGATCATCGACGCCGACGAGATCGCCCACCGCCTAATCCGACGCAATCATCCTGCCTACAGGGAAATTGTCGGTGCTTTCGGTGCGGAAATCCTTGGCGCGGACGGCGAGATCGACCGACAACGGCTGGGCGAGCGCATTTTCGACTGCGCCGACGAGCGCATGCGCCTCGAGGGCATCATCCACCCCCGGGTCCGGCGCGAGATCGTCGACCAAGTTCTGGTTCTAGAATCGCCCTACTGCATCATAGTCGTGCCGCTCCTCATCGAAGCAGGCATGCAGGACCTCACCGACCGGATACTTGTGGTCGAATGCAGCGAGAACCAGCAGATTGAGCGGGTGCGTGCGCGCAGTGGCTGGAGCGAGGATCAGATCCGCCGTATCATGGCAGCGCAGGTAAACCTATCCGAGCGCAGGCGCCTGGCAGATGACCTGATCATCAATGACGCCGATCTGGCTCATGTACGGGCCCAGGTAGATCGGCTGGACGAACATTATCGCGCGCTATCCGACGCGATGCCACGACCGCCGGCGACCCGATAGACGCTGACGTTCGCCTCAGCTTCAAGCGAGTGAGGCGACAACGGATTCCGGTTCGGGCGCGCTCCATACACCACTTAGCATTGCAACTCCCTGAGCACCGGCGAGCCGTGCGCTGCCGAGATCCTGCGCGCGCATCCCGCCCAGGGCATAGACCGGCAGGCGGGCCGCAGCACACAAAACGCCAAACCTGTCCCAACCCAGGGGTGTACCCTGCGGATGGGACGGGGTCGGATGCACCGGCGACAAGACGATGAAGTCTGCGCCGAGTTTGTGCGCGCGCTCGACCTGCATGGAATCGTGGCAGGAGGCGGCTACCCAGTGATCGGCGTCCAACGGCCGTGTCGCAAACTGTTCCAGCCGCCGGCTGTTGAGGTGGATGCCGTCGGCGCCACATTCGAGCACGCATTCGACGGGGGCATTCAACAACACCCGTGCCTGGTAGCGATGACAGAGCTCGACCACTTCTGGCGCGTAGGCACGGAAGTCCTGCGGGGAAAGCTGAGGCTCGCGCATCTGGATCAACCTCGCTCCCGCGCGCAATACGCGCTCCAGGTGCCGAAGGAATGCCTCTGGTCCGAAACGGCGCGAGTCTGTGAGAAGATACAACGCCGGTAACTCCAGCGCCCGCAGTACAGGTCGGTCGGCATCGGGAAACTCAAATCTGCCGAGGTCTTTCACCGCAACCCAACGGATGGGCTGGCCTTCGCGACCATGTGCGTTCCCGCGGAAACCGGTCACCCGCCATACGTCGAGTTGGACCGTTTTGTCGGGATAAACATGCCGGATATTGATCAGTGGATGCGCGGTTACGACGGTAATGCCGAGTTCCTCCGCCAGTTCGCGCACCAGCGCGTCGAACGTACTCTCCCCCGGCTGCTTCTTGCCCCCGGGAAACTCCCACTTTCCGCCCTGATGACTGCCAGTATGGCGGCGCGCGATCAGCACCCGGCCGGCGGAGTCGACCACGACTCCGGCAGCGACGGCCACGTCGTCGCCATCATGTCCGGTACTCGGCATTGATCCGTATATACTCGTGTGACAGGTCACTGGTCCACATCCGCGCGGCTGCGGATCCGGCGCCGAGATCGACCCGCAGTGTTATCTCGGCCTCAGCCATCGCTTTCCTGCCCTGCGCCTCGGTGTACTCCGGGGAGCGCGCACCTTCACGTGCGATGCACACGCCGTTGAGATAAATGGACACGGATGCGACGTCGAGCCGTTCGATCCGGGCGCGGCCTACTGCGGCCAGAATTCGGCCCCAGTTTGGATCGCTCGCAAAGAATGCGGTCTTCACCAGCGGCGAGTGCGCGATTGTCTGGGCAACTTCCAGGCACTCGCCCTCGTCGTGCCCCCCGCTCACTTCGATGGTGATGAACTTCGTTGCTCCCTCGGCGTCGCGTATGACCGCCTGGGCAAGCTGGGTGAAGACGCCCGTGACAACGTCCCGCAAAGCCTCGTATGCCGCACCTTCTGGCCGCTCTATCGTCCCATTTCCGGCGCGTCCGGTGGCAAGCAGAATGCATGCGTCGTTGGTCGAAGTATCGCCATCGACCGTGATACGGTTGAAGGATACCCGTGCGGCGCTACGAACAAGCGCGTCCAGAGCAGTTTGCCCTACCGATGCGTCGGTCGTGACAAAACTGAGCATTGTCGCCATATTCGGGCAGATCATGCCGGATCCCTTGGCAATTCCAGTGACCGTGATACTGGCACCGGCAATCTCGACGCGCGCGGAGCTTCCCTTAGGCAAGGTATCAGTCGTCATGATTCCGGCGGCGGCGGCGGCCCATCCGGACTCGTCCAGCGTTGCGACACAGGAATCAAGTCCCGCAGCAACGCGTTCGACAGGGAGCCGTTCGCCGATCACACCGGTGGAAAACGGCAGAATTTCCGTAGTGCCAACGCCGATCCGCCGCGCCAGTTCCTCGCAGCAAGCAATCGCATCGCGCCGGCCGGGTTCGCCAGTGCCCGCGTTGGCATAGCCGGTATTGATCACCAGGGCGCGTGGACGCACCAGCCCAAGATGCTCGCGCGCAACCAGCACCGGAGCCGCGCAAAACCGGTTCTGTGTGAATACTGCCGCCGCGCGTGTTCCGGGAGCGCATTCGATGACGACGAGATCACGGCGATCTTGCTTGCGGATGCCAGCCATTGCGGTGCCAAGCCGGATTCCCGGCACACGCTGCAGGTCAGGCAGTGGCGGAAGATTGACGGCCATGGCTCATGGAAATCACAGCTTCAATTCGAATAGCGCGCTGCAGGAGGAATCTCAGGATACACAAGCCTGGCACCTCCAGCTAGGTCAACTTGCCGTGACACTGCTTGTATTTCTTCCCCGAACCGCAGGGGCAGGGATCATTGCGGCCAACTTTCGGTTGCGAGCGTACCACGGGCTGCTGCGGCGCAACCGCCACGTCCTGATCTTCGGCTTCGCTTTGCACAGAAGGATGCTCGAAACGCATGTTCTCATGATGCTGCCTCTGCGCCTCAAGCAGCGCTACGTCGTCTGGCTCGCGGATCTCGACCCGCGTGACCAGACTGATTACCTCGCGCTTAATCCGGTCTAGCATATCTGAGAACAGCTCGAACGCCTCGCGTTTATACTCCTGCTTCGGATCCTGCTGTGCATAACCGCGCAAGTGGATGCCCTCGCGCAGATGGTCCATGGCCGCCAGATGGTCTTTCCACTGGGCATCCAGGACTTGCAACATGACTGCCTTCTCGAAATTCCGCATTACCTCGGAACCAACCGTCGCGCTCTTCGCAGCATGGACGCGTTCAAACTCCTCTAGTATGCGTGCACGCAGTTTTTCTTCGTGCAGCGTCGAGTCTTCCTTGAGCCACTGCGCAATGGGCAGCCTCAGATCAAACTCACGCGCCAGATTTTCCTCGAGTTCAGGAACCTTCCATTGCTCCTCCAGACTCTGGGGCGGAATCGCGTAGCTGACGAGCTCGTCCACCACGTCACGCCGAATCTCGGCAATGCTGTCAGAGATGTCATTAACCTCCATCAGCCGGTTGCGCTGTTCATAGATCACCTTGCGCTGGTCGTTGGCGACGTCGTCATACTCCAGGAGCTGTTTTCGGATATCGAAGTTCCGGCTTTCCACCTTGCGCTGCGCATTCTCAATCGCGCGCGACACCCACGGATGCTCGATCGCTTCCCCCGGCTGCATGCCTAGCTTCTGCATGAGGCCGGACACTCGATCCGATCCGAAGATTCGCAACAGGTTGTCTTCGAGCGACAGATAGAAACGGCTCGAACCCGAGTCTCCCTGACGTCCGGAGCGTCCGCGCAGCTGATTGTCGATACGCCGAGACTCGTGGCGCTCAGTGCCAATGACATGCAATCCGCCGGCGGCAAGGACCTGGTCATGACGCTTCTGCCACTGCGCTCTTATGCCTTGCTCCTTCTCCATGTCTCCGGCTGCCGCTGCCAGATCGACGTCGATGTTTCCGCCCAGCACTATGTCCGTTCCTCGGCCAGCCATGTTGGTCGCTATCGTCACGGCACCCGGCCTGCCTGCCTGGGCGACAATGTGCGCCTCGCGGTCATGCTGCTTGGCGTTGAGCACCTCATGGTCAATGCCCTGTTTTTTCAACAACTGTGACAGGTGCTCGGAGCTCTCTATCGAAACGGTGCCCACAAGCACCGGCTGGCTACGGACATTGCAGTCGCGGATGTCGGTAATGATGGCATCGTGCTTTTCGTGGGTGGTGCGATATACCTGATCGCCGAAATCCTTGCGAACCATCGGACGGTGGGTGGGAATAACGACCACCTCAAGACCGTAGATCTGCTGGAACTCGAATGCCTCGGTATCGGCGGTACCTGTCATTCCCGACAGCTTGCCGTACATGCGAAAGTAGTTCTGGAAAGTAATCGAGGCGAGCGTCTGGTTCTCGTTCTGGATCACGACCCCTTCCTTGGCTTCGACCGCCTGATGGAGCCCATCAGACCAGCGCCGCCCGGCCATCATGCGTCCGGTGAACTCGTCGATGATGACAACTTCGTTGTCCTTGACGATATAGTCGACCTCCCGCTTGAATAGCGCATGGGCGCGCAGCGCGGCATTGAGGTGATGCATCAGCGAGATATTCTGGACATCGTAGAGGTTGCTGTTCTGGTCCAGTATTCCGGCGCGCACGAGCAGCTTTTCGCAGGTTTCATGGCCAGTCTCCGTGAGGTAAGCCTGGCGGGTCTTCTCATCGACACTGTAGTCGCCGGGGCCATCCTCCTTCTCCTGGCGAACCAGCTTGGGGATAATGGAATTGATCTTGTAATAGAGGTCGGTATTGTCCTCGGTAGGCCCGGATATGATGAGCGGCGTACGCGCCTCATCGATCAGGATGGAGTCCACCTCGTCGACTACGGCGAAGTAGAGGCCACGCTGTACCCTCTCTTCGGCACGAAATGCCATATTGTCCCGCAGGTAGTCAAAACCATACTCGTTGTTGGTGCCATAGGTGATGTCGGCGGCATAGGCGGCGCGCTTGGTCGCGGAGTCCTGTCCGGAAACCACCACACCCACGGTCAACCCGAGAAAGTTATAGACCTTGCCCATCCAGCCGGCATCGCGCCGTGCCAGATAGTCGTTCACCGTCACGACATGCACGCCCTTTCCGGCAAGTGCGTTCAGATATACTGCAAGGGTGGCGACCAGGGTCTTGCCCTCGCCAGTACGCATCTCAGCGATCTTGCCTTGGTGCAGAACCATGCCGCCGATAAGCTGAACGTCGAAGTGGCGCATACTGAGGGCCCGCTTGGACGCCTCGCGCACGACCGCGAAAGCCTCAGGCAGGAGGTCATCAAGGCCCTCACCCTGGGCAAAACGGTTACGGAATTCAATGGTCTTGGACCCGAGCGCGGCATCTGAGAGCCCGACAATTGCTGCCTCGAGCCCATTAATGCGGACAACTTCCCGCATCATTTGTTTGATCAACCGGTTATTTCGGCTTCCGAAGACTTTGTTAAGTAGGCTTACGACCATCAATCAATTCCCGAAGGCCACCACGGGGCGGTGGAGAAAGCGGGATTATGGAGGAAAAACGCCGGAACTTAAATACGAAGGACAGGCCACTGCGGAAAACTGCTGTCGGATCCTGGGTCAGGACTCTAGGAGGAGGAGTGCAGGTAGGGCATGGGATTCACCTCTTGGTCATGCCGGAGCACCTCGAAATGCACGTGCGGGCCAGTGGAATAGCCAGTGGACCCCACGAGCGCGATTTCCTGACCCTTATTGACCCGCTCACCGACCCTGACCAGAACCTTGCTAGTGTGGCCATAGCGCGTGGACAAACCATTGCCATCGTTGATCTGGATCATCAAGCCATAGCCGCCATCAAGACCGGCGTAGCTCACCACGCCGGCAGCCATGGCATAGATAGGCGTGCCCGCCGGAGCCGCAATATCGACTCCTTCGTGGAACTCCGGATGGCCGGTGAAGGGATCCAGGCGCGGACCGAATCCTGAAGAAATCCAGCCGCCACGCGTGGGCCATCCTGCCGGCGACACCTCGGCCTGCAGTTGGCGGTCCATCATCAGGCTCTCCAGCGCATGCAGGCGCGGCCCTTTCTTGTCCAGCTGTTTTTCCAGGTTGTCCAGGGTTTTCATGAAATCCGGAATTGAGACCCTGGATGACAGGTCAGTCTCCGGGCCGCCTACCGGCGGATCTTCCGAAAAGTTGAATTCGCTCTTGTCCAGTCCTGCCATGCTCGTCAGGCGCGCGCCTAAGGCGTCGAGCCGCGTAATCTGCGCTTGCATAAGACCCAGGCGTTGGGCCAGGGCGTCGAGATGCAATTCCGCGTTGCGGCGCGCGTCGGCGATCTCCCGCCGCTGCCTGGCAAGTTGCTTGGCCTGATGCGCGAGGTACCCGGAATCGCCGGGCCCGCTGAGTATGGCGTCGACATGGAACGCAGCGACACCGATCAGGATAGGCAACGCCACCAGCACCGCCAGCGCAAATGCCAGGGTCTGATGCCGGCTCAGGCTGATGTTCCGCCCTTTACCGACGCTCTTCGGAACGAGAATTACATTCATTGCCGCTCTTTGAAATTTCCTAATAATCCTGCGATTCGCTTTGCTGACCGTACCGCGAACAGACGCCTGATATCAGACGGCTGGCACGGTGCGCATGAAGGAAATGGCCGCCTTGTCCGTTTCGGCATAGGACACAAGCTCCCAAGCATCCTGGTCCGCCACTAACGCGCGCAACAGGCGATTGTTAAGCGCGTGGCCTGACTTGTACGCACTGAACGCACCAATCAATGGATGTCCTAGCAAATACAGATCACCGATGGCATCCAGAACCTTGTGCTTTACGAATTCATCCTCGTATCGCAACCCGTCGTCATTGAGGATCCGGAAACTGTCCATCACAATGGCGTTGTCCAGTCCACCGCCCCGCGCCAGTCCCGCCTGCCGCAAGGCTTCAAGGTCACGCATGAAGCCGAAGGTGCGGGCACGACTGACCTCCTTGACGAAAGAGGTGGTGGAAAAATCCACGCTGGCGACCTGAGTTGAATTGCGAAACAGCGGATGATCAAAGTCAATGGAAAATGAAACCTTGAACCCGTCCCAGGGTTCGAAACAAACCCATTTGTCGCCATCTTCGATGCGAATAGTCTTCTTAATGCGCATGAAGCGTTTGGGCGCAGGTTGCTCCTCAATGCCAGCCGACTGGATCAGAAACACGAATGGACCTGCACTGCCGTCCATGATCGGCACCTCGGCTGCCGTGACATCGACATAGGCGTTGTCGATTCCCAGTCCAGCGAAGGCTGACATCAGATGCTCGACGGTCGATATCTTGACCCCGCGGTTTTCCAGCGTGGTGGAAAGGCGGGTGTCGCTGACGTTTTCGGGACGGGCCTTCACCTCAACTGGCTGTGCCAGATCGGTCCTTCGAAAGACTATCCCCGTCTCGACCGGTGCCGGCCTCAATGTGAGATAAACCTTGTCGCCAGTATGGAGCCCTACGCCGGTAGCGCGGATTACGTTTTTCAGAGTACGCTGTTTAATCATTTCCTTAACTGGCCGCCTGTCCTTGCCGTTTCTGACGATGCAAGAAACGGCACCGCGTTTCTCGCAAGATGGTGATCTGCCGGTGAATGATCCTGAACCGCCGAACAACCAATTGGCGCTTGCTGCCAATCTGGCATGTCTTTTGTGCCCTTGGTCATGAATTTAAAGATAAACATAGACCAATGTCCAGCCTTTTCCAGGAATTATCGGCACCCCGGTAAGCCATCCCCGACGAACGGGCAACGGTCCGTGCTATAGATACATTCCATCCGGCAATCAGAAAATATAGCAGATACTCTTCAGTCCGCCTGTTTCCTGAGGAATGCCGGAATATCGAGATACTCGATACCCGCCTCAGTCAGCACCTTTGGCTCCACGACACGCCGGTTCCGAATGACGGTAGGCGTATCTAGCTGCTCGTAATCCGTTGTTCCGGTTCCCGTTTTGATGACCTTGTAGGGGGTACTCTTTTTCTGGCTCAACCCTAGGCCGGTGGCCACAACGGTGACCCGCAGCTCACCCTGCATCGCCGGATCAATCACGGTTCCGACGATGACGGTGGCATCCTCGGCCGCAAATTCCTTGACCGTGTTACCCACCTCTTCGAATTCGCCGATCGAAAGATCCTGGCCAGCGGTCACATTGACAAGGATGCCCCGCGCACCGGAGATATTGATATCCTCGAGCAACGGGCTTGATACCGCCGCACGGGCCGCCTCGCTTGCCCGGTTTTCGCCACGCGCGCTGGCCGAACCCATCATGGCTTGGCCCATCTCCGACATGATGGTACGCACATCAGCAAAGTCGACGTTGACCAGGCCCGGCCGCGTAATAAGTTCGGCAATACCTTGGACCGCGCCCTGGAGCACTTCGTTCGCCTTGCTGAAGGCATCGAGCAAGCTAGCCCCCTTCCCGACCACTGACAGCAGCTTTTCATTGGGAATGGTGATCACCGAGTCGACAAATTCGCTGAGCTCCTTGATTCCCTGGTCGGCCACTGCCATGCGCTTCTTGCCCTCAAAAGGAAACGGCTTGGTAATCACTGCAACCGTCAGGATATTCAGATCGCGCGCCACCTGCGCCACCACCGGCGCGGCACCGGTGCCGGTTCCGCCACCCATGCCGGCGGTGATGAAAACCATGTCAGCACCGTTAAGCGCTTCAGCTATTCGCTCCCGGTCCTCGACTGCGGCCTGGCGGCCCACAGTCGGATCGGCACCGGCACCAAGTCCCTTCGTCAAATTTGCTCCAAGCTGAAGGATCGTGCGCGCCCCAGACCGCTTCAGGGCCTGTGCGTCGGTATTGGCAATGATGAACTCCACACCTTCGATGTTGGCGGCAACCATGTGATCGACCGCGTTGCCACCTCCGCCGCCAACTCCTATCACCTTTATGACAGCCTGCTGACCGTAGGTATCCATGAGCTCAAACATGATGTGTCTCCTGTGGCTAATTCAAATGAATCGATATGTCCCGTTTCGCTGCTGCGTCTCTAAAAATTCCCCTGAAACCAACTCTTCATCTTGTGGAGCATCCCGCCCAGGCTCGGGATCTCGCGGCGCGCGTGCAGATCGTAGTGCTTGCCGTCGCGGCTTTTCGCTCCGTACAACACCAAACCGACACCGGTCGCAAAGATCGGGTTATGAACTGCACCGCTCAAGCCACCCACGTACTGCGGTATACCCAGTCGCACCGGCATGTGAAACACCTCCTCGGCCAGGTCGATCATGCCCTCCATCTTGGCGCTTCCTCCGGTCAGGACGATGCCGGAACCGATTACGTCCTCGAAACCGCTGCGCCGCAGGTCGGCGAGCACCAACCCGTAGAGTTCCTCCACGCGCGGCTCAACTACTTCGGCCAGGGTCTGCCGCGCAAGCTTGCGCGGTGCCCGATCACCGACACTTGGCACTTCGATCGACTCGTCCGACCGGGCGAGCTGGGTGAGTGCACAACCGTACTTCTTCTTGATCTCTTCGGCATGCTGGGTCGGCGTACGCAAAGCGACTGCGATATCATTAGTGACCTGGTCTCCGGCAATGGGGATTACCGCCGTATGGCGGATCGCTCCTTCCGTGAACACCGAGATATCAGTGGTGCCACCACCAATATCAACCAGACACACGCCAAGTTCCTTCTCGTCCTCCGTCAGAACCGACAAGCTGGACGCGAGCTGCTCGAGAATAATGTCGTCCACCTCCAGACCACAGCGCCGCACACACTTAATAATGTTCTGGGCGGCGCTCACCGCCCCAGTAACGATGTGCACTTTGGCTTCGAGTCGCACCCCGCACATGCCAATCGGCTCGCGCACACCCTCCTGTTTGTCAATGATGAATTCCTGGGGCAGGATATGCAGAACCTTCTGATCAGCAGGAATGGCGAGGGCGCGCGCCGCTTCGATAACCCGATCTACGTCACCGCGGCCAACTTCCTTGTCCTTGATCGCGACGATGCCGTGAGAATTGAAGCTGCTGATGTGGCTACCGGCGATTCCTGCGTACACGGAATGGATCTGGCAGCCAGCCATCAGTTCCGCCTCCTCGACGGCGCGCTGGATCGACTGCACCGTTGACTCTATGTTCACGACCACCCCTTTTTTCATGCCGCGCGAGGGGTGGTGACCAACACCAATCACCTCGACTTCCCCGGTTGGGGACACCTCGCCGACAATTGCCAGCACCTTGGAGGTGCCGATATCAAGGCCCACGATCAGATTTTCGTCGCCTTTTCTAGACATGTTTCAACCCTCTGCGCCCGAAGGCATTTCAGCACCCGCGTGGTCCCGCCATTGCACAGCGAAACCGTTCGTATAACGCAGGTCCACCCTGCGCATCCATTTGCGCTGGTTCGCCAGCGCCTGCGTATACACCGTCACGAAGCGACCGACCTTCGCCTTAAGCGCGTGTCGCCCCAAAACCAGAAGTAGATTGCTGTCAACGACGGTCCGCCAGGTGTGACGCGCCGTAAGTGTCAGATTTGCGATCGGCAAGCCCGCAGGGACCAGGAGTGCATTCAACCGCTGGAACTGCTGGAACACCTCCGTCTGCGTGCCATCAGGGCCGAAAAGCCTGGGCAGATCCGAGGGGCCACTACCGCCCTGGAGGTTCACTAGGTCGCCAACGGTGTTGATCCACAGCGTACTGTCCCACTGCGCGGCCAGCGTCTGTTCGGTGAAACGAATACGCACACCTCCCGGCCATTGGCGGCGTACAGAAACCTGATAGACCCATGGAACCGATTCAGCGCGTGCCTTGATCGCGTCCAGATCGAGGAGCAGAAAATTGCCGGATACCACCGGCGCAACCGCACGTGCGAGGGCCTTTTTCCGGACATGCTTGAACGGCCCCTCGAAACTCACGCTCCGCACCGGCAAGGTATCCGGACGCAGCACGTAGTTGATGCCGAACAGCACCGGAATGAACACCGCCAGCGACACCAGCACCAGAAGCACGTTGCGCTGCGACAATACAGTCGGCCCGGAGTTGGTCGCGTGGTCATCAACTGGAACCATCGCCCGCCTCCTGCCAGCCACATCGCCGGGGCCGGTACCGCATGCACATGCCGGTACGCTCGCCGTTCACGATTCCACTCCTATGATCCGCACCTCTGCCTCCAGTTTCACCCGCTGCGCGGCCAGAACGCGCTCCTGCACGATGGCTATCAGGCGCTCGATCTGGGCCGCAGTGGCCTTGCCACGATTTATGATGAAGTTTGCATGCAGTTCTGAAACGCAGGCGTCGCCCTCGCACAGCCCTTTCAGGCCTGTCGCCTCTATCAGGCGCGCAGCATGGTCGCCCACGGGGTTGCGAAACACTGATCCGGCGTTCGGCAGCTGCGTGGGCTGGGTCGCACCGCGCTTCGCCAGCAGCGATTTGATCAACGCCTTGCCCTCGGCCGCCACACCGGGCGCAAGCTGGAAGTGGCCAGCGACAAACCATTCATGAGTCGGCCCGACGATGCTGCGGTAGGAAACCTGGTAGTCCGCCGGAGGCCGCGTGCGCAACTGTCCGTGGCGGTCGATCGTCTCGACCGCGGCGACGATCCTCCACGTTTCGCCGCCGGAGGCCCCGGCATTCATCGCCAAAGCCCCGCCGACAGTACCTGGGATACCGGCCAGAAACTCGGCACCGCTCAAGTCGTGCCGCACGCAAAAACGCGCAAGCTTTGCGCACGGAACACCGGCTTCCGCCCGGACCCGATTGTCGGTATCCAGACCCAGCCCATTCAGCCGACCAGTCAAGCACAGTACCGTGCCGCGCACCCCGCCGTCGCGCACCAGGAGATTGCTGCCCAGACCGATCCAGTGAATCGGCTCCTGCGCAGGCACAGTCCGCAGAAAGCATGTCAGATCGTCGAGGTCAGCGGGCTCGTAGTAGCGATCCGCCGGACCGCCGACCCGCCAGCTCGTATGCCGCGCAAGCGGCTCGTCCAGCCGCAGCGTGCCACGCAGATCAACGCTGGCATGCGCCCGCGGCATCATGTCCCGGTCACCAGTGTCTTGGGCAGACTGGCGGCAACCTGTCCGATATTGCCCGCCCCCAACGTCAGCAGCAGGTCACCGGGTGCAAGTACCTCCCGCAGAACGCTGGGAAGCATGTCAACCTTTTCCAGAAAAATGGGATTGCCCCCGCGTGCCCGAATCGCACGACACAGGGCACGCCCGTCGGCGCCGGAGATAGGCGTCTCACCGGCCGCATACACCTCGGTGATCAGTACTGGATCCATGTCACCCAGCACCGCACAGAAGTCATCGAAAAGGTCGCGTGTGCGTGTGTAGCGGTGCGGCTGAAAGGCGACGACCAGTCTGCGCTGCGGCCATCCGGCACGCGCGGCGGCGATGGTGGCAGCAAGCTCGGTCGGATGATGGCCGTAATCGTCCACCAACATCACATCCCCGCCGCGCAGTGCAATCACACCGTTGACCTGGAAGCGCCGCCCGATGCCAGCGAATCCGGCCAGGCCCTCGAGAATCGCTTTATTGGAAACATGTAATTCGTGTGATACGACGATCGCGGCAAGCGCGTTCAGGACATTGTGACGGCCGGGCTGGTTAAGAACGACCTGCATACCACCGGGCACACCCGGCATGTTGACGGTAAAGTGCATCTGCATGCCGTGCTGCACTATGTCCCGTGCCTGGACATCTGCGTCCGCACTGAGGCCATAGGTACGTATCGGCTTGTGTACCTTGGGCATGATGTCCCGCACCACCGGATCGTCAATGCACAGTACCGCCAAGCCGTAAAATGGCAGATTGTGCAAAAAGTCGATGAACGCCTGTTTCAGACGAGAAAAGTCGCCGCCGTAGGTTCCCATGTGATCAGCATCAATGTTGGTCACAATGGCCAGGTAAGGCTGCAGATGCAGGAATGAGGCATCACTCTCGTCGGCCTCCGCAACCAGGTATTCGCCTCGCCCCAAGCGGGCATTCGCTCCGGCGCTGTTCAGGCGTCCGCCGATAACGAACGTGGGATCAAGCCCCCCCTGTGCCAACACACTCGCTACAAGGCTGGTGGTCGTGGTCTTGCCATGCGTGCCGGCGACGGCAATCCCGTGTTGCAGCCGCATGAGTTCACTGAGCATTTCGGCCCGCGGAATGACGGGAATCTTGGCTGCGTGCGCCGCGATGACTTCCGGATTCTGCGCATCAACTGCGGACGAAACCACCACGACGTCCACACCCTGGATCAGCGTGGCATCATGACCGACATGCACTGCCACACCGAGCTCGCTCAGCCGGCGCGTGTTGGCGCCTTGCTGGGCGTCGGACCCGGAGACCTCGAACTTCAGGTTGTGCAGCACTTCGGCAATGCCGCTCATTCCCGCTCCGCCTATTCCCACAAAGTGAATACGCCGGACCCAGTTACGCATGGAACGCCTCCAGGCACAGGCGCGCGACCGTCTCGGTCGCATCTGACACAGCGCAGGCACGCGCATTGATTGCCATCTTCAGCAGCAGCTCACGGTTTGCGGCAAAGCCGGCGAGCAGTTCGGCGACGCGCACGGCGTCGAATTCGGCCTGTGGAACCAGAACTGCCGCGTCCCTGTCGGACAGAAACTTTGCGTTTGCAGTCTGGTGGTCGTCCACAGCATATGGGTAGGGAACAAGGATAGCGGCAACACCGGCTGCGGCGAGTTCAGCGATCGTCATCGCCCCGGCACGACATATGAGCACATCCGCCCATGCATAGGCCTGCGCCATATCGTCAATGAACGCGGTCACGCGCGCCTCGGCCATCGAGGCTCGGTAGGCGCGTTCGGTAGACTCGCGATCACTGCGTCCGGACTGATGCCAGACCTGAGGGGAAATCTGGCGCACAAGCCTGGCAATCGCCTCGGGCATCACTTTGTTGAACACATGCGCACCCTGGCTGCCACCAACTACCAATATGCGCAATGGCCCCTGGCGGGCGTTCAGGCGCTCGGTCGGCGCGGGCAGCGCAAGGATCTCGGCACGCACTGGGTTGCCCACGTGGCGCGCGCCCGGCAACATCCCAAAGGCCTCGGGGAAACCACACATCACCGTGTCGGCTATATAGGCGAGCCAGCGGTTGGTAAGTCCGGCGACCGCATTCTGCTCGTGGATCAGCAATGGCCGACGCAACACGCGTGCCATCACGGCGCTCGGTGCAGCTACGAAACCGCCCATTGCCAGCACCGCATCGGGTCGCCGGCGCCGCATGATGCGCCACGACTGGAACATGGCGACTCCCATGCGCAGCGGCAACAGTACCCACGACAACCAGCCCTTGCGCCGCAGGCCGCGTATGGTGACCCATTCCATCTCGAACCCGGCCGCCGGCACCACACGCGATTCAAGACCCCTGCGCGTTCCGACCCATACGACCACAACACCCTGGTCGCGCAACTCCCGGGCAACGGCAAGCGCCGGATATACGTGGCCTCCGGTCCCGCCGGCAATGATCATCACCGTACTCATGTCTTTGCCGTCCGACGTTGGCGCGTTTCGCGGTCCACCAGCATCAGCAACGCCACCGCAATACAGCTGGCAACCATGCTGCTGCCGCCATAACTGACAAATGGAAGGGTCAGACCCTTGGTCGGCAGGGCGCCCATATTGACGCCCATATTGATCATCGCCTCCCCGCCGATGAGGACGCCAATGCCCTGAGCCAGGCGCGCGCCGTAGATCTGCCCAGACCTCTCCGCCGCGCTCGAAATCACGAATGCGCGCCAGACGATGATGGCAAACAGGGCAATTATCACGAGTACGCCGATCAGACCCAATTCCTCCGCCAGTACGGCGAGCAGAAAGTCGGTATACGCAGCCGGCAGATAAAACAGCTTCTGCACGCTGGCTCCAAGCCCGACTCCGAACAGGCCTCCGCGCCCGAAGGCAATCAGAGCCTGGGTCAGTTGGAACCCCTTGTTGAGCGGATCGGCCCAGGGGTGGAGAAACCCGGTGATGCGCGCCATGCGATACGGCGAGTAAATCGTAAGCAGGATCATTCCGCCCAGGCCCGCCGCAATCACTCCCATGAAGTGCCAGAACCGCACCCCACCGAGAAACAGCATTATGAAAACCGTGACACTGATCACAACAACAGCGCCCAGATCGGGTTCCTGCAGAAGCAGCGCCCCGACCGCAGCCACGACGATGCTGACCATCAGGATGCCCTGAGTGAAATATCGCAGCTCCTCCTGCTTGCGAACCAGGTATCCGGCAACATAGACAACCATGAAATCTTTTACGAGCTCAGACGGCTGCAGCTTAAACAATCCGAAGCGCAGCCAGCGCGAGCTTCCGTTTACATGTACCCCGATGCGCGGAACCATGACCAGGACAAGCAGCCCTATTCCCACGAGAAGAAGATACGGTCCGGCGCGTTCCCACATCCGTACTCGGGTCCGCATGATCAGGGCGGCCGCGACCAGACCGAGCACGATGCTGAGCAGGTGGCGCAGAAGATAGTAAAAGCTGCCACCCGTGAACCTCTCGGCCGTGGGAATCGAAGCCGAGTACACCATGACTATGCCGACCGCAAGCAGGATCCCCACACTGCCGACCAGCCACAGGTCGTACGGCGGCTGGGTCCGGCCGGCAACCCTGGAATTGCGGTTATTGATCAGTACCGTGCTCATCGTCTAACCCCTGCGGCGAAACAGCGCGCGCCCTCTGCGACACGCTGCCGCCAACACCGAACATCGCACAAACGCGCGCCCGACCTCTTTCATCCGATAACCTTTACGACCGCGTCGCGAAATACGTCTCCGCGATGCTCATAGTTGCGAAACATGTCGAAACTGGCACACGCGGGAGACAGCAGTACGGCATCACCGCTGCGCGCGATACTGGAGGCCTGCCGTACCGCATCGAGCATGTCAGTGGCGTGCACCACAGGCACGAGATCGCCGAGCGCTTGCTCGAGCAACGGAGCATCGCGCCCGACGAGCACCATGCCACGCACCCGGTTTCTGACCGCATCGCGCAGCTGCGAAAAATCAGCGCCCTTGCCGTCCCCACCGGCGATCAACACGACTGGCCTATCCATGCCATTCAAGGCCGCAATGGTCGCACCTACGTTCGTACCCTTGGAATCATTTATCCATATCACCCCACCGAGTTTGCCCACCACCTCGGTGCGGTGACGCAGGCCCCGGAATCTAGCCAGCGCACGTCTCATCGCATCGAACGGAACACTAATCGCCTCGGACAGCGCCATCGCAGCAAGCGCGTTGGCCACATTGTGACGCCCCGCGAGCTGGATCTCAGCAACCGGCATGAGGGCTCGGGCGCCGCGCGCAAGCCACTCGTCGTCGCCCTTGAGCATCAGCCCGTAGTCAGCATCATCGCGCGGCAACGACAACCCGAAACAGACCGTGCGCCGACCAGCCTGGGCCATGGCCATCACCCGCGGATCTTCACGATTGAGTACGATCACTCCGTCACCGTGAAAAATGCGCTCCTTGGCGGCGGTATATTCCTCCAGGTTGTGGTAGCGGTCCATGTGATCAGCAGTTATGTTCAGCACTGTTGCCGAGCGGGCATTGAGACTGAAGGTAGTCTCGAGCTGAAAACTGGAGAGTTCCAGAACGTAGACATCCGGCTCGGGCTTGCGTAGCAGATCAAGTGCCGGTGTCCCAATGTTTCCGCCCACCTCAGTATCGAGGCCGGCCTCGCGGCACATCGCGCCCACAAGCGTTGTCACCGTACTCTTGCCATTGGCTCCGGTGATGGCGATGACCGGCGCGGTAACGGCGCGCGCGAACAACTCGATATCCCCCACGACGGTCGCGCCTGCATCCAGTACCGCAGCAATTTCCGGATCGCGCAGTGACACTCCGGGGCTGATCACAAACAGGTCGGCATCGCGAAGAACGCTTTTGTCCCACGGTCCGGTATGGACCGGCATGTTGGGAAACTCAGCACGCAGCGATGTAAGCATCGGCGGTGCCTGTCGGCTGTCCGCCACCCGCACGCGGTAGCCATGTGCGCTCAGGTACCGCGCACAGGAAAGGCCTGTTGTACCGAGCCCGAGCACCAGCGCCGTCCGCAGATTGTTCCGTGCCATGCCTACCGCCTGCATAGTCAGCGAATCTTCAATGTCGCGAGCCCGATCAACACCAGGATCAGGGTAATAATCCAAAAGCGCACGATCACGCGCGGCTCCGGCCAGCCTTTGAGTTCGAAGTGATGATGCAGAGGTGCCATGCGAAAAATGCGGCGCCCAGTAAGCTTGAACGATACCACCTGTAGCATTACCGATACCGTTTCCATAACGAATACGCCACCCATGATGAACAGCACGATTTCCTGGTGCACCACCACAGCGATCACCCCCAATGCCGCACCCAACCCCAGCGCTCCGACGTCCCCCATGAACACCATCGCCGGGTAGGTGTTAAACCAAAGGAAGCCGAGACCAGCACCGACCAGCGCGGAACAGAACACCAGCACTTCGCCTGCACCCGCGATGTAGGGAATACCGAGGTATTGCGAAAACTGATAATGCCCGGTCACGTAGGCGAAGATTCCGAGTGCACCCGCCACCATTACCGTTGGCATGACGGCTAGCCCATCCAGGCCGTCCGTAAGATTGACGGCATTGCTCGACCCTACGATGACGAAGTAGCTCAGCAAAATGAACCACGGGCCCATGCCGATTGCCACATGCTTGAAGAATGGAACGATCAGCTCGATCTCGACCGGAGAGCGGGCCGTATAGTAAAGGAACATGGCCGCACCGAGCCCTGCCACGGATTGCCAGAAGTATTTCGCTTTGGCGCCAATTCCGCGCGGATTCTTGCTGACAAGTTTTTTGTAATCGTCCGCCCAACCTATGGCACCGAAAGCAAAGGTGGTGAACAAGACCACCCACACGAAGCGATTGGTCAGGTCTGCCCAAAGCAGCGTGGTCACGAATACGGCAACCAGAATCAGCGCCCCACCCATCGTCGGTGTCCCGGCCTTCGTGAGATGGCTCTGAGGGCCATCGTTGCGCACCGTCTGCCCTATCTGGTATTGGCTAAGTTTGCGAATCATGGTCGGACCGACAATGAAACATATCGTGAGCGCGGTGAGCACGCCGAGAATGCCGCGCAGCGTGAGATAGCGGAAGACATTGAAGAACGAAATGTCATGCGCTAACAGCTTGAAAAGGTAAAACAGCACTAATGGGTCCTCTCTCTGTTTTTGTCCGAACCTGCGTCCGGGGCTACATTCCTGCCGCCATCGTCGCCATCCACAAGCCCGCGCACGACACGCTCCATGTGCATTACGCGCGATCCTTTTACTAGAATGGTCATGTCCCGATGCATGACATTGCGCAGGCTTTCTACAAGTGCATCATGCTGATCAAAATGGAAGGCGCCAGCCCCGAAACTCCGGACGGTAGGCCAAGTAAGTGAACCGATTGCGTACAGGCGATGGATACCGGCCTGCCGCGCAAGCTCGCCGGCGTGTCGATGAATGTCGGCCGCAGTGTCTCCGAGCTCCGCCATGTCGCCGATCACCAGCACGCGTTCGCCGATTTCGTGTCCGAGAACCTCTATGCCTGCGACCAGCGACCCGGGGTTTGCGTTGTATGTATCGTCCAACACGCGCGCGCCCCTGAAACCGTACTTGACCTCGAGTCTGCCGGGAGCCGGTCTTAGCGTTTCAAGCCCGTTCTTGATGTCGTGCAACCTTGCCCCGGCAGCCAAGGAAGCGGCGACTGCAGCAAGGGCATTCATGACGTTATGTCGGCCCAGCAGGGTCAACCGCAAGTCTGTCTCTCCCTGCGGAGTCCTCAACCGCACGGCACTGCCCAGTGCATCAAGCTCGTAATCGGCGCCTACGTCAGCTGCGGACTGCAGTCCGAAACTCAGCTGGCGCCGCTGACCTGCCAATTTTCGCCATAACTCCGCATACGGGTCATCGGCATTGATGATGGCGAGGCCGCTTTCATCTACACCGGAAAAGATTTCTCCTTTTGCGCGCGCTATTGCCGCGACACTTCCCAGTCCCGCGAGGTGGGCCTGCGCTGCATTCGTGATCAGCGCGATGGTGGGTCGCGCCAGGTGCGCAAGATACTCAATCTCGCCCGGGTGGTTCATCCCCATCTCAATGACCGCATAACGATCGCGCCCTTGCAGCCGGAGTAAGGTCAGAGGCACTCCGATGTCGTTGTTGAGGTTGCCCTCGGTCGCAAGGCCAACGCCTGTCTGGCCCATGATCGATGCCAGCATCCCTTTGACCGTGGTTTTCCCATTGCTCCCGGTCACGGCGATCAGTGGCAGATCAAAACCGCCACGCCAATACGCCGCGAGCGCTCCGAGCCCCAGGCGCGTGTCGGTCACCCGGACCGTCGGCAACCCGGTATCCGCAGCCCGGCTGACAAGGGCACCGGCGGCACCGACGCGTGCCGCGTCGGCCAAGAAATCGTGACCATCAAAGTTGGGACCTATCAGGGCGACGAACAGATCACCACGCGCGAGCCTGCGGGTATCGCTGCCTACCCCCATGAATTCCGTGTCACCGCCAGACAGGCTACCGTGCAGCACGCGTGCTGCGGCACTCAGGGTCATCATGCGGCATCCCCCAAAGTCTTCATCACCACTTCCCTATCACTGAACGGCAGGCGTCTATTCCCGATCTGCTGATAGTCCTCATGACCCTTTCCCGCGACCAGCACGGCGTCGCCGGCCTTGGCGCCACCGATGGCGGTGCTGATCGCCCGGGCACGGTCGCGCACGACGGTCGGGGTCGAGTGCATGCCGCTGACAATATCGGCAATGATCTGCTCCGGCAGCTCGTGACGGGGGTTGTCGTCGGTAATGATCACGATGTCGGCGAGCTCTTCAGCGAGTCTGCCCATCTGCGGCCGTTTGCCTCGATCCCGATCACCGCCACAGCCGAACACGCACCACAGGCTCCCTGGGGTATGCTCGCGCAACGCCGCCAACGCCTTTTCCAGGGCATCGGGCGTATGCGCATAATCGACCACAACTAGCGGAACGCCGGCGCCGCCGAAACGCTCCATGCGTCCGGAGACCGGGCGTGCCAACGCCAGCCGCTCCACCGCGCGCGCCAGCGGCATTCCAGCGACCAGCAGGACGGCGAGCACTGCAAGCAAGTTCATCGCATTAAAGCGTCCGATCAGCGGACTGCGCAGCGTCGCCGCACCTTCAGGCGTCTCCACCCGCATGCTCAGGCCATCGGGCATCGGCTTAACCTCAGATGCACTGACATCGGCTTCGCCCAAACCGAAGGTCATGACCCTCATGCGTCGCGCAGCCGTCTGCGCCAGCTGGCGCCCCATCGGATCGTCGCGATTGATGACAGCCGCTTGCAAACTCTGAAAGTCGAACAGGCGAGACTTGCTCTGCGCATAAACTTCCATTGTGCCGTGATAGTCCAGATGGTCGCGCGTGAGATTAGTGAACACCGCCACATCGAAAGCGACGCCCTCGACCCGCCCCTGGTCAAGAGCATGTGACGACACTTCCATGCATGCGCACGCCGCGCCGGCTTCAGCAAAGCCCGCAAGCAATCTATGCACGCTGATCGGATCGGGGGTGGTGTGGCTGGTCGAATCGAGCCTGTCTGGAAATCCGGCGCCTAGAGTCCCGATCAATCCACAGCGTCGCTTCGGCTCGTCCAAGATCTGGGCCAGAAGATGGCCGCAGGTCGTCTTACCGTTGGTGCCGGTAACCCCGACCACAAACAGCCCCTGCGACGGTGAACCGAAGAACCGGTCGGCAATATGTCCGACACGCTGCCTGAGTCCGGACACGGGGATGGCTGGCACCGCGATGCCAGTCGGTATGAACCGCGCCCCGGACGGAAGTAACTCATCCGGCTCGAATACCACGGCCACAGCACCGCGGGCAATCGCGCCGCCGACATACTCGCGTCCGTCGCCGCGGACACCTGGTGCGGCCAGAAATAACCAGCCTGGCTTGATAATCCGGCTGTCGCTGCTGATTCCCAGAATTTCCGGGTCGGAACCTGAACCCAGGTCAACCAGGCCTTCGAGGAGCCGGCTCAGGCGCATCTCCGTCACAGCCTGCCTCCTGCGCCCGACGCGCTATCCTGCGGCCCGATGCGTACGAACCCGCCGGTGGCGCCGGGCGCGGGCGCTTGTGCAACCCACTGCTGCGGATGCGGCAGGTTGTCGGGCGGAATATTGAGCAGACGCAAAGCGCCCGTCATTACTCGATTGAAAACCGGAGCTGCAACCTCACCGCCATAATATTCACCGCCGCCCGGAGCATTCACCATAATCACCATCGCCAGGCGCGGGTCGCTGGCAGGCACGAAACCAGCGAACGATGCGATGTAGCCGTTTGGCTCGTAGCCGCCGGCGCCGACTTTATGGGCGGTTCCGGTCTTGCCTGCGACCTGATAGTTGGCAACCGCAGCCCCGGGCGCAGTACCGCCGCTGCTCACCACAAGCTCAAGCATCGCGCGCATTTCCTGCGCCATCGTCGCAGACATGATGCGCCTGCCGGCAACCGGCTGGTCGCGCCGAAGAATCGTCAGCGGCATCATCACACCGTCGTTGGCAAGGCCGCCATAAGCCTGCGCGAGCTGCATCACGGTGACCGAAATCCCGTAACCGAAGGACATAGTCGCCTGCTCGGAGGGCACCCATTGCTGGAACGGTCTGACGAAGCCGGAAGCCTCTCCCGGTAGACCTACCCCGGTGGGTGCCCCAAAACCGACCAGACGGAACATGTCCCACATCGTTCTGGGATCGAGCGACAGAGCGATCTTACTGGCCCCAACGTTGCTCGATTTTTCGATGATCTGCGCTACCGAAATAATACCGGAGTCTTCGTCGTCGCGAATGGTGTAGCCGCCAACACGGACACTGCCAGGCGAGGTATTTATGAGCGTGTTTGGCTGGTATCTTCCGGTTTCAAGGGCGGCAGCGATGGTGAATGGCTTGAGCGTGGAGCCCGGTTCAAACACATCGGTCACAGCACGATCACGAACCAGACTGCTGCGCAGACCATTGCGGTTGTTTGGATTAAAGCTCGGTACGTTTACCACGGCCAGCACTTCGCCGGTACGGACGTCAAGTACTACTGCACTGGCTGCATGAGCGTGATACGTCCCGACCGCCGCCTTGAGCGCGCGGTAAACCAGGAACTGTATGCGCCGATCGATGCTGAGCGTAAGATTTTTCCCAGGCACCGGCAGAGAGATACTTTCGACCGGCTGCACGATGTTGCCGTAGCGGTCCTGCAGCACTCGTTCCTTGCCCGGGATAGCACGCAGCCAGTAGTTGTAAGCGAGCTCGATCACATCCTGTCCCACGTCGTCGACGTTGGTAAATCCAATCAGCTGACCGGTAACCGGACCAGCGGGATAATAGCGGCGGAACTCGCGCTGCAAGGCTACGCCCGGGATATGAAGCCCCATCACGCGCTTGGCCGTCTGCGGAGCGATCTGGCGTTCAATGTACATGAAGTGGCCACCCGCATTGCGCCTGACCGCCTGCGCCAGTCCAGCAAGGGATATTCCCAGCAGTCTGGCAAGGGCCGGCCAGCTTCCACGGGCCTGCGCAAGCTCGTCCGGATTGGCCCAAACTGATTCGACCGGCGTGCTGATCGCAAGTGGCTCTCCGTTACGATCGAGGATCATGCCGCGATGGGAGTCATCCTCAATGATGCGAAGATGGGTGGCATTGCTCTGGTCTTGCAAATAATTTGCTTCAATGATCTGCAGGTAAAACGCGCGTACCGCAAGCAGACCGAACCCGGCGAGCATTATCGACAGCACGATCCAGTAGCGAGACCCGGCCCTGCCCGAAGCCGCAGCGCTCACCGATGACCTCCATCGATATCCACAATGACGACCTGGTTCGGAGCTGGCATCGCCATCCCCAGCTGCTTACGTGCCAATGCCTCTACGCGCCGGTGCTCGGACCAGACCCCTTCCTCCAGAAGCAGTTTGCCGCGTTCCACATTGAGGTTGTCACGCTCGCTGTGCAACGCCTGAAGCTCGACAAAATCCATGCGGTTACGCTCACGCAGGTCAACTACCGCTAGGGCCGAAACCATTACCGCGACCATCAGCGCAATGAAGCGCCTATCCATGGAGCGTCTCGGCCACGCGCATTATGGCACTGCGCGCGCGCGGGTTCTGTCGAAGCTCTTCGGCACCCGGCCGAACCGGCTTACCGACAGCCCGCAGCCGTGGCTTGAGCATTGCCGCAGGCACTGGCAGGTCCGGAGGAAACCGGTCGCCACAGGCCTCAGTGCGCACAAACTCCTTGACGATTCG
Organism: Pseudomonadota bacterium; assembly: GCA_027364845.1. Taxonomy (GTDB): domain Bacteria; phylum Pseudomonadota; class Gammaproteobacteria; order Acidiferrobacterales; family UBA6901; genus JAJYCY01. Next base: position 13,870 of record DAHXOO010000018.1, on the reverse strand, counting down.
ATCCTCAAGCGAGTGGAAACTGATCACTACGAGGCGCCCGCCCGGCGCCAGCACCTGAATGGTCTGCGGCAACACCGCACTCAGTTCTTCGAGCTCGTGGTTCACGTGCAGGCGGATCGCCTGAAAAGTGCGGGTTGCGGGATCCTGTCCGGGTTCGCGTGTCGGTACCGCAGCGGCTACGATCTGTGCCAGACGCCCGGTGGTGGTAACTGGCTGGCGGACGCGTTCCGCGCATATGGCGCGCGCGATGCGACGGGCAAAGCGTTCTTCCCCTAATTCGCGAATCACCCGGAATATCTCCGATTCCGGCGCGCCATTGAGCCACTGCGCGGCCGAGACCCCACTGTCAGGATCCATGCGCATGTCGAGCGGCCCGTCATGGCGGAAGCTGAACCCGCGCTTTGGATCGTCCAGCTGCGGTGAAGAGACCCCGAGATCCAAGAGGACGCCGTTGACCTTTCCAGTCAAGCCGCAATCGTCTATCGCATGTCCCATCATCGAGTACTGCCCCCGTACGACCTCAAAGCGCGCATCGCCTGCAAACAGGATACGTGCTGCTTCTACCGCCTCCGGGTCACGGTCTAGCGCCAGCAGGCGGCCGAACGGGCCTAGCCTCCCCAGTATCCCGCGCGCATGTCCCCCGCGACCAAATGTAGCGTCAACATAGATTCCCTCGGACCGCAGCTGGAGCGCTGCTAGCGCCTCCTCGAGCAAGACTGGGCGATGCAACTGTTCATCCACCTCTCCCACCTCAGAGAGACAGCGATTCAAGTTCCGGCGGCAAGGCACCGCCCACGGCCCCAGCCGCCAGCCACTCGGCGCGCTGCGTGTTCCATGCCGCTGCGTCCCAGATCTCGAACTTGTTTCCCTGCCCAATCAGTACGACAGTTTTTTCAAGACTGGCAAATTCGCGCAGCGGCGGTGGCAGCAATATCCGGCCACTGCCGTCCAGTTCACATTCGGTCGCATGGCCAATCAACAGGCGCTGCAGCCGGCGTGCTGATTCGTTGTAGCTCGGCAGCTTCACCAGCTTGCGTTCGATCTCTTCCCAATCGGGCAGCGGATAAAGCAGCAGGCAACGGTCGCGGTCGACAGTCACCACCATGCGTCCTTCGCAGTGGCGGTCAAGCGTGTCGCGATAGCGGGTAGGAATTGCAAGCCTGCCCTTACTATCGAGACTAAGTTCGTTGAGCCCGCGCAGCATTCGTAGCCATTCCTGTGTTCACTTGCCCTATTCCACAATTATCCACATTTTCCCACAAATTCACACTCACTATAGATAGGCCCAGGAACCAGTGTCAAGAAAAATGCATACCGGGTGACAGATTTCTCCTTTTGGCGACAGCATGTTACGGAATCAAATCCGATCAATCAGTGCCAAAACACCCCACAGTGGGGTTTTCCCACTGACAGGCGGAGGTAAGTCGGTCAAAAAGGAGGATATAAAATACAGAAAATACAGAAAATTAGATGACGAACTTAAAGTAAAAAGTGGAGCCGGCCGATAAGCCGGGTTCTGTCGTGGACAGCCATTCCTCTAGGACACGCGTCGCCACGTGCCTCAAGCAACCTACCCGGGAACGGTGCGGACCACACCATAGTTCCCCTATTTGGTCTTGCTCCAGGTGGGGTTTTCCCTGCCACGGGTGTTACCACCCGCGCGGTGCGCTCTTACCGCACCATTTCACCCTTACCGGCGCCGCTGGGCATGCCAACGACACTTAGGCGGTATATTTTCTGTGGCACTTTCCGTGGGCTTGCGCCCCCCAGGCGTTACCTGGCACCTCGTCCTATGGAGCCCGGACTTTCCTCCGCAATGCGCGGCGGCTGTCTGGCCGACTCCAGGAACGCATTATACCCCTGATCGCGACCGCAAATGTGGATCGTCCATCTTATTCTTTATGATCGCGCCCCGCGGACCTGGGACCTGATGACTCGGCCAGGCCGAGCCCGTGAGAATAAAGTAAATTTTTCTTCACGCCTGTAATCTGCGCTGCCAACGCCGCAGCCTGCTTGAGCGGCAACGCAGCAAGCAGAACGCGTAATACCTTGTCTGCATGGGCGTCGACCTGCTGGGCCGCCTCTTGGGACGCGCCATGGACCAAAACGACCATTTCCCCGCGCTGTTGGTTCGGGTCGCTACGCACCCAGTCGCTTAATTCCCCAAGGGCGGTGCTGCGCAGGGTTTCGAATTGCTTGGTAAGTTCACGCGCGAGCACGCTGGCCCGATCACGCCCAAAGACCGCCGCCATATCTTCGAGACTTTCGGCGATGCGGTGTGCGGACTCGTAAAAAATCAGGGTACGGGGGTCGGCACGCAGATCCTCGAATTTCGCGCGTCTCGCTGTCGCCTTCGCCGGAGGGAACCCCTCGAAGGTAAAGCGGTCTGACGGAAGACCGGAAGCCGACAACGCCGCGATTGCGGCACAGGGACCCGGTATCGGGACAACCGGGATTCCTCCGGCAAGCGCGGCACGCACCAGGTTGAATCCAGGATCGCTGATCAAGGGCGTACCGGCATCGCTGATCAGGGCGATGCTTTGACCCGCACTCAGCTTGCGAAGCAGCTCATGCACTTTCATACGTTCGTTGTGTTCATGGACTGCAACAACCGGCCGGGCAATTCCGAAGTGCCGCAGCAACGTCGCGCTATGACGCGTGTCCTCGGCGGCTACCAAGTCCGCCTCGGACAGCACCCGGAGCGCACGCGGCGACATGTCTTCCAGATTTCCGATGGGTGTTGCCACCACATACAGCGCACCGGGCTTGTTTGACACATGCGCCTCCACTTTAAGATACTGTCACCACAGTTTATACGACATCCCCTAATGAAACCGATTTTCACCGCTCGTGTCTGGGCAACGTTGTTCGCCCTCGCCGGCTTTCTGGCACTTCAAGGATGCGTGACCCGACCGCCGCTGCGGCCCACCGCGCCGCGAATCAACGCAGCAGATGCCGAACATGCTGAGCGGGCCGGCGAATACGTTCTTGCCGCACATGACTACAAGCAACTTGCGCAGCTCGCGAGCCCGCCTCAGCGGCAACGCTTCCAGCTTGACGCGGTGGGTGCGCTCGTCAAGGCGGCGCAGGTGCGCGAGGCGCGCGAGCAGATCCGCTCCATAGATACCGCAGGACTGGCTCCTTCCTTCCTCGCACGCAAGCGCATTCTGGAGGCGCGCATCGCCTCACTTGAAGGACACCCCCGGCGTTCCATCTCCCTGCTCGACCTAGCGGCGCGGATGCGCAATCTCGACCCTTCGCTACAGGCAGAAATTCTCCAGGCCCGCGCTCGGACGGAGATCAAAGTCAACCGTCCGATCGACGCAGTCATTGACCTTATCGCACGCGAGCGATTCATCGTAAATAGCAACGAAATTACAGCGAACCAACAGCAGCTCTGGCATATCCTGCAGACCCTAAGCCGAGCCAACCTGAAACTCGCGTTGTCCAGCGCGCGCAATCCTGTTCTTGTCGGCTGGCTGCAGCTCGCGATCGCAGTCGCCGAAAACGCAGGCGACCCGAACCAGCTCGCCATGGCTGTCGATGTCTGGCAAAAATCCCACCCCGGACATCCTGCGACCCCCAGTTTCATCAGATCGCTGGCGAGCCCGGTTCCCGGCATCATAGGGCGCATCAACAGAATCGCGCTGCTCCTGCCGCTGACATCGGGGTTTTCGACCCAGGCGGCTGCCGTTAAGGATGGCTTCATGGCCATGGATGCAGCCAACATCGATCCCGACAAGCCGACGATCATGGTCTACGACACCGGGGCGGATTCCACGCAGATAACGAAATACTACGATACTGCGGTAGCAAACGGGGCCCAGCTGGTGGTCGGTCCACTGGGTCACGACGCCGTCAGACAGCTGGTCAAGGCCGACGACCTTCGAGTGCCGACCCTGCTTCTGAGCCGGACCAACCAGAAGATTGACCCATCTCGACAGGTATTCCAGTTTGGCCTGCCACTGGAGCAAGAGGCCAAGCAAGTAGCAGAGCGCGCCTACCTCGACGGTCATAGGCGTGCGGCCATTCTGTATCCCGATACCGCATGGGGGCAGCGCATAGCAAGCGGATTCAGCAACGCTTGGCAGCGGCTCGGAGGCATCGTGCTGACATCGGTAGCCTATCAGCCCGGGATGGGCGACTACTCGCAGCCAGTGAAACAACTGCTCAATATCACCCAAAGCGACGAGCGTGAAGATCGTCTGCAGAAGCTGCTGAAGATTAAGTTAAAATTTGACCCCAGGCCACGCAAGGACATCGACATGATTTTCCTCGCCGCCGACGCGCAGAACGGCCGCTTGATAAAACCGCAGCTCAATTATTATCGTGCGATGCAGATTCCAGTATACGCAACCTCGCACATATTCACCGGGAACATGGACCCCATACGTGATGCCGATCTCGATGGAATCATGTTTGGTGACATGCCGTGGATGCTGATTCATGACGGCAGCATCAAGGCATTGCGCACCCAGCTGCAGCACGGCAACTGGAAATACGCGCACACCGCCCTCGACAGGCTCTATGCACTCGGCGTCGACTCCTATGCAGTCATCCCGCAACTGAATCGTCTCAGCACAGAACAGGGGGTGCACTTCGATGGCGTAACCAGCAGCCTGAGTATCGGCCCTCATGGACGGTTCCACCGCCAGCTTCTCTGGGCGCAATTCCAGAAAGGCGTTCCTCAACTCCTGGATACCTTTCTCAATTACAAGGGACAATTCGCCTTGGATGATGGCGCCGAAATCGATTCGCCGTCGATCCCGGCACAATGAAGGTATGGCTCAGACTCCGCAAAACCGGCACGCGTCGCTGACTTATGGCTCGGAAATCCGCCACGGTGCTCAAGGTCCTGGAATTTCCTGCTAGAACGCTTCAATGAAACAAAACCGCAAAGCCGCCACCACAACCGGACGAACCAAGCGCAATGCGACCACGGACGACCTGCAGAGCCGCGTGCGGGCCGCATTCGCGCACAATATTGAACTCGTGGAGAGCTCCCTTGAACCACTTACCCCTCTGATCGTCGCAGTGGCGATGATGATGGTCAAGGCGCTGGTGTCAGGTCGTAAGATTCTGCTGTGCGGCAACGGCGGCTCCGCCGCCTGCGCCCAGCTTTTTTCCTCACACCTGCTGAACCGCTACACGTACGAACGACCCGGCCTGCCAGCCATCGCACTTAGGCTTCGTTAATAAATAAACGTAACATTCTGTGAATCAATCTGTTATGCTCGCCCGGTATGAGCGAGCTGGCAGAGTTGACGCGGAAGTTCCGTTCCATCTGGCCTCATCTAGATGAACGGACCCGTCGTATCACTGCGGCGAATGAAGCGATGAGCTTGGGATTTGGGGGTGTTTCTCTGGTTCATCGCGCCTGTGGATTGTCGCGCCAGGCCATCACTCGCGGAATTCGGGAGATCAAGGACGGGAAAGTGCTGACTGGCCGCATGCGCCGATCGGGGGCGGGTCGCAAGTCGATCGTGGCCACCGATCCGAAGCTCGTGGAGGCGCTGGATGCGATGATCGAGGGAGGCACGCGGGGGGATCCGGAATCTCCGCTGCGATGGATCTGCAAGAGCACGCGCGCGATTGCTCGGGAGCTTGAGCAACAACAGCATCCTCTGAGCCATGTGAAGGTTGCGCAGATCCTGCACGATCAACACTACAGCTTGCAGAGCAACCGCAAGACTGAGGAGGGCGCGGATCATCCGGACCGCGATGCACAATTTCGCTACCTCAGCGCCCAGGTCAAGGCGGCACTCAGACAGGCGGTTCCCGTGATCTCGGTGGATACCAAGAAGAAGGAACTCATCGGGAACTACGAAAACAAGGGCCGGCAATGGCTGCCGCGGAAAGAGCCGATCCCCGTGCAGGGTCACGACTTCCCCGGACCGGATGTACCGCGTGCCTATCCATACGGTATCTACGACATTGGACGCAATGCCGGATTCGTCAACGTGGGCACCGACCACGATACCGGAGCTTTCGCCGTCGCCTCCATCCGTGGCTGGTGGCGCTCGGAGGGCAAGCGCATCTATGCCAAGGCGAAGCGGATTCTGATCACGGCCGACGGGGGTGGGAGCAACGGCTGGCGGCTACGCCTATGGAAGTTGGAGCTGCAGAAGTTCGCCGACGAGACGGGATTGCACGTTGCGGTATGCCACTTTCCCCCGGGCACCAGCAAATGGAACAAAATCGAGCACCGGCTGTTCTCCTTCATCTCGTCGAACTGGCGCGGTGAGCCGCTGCGCGACTATGAGACCATTGTGAACCTGATCGCCCGGACCACAACGGCCAAGGGGTTGAAGGTCACCTGTCGATTGGATCATCGGAAGTATCCAACGGGACGCAAGGTGAGCGATGAAGAGATGAAGCTCATCAACCTGAAGCCGAACCACTTCCATGGCGAATGGAACTACGTCATTAAACCGAGACTCACATAGTTGACATGTTTATTTATTAACACTGCCTAAGGTTCGGTGCCGCCCGCCCAGCGTGTCGCTGCGCGTGGGGCTTCAGCCGCTACGCGGCTTCCGCTCTCCGTGCTCGCGCCTCGCTTCCCGTCCGCCCCGAAGGGGCTCCCTGAAAGCAGTTAGGCGCGTTGCGGCAGCGGGATCACTTCGGCCCCGGATTTGAGCTTGTCAAGGTAGTCAGCCCATTGCTGCATCATCTTGCGCCGCTCGGGCAGGTGAGCGGTGCGGTTGTAGGCGCGCCCGTTCGGATCGCGCACGGCGTGGGCAAGCTGGTGTTCGATGTAATCGGGACGCACGCCCAGCACTTCGTCGAGGATGGTTCGCGCCACGGCACGGAAGCCGTGTGTGCTCATTTCTTCTTTGCCGATGCTCATGCGCCGCATGGCGGCGAGAATTGCGTTATCACTCATCGGTCGCCCGTTGCTGCGTGCCCCAGAAAAGACGAATTGCCGGCGTCCGGTGAGCGGTTGCAGTTCGCGCAGAATTTCCACGGCTTGCCGAGAAAGGGGAACGATGTGCGGCGTGTTGGTCTTGGTGACGGTGTAGCGCCATTCCGCCGCGTCCAGGTCGATGTCGGCCCATTCGGCCTTGCGCAGTTCGCCGGGGCGCACGAAGACCAATGGGGCAAGGCGCAGGGCGCAGCGAACAGTGAGCGTGCCTTCATAGCCATCCATCGCCCGCAGGATTTCGGCAACCAGTTTCGGTTCTGTGGTCGCTGCGAAGTGTTCGCCTTTTACCGGCGGCAGCGCGCCGCGTAGATCGCTGGTCGGGTCGCGCTCGGCGCGGCCGGTGGCGACCGCGTACCGGAACACTTGCCCACAGTTGCCCAAGGCGCGGTGGGCGGTTTCCAGCGCGCCCCGGCTTTCGATGCGGCGCACTACGGCCAGCAGTTCGGGAGCGGCCACGTCGGCAATGGGCTTGCCGCCTATCCAAGGGAAGATGTCGCGCTCAAAGCGCCGGATGATGCGGTCGCCGTGATGCTCCGCCCAGTTGGGTGCGTGCTTCGCGTACCACTCACGGGCCACGACCTCGAAACTGTTTGCAGCTCGATCTTGTTTCGCTATCGCCTGCGCCTTGCGGTTCTCGCTGGGGTCGATGCCATCAGCCACCAGCTTGCGCGCAGCATCGCGACGGGCGCGGGCGTCCTTCAGGCTCACGTCGGGATAGACGCCAAGGGATAGCCGCTTTTCTTTGCCGCTGAATCGGTACTTGAGCCGCCACCACTTGCCTCCGGTTGGGGTGACTTCCAGATACAGCCCGCGCTCGTCAAACAGCTTGGCGGCCTTCTGGCGCGGTTTGGCAGCACGAATTTCGGTATCAGTCAGCATTTTGGGGGCAACTCAAAATTTAGGTAAGCCTGTTGCCCCCAATGTTGCCCCCGTTTAACGCTGGATGTCAATGGACATTGTTGCCCCTTGAAGGACGAAAAACCCAAGAAAAAGGCCGCTTTTCGGCGGCCTAGGGGATGTTATTGGATGTGCTTGGATAGTTAAATGGTGGAGGCGGCGGGAATCGAACCCGCGTCCGCAAGTCCTCCGCCGTCCGGTTCTACATGCTTAGTCTGTTGTTGCTTTAACCTGCCGCTCCCCAACAGACAGGGTGTCGACAGGCTTAGCCCGCTTCAATTTAGCGCTAACCCAACAGGCACGGGTCCACGCGATCCTGTGTGATCGACCTCTCAGCCCCAGCCCACAGGCCAAACTTAGGGTAAGAGGTTAGCGGGGATTAAGCCGCTAAGGCGTAGTTGTCGTTGTTGGCAACTATTAATTTGCAGCTGGTTTTACGAGGAACTCTGCACCTCGGCATGCCCCGGAGGTTTCGCGACCCACGTCGAAGCCGTGTCGCCCCCAAAAACCTGAGATATAGATCGTGGCACAAATCAATTCTGTTTACACCACGGAACATCCATTTATCAGTATACACCACATTGTGCCAGCCTATCAGCCATAAGCTATGCGTGCTGATCAGCGCGATTTCAAGGCCCGCTGTGCCTCGCGGTTTGATTCGCGTTCCTTTAGTACCGCACGTTTGTCATGTTGCTGCTTGCCCTTGGCGAGGCCGACTTCGAGTTTTGCTTTGCCGCGTTTCCAGAACAGAGACAGAGGAACAAGCGTATAGCCCCTTCGTTCCACGGAGCCAATAAGCCGGCTGATTTCCTCTGCGTGCAACAGCAGCTTGCGGGTACGCGTTGGGTCAGGGTGCACGTGCGTGGAGGCGGAGGTAAGCGGGGAGATATGGGCGCCAAAAAGGTATACCTGTCCGTCCTTGACTATGACGTAGCTTTCCTTCAGTTGTACGCGGCCAGCGCGCAGGCTCTTTACTTCCCAACCTTCCAGTGAAAGCCCGGCTTCGTATTTGTCCTCAATGAAATAGTCATGCCACGCCTTTTTGTTCTGGGCAATGACGCGCGAGGCGGATTGGTCCGGTTTCTTGGTCATGGGTAATGGTTCAGAGCGCTGTGAATCCCAGATGCTATCGTATAATAACAAGTAATACGGGAATTACGTTATGCCCGCTTACCGGACAAGAACGAAATGGCAAGAATAAAAACGGCAAGATCCGTGCACGGCCTATGGTCTTCGTCCGAAAGGTTCGTCCTTGCCGCATCCGGGTTTACCGTCAGTCTCAACAATATCTGGCAGTTTCCCTACCACGTCGTTCAATACGGCGGCGGCGCTTTCATTACTGTTTACGTCATTTTTATGTTCATGCTTGGGTTGCCACTTCTCGTTGCGCAGCTGATGTTGGGACGGCTCGGACGCCTGTCGCCGGTCAATGCCATGCGCGATCTAGTTCGACGCACGCGGCGTTCCCACGTTTGGTTGTCGCTGGGTGTGCTGATCGCGGTAGTGGGGCTGTTGATCCTGTCCTGGTACAGCGTCATCGCCGGGTGGCTACTCGCCTACGTCGCGCGCTCGGTAGGAGGCTTGTTGGGAAATCTCAGCGCTGACACCGCGGCTAGCGAATTCTCCGCTTTCGTCAGTGATCCCGAGAGGCAGCTGTTCTGGCATAGCCTGTTTATGGTGATGACTATGACAGTCGTGGCGCGCGGCGTGCGCCACGGGCTCGAAGCAGTGACCAGATTCGTCGTGCCGGCGCTGCTCGGTCTGCTGGTGCTGCTCGCCGTCTACGCGGCAATTACCGGCGATATTGTGCACACCGTGGCCTTTTTTGTCACGCCGGATTTTCTTAAGCTGTCCGGACGGGGAATACTTACCGCCCTCGGCGATGCCTTTTTCAGTCTGGGCCTCGGCGCCGGAGTCATGATGATGTACGGAGCGTACCTGCCGAGCCATACCTCGATCGTGCGTGCGGCGACAATCGTGGTACTGGTCGACATCGCCGCCGCCGTCACGGCCGGCATGGTCATCTTGCCGGTGCTCTATGCTGCCGGTGGGACGCCGACGCAAGGACCGGCGCTGGTGTTCCGCGCGTTGCCTGTTTCGTTCGATGTGTTGCCTCTGGGCGGTCTGATGCAGGCAGTGTTTTTCATATTCCTGGCCCTGGTAGCCTGGATGTCGAGCGTTGCGCTGGCCGAGTCGGCTGTCACCTGGCTCATCGAGAGTCGGGGCATGACCAGACTCCGGGCGAGTATGGTCAGCGGTATCTGTGCCTGGCTTCTCGGGATCATCACGATATTGTCTTTCAGCGAGTGGAAGTTCTCCTTTCGTCTGCTGGGTCTCACTGAAACGTTCGGGCTGTTCGATGTCCTGCAGATTCTGACCTCCAGCTTCATAATGCCGGTGATCGGGGTTCTGTCGGCAGTGTTTTCGGTGTGGGTGCTGTCAACGGCGATGACACGCGAAGCATTGGCAGTGCGCTCGCGCTGCACCTACGATGCCTGGCTGTGGCTGACGCGGCTGGCTGTACCCGCCTGGTTGCTGATTGTTGCATTCAACATGCGCATATTTCTGTGACCACGATTCGTAAGAGCGCTCTGTTGCCATACAGCGCCGGAGAAATGTATGCGCTCGTGGCAGATATCGAGGCCTATCCGAAATTCCTGCCATGGTGCGGCGGGGCCCGCATCCTGTCGCGTGAGAACGAAAGCGTTACAGCGGCCATCGACATTGCTTATGGCGGTGTGCACAAGACATTCACTACTCGCAATAACGGACGCCCTGCGGAGCTCATGGAAATGAGTCTCGTCGAGGGCCCTTTCAGACACCTGCTCGGCTACTGGCGCTTCACGCCACTGGACGAACACGCATGCAAAGTTTCCTTTGATCTGGATTTCGAGTTTGCCAGCAAAATGCTGGGGCTGGTGATCGGGCCGGTGTTTCACCACATCGCGAACGGAATGGTCGAGAGCTTCCGCCTGCGCGCGGTGCAGTTGTATGGCAAGCGATGAGACGGTGCGTGCGGAAGTAGCTTACGCGACTGCCGCGCAGCAGTTGGTAGTTTCGGTTGAGGTCGCGCCATTAACGAGCGTGCAGGCGGCGATACGGCAGAGCGGTATTCTCCAGCGCTTTCCGGAAATCGATTTGGCACGCGATCCGGTGGGCATATTTGGCGAAGTCGTGCGACTGACAGATGTGGTGCGCGACGGCGATCGGATTGAAATATACCGTGCGCTGCGGGTCGACCCGAAGATGGCCCGGCGTCTTCGGGCAAGGCCGCACAGCGCCAGACGGCGCAATGACTGAGACGCGCCGGTCTTTATATTATGATGAAGCCGGGTGTGCTGCCGGCAGCGGGACTGCCTGCCGCGGTGCTTTGAGATCCGATGGGGCCAGATCCCCGCTCGCGTTTGTCAGCACGCCGTCCTTGAAAAACAGCGTAAGACGGTGACGCACCGGTTTGCCGCCGGCTTTGCTGAGCGAGTTATAGTAATCCCAACGGTCGGGGTTAAACGGATCCCGAATAAGCGGGTTACCTATAACAAACCTCACTTGACGTGCGGTCATTCCCAGCTTCAGCTGCGCAATCGCGTGCGTAGTGACGACATTTCCCTGTGGAACATCGATATAAAACTCCGAAAAGCACCCGCTAAGCAGGCTGCCCATGAGCAGCAGCAGGCCAACGATAACTATTCTCATTTTGGATTTGCGGCCAAGTGTTTTACACTTTGAGCATGATAGCCCAGGTGGATGATTTAATCATCGGCGGCTACATCTAAAAGCGTTTCCAGAGGCCAATCATGTCGGATAGTTCCGATCTCAAGAAGGCAGGACTCAAGGCCACTCTCCCGCGGTTGAAGATCCTCAGCATGATGGAGGAGGCGAAGGAGCCGCACATGTCCGCCGAGGGCATCTACAAGTCCCTGCTCGAATCCGGTGAAGAAGTGGGTCTGGCGACCGTCTATCGTGTGCTTACGCAGTTCGAGACCGCTGGACTTGTTATCCGCCACAATTTCGAAGGTGGAAGAGCAGTCTTCGAGTTGAACCAGGGACACCATCACGACCACATGGTCTGCGTGGAGTGCGGCAAGGTCTTTGAGTTCTTCGATCCGGCCATAGAGGCGCGGCAACGCAAGATCGCTGAAAAGAGCGGTTTTGTCATGGAAGAGCATTCCTTGTACATCTATGGCACCTGCGAAGGCATGAAAAAGAACGGTGTCTGTTCGAAGAAGGCCAAGACAACCGGCATGGCCTGAAGTTCGGGGGCTGTCCCCCGGCAGCGGCGCCCCAGAGAGATGGTGGCGCAGCCCGGACGATTCGACGCACCGACAGTCACCGCTCGTCCGAAATCGCATCGGGTCGCAGCTTTTTCCGAGTTCTTGGCGGCAGGGGGATCAAAGCAAGTCGTACCTGTTCGGGCAAAGCCTGCGGTCAGAACTGCGCGCCAAGCTTGCTGCGGGTGCTGTGCGATCCTTTGCCGGACTCATACGCCGCGACTTTCGCGCAAGTGGCTAGGGAAGAAGCCGGCAGTCTGGCACGGCGTGTCGATCAGGTCCGGCTATTTGAGTTCGAGCAGCACCGCCACTTCGTCGCAGTTGTTGTACTTGTAGCATTTGACGCAGACCGACCACACCTTTTCTGGCAGCGACCCCATGGAGACCGTCTTAAAGCCGAGTTTGTGGAAGAATTCTGGTACGTAGGTCAGAGCCATGATGCGTCGCAGGCCGATCTTGCGGGCCTCGGCGACAATGCGTTGTACCATGAGACGCCCGAGGCCGCGGCCCTCGAAGGCTGCATCCACCACCAGACTGCGGACTTCGCCCAGATCCTCGGTGAATATTTCCAGCGCCCCGATCGCCACTACCTTGTGATCAATCTCGATGACGAAGAAGTCGCGCAAGTGCCGATACAGCTCGCTCATTGTGCGCGGTAGCAGATTTCCCTTGCTCGCATAGATTTCCAGCAAGTGATGAATAGTCGGTACGTCCGCAATCGCCGCCACGCGAATGTTCGGGACCTCTGTCGCGGCGGGATCGCGCCCACCGCTGCCGAACGGGGTGAGGGGTGGATCAGGCTGACGCACGGCTGAGCATGTCCGAAGCGAGCGCCAGGGTCTGGCGCGTGATTTCCATGCCGCCCAGCATGCGCGCGATCTCTTGGATACGCTCCTTTTGCGGAAGGGCCGCGATACATGTGTCCGTCGTGCCATCCAGGGTACGTTTGCTAACCCGCATGTGGTGGTTTCCCTGTGCCGCGACCTGGGGCAGATGGGTGATGCATAACACCTGCCGCTGTGCTCCCAATGCCCGCAGCTGCAGGCCAACGATCTCGCTCACCGCGCCGCCTATCCCCACGTCCACCTCGTCGAATATGAGTGTGGGAATCCGGCCGATACGTGCCGTCGCTACCTGCAGGGCAAGGCTGATGCGCGACAGTTCTCCGCCCGAAGCCACTTTGTTCAGTGACTTTACGGCCTGTCCGGCGTTGGCGCTAACCAGGAATTCCGCAAGCTCGAGGCCAGTACCGGCCGCGTGGTTATCGTCCAGCGTAACCAGTCTTATCTCGAATGCCCCACCGGGCATGCCGAGTCCTTGCATCAGTCCACGCACTTCGCCCGCCAGGCGTTTCGCCGCAGCGTAGCGGGCAGTCGACACGGAGCGGGCACGCTCGAAATAGTCCGCGCGCGCGGCATTCAGTTCGCGCTCGAGCGTTTCCAGATTGACCTCCAGGTTTTCGATATCTCCGAGCTCCGTGGCCAACCGCTCAAGGACACCCGGCAGTTCCTCCGGACGCACCCTGTGCTTACGCGCAAGATCATGCACGGTGGCGATGCGCTGGTCGATCCAATGCAAACGTTGCGGATCGAGGTCTAGGTTATCGACGTACTGATGCAGCTGGCTTGCAGCTTCGTCTATCCGAATGGCGGCTTCGCCCAGCAGCGTTGTGATTGCGCCGAGCCTTGCATCGTGTTCGCTCAGCGTCTCCAGCCGGCTGATCGACTGGGCCAATGCACTGTATGATGATGACCAGTTTGCGCTAGCACCGGCACTGGCC
>DAHXOO010000184.1 GCA_027364845.1 Pseudomonadota bacterium | reverse complement strand
GCCCTGCGCATGGCGACGCTCAACGGCGCGCGCGCACTGGGGCTAGGCGATGACACCGGTTCACTGGAAAAAGGCAAGGCCGCGGACATCGTCGCCGTGCGGCTCGACGCCATCGAGTGCCAACCCTTCTATAACGTGATCTCGCAACTGGTGTATGCCACAGGCCGTGACAAGGTCAGCGACGTGTGGGTGGCGGGTCGGCAATTGCTCAAGGAGCGAGAGTTGTTGACGATGGATGCGTCGGCCGTGTTGGCGCGGGCGCAAGGCTGGCAAACCAGAATCGCAACGACGTAACCCGGCATCTGATCGCCAGTACCGTAGGGCGGGCTTTAACGCGCCTCGTCGCCCTGAAGGGCGACCTACAGTGCGCACCCAACGTCCGCACAAGTTCCAAACAGAATGAAGCACTGCACTAGACTGCTATAATGCCGACCTGCCCAAGAAGACGAGCGCCATGGACAAAGCCTACGAACCCCACGCCATCGAACAACGCTGGTACCAGAC
>DAHXOO010000183.1 GCA_027364845.1 Pseudomonadota bacterium | reverse complement strand
CCTTGCCACCGATGGCGGGAATTAGCGCGCAGGATGGGGTGGGATTTTGTAGGGCGGAGGTAAGTATCCCCCGGCAAAGCCGGGGGCTTTAGGTGTGGGGCCGCTCAAAGCGGCTCGATGGGGTCGCTGACGCGACCCCGGTTCTGTTGGCCACCTAAAGGTGGCCCTTAGCGCCACATGTTCAATTGATCGAGGCGGCTGTCCTCTGCCTCCTGCTTCCTGATGTATTCCCGTATCACGGTTTCGTCTCGACCGACCGTCGAGACGAAGTATCCCATCGCCCAGAAGTGCTGGCCCGTGAAGTTGCGTTTCCTCTCTCCGTAAACACGTGCCAAGTGGATAGCGCTCTTGCCCTTGATATAGCCGATCACTTGCGAGACCGCGTATTTCGGCGGGATCGAGATCATCATGTGAACATGATCCGGCATCAGATGGCCTTCTTCGACTCTGCTTTCCTTCTGCATCGCCAGTTTGCGAAACACTTCACCGAGATGTTGCCGCAGTTC
>DAHXOO010000182.1 GCA_027364845.1 Pseudomonadota bacterium | reverse complement strand
TTTTTACCCATAGAAAAGCATGTAACGGCATTTTGAAAATGAATTACTCATAAGTCAGAAATAAAGTCTACAATAACGGAACAAAATGCCATTACGCCAACTCCAATCGCTCATGAAGAAAGATGGACGAACTCATGATCGAAAAACCAAAGCAGCCATACGCATGATGGCGGTTGAGCGCATTCTTGAGGGAGAAGATGTGTCTGTGGTGATGGGCAGTTATGGGATGTGCCGCACCACGGGATACAAGTGGCTTGCCAAGGTGCGCGGCCGTGGTCGCGGGAAACAATGTCTGGTTGCACGCAAAGGCACAGGACGCACGCCGAAACTGACACGTGCTCAAAAGTCGCAGGTGTTTCGCTGGGTCAATGGCAAGAACCCGATGCAGTACGGTTTTGACTTTGCCTTGTGGACGCGCAACATTGTGCGCGATCTCATTCTTCAGAAATTCAACATCAGTTTGAGTGTAACTTCGGTCGGCAGCTTGCTTGCGGAACTTAACCTTACGGCGC
>DAHXOO010000181.1 GCA_027364845.1 Pseudomonadota bacterium | reverse complement strand
GCAAGTCCACCACCTTCCGCATGCTGTGCGGCCTGTTGCCGCCGAGCGGCGGCACGCTGCGCATCGCGGGTGCCGACCTGCGCCATGCCGCGGCGGCGGCACGTGCGCGCATCGGCTACATGTCGCAGAAATTTTCGCTCTACGAAAACCTCAGCGTGGCCGAGAACCTGCGCTTCTTCAGCAGCGCCTACGATCTGTCCGGCGCGCACCGCAGGCAGCGCATGGACTGGGCGCTGCAGGAATTCGAACTGGCTCCGATGGCAGAGCTCACCAGCGGCGACCTGTCGCTAGGCTACAAGCAACGCCTGGCGCTGGCCTGTGCGCTGATGCACGAGCCGGAGATATTATTCCTCGACGAACCGACGTCCGGTGTCGATCCGCTGGCACGGCGCGAATTCTGGTCGCGCATCAACGCGCTGGCCGGGCAAGGCGTGACCATCATGGTCACCACGCACTTCATGGAGGAAGCGGAATATTGCGACCGCCTGGCGATCATGGCGGCAGGCGAGATCCTGAC
>DAHXOO010000180.1 GCA_027364845.1 Pseudomonadota bacterium | reverse complement strand
CTTATATGTCGAGGACAACCCCGCAAATCTGATGTTGGTCGAGGATCTGATCGCGCGACGGCCTGACATCGGCCTGTTGACCGCTACGGACGGCAACAGCGGCATCGCCGTCGCACGCCTCTCCCGTCCCGACTTGATCCTGATGGACATCAATCTGCCCGGCATGAGCGGGGTCGAGGCGCTCAGAATTCTCGCGTTGGATCCGTTGACGGCGCGTATTCCGGTCATCGCGCTCAGCGCAAACGCCGGATCCCGCGACATCACCCGGGGTTTGGAGGCCGGATTTTTCCGCTATCTGACCAAGCCGATCAAGGTCGTGGAATTCCTCGATGCCTTGGACGTCGCGCTGGCGAGCACCGTGGCTATCCAACCGTCGCCGGCGGAGCGAACGCCATGATTACCGAGTCCGAGATCAGGGATGCCGGCATCCTCATCGTCGACGATCAACAGGCGAACGTCGCGTTGCTCTCGAGGGGCGCCTGGGCGATGAACACTACACGCGTGTGACCGCGACGATGCGTC
>DAHXOO010000017.1:53989-54298 GCA_027364845.1 Pseudomonadota bacterium | reverse complement strand
GCGCTCGCCTGGTCGCTGATGTAGCGAAATTGCGCATCCCGATCCGCATGATCCACCGTTCCCTCCGAACGCTTGCGGTTCCCCTGCAGCGTATAGTCCAGCTCATGCAGCAGATTCGCAACCGTATGGTAGCTGAGGGTGTACCCGGCTTGTTCGAGTGCCGCTTCCAGGTTCCTCGTGCTGCGCGTCGTCCAGCGCAACGGCGAGCGCGGATCGCCGCGCACGGTCGGTTCAATCAGCGCCTCGAGCGTCTCCGCCAACCGCGGCTGGTGTGCGCTCCGCCGTTTGCGACCCCCACCCGCCGCCCGG
>DAHXOO010000017.1:0-53979 GCA_027364845.1 Pseudomonadota bacterium | reverse complement strand
GACCCGTTCGGAGGGCACGCCCGCCTCCAGATCCTCCAGTCCCCGGTAGATCGTTTGACGGCTCATCCCGGCCGCGCGCGCCACGGCCTGCACGCCGCCGCGCCCGTAACCTCGGGCCTCGACCGCGGCCCAGATCCGCCGCTGCCTTTCGTTCATCAGTGGCAGTACCACCGCAAACTTCTCGCGCAGCGCTTTTTCTCGCAGATCCATGCGACAAAATGTACTGCCAATTCAGCATAATGTCTAGGTTATTGTTTCACAGTCCCTTAGCTACCGAAACGGTCCGCTGATCGCTGCCGTCGAAGTTTTCACGATCTTCTGGGGGCCGGCTTGGCAGCAGAAGGCGCAAAATACACTTGTTAATCAGGTGAACCAGTTTTTCGATTTCATTCTCACGAGTCCGCTAATCGATCAACTGGCGGAATACAACGTGTCGGCCTACCAAATTAGCCACGGTACGCGCACGGGCACGCTCACCATTGCCACGCCCAAACTAAAGTACTCCGTGTCGGACACCGCCATTCAGCACATGCTGCAACAGGAGATTGCCAGCAACCCGGCCGTTCCCCACCCCACAGCCAACACGTTGTACTTCGTCTTCCTTCCACCCGGGGTGAAGGTCGTCCAAGGTGGCAGCGCCTCTTGTCAGGGGTTCTGTGGTTATCACAACGATATCTCGGGACAGATCTTCTACGCGGTGATGCCTAATCCGGGTTGCGGCGGGTGCACCGGTGGCCTGTCGGTCTTTGAGGCGCTGACCTCCGCCAGTTCACATGAACTGTGCGAGGCCATCACCGATCCGATTCCAGGTCAGGGTTGGTACGACGAGGCCAACGGTGAGATCGGCGACATCTGCGCTTGGAAGACGAAAACCATCGGCCCGTATGCCGTTCAGTTGGAGTGGTCGAACAAGGCTAACCAGTGTGTTTAAGTGTTCGCTAAGCGATGACAACAGTTCTCGCTCCCATCCCCGTATTGTCCAAATATTGAATCGTCAAAGTTCACGCCGCGGCGCAATGGTAAAAGTTTAGCATTCCGCGTTCTGGTTTTTGGACAGTACGCGCGGCGGCGGTCCCTGCGCACATGTACCCACGGACGCACCGCCGCGGGAAACTGCGCGGATTGCTAAGGTGAGTTCCCAGGTTTCACTCGCATGACCGCGGGCGGAGCGGGCGCGCCATTACCCGCCGCTCAATGCCTGCACGAGGATCACGGAATCGGTCGGGCGGAGTGAGTGTGTTATGGCGAATACCTGTTCATTGTTGACGAAGAATCGCATGTGCGGGCGCATCATGTTCTGCTCGTCGATCACGCGGAATCGCAGGCCGGGGTATTGGCGATCGAGGTCGGCGAGCAGTTCGATGAGTGTGGCGCCGGTGGCTTCGACCTCGCGCTCCTTGGTGTAGGAGAGCAGCGGCGTTGGGATCAGCACTTTCATTGGTTCAGCCGACTTCCGCGGCCTCCACCGCGTAAATTTCGGGAAGGTGTCGCGCGATGCACGTCCAGCGACGACCTTCGTCGTGGCTCATCCACAATTCGCCGCTCGTCGTCCCCAAATAGAGCCCCACAGGATTCTGCGCGTCCGCGGTCATGGCCTGGCGTTTCACGGTCCACCATGCCTGATTCTTTGGCAGGCCGGCATCGAGGCGTTGCCACGTCTTGCCGCCGTTGCGGGTCACGTACGCGGCGGGCTTGCCCTCCGGGCTCGTGCGCGGCCATACGGTCGTGCCATCCATCGGAAACACCCACGCGGTGTCTGCATCGCGCGGGTGCACCACCATGGGAAAGCCGATGTCGCCGACATGCTTTGGCATGTGTTTGCCGATGCGTGTCCACTCCTTCGACGGCCGGTCGAGTCGATAGATGCCGCAGTGATTCTGTTGATACAAGCGGTCCGGGTTGCTCGGACAAAGCTGGACGCAATGCGGGTCGTGGAAGGCGATATTGGCTGCGTCGAAACCTTCAACAACTTCCATCCCTTTTACCAGGGGAGTCCAGGTTCGTCCGTGGTCGAGTGTTTCGTGCACGCCGCCGCCCGACATGGCCAGGTAGAGATGCTTTGGGTCGCGCGGGTCGACGATGATCGAGTGCATTTTTGGTCCGTCTGGCGTGCCTTCCTGCTCGCTGCCCATCCAGGCCCGGAACTGCGGGTCGTCGTTAACGATGGAGAACGGCTCCCAGGTGTCGCCGCCGTCGTCGGAGCGGAACAGCCCTTGCGGGGAGGTCCCGGCGTACCACGCCTTCGGTTCGTTCGCGTGGCACGGCGTGAGCCAGAAGGTGTGATTGACCACGCGACCCTTCTCGCTTTCCGGCGTCTTGGCGAAAGCCGGCGGCCGTGCAGCTTCCTTCCAGCTGCGACCGAAATCCGTGGAGCGAAACACCGTTGGACCGAGGTGGCCGGTCTTCGCCGCCGCCAGCAGCGTGCGCCCGTCGCGCGGGTCGAGCACGAGATGATTGATGATGTGTCCGAGAAAGTGCGGACCTTCGGCGCGCCAGGTTTTTCGTTGCTTGTCGCCGCGAAACAGCCACGCACCCTTGCGCGTGGCGACCAGCACCAGCGCCCGGCGCGGTGGGCGAGGGTGTGCGGCTGGTTTGGCGCGGACCATGGGTCCATGCTTTCGAGTGGGTGATTTCCTGGTAGTGCGTGCCATGAATCGGTCCTCCTCTGCGATATGATTTACCGCAAAATCGTCGAACGACGCTAGCCTAAATCGACAGTGGTGCGGCGTCAAAGAACCCTCCCTGTTGATTTGCACCCAAATCTGACCCCCTGGGTCAGAATTAGATGCAAATTAACACTCTACTGCATAAGCATCTCCATCCTTGCATCGGAAGCAGATGCGCCATCGTTCGTTGATGGTCATCGTCCACTGTCCGGCGCGATCCTGTGCATGGCGAGTTCCCATTTACATCGCCGCCGACGTCGGAAGCCACCTGCGGCCACGTTGTTTCTGGGAGGATAGCCCATTCGGCCCCGGCGCAGACAATTTCATGTAGCGTCATTGGCAAATGGCGCGAGCCGAGTGGACGGTTCGCTTTGGACACCCTAACTCAATTGAAGGATGTAGCGAAATAGGCGACAGTTGTAGCCGAAATGAGAACAAAGTCGACCACCGATCTCGGAACCGTGTTTTTTGGGGCTTACCGCCGGCAGGTATTGGGCCGGATGTTACTGCATTCCGATGGATCGTTTCACCTGCGCGGGATCGCGCGTGCCATGAATACGCAACCGGGAACTGGCCGACGTTGTTCCGACGTCCGCTATCGACCCTTATGTATAGCTATGCGTAGGGGCCCCGAGCGGATCCTCAGAGGGTTGTGGTCGCGCAGGTGTTGCCTGGGTGCCTAGCGAGCTGATGTTATCGGACGAGCTTCAGGGCATTGAGCGCGATGGCATCGATCACCATATGCCCGACCACTAAACGAAGCTGAACGCTACAGGACTCTTTATGGAGACGGAATAGCCTACCTGCGTGCCATCTGTGTAGCAGGAAGAGAGTATTAGTATGACAATGTGGAGTGCTGGGTCGACGTGATCACCGGTTATTTACGTATTTTGCTAGCTAGATTCTGCGTAATATATTGTTTTTATGTATCTTCCGCAGATCCTGCTGTGGCTCTATCAAGAATTTCCATCGTTCCGCCCCCCTCCGGAAGGAATCTGTACCCTATCTGTAACCCCCGTATAGGTACCATACCGTCTCAATAATAAGAATCAAGATGTGCTGATCGGGTTGCGGCAAATCGAGAAGAAGTAGAATCCAACGGACCGAGGAAGGCATTCCACCTCGGTCACGACTGGGTCATTAAGATGGCTGCAATCATACAATCGCTTTAATTAAGGAGAGAGGAGGATTGTCATGAAAGCGCTCGTGCGGTGGGTGGTGATATCAAGCTTGAAGCTGGGTGCAGGGGCCGTTCAGGCGGCCACCGTCAATTGGGTCGGCAGCAGCGGGAATTGGAATACTACGACCGACTGGAGTACAGGCGTACTGCCCATTGCGGAGATGGAAAGAACAGACGCCCATTTCTGGTCATGAAAGATGGTGCATGAATAAAAAACCTTGGATAACAAGATTTATCGCAAAGGGGGATCCATGAAATACCTACAAGTCCAGCTTCACCGCGCGCCCGGCACGACCCATCGCTTCCTCTGGGTGCTTTTTTTGAGTGGGTCGCTGTTGGCGGGAACCCTGGGAGCGGGAACGTCGGCGTTTGCGTCCTCCGCGATTACCGAAGGGACGTACATTTCAGACACCTATTACGACGGAGGAACGGCTGTTGGCGGCTACAGTTCGCCCTCGGGGTTCTACTACACTGACGGAATTTTGGGTCAAACGAACACCATCTCCGACCCTGCGTCCCCTTACGCTTCCGCTAGCGCGACGGCCAGCCTTGCCAGTGATCAGCTCAGCCTGAGCCTCACGGGGAGTAATGGTAGTACTGGCGGTACCGCCGAAATGTGGGACACGCTGACTCTGGGGAATTTGCCCACCGGCGGTACTATTAATACCAATACCGTTCTCGGCACCCTCACCATGACCATTACGGGTTCGATAGGAACAGCCACATATGGTGCGGCCGGGTACGCGGGCTATAGTCTGGATCTATACAATACGGGTAGCTTTGGTCAGTCGTCATATTCGGGATCGCCTTTTGACTGTGGAGGAATATCTTCCTGTACCGGGCTACTCAGTCAATCCACATATGGCCCTACTCTTTTTTCCCCCGGCACTTCTACTTTTTCGGTTCCCGTCACACTTGGCGACCTGACGAGCGGCCAGGTCGCCTACATTGCAGAAATCACTGCGACAAATTATTCAGATCCCTCCCTTACTGCGCCGCTCGCGATCGATCCCTCGATCACCCTCACTGGACTGTATTCCGGCGTCACCGTCTCAAGTACCAGCGGCTACAACTACGCTGCCCCCTGTGCCGCTGCCGCCGGCGTTATGGCTCTTCGTCTCGGGCCTCCTCGGGCTCGCTGTTTGCGCCCGACCTAAGAGCGCCACAGCCAAAAGGTGGTTGGCCCGTTGTTAACAGCGACACGGGGTCGAATTAATTCGGCTGTCGCTGAGGTGTTGGGGTAAAGCTTGAAAAGCATGAGTGGGAAAGAAAGATTATGACTATGGAGGAAAACAATGAAAACACTGATGACGTGGGTGACCAGGGTGGTGGCTTGGCGCGCGGTTCCGATCTTAGCGGCCATGACACTGACTTAAAAGTGACCTAACCTTCTAATGCGCCGCGTTGCAATAGTTTTCCCGCCCGTAGAGTCCCATAGAGCGGGAACACGCAAAGTTTCCGTGCGGGCACTCGCATTCGCCCTCTTCACGGCAGGAGCGCTCGCGCTTGCTCCATCCGCCGCAGCGCAAAATGCCATCAACTGGATTGGCGGAACGGGAAACTGGGACAACGCCAGTTTTTGGTCGACGACCAGCATTCCGAATAGCGATACCGATGTCGTCACCATCGGGAACACTTCGACGGGCAACGTCACGCTCGACATCAACGCCACCATCGGCGACTTGATCCTGAATTCCGGTAACATCCTTACGTTGGGGGCCTTCACGCTCACCGTGCAGGCCGGAAGCGGCACTAACGGCACCGTAACGATCAACTCCGGCGGTACCCTCGCGCTTTCAAATGGCTCGGTGCTGACCGCCAGCGGCGCGTTGACGATCAACTCCGGCGGCACCCTTGGGCTTGCAAGCGGTTCGACACTGACGGCCGGCGGAGCGCTAACCAACGCCGGCATAGCCAACATCGGGAGCAGCAGCATCACCAGCGCCGTGACCGCAGGCGCCGGTTCGCTCAATAACACCGGCACTCTGAATTTGGCGGGGAGCGATACTGTCTCTACTGTAGTGACGACGCTAAGCATCAGCGGCGCGGGGGTCAACAGTAGTGGCGGCAACGTTAATCTGACCGGTGGCGCTGTGCTGTCGATTGCCGGAGATTACAGTAACTCCGGGACCACCAACGTGGACAACAGCCCGACGCCAACCGGCGGCAGTACCCTGAGCATTGGCGGCACGCTGACGAACACCAGTAACGTCAATATCGGGAGCGGCAACGGGAATATCACGAGCGCGGCGACGGCAAGCGTCGGGGCGCTGGTGAACACGGGTACTCTGAACGTGCACGGCAACGTCACCGGAACGTCGAACGTGCCCGCTACGCTCGACATAACCGGCGTGGCGTTTAACAACGGCATTCCAGCCCAACCCTTTCCTGCCGTCAATTCGGGTACGGTTAACTTACTATCGGGCGCGTTGCTGTCCATTGCCGGAAATTACGGCAATTTTGGCACTACCAATGTGGACTCAAGCGGTGACAGTAGCGGCGGTAAGCTTTACAGCGGCGGGAGCACGCTTAGCGTAACGGGCGTGATTAGCAACACCGGCACGTCGCTCAGCATCGGGCCGGACACTATAAGCCTAAGTGGCAGCAACGGCACGCTCAATCTTGGCAACAGCGGCCTTACCCAGCCGACCGAGATAACTGCCGCGGGACTGAATAACTTCGGCACGGTGAACATCACCGGCTCTCCTACGGCCCGGGCCCTGCTCGACCTGACCGGATCGGCATCCGCCAATCCGTTCCTGCAGCCGCCGGCGGTTGTGAACGCGGGTATTTATAACCTCACCAACGACGCCGAACTCGAGTATAGCGGGCCGGGCATCAGCGGCGTCGGCGCGGGTGTTACGGTCAATCTCAATGGCTCCGGTGCTTCGATCAATGCGACCAGTCTTATGCCAAATACCGGCTCGGGCGTCAACAGCGCGCTCAACACCCTGGCCGGTAATGCGGGCACGTTCGAGCTGGCGAATGGCGCATCAGTGAGCACCGATTCCGGCATTAATTTCCTCAATACCGGCACGGTGGACGTGGACCAGACGCAAGCGGGCGGAAGCACCGTGGGTATCGGCGGCATGCTGCAAAACGGCCAGGGCGCAACCTTCAATATCGGCAACAGCGCGATTACGAAGCCGACCACCGTCACCTCCGTTTTCTTCAGCAATTACGGGACCCTGAACATTACGGGGTCATCGGGTACGCAGGCCCTGCTTGACGTTACGGCACAGGAATTTGCAAATCCGTTCTTACCGGCGTCCGGGGCGCTCACTTCGGGTACCTACAATTTGACGAATGACGCCGAGATCGAGTACCTCGGCCCGGGCATCGCCGCCATCGGCAACGGCGTCACGGTCAACCTTAATGGCGCCAACGCCTCGATCAATGCGACCAATCTTGCTCCCAACGCGGCGTCCGGCACCAACAGTGCCTTGAATACGCTGGCCGCTAACGCCGGCCAATTTGACCTGAGCAATGGCGGTTCGTTGGGTACAAATGCCGGCTTGAATCTCACCAACAGCGGCGTGATGGAACTGGATTCAAGCGGGCAGGGCGGGAGCACCGTCAGTTTCGGTGGAGCAGTTACGAACAGCTACAGCGCGGCCCTTTTTATAGGAAACAGCAACATCACGAACCCGACGACGGTAACGGTGAACGGGCCGCTCATCAACGACGGGAGCGTCTCGACACCCGGGCCTGGCAACGCTTCCATTGTGTTGACGGGCGCCGCCAACGTACAGACCACGCTGAATGTCGCGGGCGCGGCCCCGGGCACGCTTATCGGCAATTATTCCGTCTCCAATGACGCGCTGCTCGAATATGGAAGCGGCGGGATTACGACCATTGCCGGTGTCCTGGGCGGCGGCAGCGGCAGCCTCACGTTGTACGGATCCAATGCGCGCGTAGGGCTGGCAGGAGGCACATCGAGCAATAGCGCGCTCACCGGGCTTTCGGATAACGGCGGGTCGCTGACACTTGGAAACGGCGCTACGGTGAGCACCAGCGCGGGACTGAATTTCGTTAACAGCGGCGGGGTAAACGTGGACGCGCCGAATATGGGCAGCGGCGGCAGCAGCCTGAGTATTGGCGGAACGATCGAGAACGTGAACGGCGGCGCACTCACCGTGGGCAACACAGGCATCACGTCGTCGAGCACGCTCAGCGCCGCGGGCTTTGCCCTCAATGCCTTGACGGCTAGTGTCTCCGTGGCCGGTGAGAACCCGGGCAGCGGCTCGAACACCGCGGCGCTGATACTCGGCAATGGGATCACAAGCATCAGCTACCACGGTTCGCTTACCCTTTCTAATTCCAATTCCTATGTGGCCCTCAGCGGCACCTCGCCTTTGAGCAACAATGGCTTGAGCGGGCTTGCGAGTAACGCCGGTACATTCACGATCCAGGATGGCGTCAACGTCAGTACGAATCCAGGCCTCGATCTTACCAATGACGATACGATCACGGTTGACGCGGGCGCGCTCACGTCCGGCAGTACGAGCCTGAATATCGGCGGGGTGCTCGACAACAACGGCGTCATGCAAATTTCGAATTCGGGAAACATCGGGTCCTCGACGGCCGCGGTCACTGCGGTGGGGCTAAATAATACCGGCACGATCAATCTCGTCGGCGCTACCGCCGGCCATACGGCGACGCTGGCGGTGCACGGCAACGTCAGCACCTTGGGGGGCGTAAATGTCGGCAGCCCCAGTATCGGTTTCGGCGGCAACTTCGCGACGCTTGCGGTCGCCGGCGGCGGTTCCTACACGCAGATTGCGGGTAGCGGAGGAGGAACAACGACTGTTACCGGCACGCTGACGGCAGCCACGGTCAATGTCGATAGTGGCATGCTTCAGGGCGCAGGGACTATCAACGGCAACGTCCTGAACCGGGGCGCGATGGAGGGCGGCATTACCAGTACTGCCAGCGGCCTGGCGATTAACGGGAATTACACCCAAGCGGGAACCGGGGCGCTGTATCAGGTCGTCAACGGAATCTCCAACGGCCAGTTCAGTTCCTTGAATGTCCACGGCAACGCCATTCTGACAGGGGCACTGGATATCGGCACGCCGTCCGGGTTTACGTTCACCCAGGGCCAAACTTTCGACATCCTCGATGTCACCTCCACCACGGGAACCGTTTCCGGCGCTTTCAGCGGCTTGGAATACAAGGGCCAGCTCGCCAGCGGGCCCATGCTGAATATTGGCGGCGGACTGGCGCTCGACCTCACCTACAACAGCAACGACGTGGTGCTGAGTGTGGGCAGCTTTGTGCCCTCCGCAACGGCGGACATCTGGAACACCGGCGCCGGGACCTGTAGCACGGCCGACACATCGGCCTGGTCGGCCGGCGCGATTCCCGCCCCCATCTCCGATGTGACCATCGGCAACTCGACGGGCGGGATCGTAACGCTGGATGCCGGTGTGAGCCCGGTTGCGGTCAACACGTTAACGGTTACCAACGGCTATACGCTTTCCTTCGGCGCGGCCAGCGAAGACCTGACCGCAAATGCGAGCGCCAACATCGCGGCCGGCGGCGAAATCGACATCGAAAACGGCGGCGACACCCTGGCTACCGGTCAAGGTGGCAGCAACGGCAACCTCACCAATGTCGGCACGCTGAACGCGGCCAACGGTGCCGCGTTGAACGTGGGTGGGGGCGGGATTCTCACCAATGCTGGTACGCTCAGCGTGCAAAATGGGGCCACGCTCACCGTAGCGGGAGATTTCATCAATGGCCTGCCTGCTGGGGGATATGTTGTCTTCGGCAGCACGGCGAATACGGCGAATTTCGTGGCGGCCGGTCCGTCGGTTATCAGCGGTAATCTTACGAATTACCAGGACGCAACGCTGAATATCGACAACCTGTCGAGCCGTGGTGGTACGACGCTCACGGTTTCGGGGACGCTCAATAATGCCGGCACTGCACAGATAGGCAACTCTGTGCTGACGTCGCCGTCCACGGTCAACGCCGGAAATCTCATCAACACCGGAGAGCTGACGGTCTGGGGTGCGTCGACCCAGTTTTTTCAACCGGCCAACGTCCCGGCCGTGCTGAACATTGCCGGCACGTGGCTACCCGCCTCCGGAGCGCTCGATGCCGGGAACTATTCTCTCGAAGGGGACGCGCAGATCAAGTACTCCGGGCCGGGAATCAGCGGCATCGGCAATCAGGTGGTATTGCTCGACGGCGCGAATACTTCAATTAACGACACGAGCCTGACCCCCAACACCCCCTCAGGGGGGAACAGCGCGCTCAATACGCTGGCCAGGAACGACGGCCGCGTCATCCTCTCCGATGGCGCGCAGGTCCAAACCAACGCCGGCCTCAATCTCATCAGCAACGGCAGCCTGGAAGTGGATACCGGGGGCCAGGGCGGGAGCACGTTAACAATCGGCGGTGCCCTGATCATCGAAGGTGGCGACCTGATTGTGGGAAGCTCCGGAACGGTGAATGTGGCGGGCCTCACCAACCTCGGCGCAATAGAGCTTTCCGGCTGCCTTACTGCGGGCTGCACCGGGCAGGGCCTCCTGAACGTGACCGGCCCGGCAGGGTCTTTCATTCCCGCTTCGGGCGCCTTAAATCAGGGCACCTATCAGCTTGACGGCAACACCGAGATTGCGTACTCAGGCCCAGGCATCACGTCCCTCGGAACGGGCGTCTGGCTGGACTTGAATGGCTCTAATGCCTCGATAGAAGCGACAAACCTCACGCCCAATAACGGCTCGACCAACAGCGCGTTCAACACGCTGGCCAGCAACGCGGGCCTCATGGAATTAAACGGGGGTGTATCGCTTGCGACCAATCCCGGGCTCGATTTGACGAACACGGGCGAGATTCAAATGGGCGGTGCCGCAACGTCTGGAAACCCGGCCACCGATCTCACAGTCGGCGGCACGCTCGTGAACAGTGGAGTTATCGACCTTGGCGCCACGCTGACCGCGGCGGGGTTCAGCAACAACGGTTACGTGTTGATCTCGGGCGGCACAAGCACCACCGCATTGCTCGACATAACCGGAGTTGCGGCGACGAACCCGTTCGTCTCCACCTCGGGCGCACTCAGTTCGGGATATTACGGTATCGAGTATGGCGGCCAACTCGAGTACACCGGGCCGGGAATTACCAGCATTCCCAGCGGGACTACGGTTTATCTCCGAGACTCGAATTCTTCGATCACCGCAACCGGCTTGGGAACGGGAACAAACAACGCACTCAGTACCCTCGCGTCAAACGCCGGGATAGTGGTTCTGAACGGCGCCGTGGTAAGCACGACCGGCAATGTGCTCAATACGGGCCAGATTTCGGTGTCAGGCGACGAGGTGTACAACGGCGCGTTTTCGCCGCCTACGTTGGACGCTGGCGCGTTGAATGTTGGCGGGATATTGACAAACGCCTCCAACCTCTCGGGGCAGGCGTGCGCTACCCCTAACGCACAGACTAATTGCGGGCTGGAAATCAATAACGGCTATGACAGTGGAACGGTCACCGCAACCGGGCTGGTGAACAGCGGCACAGCGGCAATCAGCGGTTACGCTACCCTGAGCGGTGGCGTAACGAATTCCGGGACGATCGGTATTTATTCGGGCGGGCAGCTCAGCGCCACCGGAGCGTTTACAAACACCAACACCGGCCTGCTGGGTATAGGCCAGGGGGCGGGCACTGCCACCAGCCTTATCAGCGCGGCGGGGTTCAACAACACCGGTACGGTTAATATCGCCGCCGGCAATGGCAGCTTCTATACTCCCGGCACCTTGACGGTGACTGGCAGCGGCAACTCCTACACGCAGAGCGGCCCGCTGGCGTTGACGACTGTCGGAGGCGTCCTGACCGCGCCTGCGGTGAACCTCAACGGCGGGGTGCTGCAAGGCAACGGCACGATCACCGGCAATGTGGTGAACGGAGCCACAATTGTCGCAACCAACGCTGCCGCTTACTCTCCCGCTCCCGGCCTGCTGACGATCAACGGCAATTACACGCAGACCTCCGCAGGGGTGCTGGACGAGTTGGTACAGAATGGGGTCACGCGCGGCACAAGCTACAACGCGATCAATGTTTCCGGCTCGGTCAGCCTGGGCGGCGCGCTGGACGTGACTACGCTGAATGGCTTTTCGTTCGCCGCCAATCAAAGCTATGACCTGATGAATTTCAGCCCCGGCGGACTCACCGGCGCTTTCAGTACGCTCGAATACAACAATCTCGCGGCCAGCGGCAGCGGCACAAGCCCGCTGGATATTGGCGGGGGTCTGGCGCTCGCCGTGGTGTACCAGAATTCGACCGGCGAGGTGCTGCTGGATGTGAGTGCCCAGGGTCCGACGACGTTCGATAACTGGATCGGGAACACCGACGTCTGGAGTAACGGCGTCAACTGGTCGACCGGTGCGACCCCGACCCCCGCGCAGGACGTATTTGTCGGTACCGGATCCGGCGGCACGGTAACGTACAATGTGGCCGCCTCCACGATCAACAGCCTGACCGTCGAGCCGGGTACGAGCAACAGTGGCAGCGCGTTATACGTTCTCGGCATTGATGCAGGCGACACACTGAACGTGACAAAGGTGGTCAGCAACTCCCAGGTAATATCGCTTGAAGCGAGCGGCGCCTCCCTGACGAGCGGCGGCGACTTCACCAATTCGTCCTTACTCTATTTGGCCAACGGCGGGGTGGTCACGGTCGGCTCAAACTCGGCGCCGGCAAACTTCGTCAACAAGGGCGGAGTAGTCGTCGACCAGGGATTATTTAATCACAGCGGCAGTTCGACGGGCGGCGGCAGCCTTGCTATCAGCGGGATTCTGAATAACACCGGCTCGGTCGTGATCGGCAACGACGGCATCACGTCTCAGTCCACGGTGAGCGCGGCCTCGCTCAGCACGACCTCCGGCACGACCACGCTGGCCAATGCGCTGGGTGGCTCGATAGACATTGCCGGCGAGAATCCGGGGGTCGGCTCCACGCCGGCCGTGCTTCAACTTGGCACGAGTATCACCAGCATTGACGGAACGCTCACGCTGGCTAACGCCAACTCGTTTATCACCACCGACACGAGCAATTTCACCAACGACGGACTCAGCGGACTGACCAGCATTGCCAGTGATGGCCGATTGATTTTGGCGGCGGGGGCAAGTGCGACCATTAATGGTGCGCTGTCAAGCAGCGCGAGTGGCTTCGATCAGAGCGGCAATCCGTTTGGAATTTTCCTCGAGACCACTTTCTTCAACAGCGCAACTTCAGCATATAGCGACCTGGCCACGACGCTGAATGTTGTGGGCCTGGCCAACAGTGGCCGCATAACGCTTTCCGGTTGCGCGGCGGCGGGCTGCACGGCGCAAGCCCTGCTCGACGTGACCGGTCCCGCAGGTTCCTTTGTGCCGGCGGGAGGCGCCCTGAACGCCGGCGACTACTCTCTTTCCGGCAACTCGGAGCTCGAATACGCCGGCCCAGGGATCACCAACATCGCGCAGGGCGTCTATGTCACGCTGATCGGCGCCAGCGCGTCTATAAACGCAACCAGCCTTGCGCCGAACAACAGCTTGAACAACAGCGCGTTCAACACCCTGGCCAACAACGGCGGCAATCTAGATGTGTATGGCCCATCGATCGCGACCAACGCCGGCCTGGACTTGGCTAACACGGGCACTATCGATATCGACTCGGGCGGCCGTCTGACGGTTGGCGGCGCGCTGATCAATAGCGGCGGGAATATCTCTTTGGGTAGCGCCGGGATCGTCGTCGGAACGGGTGTTTTGAGCGCTGCCAGTTTGTCCAATACCGGGGTCATGCTTGCAGACGGGGGTGTGTTTGGCGCGACGACTATCAATGGTGCGGCAAACAACACCGGCATGCTTGATATCGGTGACACCGCGAACGTCTCCGGCTTCTTTACCAACGCTGCCAGCGGAAGTCTTGGCGTCGGAGGAAGGTTTTTCCAAGGATCATTCGTGGGACTGAGCGCCGGCAATCTCAGCGTGGCCGGGTTGAGCAACGCCGGTGAAGTCGGCATCTCTGCAGCTCCGACGGGCAGCCTGACCATTACTGGCAGCGGCAATGCCTATACGCAGAGCGGCGCCTCCGCAACGACGCTGGTGGAAGGCACCCTGACGGCGCTGGCGGTCAACATCAATGGCGGATTGCTGCAGGGCAACGGCCTGATCAACGGCAACGTGACGAACGCGGCGGCGGTCGCGGGCGCCACCGGACCCTCCGCCCCAGGCCTGCTGACGATTAACGGCGGCTATACCCAAACGTCCGCGGCGTCGCTGAACGAAATCGTGCAGGGGGCCAGCACGCGCGGCACCAAGTTCGGCGCGATTGATATTTCCGGCCCGGCGGCGCTTGCCGGCGCGCTGAACGTGAGCACGGTGAATGGCTTCGCATTCGGGGCCAATGAGTCATTCGACATCATGAATCTTGCCCCGAACGGGCTTTCGGGCACGTTCGATACCCTGCAGTACAACGGCCAGAGCATCAGCGGCACCGGCCTGCTTAACCTCGGCGGCAACCTGGCTCTGGCGCTGGCGTACGAGGGTTCGAGCGGCCAGGTCCTGCTCGATGTGGTGACGCCGGACAATTGGACGGGGGTCTCGGGGAATTGGAGCGTAGGCGCGGACTGGTCCGGCGGCGTTCCCGGCCCTACGCAACTCGTGAACATCGGCACCGGGACCGGTGGCACGGTGACGCTGGACCAGACCGCCAGCGTCTACAACCTGAACATGGAGGCGGGCAGCAGCTCCGGGTATACGCTGGCGATCAACCCCTCCGAAACATTAACGACGGCCGGCACGGTAAACGTCGGTACGGGCGCTGAGATCGATGTCGAAGCTGGCGGTGCAGTGCTGACCGCTGGCGGCGACTTCACCAACGCCGGCACGCTGCATTTGGAGAGTGGCGGCGTGGCAAGCATTGGCACCGCTTCGGAACCCAGGAGCTTTGACAATCGCGGCACGATCATTCTGGACACGGCGCTCGCGGGCGGTAGCACGCTCAACATTAGCGGGACGCTGAGCGATACGGGCGGCCAGATCACCGTCGGCAATACCGGCGTCACCTCGTCGGCCACCTTGAGCGCGGCCGGGTTCGCCGGCAACACGCTTACCGGCGTGGTTCATGTCGTCGGCAGTGACACTGCCGGCGGGGCAGCGGCGACGATCGAACTGCAAAACGGCATCACCGGCATCGCGGCAAACTCGGACCTCCTGCTGCTCGACGCGAATTCTCAGGTAAACCTGAGTGGCGCGTTTGGCAGCAACAGCGCCCTGACGGGACTGACGAACGTTGCGGGCAGCCTGCAGCTCGAGAATGGTTCGCAGCTGAGTACCAACGGTGATCTTAATATCGCCAGCACCGGCACGGTGGGGGTGGACGAATTTTTGCTTACCGGCGGCGGCAGCACCCTGGCAGTGAACTGAACGCTGAACAATAGCGGAACGTTCGCGCTCGGCAGCGGCGGCTTCGGGCTTGGTACGCCGCCTGCCATTATGAGTATCGCGAGTGCCAGCGGTTTTAACAACAGCGGCACGGCGGTGATCGGAGGCGGGTATTCGACCGGCGTGACCTTCACCGTCAATGGCGCCGCGAGCAATTCGGGCACGGTCAGCATAGCGAGCGGCGCCGAGATTAACGTGACCGGCGCGAATGCCTACACGCAAAGCGGCGGCACGACCACCGTCAACGGTATTTTGATCAATTCCGGCGGGGTTGCGCTCAACGGCGGCACGCTGCGAGGGGTGGGCTACCTTGGTGCCGATGTATCGAACGTCGCCGGGACATTGCAGGCGAGCCCCGACGGCCTCAAGCCCGGCGCGCTTTCAATCGCCGGCAGCTATAACCAGGGGGCCGGCGGGACGCTGAGCGAGATCATCGGCGGTACCGGCGGCGGCCAGTTCGGTATGCTCACGACGGGCGTGGCGGTCGGGAAGCTGACACTCGGCGGCACGCTAGACATCGCCGCAATCAACAATTTCCAATTCCACGTGGGCCAAAGCTTCGACATCATCAATTTTCCGGCCAACTCCCTTTCCGGCGCGTTCAGCACGCTCCAGTACGAGTGTCCCGGCCCTAGCTGCGTGACGGCGCAAACCACCGGCGGTAGCCCGCTGGTGATCAATGAAGGCGGGACCCAGATAGGGATCGTCGCTGATTATCTGGACTCTCTTGGGGAGGTGGCGCTCACTCTGGAAACGCCGCCCCCGACCGCCGTGAGCTGGCAGGGAACCTCGGGTGCGTGGAGCAATGCCGCGGCATGGTCGGACAGCATCGTGCCGCTGGGCTACCAGGACATTACCATCGGGACCGGTGCCGGCGGTACGGTCACCTACGACCAAACGAGTGCGGCGATTGACAGCCTTACGATCGGCGCCGGAACCAGCTCGGATTACGCGCTCAGCTTTAGTCCCTCCGACGCCTTGGCCGTGGCCAAAACCGTAACGATCAATTCAGGCGGCGCAATTGACGTGGCCGCGGCGGGCGCTTCGCTGAACACGGGCGGCGCGTTGACGAATGAAGGCACGCTGAACGTGGCCAACGGTGGCACGCTAGCCGTCGTCTCGCCTTCCACGCCGGCGGATTTGACGAACTCAGCCGCGGGCACGATGAACGTTGATGCGGGTACGGCCACGGGCGGGAGCAGCGCGGCCGTCTCCGGGACGATCAGCAACATCGGAACGCTGACCATCGGAAACGGCGGCCTCACTTCAGCCACCAACGTGAGCGCGGGCGGACTCGCCAACAGCGGCATTCTGATAATGACCGGCGCTTCGGCCAACAATGGCGCCAGCTTGGTGGTCAGCGGAAATGTCACCAATGTCCTCATGGCCAGCATAGGCAGCTTTGCCAATTTAACCGTCACCGGCAGCGGCAATTCCTATACGCAGACCTGCGGAGCACTCTGTTTTGCGGCAACGAACGTCGACGGGACGCTAACGGCCCCGGCCGTCAACATCAATGGCGGCGTGCTTCAGGGGCATGGCACGATTAACGGCAACGTGATCAACGCGGGCCTCGTGGCGGGCGGCAGTTATTACCCGGTGGGCAGTCCGAGTCCCGGCGTGCTGAACATAAGCGGCGGTTACACGCAAACGTCCACGGGAACTTTGGCGGAGGCCATCGCGGGAACCGGGACGCCCGGCGCGAACGTCAGCGCGCTGAACGTTTCCGGGTCGGTCACGCTGGACGGCACTCTGGAAGTCAACACGCTCAACAGTTTCGCGTTCGCGCCCGGCCAGACCTTCGACATCGTAAATTTCGCACCCAACGGGCTCTCGGGTACCTTCGCGACGCTCACGTATGGTACGAGCAGCGGCCCCGGAAACGGCCTGATCAGCATCGGCAACAACCTCGATCTCGCCGTCAATTACAACAATGGCGGCGGCGAACTGGCGCTGCAAGTCGGGTCGCTCGACACGTGGCAAGGCGCCACCGACAATTGGACCGGTGCGAATGACCCCACAAATTGGTCCACGGGAGCCAAGCCAACGGCGACCGAAGATGTGCTCGTCGGCGGCGGAAACGGCGGCACCGTCACGTATAACGAGGCCAGCGACACGGTCCAGAGTTTGACGGTACAGCCGGGCAAGACTTCCGCCTACCACCTCGCCCTCGGCATCAACGATGCCCTGGCGATCACCAATACCGTGAATATCAACGCGGGCGGCGAAATTGATGTCACGGCGAATGGCGCCGCATTAAACGTGGGCGGTGCCCTGTCCAACGCGGGCACACTGACGCTGGGACAAAACACGACGTCGGGACTAGGTGGTACCGCCGGGCAAGGGGGCTCGGTCAGCG
The DNA here is from genome assembly GCA_027364845.1 of Pseudomonadota bacterium. Taxonomy (GTDB): domain Bacteria; phylum Pseudomonadota; class Gammaproteobacteria; order Acidiferrobacterales; family UBA6901; genus JAJYCY01. The sequence continues at coordinate 36,348 of DAHXOO010000017.1, read as the reverse complement.
TCGGCACTTCGGCGACACCGGCCAATCTAACCAATACCGGCGCGATCAATATTGATCCGGCCAGCACGGCGGTCTTGGGAGTCACCCCGGCGACCGGCGGTAGCACCTTGGCTATCAGCGGAGAGCTCGACAACAGTGGCGGTACGCTTAATATTGGCAACACCGGCATCAGCGCTCCATCCACGGTAAGCGCGGCGTCATTCGATACGAGCTCGAGCTCGAATATCCTGGACGGCGCCGTGACGATCACGGGCCAGGACCCGACCAAGGGCACGACGGCGGCCGCGCTCGAGCTGGGCGCCGGAATCACTGGTATCGCGACATCCGGTTCGCTGACGCTTGCGAACTCGAATGCCTTTCTGACCACCAATACGGCATCGCCCTTCACCAATAACGCGCTCAGCGGGCTTACCAGCAACGCGGGCGCAATCACGCTGGAAGACGGCGCCAGCGTGGCCATTGGAACCAACGTGATCGCTACGCTCACCAATTCGGGAACCATTTCTGTGGACAATGGCGCGAAGCTCGCGATCGGATCCGTCGTCACCACTAACCTCGCCAACTCGGGCAAGATCTTCGTCGGAAACAATATCGGCAATGGCACGCTGAGCGTGAACGGGACGCTGGATAATGGCGGTGGCACAATCCAGATCGGGTATCCGGGCGACACATCATCGGATTCGATGAGCGCGCAGGGGTTTGCCTTTAATAGCGGGCCGAGTGGCGGAACCGTGACGAACACTCTCAATGGCAGCGTGGCCATCGTCGGCGATTTCAGTCCAGGCAGTGCGACCGCCGCGCTGCTGCTGACTTACGGCATTGACGCTATCGCGCCGGGTTCGTCGCTGTACTTGGACGATGCCAACTCCTTCGTGAACCTCAACAACAATGTGGCCAACAACAGCGGGCTGAGCGGGCTGACGAACGTCGCGGGTCAGCTTGAACTCGAGAGCGGAGCGTCGGTGGCCACCGGCGGTGCTTTCACGATCGCCGGTACGGGCACGGTCGGCGTGGACGACACGCTGAGTAGCGGCGGTAGCAAGTTGGCGGTGGGTGGGCTGGTTAGTAACGGCGGGACCTTCAATATCGGCCTTAACCTAGGGGCTACTTCACCGAGTACGGTTTCAGCAGCTGGGTTTGCCAACACCGGAACGACCAATCTAGGGGGTTTGGCGGGAGGGACGGCGTCCTTTACGGTAAATGGAACCGCAAGCAATTCGGGCACGGTCGATATCGGCAGCACTGGCGTACTCAATGTGACCGGCGTCTCCTATTCGCAGAACGGCGGCAGCACTACAGTTGCAAGCGGCGGGAACCTGAGCCTAAGTGCCGGCTCGTATACGCAAAGCGGCGGCACCGCCACCGTTGGCGGCACTTTGACGGCGCCAGGCGGAGCTACGATAAATGGCGGTACCCTGCAGGGTACGGGCACGATTGCCGCGAATGTAATGAATGTGGCTGGGACGTTGCAGGCCAGCCCCGAAGGCGTTAACCCCGGTACCCTGACCATCAACGGCAGTTATACCCATCAATCGGGCGCTACGCTTAATGAGCTCATCGGCGGAACCAACTCCGGTCAATTCAGCGTGCTCAACGTAACGGGTGTGCTGACACTGGGCGGCACACTCGATATATCCACACTCGATGGCTTCACTTTCGCGAACAAGCAGACCTTCGACATTATCGATTTCCCAGCCAATGCCCTCTCCGGCACGTTCGCCACGCTCGCCTATAACGGTGTGACCGGCGGCGGCACGAGCCCGCTTGATATCGGTAATAACATGACTCTCGATGTGCAGTATGAGAACTCGCAAGGCCTTGTCGTCCTGGATGTAAGCCAGATCTCGACCAACGATATCTGGGGCGGAACCACTGACGACTGGACCGGTTCGAACGACCAGACCAACTGGTCGCAAGGCAGCGCGCCGACCAGTCAACAGGACACCATCGTCGGTGGAGGAACCGGCGGCACCGTCACACTGAACGAAAATACCGGAATCAAGAGCCTGACGGTTGAGGCCAGCGACGCCACCAATAGCGCCACCAATTACACGCTCGCCATCGGCGCGGGCAACACATTGACGGTGGGCAACAAAACTACCATCAATCAGGGCGGACAGGTTGACCTGTTAGCCAGCGGCGCCGCCCTAACGAGCGCCGGCAACATGAGCAACGGTGGGGTCCTGCACTTGGAAAGCGGCGGCTCCGTCACCGTGGGCACAAGCGGCGCGCCCGCCAACTTTAGCAATTCGATAACGGTAAGCGGAAATCCGGTGGGAGGCGCGATAAACGTGGACACCACCGGCTCCGGCGGCAGCAACCTGACGATCACCGGAACGCTGAACAATACGAACGGCACGCTCAATGTTGGCAACAGCGGCATCACCTCGAACGCGATGGCGACCGCGCAGGACTTCGTCACCAGCGGAACGCTGGACGGCACGGTCAAGATTACTGGTCCGAGCTCAGGTGCGCAGGCGGCCCTAGCGCTTGGCACGAGCGTCACCAGCATTGCCAGCACTGGCAGCTTGACGCTTTCGGGAACGAACGCCTTTGTTGAGCTGAGCGGTGCCCCCGGCAGCAGCAGTGCGCTCACCAGCGTCGCGAGCAATGCCGGCGCGCTGGAAGTTGATAACGGCGCGAAGGTTTCTACAAACGGCAGTTCGCAGGCCGGTCTGTTCACCAATACCGGTACGATCACGACAAAAGGAACCACATTTGATTCAAGCCTGGACAACATCACCGTGGCCGGCTCCGGGGGGCTGAGCAATTCCGGTACGATTGACATTGCCGCCGATGGCGCGCTTCGCGTGACCAATGGTGCTTTCGTCCAAACGAGCGGCGGTCAAACCACTGTTGGCGGCACTTCTGGCAACCAAGCAGAACTTCATGCCGATGCGGCCAGTGTTTCCAACAGTTTGGGGATGGATATCCAAACCAATAGCAATCTTAACGTGGCAAACTACGGAAACGTCGATGTAGGTTTAAGCCAAGCCGGAAAGCACCGCGATCTCTCCAACGAAGGCACCATCGCGATTTCCAGCAGCGGCAGCATGACCGTAACCGGAAATTTAACTAACAATAGCGGCACATTTACGAACAACGGCTTTTTGAGCGTGAATGGGAATATGACCAACCAAGGCACCGTGACGTTAAATGCCAACGGTACGATAGATCCGGTGATGTACACGCAGACGGGCGGTAGCACCGTTGTCAACGGCACCCTTATTGCCGGCACGATCGACCTGCAGGGTGGAACGCTCTCCGGCAATGGGACAGTTTCGGGCACAATCGACCTCGCGGGAGGCACGCTCTCCGGCACCCTTAAGACCTCGGGCGGTGTGGTTAATGGCTCGACGTTGACCCCTAACAACGGTGGTTCGCCGCTGATGCCGGGCACAATGTTGATCAGCGGCAGTTACACGCAAACCTCCTCGGGTACGTTGGGCGAGTTGATCGCGGGTACTGCGATGAGCGGGAACTACGGCAGGCTTAATGTCTCTGGTTCGCCGGGAACCGCCGCTCTCGATGGCACTTTGGACGTACTGACGGGTTCATTCACCAATGGCTTTACCTTTGGCTCGAGCGATACTTACTACGGCTTGGTGACGGCCAACGGGGATATCTCGGGTGCGTTCGCCACCTTGGAGTTCGACTGCCCCGGCCCGAACTGCGTGAGCGGCAGTGGCGCGGAAGTCTCCGGCACCGACATGAGCGCTCCGCTTCTGATCAACGGAGGCCGCGACAAGCTGGGCCTGCTGTACGACGGCGACTGCGGCATAGTTGACTTGCAGGTGACCGCGGCTACACCGATCCCAACGCCGGTGCCCCCGAGTCTGCCCCTGTTCGCCAGCGGGTTGCTCGCCTTGTCTTGGATGATGAGGCGGAAGATGAGACAGGTCGCATAGCCCGCTTGCTCTTGCTGCCTTGCGGTGGGTCCATCGTGGTTGCTGCCTGTGCCCGGCCGAAGTGCCAGCCGGACGCCAAGCCTTCGGCAAAAAAATGACGCAGCGCTGCGGTATCGTATGAGGTAACGCGAGATTAGTTTCTATTTGGTGTCGTGTTGGCGGTGTGCTAGGTTTCTTCCGTAACTGTGATTGTTCTTATTTTGAGGAAATAGCTATAAACGGTCGCCGAGCGACGTTCGGCGTGGCTTTTAGACTCTTCCGCCGGGTTGATCCCGTAATCTTATTTTGGAGGTGTGCTGGTGAATAAATTGACGATGGCAGTTATTGCTTGCTTATCGGCTGTGGTGATTGCCCTGACATGGGGTTTGGTGTGGAAGGGCGGTGCTGACGCTAATTCGCCAAATTTCGGGACACCTTTTCAGGCTATCTTACTCGACAACGGGCAAGTTTATTACGGAAAACTTACGGGGCTTGATGACAGATATCCGGAAATGACGGATGTTTACTACATTGTCAGGACCACAAATCCGCAAACGAAGGTGACAAAGAACGTGCTCGTGAAGCGGGGTAACGAGCTGCATGCGCCCTCGAAGACTTTTTTTGATGCCCGCCATATTGTTATGATCGAGCCGGTGGGGATGAAATCCGAAGTGGAGAAACTGATCCTGAAGTATCAGTCGCAGTCACAGACGCAGCGTCATAGCGGCAAGGGCAGCTAATGTTGCGTGTGGGTGGCGAATTCCAATTATGCCACCACTGGTGTGTGAAATAATCCGTGGCAGCGCCGTTTCCAGGAGAATTGAGCAAGTTGAACCGGAAAGGGTGAGGTGCCGGTACTGATTTGATCTGGCGCTTGGCCATCGAGCGACGCATGGTCTCGGTGATCGTTGTAATAGTCCTTGAACTCATCCAGTTTCCGCTCCAAATCGGCTGCCGTCCAAACATAGAACGGGATCAAGAGCCTCGCGCTGGACCGTCCCGATCAGTCGTTCGACAAAGGGACGCAAGACCAGTACGTAGAGTATCGGTTTGATTTCCTCGATACCGAGAATCCGGAGGTGGGCCCGCTCTCGGTGCAACGTAAACCGGGAACCCTGATCGGCGCCTAGAGACCTCAGGCGTGCCTGCCCGGTAAATGGCCAGGTTCAGCATCCGAAGTATCGGCCCATCGACATCCCCTGCTGTTACGGCAAACCCGATCATCCACCGGGTGAACGGGTCCATAACCCCCAGCACCCAATGCTTCTTCAGGCGTATCGATTCACAACGACACCAATCCACGCTCCCCATGCGGTCCTTCCTCTTACCGATAAACTTCAACAACGATGGACCTCCACCAAGCGTCGGGTCCGGCCGGTCCGGGCGCGTCTTGGCGTGCCGCACCCCATCCTTATCCACCGGGATGCCAAAGGTAGTGGAAATGGTCAGCACGATCCTCGGACATCCATACCATGGATTATGGTACAAAGTAGTATTTCGCTACGCGCAGGCCTTATTAGGGATGCTGATTATTTCCGGTAGTGATAGCGGCACGAGATGACGTACACAGTCTTTCCGGCCACCTTGTACACCAGCCGGTGTTCCTGGGTGATGCGACGTGACCAATACCCCAACAACTCACCGCGCAACGATTCCGGTTTGCCGATACCCCGGAACGGGCCTGACTCGATGGCCTCAACCAGACGGTTGATGCGTTTGAACACCGGTCGGTTCTCGCTGTGCCAGCGCAGATAATCCGCCCAGGTATCATCCATCCAGCGTGCGGTCACTTAAGCAACTTCCTCCGGTGCGTTTTGCCAGATTTCACCTGCGCGACCCCGCGCCGCAAGTGCGCGGCATTGGCAGGATTTTGCATCAAATAGGCGGTCTCCTGCCATGACTCAAAGTCTTCGAGCGAGATCAACACTGCTGGCGTTCCCTTTTGGCGAGTGATGAGAATCGGCGCATGGTCTTCGGTCACCTGATCGATGGCCTTGGCCAGATTGTTGCGGATAGCAGAGTAGGAAAGTGTTTTCATGGGTTCACCTGGCGACCTGACTTCATTGTACAATTAATTGTACAACACTGCTGTCAAAACGTCAGCCGCCCTGCACGTCTTTTTCCCCCAGCCAATCGAGCGAGCGCAGATTGAAGCGGTGATTGCGCTCACAGAATCACCCCGGACCATGCGACGATCTGCCTACGATACAAAATTGGCCCAGGAACATCTGCGCGATCTAACGGGCCTTGGTCTGACTGCGATTCCTACCCAGGTTCTGGCTGATTACGCCCTGGACATTGCATTGATACGTCGGATCACGGCCTATGATGCCTGCTACATCGCCGTGCCGACAGGCCGCGCGCGCTGGCACTCCTGGACGAGCTGTTTGTGAACCCCTACGTTACCGTCGCCCGCGCCGAGCAGACGCTCAAAGTTTCAAACCCCACGGCCCGCCATGCGGTGGCATTTTTGCAGAAACACCGCGTGCTCAAGGAAGTGTCCGGTCGCCAGTGGGGGAAACTGCATTTGACGCAGCCAATACTCGGCATGATTGAGAAGCCCTGACCACCAATCCCTTCAAGGAGAACGTGTTGTGCGCGGCGGTGCGAGTGTTCAGGAGACAATTGTCGCGACAGCCGTTAAATGCATGTGCGTGCGGAAACACGGTAGAATAACGTGCAATGACGCTCACTGAACTTCGCTACATTGTGGCCCTCGCCCGTGAACGCCATTTCGGGCGTGCCGCCGAGGCGTGCTTCGTTAGCCAGCCGACTCTGAGTGTGGCGATCAAGAAGCTCGAAGAGGAGCTGGGCGTGGCTTTGTTCGAACGCAGCAAAACCGAGGTCGCGGTCACGCCGGTTGGCGAACGCATTGTCGAGCAGGCTCGGCGCGTGCTCGACGAGCTCGAAGGCGTCAAGCGTATCGCCCAGCAGGCACAGGATCCGCTAGCCGGGCCATTGCGCATCGGCGCGATCTACACCGTAGGCCAGTACCTGTTCCCGCGTCTGGTGCCGATCCTGCACGAAACCGCCCCGCGCATGCCGCTTGTCATCGAGGAAAACTATACAGCTCGGCTGCGCGAGCGCCTCGTGCAGGGCGAGATCGATGCCGTGCTCGTGTGTCTGCCGTTCGAGGGGCCTGGCGTGGTGACAGTGGCGCTTTACGATGAGCCGTTCAGGGTGTTAGTACCAGCGAGCCACGCATGGGCGAAGCGCCAGGCTATCGCGACCGAAGAGCTTGCGACTGAAACCGTGTTGCTGCTTGGTGCAGGGCACTGCTTTCGCGACCAGGTGGTGGCTGCCTGCCCGAGCTGCGTTGGGCCGCCGGCGGCAGAGGGCGGTCTGCAGAAGGCGGTCGAAGGCAGCTCGCTCGAGACCATCCGCTACATGGTAGCTTCCGGCATGGGCATCACCGTGCTTCCGTGCACAGCAGCCACTGGCCCTGGGCAATATGCTTCGACGCTCACTGAGATTCGTGTCTTTTCAGACCCACCGCGTAGGAGTGTGGCGCTCGCGTGGCGCGTCTCTTTCCCGCGTCCCCGAGCCATCGAGGCATTGCGCCAGGCGATCCATGCCTGTGCGCTCGAGTGCGTGACCTATCTCGGCGGCCCCGCTGCGTGATTCCGGCACACCTGGCCGGCTTGCGCCCATAGTCGTCCACTATTGGACCCATGGTGACATTCAATTAGAAGTCACCGCTGGCCCCCCGTACTCTGAACCCCAAGTCGCGCGCAGAAAAATATCGTTTGATGTTGGTCAATGTGTCCCCGGAAAGACGGAGATAGCGTTTTTTCTCTGCCGCACGGCAAGCCAGTTCCGTTCAATCTGATAAGGAGATGAAACCATGGAAAAAGACAAACCGCGTTGTCCCGTCATGACCACCACCGCCGGGGTGCCGGTGAGCGACAACCAGAACAGCCTCACGGCCGGGCCGCGTGGCCCAGTACTGACCGATTATCAGTTGATGGAGAAGATGGCGCACTTCAACCGCGAGCGTGTACCCGAGCGCGTGGTGCACGCCAAGGGCACGGGTGCCTACGGTACCTTCAAGGTAACCGGTGATATCAGCAAGTACACGCGCGCCAGGTTGTTCGAGATAACGGGCAAGGAGACGCCCGTGTTTGCGCGCTTTTCGACTGTGGCCGGCGAGCTGGGCAGCGCCGACACCGCACGCGACCCGCGCGGCTTCGCCGTCAAGTTCTACACCGAGGAAGGAAACTGGGACATGGTCGGAAATGATACCCCGGTATTCTTTATCCGCGATCCGCTCAAGTTCTCAGACTTCATTCACTCCCAGAAGCGCCTGCCCAACACCGGCATGCGTGACGCCACCATGCAATGGGATTTCTGGTCGCTGTCGCCCGAATCGCTGCACCAGGTGACCTGGCTCTTCGGTGATCGCGGCATCCCCGCGACTTACCGTCACATGAACGGCTACTCGAGCCATACCTACAGTTTGTGGAACGCCAGGGGCGAACGCTTCTGGGTGAAGTGGCACTTCAAGACCCTGCAAGGCATCCAGTGCCTTACCCAGTCCGAGGCGACCCAGCTCGCCGGCAAAGACCCGGACTGCCACCGGCGTGATCTGCACGCCGCGATTGAAAAGGGTGATTTCCCGAAATGGCGCGTGATGGTACAGGTGATGCCGGAGAAGGACGCCGAGACCTATGTGATCCATCCGTTCGACCTCACCAAGGTCTGGCCGCACAAGGACTACCCTTTGATCGAAGTCGGCATTCTGGAACTCAACCGCAACCCTGAAAACTACTTTGCCGAGGTTGAACAGGCGGCATTCGAACCGGGGAATCTTCCGCCTGGTATGGGTGCCTCGCCGGACAAGGTGCTGCAGGCGCGGCTGCTTTCCTATCCGGATGCGCATCGCTATCGCATCGGTATCAATTACGCGCAACTGCCGGTGAACAAGCCGCACTGCCCGGTGCACCACTATCACCGCGATGGCCAGACGCGCTTCGACGGCAACTTCGGGGCTGCGCCTAACTACCAGCCGAACAGCTTCAGCGGGCCGGTCGAGGATCCGAGTGTGAAGGAGCCGCCGCTCAAGATCCACGGCGACGCCGATCACTACGACCACTGGGTTGGCAACGAGGACTACTGGACCCAGCCCGGCAACCTGTTTCGGCTGATGACCGCCGACGAGCAGGCGCGGCTGATCGGCAATCTGGTTAACGCCATGCAGGGCGTGCCGCACGAGATCCAGCTGCGCCAGGTCCGCCATTTCTACAAAGCGGACCCGGCCTATGGCGAGCGGGTTGCCAAGGGCCTCGGCATCGACCTGAAGGACGTCAAAGCGGCCTGAGGATCGCCTGCGCAGAGCCCCGTGGCTGATTGGCGATTGCTATCACGTCGATTGACCGGCTTCATTGGATCTCGTGCGCTCGATACCCGATATTGGCATGCGTGCTGGATGGTCCGGCACGCCGAACAATTGGAGACTGAAGCATGCAACTGAAAGGCAGTAAGACTGAAGAGAATCTGAAGTATGCTTTCTCTGGCGAATCGCAGGCGAACCGCCGCTACCTGTATTTTGCCGCCAAGGCCGACGTCGAAGGCTACAACGACGTATCGGCGGTGTTCCGTTCGACTGCGGAAGGCGAGACCGGCCATGCTCACGGCCATCTGGAGTATTTGGAGCAATGCGGCGATCCAGCCACTGGACTGCCGATGGGCTCGACCTCGGACAACCTCAAGGCGTCGATTGCCGGTGAAACCCACGAGTACACCGACATGTACCCGGGTATGGCGAAGGCTGCGCGCGAGGAAGGCTTCAAGGAAATCGCGGACTGGTTCGAGACCCTGGCGAAGGCCGAGCGCTCGCACGCCAACCGCTTCCAGAAGGCGCTGGACAACCTTGGCAAATAACTACGTCAACTGAACGGGACCGGGCAATCGGTCCCGGTCTTCGATCTGTTGAGAGCAATGAACATGCAAACCCTGATCCGTGAAAATCTGATGAGCCTCGAACAGTACGCCGTTGCGCGGCCGGCATTCCGCACTGAAGTGCTCGCCCACAAGCGCGATCGCATGGTGCCAATCGGCCCCTATGCCACGCTCTACTTTGAGGACCACCTGACGATGCAGTACCAGGTGCAGGAAATGCTGCGCATCGAGCGGGTATTCGAGCCCGAGGGCATCGAGGACGAACTCAGTGTCTACAACCCGCTCATCCCGGACGGATCAAACTGGAAGGCGACGTTCATGATCGAGTTTGGCGACATCGAGGAGCGGCGTGTGGCGCTGATGCATATGGTCGGGATCGAGAAGCGCGCGTGGGTGCAGGCTGCGGGCTTTGCGCGCGTTTACGCGATCGCCGATGAGGATCTGGAGCGCACCACCGAGGACAAGACCTCCTCGGTGCATTTCCTGCGCTTCGAGCTCACGCCGGCGATGGTTGCGGCGGTGAAGCAGGGTGCGGCGATCGGCATGGGCATCGAGCACGAGGCGTACGCACACAGGGTCGGGGCCGTGCCAGAAAGCGTGCGCCGTTCGCTCGTGGGTGACCTCATCTGAGACGGTGCGCAGGAACGCGTAGGGTACGCCTCCCCATGGCTTGCCCAGGGAGGGAGCCGCGACATACTTAATGGTGCGAGCCAGTACCAGCGTTAGCGACGCGGCCGGAAAGACCGGCCGCCGGATCTGTCGACGGACGATGTCGGTCATCCGCACGCCCATATTCTCCTCGCCGGCAGTCAGGCCGGATCACGCTATTTCATTCTGGAAGGCAGCTTGATGACTTCACCGTCGACGGCGAACGTGCCGCGGCCGCGATGATGGATGGTACGGGGATCCTTTTTTGAGCGGTCGATCCATGCCTTGACCACCTCGACGATGAAGATGTTGTATTGATTGACGAGCCGCGTGTCGGTCACCTTGCATTCGAGATTGGCATAGCATTCCTCGATCAGCGGTGCCCGTACGCGTTCGGCCGAGGACGGCGTCAGGCCAAACTTCTTGAATTTATCGATTTTTCGCCCGGAGGTGTTGCCGCAGGCCACTGTCTTTCTGGCCAGTTCCACCGTCGGGATGTTGATGACGCATTCTTTCGTTTTCTTCAGAATTTCGAACGTGTAGTCGCGGTTGCTGATGACGCAGGCCAGGACCGGCGGCTCGAAATCGATCATCATGTGCCAGGACAAGGTCATGACATTCGCGCGAGCGCCGCTGGTGGTTGTGACCATTACTACCGGTCCCGGCTCGATCAGACGGTAAACCTGGGACAAGGGTAAGGACTTTTTGGTCATGGCGGTATCCGGTTTGGAGTCACTCCCAGGTGAGAATTTCTGGTGGCTTGCGAGATACAGGCGGTGTCTCATCGGCGGGAATGCCCACGATGATTGGTGCCACGGCTGTCATGGCGGCGGGGATCTTTAATTCGGCCTTCCATGATGGCGTATTGAGTGTCGGGACCGAAGAGCCGATGACGCAGGTACCCAGGCCGCTTGCGCAGGCAGCCAGCATGAGATTTTCCGCGGCCAGCCAGCAATCCGCAACGACAAATGGACCGGGAAATTTTGCGTATATGACAATCAGCGTGCCGGCGTCGTGGAAGACATGGGAATCGGGCTGGCTCAGCAGCCGCGCGAGATGTTTTTCGTGCGCGGACTGTGGACCTTGTGCCTCGCGGCGCGCCGCCTCTATAACGCCATTCGACAAGCGATCCAGCAGATTCCTGTCCTGAATAACGGCAAAAGCCCAGGGCTCCTCGTGCAGGGCGGTCGGAGCATGCACGGCGGCATCGAGCAGCGCCCGGATGATGCCCGAATCGACCGTTTGCGGCGCATAGTGGCGCACGGCGCGGCGATGATAGATGGCGTCCATCACGCTCATGGAGCCTTCTGGCTTAACGGATTTCGACGGAGTGATCATAGGTTTCTCCATGGAACGGAGTAGCTGGCGGTAATGCGGATTCAGTGCTTTGCCAATGTAGCCAGAGGTACGCCATCGGCATCCGCGGTCAACGATTTCGGCCGCCCGGTTACAGGGCGTATGTCCCGGGTCCCGTGCCGCTCGCACAGTCCGGCCAGCCAGTCAGGCGGCAAGATCCGCGCTGGCACATCGAACGACTTCTGCGGCGGCGCGGTATTCGGTGGTTGGTTTCATGAAACTCCCACTGTTTGTTCGCGAGTACCTTATATAACCCTGGAGGCGCGACCTGGCATTGATTGCAGTCAATGTCGGAGGTCGGGGAATTTCCGGTGATGGCTCCCTTCGGCCACATTCGGGCAGGCACAACCGAATTTCAGAGGAAACCGGACGTTCGGCGGTCTTTGCGTGGCGCCAGGCATGCGCGCGTGCGTGAACGCGTATACTCCGTTCGGGTCGAAGGAAAATGTCGGAGAAGCTCATGAGAACGCGGGTTTTCCTAGGCTTGTTCCTGCTTGCGGTCGGCACCTTATTGGCTGGATGCGCGACTTTGCCACCACTGGCTCCGGCGGTAGGATATCCGACCGCCGGGCCGCTTGTGCGGATCAAGCGAACCAATCACCCGATCGTGGTAGTTGCCTTGAGTGGTGGTATTGCGCACGGCTTCGCCCATATTGGCGTGCTTACGGTGCTTGATGAGAATGGGATCCGGCCCGACGGTATCGTCGGAACCAGCGCCGGCAGCGTGGTGGGCGCGCTTTACGCGGGCGGCCTGCGCGGCGAGGCGCTGATCGAGGCGGGACTGACGCTGCGACGCGATCAGGTCATCAGATTCACATTGCCGGACCGCGGGTTCGTTGATGGCTGGCGGCTTCAGAACTACGTCGACCGGCTTCTGGACAATCGGCCCATCCAGCGACTCGGCCTGCCGTTCGTGGCGGTGGCGACCGATCTGCGCACTGGTCGGCTCGTTGCCTTCGACCGCGGTGATACCGGCATGGCAGTGCGTGCCTCAAGCAGTGTCCCGGGCGTGTTTCAGCCGTTTGTGTTCGATGGACACGAGTACGTTGACGGTGGGCTTGTGAGTCCGATGCCGGTGCGGGTAGCGCGTGCGCTTGGTGCCGACATCGTCATTGCGGTCGACGTGACACGCCAGCCGACCGCGGTCAAGCAGTTTGGCGACACCAGTTCGCTTGTCTACCAGTCGATTGTCGTCATGGAGCACGCCCTCGCGAAGAACGAACTTGCTGGGGCCGACATCGTGATCCGTCCCAACCTGAGCAATGTGCCCAGCATGGACTTCGATCTGCGCGCGAAAGCGATCGAGGCTGGTGAGCGTGCGGCGCGCGCGGCGCTCCCGCAGATCCGTGCCCTGATCGCGGCGAAGCAACGTGAGCTGTTCGGCCCCACCGCGCACCGGCTAGGAGCGACGGTTCCCCATCGCTGATCGCGGCGCGCAGAATCTGGATGGAATCGGGCGAGCAGGAGCATATCCGCGGGTAGTCAGAGCTAACCGTCCTGTCGGGTACCCAGTAAAGCGGCTTCTTTCACCGAGACAACTAATGGTTTGATGCAATTCCGTGCTCGACGCACCCTTGAGGGAGTTTCGGTCAGGAGGTGAACCTCTATGAAGACTCCCCTCAAAGTGGAGACCACCGCGGCGCACCAGGGATGGCCAACCCGGGTGTTTCACCTTTCCTGTCCGGTACATCATCCGTCCGGAAGCCAATATCCGTTCGTCATGGTCATCATCTCAAAGTCTGGTATATAAATTTATAAAATCCTTAAAATAGGCTTATCAATTGATTTATTGATATCTAGAGCCTATTAATAGGCTGTTAATATATGCTATTGATTTTCAAATTATGATCTATATATAATGGTCTAATTATGGATCATTAAATCATTATTTTTAGTGTAGAAAACTAATTTACGGTTATTATGGATTTATATTCACTATCAGACAGGGGGATACAGGCTGAGCTTGGCGCCCGTATCAGGGCGCTTCGCCTGCGCAAGAACGTGACCCAGATCGCACTGGCAGAGGCGACGACGTTGTCGCTCAATGTCATTAAATCGCTTGAATCGGGACGAGGGAAGCTATCCACCCTCATCGCAGTACTGAGGGAGCTGGGGGCGTTGGAGCAGCTGAACAGCTTCATTCCGGAACTTTCGATCAGCCCCTTGCAGCTGGCCAGGATGCAAGGCAGGCATCGTGAAAGGGCATCGGGCAAGCGGCTCAAGGACAAATCCAAGGACCGGCCGGAATGGTGAAAAGGCTCGATACGGCGCTGGTGAGGTTGTGGGGTGAAGTCGTTGGAGCCGTCTCATGGCTGGACGATCTGGGGTACGGCGTTTTCGAATACGACCGGACCTTTCTGACGAAAGGGATCGACGTCTCTCCCATCCATATGAGTCTGGACGACGCCAGAAACGGAGACGGAATCTTTTCGTTTCCTTCCCTGAACAGGCACACGTTTCTCGGATTGCCTGGCCTGCTTGCCGATGCCTTGCCCGACAAATTCGGCAACAGCATTATCGATGCCTGGCTGGCGCGGAACGGACGCGACAGCGTCGGTTTCAGTCCTGTAGAAAGATTGTGCTATACGGGCAAGCGTGGAATGGGTGCGCTGGAGTTCGCTCCCGCCATCATCGGCAAATACGACAAGTCAGTGCCGGTAGAGATATCTGCCCTGGTCGACTTGGCGCAGGAAGTCATGCGCGACCACAAGGTGCTGAGCGGTAACCTCGGGGGTTCGGAAAAAGAGAATGCTGACGCCATCATGGACATCCTGCGTGTCGGTACGTCCGCGGGTGGCGCACGTCCCAAGGCGGTTATCGCCATGGATGACAAGGGAAATGTCCTGTCCGGACAAGCCAGGGCGCCAGAGGGATACGATTATTGGGTACTCAAGTTCGATGGCGTCACCGACCTGGAGCTGGGCGAACCGGGAGGATATGGCCGCATCGAATATGCCTATTACCTGATGGCAAAAGCGGCTGGCATCGACATGACTGAATGCCGTTTGCTGGAAGAAAATGGGCGCGCTCACTTCATGACGAAGCGCTTCGATCGGGTAGATGGCGAAAAGCTTCATCTGCAATCGCTCTGCGGCATCGCGCATTACGACTTTAATATGGCGGGAGCATACAGTTATGAGCAGGCATTTTCCGTGATGCGCAGGCTTCGATTGAGCAAGGCGGACGCTGCTCAGCAATATCGGCGAATGGTGTTCAACATCGTTGCCCGCGATTTGGATGATCACACCAAGAATATTTCGTTCCTGATGGCGCCCGACGCGGTATGGAAACTGTCGCCGGCCTACGATGTCATTTATTCGCACAATCCGGCAGGCAAGTGGACCAATCAGCACCAGATGAGTCTGAACGGAAAGCGCGATCATTTTACGGAGGAAGACCTGATGACAGCAGGCGACTCCATAGGCTTGGCGAAGCCCCAAGAGGTTATCAATGATGTGTTCAGCGCGGTTGAACGATGGCCGGAATTCGCGAAGGCGGCAGGTGTCGACGATAAAACGATGGAGGAAATATCAGGCAATCATCGGTTGAACCTGAAATAACATTGCCTCTGCGCGGATTCCGGCGAAGCGGAGCAGGCCGTGTCCGGCATCTTCGGGTCAGGCGGTTCGCGACCGGTGACGCGCATTGGGCATGCGCATGCCGGGACGCGGGGCGGCTGGTCAGGCCGGTTGTCCACACAAGAGGTGCTGCCGGCCGGCATATGAATGCTGTGTCGGTTCCCCGCGCCCATGACCGGGTTTTAGGTCGGAACCGCCACTGTACGACTCACACGCCGGCCGCAGGCGTGGACAGATTGGCCTCCGATTCAGCAAACCCGACACCCCGGTCCCGGTACGACGATCTGCTTTACGGGTGTTCCGGCTCTTTATCGCTCACCTTGAACAGCCGCTCAATGATGGTCTCGCGATCCAGATTTTCGCCATTCAGGGCCATCGCAAGAATTTCGCCGCCCATCACTTGTGGGGCAATGATCATGTCGGGCCGCACACTGCGCACACGCGCCATGTTTTTACCGTGATTAACCGCAGCAACCGTACGTGGGTTGCCACCTGCTTCCTTGACTGCCAGTACTGTAAAGGCATTTTCCGAGTCATCGCCACGCAGGGCCAGCACGGCTATTGCGGTACTGGCCCCGGCCTGGTTGAGCGTCTCGACGTCACTGCCGTCGCCAACCACGACGTCGGCATCGGAAAATTCGGCAGCTGCCGGCGGTTGATCGACGATTACGGTGACCGGAAGCTGGCGCGCCCTGAGTTCCCGGTAGGTGTTGCGCGCCAGCGGTGTGTCGCCCACGATAACGTAATGGTTTTTGCGTGGCATGAGCTTTTTTCTCCCGTCTAGCAGTCGCTGCATGCGACTGCTCACTGCCGGAACGATGATCGCCGAAATGGATGTGGCGAAAATGGTGATTCCGAGGATGACCACCGACATCGTGAAAAGGCGCGCGTCGACACTGGTAGGCACGATGTCGCCAAAGCCAACGGTCGACATAGTTACCACCGAGAAGTATAGCGCCGTCGACAGATTTTTGATGGGTGGTGCGAAGCCTCCGCCCAGGACATAGGCGCCGAAGACCGCGTAGCCGAGCAGCATCAACACGCTGATGACCGCGAATAATGTTCCCGCAGCCAGGCTCGATCGGTCGAAGCGCCGGTGGAACAGAAGCAGTGCCAGCAGCGTTGCGCCGTTGAAGACGACCAAAGCCCGTGAGTAATAGGCGGGCGTGTGCCATCCTATAGCCAGCGTGGCCACGGCAACGAGCAGGGCAGTCACCCAGGCAAGTCGTGAGCGCAGTACCAAACCCACGGCCATGGCAAACAGCATCAGTCCGGCTATGCCCTGCGGCAGGCTGTGGAGCATGCCCATATTGAGCAACTGGGACTGCGGACCGAGCGGGCCGCCGGCACTGTGCAGCTGCATGACGTGCCTGATCGCCGGAAGCGCATTCGCGATTCCCAGCAGACCTACCGCCAGTGCCAGCGGCGTATGTGGAAACCAGAGATCCCAGCGGGATCGGTGACGCCAGCGATATAGCAAGCGTTGCACACGCTGGCGCGGACGCGGACGAAGCATGTCAGCGGGTAACATCGGCAACGCTTGCGGCTCCAGATGGTCGGAAGATGGCCACCACCGCGAACCTTACTATGGCCACGCCAGCCGTCAAGCTTTTTTCGGTGAATCGGACCCTGTGGATCTGGTCCTCTGGCCTAATAAACCCGCATGCCGGCAAGATCGACGCCCATCGAAATCCGTGAGCGCCGCGCGCATGCAGCAGGCCGCCCGATATTGCCACGAATCCGTCATCGCTGACTTCCACTGCCAGACACTTAACGTTTCGCTGGCACCTGGAACGGGCCAGGATTTTTTGTGGCACTCAACCAGCGTTACTGTGCACCAGTATCCCTGGAGATTGCAGCCGCCGCGCAGATTGTAAAGCATGCACCATCGGTTAAGATAATCGCCGTGGCCGTGGCCGTGGCCGTGGCGGGTGGGATGACCATGTCAAATGGGCAGTGGCGGCGTTCCGTATCCGTCGCGGGAATCGAGGTTTGGTCGAAAAATAATTAAATGGAAGGGGGAGAGAGCATGAAGGCGACCATTTACGTGCTGTTCAGCTGTTGCTTCGTCTTCACTGTCCTGTCTGGCTGTAAAGGACCTCCCGTACGGCATTCTACTCTCCCATCGATTCCGACATTTTCCGGGGCGCCAAAGGACCGACAAGCCGTGGATACAGCGCTTGCCGCCGCCGGTATGAGTCTGGTTATTCCGCCGGGCAATCCACCGAAATATGTCGCCCCGGTTGCCGGGTGTGCTGCCGCCGGTGTTCCCGAGACCGGTGCCGGTACCCGGCATAATCCCTATCACAATTTGATCAGGGTAGTTCGGGATGCACTGCCGGGAGATCGCATCTATCTTGAACCCGGAACCTATTTCATGGACTGCATGCGCCAGAAATTCGGCGAAAAATACAGCGAACTGATTCCAAGAAATTCTGGAAATCCGGGTAAGCCCATTGTCATAGAAACCGATCCGGCAGAGTTGAACTGGGCCGCTGGGAACGTCGCATCCATCGATTTTCAGCTGAAGGATGCCAATGGACCCCGCGCCCGCAATGCTGCGGTCAGGCCGATGGATTACTGGGTAATCGAGAACCTGGATATGCGCAATGCCCTGGACCGGATCATCTGGTTGAGCGCCTCGCACGACCTGATACTCAACAATGACCTGCATCACGTCGCTCTGACGGGTGAGGATAATGTCGGCATCGTGGACGTCATGCGTCGCCATGGAGGCGATTGCAACGACTTCATCATTGGCAACAATATTCATGGCATTGCCCGGTATGACTCGCGCGGCAGGCCGCTACGCTACTATGCCATGGACTCAGTGAATGTCGGATGTACGTACAGCGAGCTGAATCAGGTCTATTCTTCAAACAATTCTCTGCATACTTTTCCAAAGAACGGGAATAGCCTGACGATCGCCCAGCTTGCGGGTTACACGACACCACCGGACAACAACGTCTACTTCTACCGTAATCTGATCCATAACTGCGCCCGCGGGATCGGCACGAAACTGCCGGAGTACGGTCCGTGGTATCTGCTCTCAAACGAGATATACAACGTGCAAACCGGTATCAAGATCGTTCTTTCCGGCAGTATCGTCCGGAACAACATCATTTTCGCGAAGGGGATGGTGCTGCGCACAGGCATCAAGGTCGGAATGGGCGACACCAACTGGTTTTTGGGCAATGCCGACAATGTGGTCATCGCCCACAACACGATCATAGGCGCAGTTCGTGATGGAACGGAGCATTACGGAGGATTCAACGACGACATATACGGGAATATCTTTGCGCTGAAGACCGAAACAGCGCACCTGATTCTGCCAGAAATGTATGTTGACGGTGGCGTCAATACTTCCGGAAAGTTCTGGTATGAACACGGCAAGTGGCCCGGTGTGGTCGGGGAATATCTGTATGACGTCGGCCAGTCCAATCCGTACTATGCGGATATGCCGGATTTCCTGCAGCAGGAGGCTGGCGCATATAAGGCCATCAGCTTTCACGACAACCTCTATACCCGCACGCCGAGAATCCAGCTGGGCGCCGCCCCTGACGTCGGGTCGAACCTGAACGGGAGTGTCATCGACAAGAACTACAAGGTAATGTCCTGGAGAGACCTGGCGCCGCTGTTCCGCAACAGCACCGCCCATGATTATCGGGCACGACTTGTGGCACCCGGTGTTCTCGCCACTTAACGGTTCGCAAATTCGCTGATAAGGAATGCAATGAACGAGCGGCAGACCTGGCGCGGCAAGGAGCTTGGCGGTGACGCCATTGCGCTGGATCACGCACCGCCCAGGCTATTTTCCGTAAGGCAGCGCACGCAGGACGAGGATCGTCCAGGACGGCCCTCACGGGTCAGGTATGGCCCATGCGGAAGGACGTGGCGGCGCCATAAAGGCGCGCTGGGGTGTTTCCCGGCCGTTGCGGAGGTGCGGACGCCGCATGCTTGGTTTCATCGACAACCTGGCGAGAAAACTGGCTTGGGGCGAGAATCTTGTCCATGAACGAATCGCCACAAAGCGCAGCGCAGCCGCTTCCGGGTCTTAGCAGCGCGGAAGCGCAACGGCGCCTCGAGCAGTTTGGCCCAAACGCAGTCGCCGTAGAGCGGCGCAGTCCACTGCTGGCGCTCCTGGGCAAATTCTGGGATCCGGTACCGTGGATGCTTGAGGCAGCCGTCGTCCTGGAAGTCATCCTTGGAAAGAAAGATGAAGCGATCATCATCGCAGCGCTGCTGCTGGTCAATGCGGTCCTGAGCTTTCTGCAGGAGAGCAGCGCCAATCAGGCGCTGGCCCTGCTCAAGAGCCGACTTGCGGTGCGGGCCCGGGTGCGGCGCGACGGACACTGGCAGCAGGTGGCAGCGGAAGCGCTGGTGCCGGGCGACGTGATCCATCTGCGCATGGGTGATCTTTCCCCGGCGGACGTACACCTGACCGAGGGTCAGGTATTGCTCGATCAGTCCGCGCTGACGGGCGAATCCCTTCCGGTAGAGGCCGCAGCGGGCGCCCAGGCTTACGCTGGTGCCGTGGTCAAGCGCGGGGAGGCCACGGGCGAGGTTACCGCCACCGGGGGGAAAACCTATTTCGGCAAGACCGCCGAGCTGGTTCGCACCGCCAAGACCGTGAGCCATCTCCAGACGATCATCTTTACCATCGTCAAATATCTGGTTGCCGTCGATGCGGCGCTGGTCACGGCGCTACTGGTATATGCACTGTCCACCGGGTTGCCGCTGGCAGACGTGGTCCCGTTTGTACTCATTCTGCTGGTGGCTTCGGTTCCGGCAGCGCTGCCGGCGACTTTCACGCTTGCCACTGCCCTGGGCGCGCGCGAGCTTGCGCGCAGCGGCGTGCTGGTCACGCGCCTGTCGGCGATCGAGGAAGCGGCGGCCATGGACATACTGGCGAGTGACAAGACCGGCACCATTACCGCGAATCGGCTGGCACTGGCCAGCCTGCAGCCGATTGCGCCGCATACAGAAGCTGAGCTGCTGCGGGCTGCGGCGCTCGCCTGCGATGAGGCTACCCAGGACCCTATCGATCTTGCCATCCTCGACGCGGCACGCGCACGCGCAGTGCACACGGACACCCTGGAGCGGTTGCAGTTCATTCCCTTCGATCCGGCAACCAAGCGCTCGGAGGCGGTGTTCCGGGATGGCAGCAGCAGGCTGCGCGTGGTCAAGGGTGCGGTGCGCGCCGTGTGCTCGCTCTGTGCGCATGCACCGGATCTCGATGCCGACGTGGACCGGATGGCAGCCAAGGGCTACCGCATTCTGGCGGTGGCCACGGGAACGGGTGAAGATCTCGGCATTATGGGTCTGCTGGCGCTGCAGGACCCGCCGCGGGCCGACTCGAAGAGCCTGATCGACAACCTGCGTGAGCTCGGTGTGCGCGTCGTGATGGTGACTGGGGACGATCTGGCGACGGCCCGCGCCGTTGCCGCCGAGGTCGGTCTCGGAGACCGCGCGTGCCCGCCGGAGGTCCTGCGTGGTGAGGGCGGCGCCAGCCTGTCGGACTGCGACGTCTTCGCGCGTGTGTTTCCGGAAGATAAGTTCCACTTGGTGCAGGCGTTTCAGCGTCTCGGCCACGTGGTCGGGATGACCGGCGATGGCGTCAATGACGCGCCGGCGCTGAAGCAGGCGGAGGTGGGCATAGCCGTTGCCAACGCGACAGACGTCGCGAAGGCATCAGCCAGTCTGGTCCTGACCAATCCTGGACTGAGCGACGCGCTGGCGGCGGTGGTAACGAGCCGGCGTATCTATCAGCGGATGCTCACCTATACGCTCAACAAGATCATCAAGACCATCGAGATCGCCGTTTTTTTGAGTGTGGGCGTCATGCTCACCGGAACCTTCATCATTACGCCGCTGCTGATCGTGCTACTGCTGTTCACCAATGATTTTGTGACCATGTCGATTGCCACCGACCAAGTCTCTTTCTCCCGCCAGCCGGACCGTTGGAACATCCGCACGCTCGTGCTAACCGGCGGGATATTGGCGGGCCTTGTGCTGATTTTATCCTTTTCGGTTTTCTTCATGGCGCGTGCATGGCTGCACCTGCCTTTGCCGCAGTTGCAGACCTTGATATTCGTTATGCTGGTGTTTTCCGGGCAGGGTACCGTGTACCTGGTTCGCGAGCGCCGCCATTTCTGGTGTTCGCGCCCTGGCCACTGGCTTCTGCTGAGCTCGATCGCGGACATCGTGATCGTCAGTATCCTGGCAAGTCGCGGTATCCTGATGACGGCGATCGCTCCAAGCCTGGTGCTGGGATTATTGGTTCTGGTGCTGGTCTATCTGGTAATTGCCGATTACCTCAAGATCCGTATCTTTCGGGCGCTTGACTGGCGCTGACCGGCGTCATCGAGCTGGCGAGGCGCGCTCGCAGATAGCTCGGGGGACGGGTTCGTAAAGCCATGCCCGGTTACCGAGTGTGCCGGATGAATTTTCTGGTCGCGATGTATCGTCCATCCATAACCACAGTTCGCTGAGCGTCACTCCGCGGCTTCGGAAGTTCGTCAACGCCCCAAGTTCGCATACCTTGTCATCCGCTGTGCGTCGATCTTAGCCTTGTGACCGACGGGCGTTTTTCCGGTGGCCGGTGCTTGTCGACATTGAGTCATGGAAGTTCGCCTGTCTCCACGCGATTTACCGCGAACAGACGGGCACGCCAAGGATGATTGCCACATCTATTTGGACTCAGCTTCTGATCTTCGGTCAGGACCGCGACGAAGTCGCCCCTTCCGATTGCTTCAAAGTGACTGGGCCGCTTGCGTGAAGAGCAGACGGATCTGTTTCTGTCAAGGAGGGGTACCCACTGATATCTGCAGTTTCATTGATCTAGATCAATGATCGCGAGACCCCCACTGAGTTCTACTGCGCCGCTGTATGCTTAGGGATGTTTTAATTCTTAGGGATATTACAAATCTAATTTGACGTTTAAAGATCGGCCTTAAGTGTTGTATTTAGTCCAATAATAAATGAACGGCAAATCCTTTACGCGGCGCGTTCTGCATCGCAATTTTACCAATCGTGGTGATTTCCCATGGCTTTTCGGGCCTGAGGTGCGCGTGACGCCGGTCAGCGGCCGGCGCGGTCACTTTGCCGGCTGCCGGGAGAAGGCCAGGTCGGCAGATCTACCGGGCACCGTGGGAACAGGCATGAATGCAAACTTGACCTTTGGGGGTATCTGGCATGTCGGCTAGGAAAGTTTTGGCGCTGTTGTCGGGGCTGGGATTGGCGGCATTGGTGGCCCCTGATGCGGCATATGCCAGATATCCTTGGGAGTTTCCGACCCCGGTCACACCCGTTGCCAAGGAAACACTCTGGGTTCACAACATTTTTCTGACTTTCATCTCAGTCGTCTTCGTCGTGGTGCTGAGTATCATGCTGTACTCGCTCTTCTTTCACCGGAAGAGCCGCGGCGCTATGCCGGCGACGTTTACGGCGCCCCGCACCAAGCTCCAGTTTGTCCTGTCCGCCATTCCGTTCCTGATCCTTGCATTCGTCGACTATGTCGTCATGGGTATTCCGGCCTATCACGCCGTGCTGGCAATGGCGAACACGCGGGCCGACGCGCAGATGGTTGTAAAGGTGACCGGAATGCAGTGGAAGTGGCAGTACCAGTACCCGGGCCTGCATATCAAGTACTACAGCTCCATATCCACGCCCCAGGCCCAGATCCATGACCAGGAGCCGAAGAACAAGAACTTCCTGCGGCAGGTGAACCACCCGCTGGTACTCCCGGTGAACGAGAAAATACGCGTCATCCTGATGTCGAAGGACGTCATCCACTCCTGGTGGGTGCCGGCCTTCGGGGTCAAGGAAGATTCCATCCCCGGGTTTCTGCGTGAGACCTGGGTGAAGATCGACAAGCCCGGGGTCTATCGCGGGCAGTGCGCCGAGCTGTGCGGTGTTGGCCACGCCTTCATGCCGATTGTCGTGGATGCCGTCTCCGACGATCAGTTCAAGCAGTGGGTCGCCCAAGAACAGTCCAGAGAGCAGACCGTCAGAGCGCAGCAGGCTGCCGCCACTGCGGTGACCTATACCAAGGCGCAACTCGTCACGATGGGCCAGAAGGTCTTTACCGCCAACTGCGCGGCCTGCCATCAGGCAAACGGCATGGGTATTCCGGGAACGTTCCCGCCGATTGCGTCCGGCCAGCCGTTCTCGGCCGCGCCGAACATGATCGCGGCGTTGCGTAAACGCGGCTTCATCACGCCCGGCGGCAAGATTGTCGAGGGGCCGGTGGTCGATCACATCAATATCGTGCTGCAAGGCATCGCCGGCACGCCGATGCCCGCGTTCAGTTCCTCGCTCAGCAATGAAGACATTGCGGCGGCGGTCACTTTTGAACGCAACGACTTCGGCAACCACACCGGTGATGTCATTCAGCCGGCTGAAGTGCAGGCGGCACGGGCCGCAACCCAGAAACCCTAGCAATCCTGTTCGCGGAGACTAGACATGAACGCAGCTCATGCCCATGACGCACACCACGACGAGCATCCAAGCGGGATGACCCGCTGGCTGTTCACGACCAACCACAAGGATATCGGCCGCCTGTACATCGGTTTCTCGATAATAATGTTCCTGGTGGGCGGGATACTGGCGATGTTGATCCGCACCGAGCTTTTGAAGCCGCAACTGCTGTTTTCGCCGGAGCTCTACAACCAGATCATCACGGTACACGGTCTGGTGATGGTGTTCGCGGCGGTAATGCCGGCCACTACCGGGCTTGCCAACTACCTCATTCCAATGATGATAGGTGCCCCGGATATGGCCCTGCCGCGGCTCAATAACTGGGGGTTCTGGCTGCTGCCTCCGGCCGCGGTGCTCCTGGTCATGCCATTCATCCTGATGTTGTTCGGCATTGGCAACGGAGCGATCGACACCGGCTGGACCATGTATGCGCCGCTGTCGGTGCAGGGCGGGCTGGGAGTCGATTTCGCGATCTTCGCGGTCTATCTGATGGGCGCCTCGTCGCTGCTGTCCTCGATCAACATCATTGTGACGATCTTCAACATGCGCGCCCCCGGCATGACGATGATGAAAATGCCGATCTTCGTGTGGAGCTGGCTGATCACCGCGTTCCTGCTGATCGCGGTGTTTCCGCCGCTCGTTGCCGGCGTGACCATGCTGCTTGCCGACCGGCATTTCGGGACCCACTTCTTCAATGCCGCCGGCGGCGGCGACCCGGTGCTTTGGGAGCACCTGTTCTGGTTCTTCGGCCATCCGGAAGTGTACATCCTGCTGCTTCCGACCACCGGCATCATGCCGCATATCCTGTCGACCTTTTCGCGCAAACCGGTCTATGGCTACAAGGCCCAGGTGTACTCCTTCTGGGCGATCGGCGTGCTATCCGTGGTCGTCTGGGCGCATCACATGTTCACGTCGGGCATGCCGGTGGCGGCGCAGCTGTACTTCATGTATGCCACCATGGCGATTTCGATCCCGGTAGCCATCCTGTTTTTCTGCTGGTTTGCAACCATCTGGCAGGGTTCGATGACCTTCGAGACCCCGATGCTGTTCGCGCTGGGCTATATCGTTCTGTTCGGCGTGGGCGGGTTGACCGGCCTGATCCTGTCCGATGCGGTAGCCGACCAGCAGTACCACAACAGCTACTTTCTGGTTGCCCATTTCCACTATGCCCTGTTCGGCGGCCCGGTCATGGGTATCATCGCGGCGACGTACTACTATCTGCCCAAGATCACCGGGCGGATGTACAACGAGACGCTCGGCAAGTGGCATTTCTGGCAGACCCTGATCGGCTTCAACCTGACCTTCATACCCCAGTTCTTTTTGGGGATTGCCGGCATGCCGCGGCGTATACCGGATTACGCGCTGCAGTTTGCGCACCTGAACATGCTTTCAAGCGTCGGCGCCTATATTCTCGGTTCCGCCCAGCTGCTGCTGGTCTACAACCTCATCCAGGTCATGCGTGGCGTCGGCAAGAAGGCCACCACCCAGGTCTGGGAGGGTGCGCAAGGCCTGGAATTCACTTTGCCCTCGCCGCCTCCGTACCACACCTTTGAGACGCAGCCGGTAATCCAGTAATGGACAGGCATGTAGATTCCGGTCGCACCCCTTCCGCAGGGCCTGCCGGCCCGACGGAAGGGGGCCACCATCGTCGGGTCACTTTTATTCTGGCGGTAGTGGTACTCGGATTCTTCGGATTCGGGTTCGCGCTGGTGCCGCTGTACAACTCGTTCTGCAAACTGACCGGACTGAATGGCAAGACTGGGGGTCCGGTCGAAGCCAGCGCGGTCGTGGGAATGAAGGCAGACCGTGCGCGCGAGGTCAAGGTGGGATTCACCAGCACAGTCATGCCTGGCCTGAACTGGCGGTTCAAGCCGCTGCATAACTACATTGTGGTGCACCCCGGGGCAGTGACCCGGACCAGCTACCTCGTCAGCAATCCGTCGAATCATGCTGAAACCGGACAGGCGATCATGAGCGTGGTACCCGGCAGAGCGGCGCGCTATTTCAAGAAACTGGAATGCTTCTGCTTTCACCAGGAGACAATCAAGGCGGGCGAGTCCCGGAACATGCGGCTGGTCTTTTTTGTCAGCCCGCATATTCCGAAGGACGTACGGAGCATCATCGTGTCGTACGCCTTCTTCCCCGTGAAGAAGCATACATAACGGGTATTTCCCTTAGAAGGAGACTGAGATGCCAGCAGCAACGCAGAGCAAGGGCCACTACTACGTTCCAAAGCCGTCCCCGTATCCGGTGATGCTGTCCGGCGCAATTTTCCTGGTAGCCATGGGAGCGGTCCTGGAGATCAACGCCCTGAAGGCTGGCCCGTGGTCACTGCTTCTGGGAGGGGTCCTGTTTGTCTATGTGCTCTTCCACTGGTTCGGAAATGTGGTCGGAGAAAGCGAGGGCGGCGTCTATCACGCCTGGGAGGACCGCTCCTTCCGCATGGGCATGGTCTGGTTCATTCTTTCGGAGATCGCCTTCTTCGCGGGGCTGTTCGGCGTGCTGTTCTACGAGCGTAACATTTCGGTGGTGTCGCTTGCGTCTCTAAGTCGGACGTTTACGCCGTACCCGGGGTTCACTGCCGCCTGGCCATCTGCCGGTCCGCTCGGCAAGCCGTTTTCCACGGTTTCACCCTGGGGCATCCCGGCCATCAATACGCTGATCTTGCTGAGTTCAGGTGTCACAGTCACCTGGGCGCACTGGGGCCTGAAAGCAGGCAAGCGCGGCACCACTATCGCCGGCCTGGCCCTTACCGTCGCGCTGGGCCTGATGTTTCTCGGCTTCCAGGCGCACGAATTTTACGAGGCCTATACCAAGCTCGGCCTGACGCTTGCCAGTGGCGTGTACGGCGCGACGTTCTTCCTGCTGACCGGTTTCCACGGTCTGCACGTGACGATTGGTGTGATCATGCTCAGCGTGATTCTCGTGCGCTGCATCAAAGGCCATTTCAAGCCGGATCAGCACTTCGCGTTCGAGGCGGTGAGCTGGTATTGGCACTTTGTGGACGTGGTCTGGCTGCTGCTGTTCGTATTTGTCTACTACCTGTAACCAGGACGGAGTGCTGCAGATGACCCCAGGGGTCGTGCGTGCGTGCTGCCTGCGGGTTCTCCGGGAGAAAGGCGAGTGACCGGACTGGTGCAGTCGCCGCACCGGTCCCCTGATAAAGCCGGTCAGAGTAGCCGGGATTAATTATGATGACGCTGACAGCGACGCTACGGCGCCAGACGGTCGACAGTTTCAGGGGATTCTACCTGCTGTGCAAGCCGCGGGTGACTGCGCTGATCGTGTTTACGGCGGCCATAGGCGCGCTGCTGGCGCGCCCGGGACTGCCGCCGCTGTCCGTGTTGTTGCCGGCGCTTGCGGGGATCGCGCTCGTTTCCGGATCCGCCGCTGCGTTCAACTGTCTCATCGAGCGGCGCATCGATATCGTCATGGCGCGCACCTGCCTGCGGCCGCTGCCGTCCGGGCAGGTCAGCGTGCATCAGGCGTTGGGTTTTGCGTCGGTGCTTGGGGCGCTCGGACTGCTGATTCTGTACGCGCTGGTCAATCCGCTTACCATGTGGCTGACCCTGTTGGCTTTCGTGGGCTATGCCGTCATCTATACCGGGTTCCTGAAGGCCGCTACGCCTATGAATATCGTCATCGGCGGAGTCGCCGGGGCCATGCCCCCGATCCTGGGATGGGCGGCCGTGACCGGACATATGGCGCGCGAACCCCTCATCCTTTTTGCCATCATATTCACCTGGACGCCGCCGCATTTCTGGGCGCTTGCCCTCTATCGTCGTGACGAATACGCGGCCGCCGGGGTTCCGATGCTTCCAGTCACGCACGGCGAGCGGTTTACGCGGCTGCATATTCTGCTCTATACCCTGATCCTGATCGCGACCTCTCTCGTGCCCTACGCGCTGGGAATGAGCGGCCTGCTGTATCTCGCCGCCGCATTGGTGCTGGGTGCGGGTTTTCTGCATTTCGCGGTGCAGCTGTACCGGCGTTACAGCGATGCGCTGGCGCATCGCACGTTCGTTTATTCCATCGTCTATCTGTCGGCGCTGTTCGCGGCGCTGCTGCTCGATCATTACCTGTTGTAAGCAGTACCGCCCGCAGCTGATTGCAGCGAGCGGTTAGACCACTGCCGCCGGGGTCGACGACTGCAGCGAGCCGCGAGGCCGGCTCGCCGGGATCCCAGACCCAGACTGCCCTCAAACCCGCCTTACATCGGAAATACGCAAGCTGTTCGAATCCAGCGGTAAGGAAGCGGTTCGTGCAACCCGGTTTTTGCGGTGCAGCGGAATATTCCGCTGAGGCTATTGCATACCGCTGCTCCCGGGTGTCATCGTATCCGCGGCCGGAGCGATGCCACGGATGCGGGTGGGCGCGGGACGTCGGAGGTTCAGGCGGTGAAGCAGCGAAAAGCGAGTCCTGGCAGCGCTGGAGCGGATTGTGCAAAGCCCGCGCGGGCGCGCGGGCGCGGGGCATGCAGCAACCCGCAGGCGCGTTTCGAATCCCTGCGCCACGGTGCGGAGGACGACGGCTGGACCACCGCGGATGCGGAGGCGCCGGCGCTGCAGACCATCGTCTCGGTGGAGCGGGCACGCTCCGTGATCACGCGCAACCGTTCGCCGGACATACCGTTTTCGCAGTCAGTCAATCCCTATCGAGGCTGCGAGCACGGTTGTGTCTATTGCTATGCCCGCCCGACCCACGCCTACCTCGGTCTGTCCGCGGGCCTCGATTTCGAGAGCCGTCTGTATGCCAAGGACAACGCCGTCCAGGTTTTGCGGGAGGAGTTGTCGCGACCCGGCTACCGCTGCGAGGTGATCGCCCTCGGTACCAACACTGATCCCTATCAGCCGATCGAGCGTCGCTGGCGCATTACCCGCTCGCTGCTCGAACTGCTGGCCGAGTGCAACCATCCATGCACAATCGTCACCAAGTCCGCGCTGGTGGAGCGGGACCTGGATCTGCTCGCGCGCATGGCCGCGAAGCGGTTGGTGAAGGTGTTCGTGTCCGTCACCAGCCTGGATCGTGTTCTCGCGCGTCGCATGGAACCGCGCGCCGCGGCGCCGCAGCGGCGCCTTGCGGCCTTGGCTGCGCTGGCTGCTGCCGGGGTTCCCACTGGGGTACTGGTGGCGCCGCTCATCCCGGCGCTGAACGACACCGATCTCGAGCGTATCCTCGACGCTGCGCGTGCAGCGGGTTGCCGCGAGGCCGGTTACGGGCTGCTGCGTCTGCCGCACGAGGTGCGCGATCTTTTCGAGGAGTGGCTGGTCCGCCATTACCCCCTGAGAGCGGCCCATGTACTGAGCTTGTTGCGCCAGGCGCGCGGCGGAAAGGACGACGACCCCCGGTTTGGATCGCGCATGCGCGGGGAAGGGGCGCTGGCGGACCTGATCGAGCGCCGATTTGACGGAGCCTGCCGCCGTCTGGGGCTCCAGCGGCGCGACCTTGACCTCGATACCAGCAGCTTCCGGCCGCCGTGTACCGGCGGCCAGCTGTCGCTGTTATAGCGTGCGCGTTGCGGCAGTCAGGCTGCCGCTCACTTGACGTGGCGCTTTGCCTCCAGCATCACGTGGATGATGGGGGTCAGGATGATCTCCATGGCAAAACCCATCTTGCCTCCCGGCACCACGATGGTGTTGGGGCGCGACATGAACGAGCCGTCGATCATCTGCAGCAGGTAGGGGAAGTTCTGCTTGCGTGGCTCGCGGAAGCGGATGACGATGAGGCTCTCCGTCGGAGTCGGGATATCACGCGAGATGAACGGGTTGGACGTGTCTACCAGGGGCACGCGCTGGAAATTGATGTGGGTGCGCGAGAACTGCGGCGTGATGAAATGCACGTAGTCGTACATGCGGCGCAGTATCGTGTCGGTCACCGCCTCGGCGGTGTAGCCGCGCTGTGCGGTATCGCGGTGGATCTTCTGGATCCACTCGAGGTTTACGATAGGCACCACTCCGATCAGCAGGTCGACCCATTGGGCAGCGTCTACACCCGCATCGGCTACGCCGCCATGCAGCCCTTCGTAGAACAGCAGGTCGGACCCTTGCGGAATCGGGGTCCAGGGGGTGAAGGTGCCGGGTTCCTGCTTGTACGGAGCGGCCTCGTTCTGATCGTGCAGGTACAGTCGGATCTTGCCGCTTCCGGTTTCCCCGTATTCCCGGAACAGCTGCTCGAGCTTGTCGAAGAGGTTGGCGTCCGGCCCGAAATGACTGAGATTCTTTCCGGTGATCGACGCTGCCTTGATCGCTTCCTTCATCTCGGCGCGGTTATAGCGATGGAAACTGTCGCCCTCGACGATCGCCGCATTGACTTCCTCGCGCCGGAATATGTCGCCGAACGCGTGCTTTACCGTGGTGGTGCCGGCTCCCGAAGAGCCCGTCACTGCAATGATCGGATGTTTCTTGGACATGCTGTTTTTCCTTCACTCTCTCATAAATTGCGAATTCGGGTACTCTGGACCGGTAACGTGGCAACGCCTGGGGCGCGGCAGCACGCTCCCGGGCGCAAGACTGGCGTCAGGAAGACAGTGACTGACGTGGCAGCGGCTTGGCAGTAACTTAATTTGGTCCAGACTGGTGCTCAATGCCCTGATATTATGCCACTAAATCCCGTCAATCGGCACTATCGCCGTGCCACGCGCTCACGTGCCTGTTCGCGCCCGGCCAGCTTGGCCAGGCCCATGATTTCGTCGGCCAGGAGTCCGAGCAGGTCATCGGCCGCAATGATCCCCTCCAGGCTGCCACGGTCGTTGACGACCGGAATCCGCCGCACCCCTCTGGCGCGCATGCGCTGGATCGTCTCGTAAACGCCGTCGGACTCGCGCGCGGTGACAAGTTCCGGGCTCATGATGTCGCCGACGGTGACCGTTTCGACCCCGATGTCGGCGGCCAGGATCTCAATGACCAGATCGCGGTCGGTGAGTATCCCGACCGGGAAACGGACACCCTCCCGGTCCTCTGCGACCACCAGATCGCCCACGTGATGCTGGCGCATGAGCAAGGCCGCCTCCAGGATCGTATCTTCGCGCGTGACGAAAACCACTTCGCGGTTGCAGATTTCCCCTATAGGCATGACTGCCTCCTCAGGTTCCGCTGGTTCCCGGCCCCGGGCTGGCCGGCAAGGATCCACTATACCCCAAAATCCACCAAAATCCCGATCTGTGCCGGAGGCACGGCTTGCCCGGTTTGCCGGGCTTGAACCGCCACGCGATCATCCTCATATCTGGGCTTCACGTACCTTTAAATATATATGTATGAAACGCATCGTTCTGTTTTTGGCCACCAACATCGCAGTATTGCTGGTCCTGGCGGCCGTTATCGGCATGGGTTCAGCCGCCAGCGTGAGCTCCGCGCAGATGCGGGCGGCTCGCGGGAACGCAGAACATGATTGGCGCGCTGCAGCGCCTGAAGCTGGGAGTTAACGGGGCTCATCTGTTCGGGCAGATGGCGGCGTTTGGCATTTCACGCAGGATCGGACATGGGCTGTCGCGGCTGTTTATGCCTCACCCCGCTGCTCGATGAACGCATCGCGGCGCTTCAGGCGCACGCCTAGAGCACCGCATGGCGCATCCGGTGGGTACTGAATCCCATGATCAGGCGGGGCAACGCCTGTTCTTCGCACTTTGGCCGGAACCGGCATTGCAGCGCCGCCTGCACGCGCTGGCGCGGGCGACGCTACCGCACGGCGCCGGCAGGTTGGTGCTGCCGGAGAACCTGCATCTCACGCTCGTCTTTCTCGGCCAAGTCGACGAGGATCAGCGCCGCTGCCTGGAGGCAGCCGCCGGGGCGGTCAAGACTGGGAGGTTTAGCCTGGAGTTCGATGTTGCCGGCTATTGGCCCGGGCCGCGTGTACTGTGGTTCGGGTGTAGCCGTCCGCCTCAGCCCCTGCGGGATCTGGTGGCGGCGTTGCAGCGGAGCGCGGGCGATTGCGGCTTCGTGTCGGAGGGTCGGCCGTACACGGCGCACCTCACGGTGGCACGCAAGCTCGTGCGCAATCCTGGTGCGGTGACCCTTGTACCCGTGGACTGGTCGGTGGAGGGATTCGTCCTTGCCGAGTCACAAACCCATGCCGCCGGAGCGCGCCATCGGCCGCTGCAGGCCTGGACGCTTGAGGGCCGTCCGCTCCCGGCGTCGACGCCATCCTAGCCAAGCTTGCGCAGAATCCCTTGTGGGTCAACGATGGATCAGCGATTCGGCGTGAAAGGGCCCGTGTTCAAAGCGAATGTATCTCTGACCCGTGCGGGTCATGATGCGATGGGTGAGCTGTGATCAGGCGGTCGCTGGGGGGGAAATCCGAACTTGGTTGACCCGCGGCCAGCGCGGCGCGGTGACGGCGAGTTCCGGTATCCGGATCAGTTTGGGCAGCATCAACCCAAAGCGATCGATGAGCGGTTCAACCGCGACGTCAAGACTATGGGGTTCTGGCCAGGAGCCGTCCGGCCAGCCAGACCGAACTCATCGGTACCGTGCGCAGCCATCTGCATCGGTGCCAGAAGCCGCTGCCGGTCATCAATAACCAGGTTCAAGCGGAGCATGTTCGCTGTGCGGCATGAGAAAGTACGTACCATTTGGTGGTCTGCTCAGCAATCGAGATGCGCCACCGTCTGCTGGATGACACGCTGCCGCACACACCGAGTGTGCCCGGTGCGGTAGGCCTCGCGATCGTTTTTCTTGTCGTGCAGTGCAGGGACATCGGCGCGCATTACAACGCACTTCGGCATAAGCGAAAATGGAGCGAACTGCGCAAGTTGCGCTAGCCTCCCATTGGTAATGCAGGCGTCCGAATATGCCGCATGTGAACGCAGTTACGGTTTGGATGTCCAGTCAGATATCACCCCTTGAGCATCAGCGTGATGACCGGGCGGGTATCGTCATCGGGTCCGCGGTACGCCCGACAGCGGGCGCCGAGGGACTCGAAGTTCACGCGATCGGTCCCAGCCGCTGCCCCACTGCGGCTGGAAATGCTGTGAGTACGTCACGCATCCGCTCGGTGATCACGATGTCGCGCAGACTTTCTCTGCGCTTGTCGCTACATTCAATCAAGCCTCATACCACCATGGGACAGATCGATCGACAGGGTTATCTGGCCCTGCTGATGGTGAACTTGCCGACGCTAAGGCCAAGATCCACGCCTCGCCCCGAACCTGTCAGCACCAGCGAGACTGTGCCCTTGGTCAAAACTTGCGCGGAGCCTGATTTCACCAAACCGGCGCTGGCTTCGCCCTGTGCGTACGAGCCCAGCACGTCTCTAATATTATGCACGTCGGTGAAGGTGCCGACGCCATTGTCGACGCGTGACTTACCGGCGGTGAGGCCAACGCCCTGGGCGTCGATCTTCACATGCATAGATGTTCCATTGGCGCAGGTCACCAGGCCGGTGCCTGCCATATGCTTGTAAATGATCGACCAGCTCGTGGTTTTGAAGTGCATTTTGCAATCCAGATTGGCACCCGCAGCAGAAGCGTACTGCGGAATCATGGCGCTGGCCGCAAACACGGTCAGTAAGCCGAACATTGGTAGAAAGCGGTTTTTCTTTTTCATGGTCTGGTCTCTTGGAGTTAAAGGGTTACCTTATCTTTCAATATGGCGCAAAACATTAAAGTCTAAATTAATTCAGGTCCTCTGTTGCCACGGAGTGTTTGCTGCGGTATAGCCGAGTACCGACTTGTGTCGGGCCTAATGACCACCCGCACGCGGGAGGGCACTTTTTTCTGATGCCTTCTGGCCATGACGGCGCCTGTCGTCGTCGGGCTTTTCGGGTGGCCCGAATTCAAGTTTTTCACGACTCTCGGGCATCACCGGCATCGGCTCGTGCTCCTTGTCTGGGTCCGGGGGAGACTTGTTGTGCTCGTCTTGGATTTTAATGTTCATTATTTCAAACTCCTTTAATGTTAATTACGTCAACTCTGCTGAGTGGGCCCTTAGTGAGAGGGCTGAAAAGTTGCAACGACCACTGGTGAGCGTTGACACTCTTGATGCGGTCACCGCTTCGTGAACTGCATGAAGCGCTGAACTTGAACAGTAAGGGCAAGTCCATCCCGGACCTGCCCCGAAGCGCCAAATCCGGCGCGCTTCCCGCGTTGCTCCTGCTTTGCGGAAAGTCCGACAATGCGTCCGTGCACGGCCATTTGGGGCTCCTGCCCCGTGCTAGTCACGGCTTGATGTCGTAGTGCGTCCTGATTCCTGGTACCCATGGAATTTATCATCATGAGTGAACCGGATCGTTGCGCGTTAACGCATCGCCGTTGACGCGTTGCTACGATGTAATGCCAGGACGCAGATTGCGCCTGCGGCGCTTGTGCGTCTGTGCGTTGACACACAAAAAAATAAGTTTCTTCCGATCACCGACGGAGCCACGTAATCAGGTTGGCGGCAATGCGCAGTGTTGCGCCGCCATGGAATCAGTACCAATGGTGATCGCGTTTATGAATGCGCGTTGTACGAGCCGTACCGGCGCTGGTGCCAATGCAGAACAGAGAGGGCAGTGTTTGCTGCCAGCACGGAATTTCCATGCTACAAGTCCGGATTATTGAG
The DNA here is from genome assembly GCA_027364845.1 of Pseudomonadota bacterium. GTDB lineage: Bacteria > Pseudomonadota > Gammaproteobacteria > Acidiferrobacterales > UBA6901 > JAJYCY01. The sequence continues at coordinate 1,971 of DAHXOO010000017.1, read as the reverse complement.
AATTAAATGAATGTGATCGCCTGTTTCCAAAACAGTGCGCACCCTGAGTGTGAGCGTCGAAAAATTCCGTGCGGCATTCCTGAAACCCAAACGGCACAGCAGCGACTCAGATACGATTCATGAGCAGCAGGATGATCACGATGATCACGATGATGCTCAGGACGCCGCTGGGACCATAACCCCAGCTTCTGCTGTGCGGCCACCTCGGCACTGCACCGAGCAAAAGTACGATCAGTACGATCAGCAATATCATGCCAAGCATGTCGTTTCTCCATAGGAATCTCTGACAAGTCCATTTTGGACTTGTCCAGGTCGCCAGGTTCAGCGCAAGTCTGAACTTGGCTACGCTGCAGCGAGTATGGGTGTGCTTGCTGCGCGGCCCGCTATCCCGTACGTAACGGGCAATGACCCGGATGATCCACCATCATGCAAGATCTTGTTGACGGGAATACGGCAGATCCTGCAGTGGTTGCGAATCAGAGGTGCACGGCGCCAGTGCCGAAGATTCCGATCAACCCAATGATGATCAGATATACCGCGACGATGTAATTCAATAGCCGCGGCATGATCAAAATCAGCACGCCGGCAATCAGCGAAACTACCGGCCCGATACTCAGATGCAAGTTCATGATTATGTTGCCCTTCTGTCACGTGATGTCACATCGGATCAGTTCACCGGTCAAAAATCTGCCACCTGATCTGGCTCAACGCAGCGACTGCTCAAATTCGGCAACCTGAGCGTCGGCCACGTCTTTGGCAATGCCGTAGCGTTCCTGCACCTTGCCTACCAGATATTCGCGTTGTCCATCCATCTGGCTGAGGTCATCGTCAGTGAACTTGCCCCACTGCCGCTTGAGCTTGCCGTGTAGCTGTGACCACTTTCCTTGGGTGATGTCGTTATTCATTGTCTTGTCCCTTGAAGTGTGTGAGGCACTCGTCAGTCAAGCGCCCGGTACATGTGCTGTGTGACTTGCCAGACTGAATCAGGGTTGGTGCCTAGAGCATGTAATCATCAATGTTTGCCACGTCGACTGTAAAAAAGCGAGATGATAAACAGCACCAGAAACACAATGAACAGTATCTTGGCAATTCCAACTGCGGCGCCGGCAATTCCGGTGAAGCCTAAAATGCCGGCCACTAGTGCGATGACCAGGAATATCACTGCGTAGTACAGCATTTTGTCGTTCCTCAACTTCGACCACACGGTACCACGTACCCTAGTGGCGGGATTGGACGAATCACAGCAATGCATGATCTGATTTGAATCCGGCCAAATATGCACGAACTGGACCCAAGCTGTTGCGGGTTCATGCGCTGCCAGATCGGGCGTCACGCTTGGCAGGATCTGACTCGCCACACTATCCATCAGACGGTTTCCTGTCGGTGCGTTGACGCACAAATCATCCGTGTGCCGGCCATGACGTAACCGTACGCCACACGCCATTTCGTGCGGCGGCATGGCGGGGGCTTAGGGCTGGCCAGATTTGTGCGGGATCCGCCGTGGGGCAACGGCGGATCAACGGTTCAGGTTAAAAGGTTGGCACTACGTCTTTGGTTGACCCGCGGCCAGGGTGGTGACGGGAAGTTCCAGTATCCGGATCCGGTTGGCAGTATCAACCCAAAGCGACCGAGGAGTGCGGCCTAGGCGGTATCGGTCCGGGCGCTACAGCGCAGAGGCGCTGCACCGAAATTCTCGGTCAGCAGCGCCACATCGTGTACCACAATGCGCGCCATCTGCCCCCAGCACGGCATCCCGTATTCTCGCCCAGGCGACCACCTCTTCGCCCGTTGGGGGGTGCTGCGCAAAACCGATCGAACCTGCGGGTGCCGCAGAGCGAGGGGGAGATAGACAGACAGCGGGGAACTGCCGGCCGTGCTCTACGAGCACGCTTTTTTAGGTGCACCGCGACGGCACGATCGACGTAGCTGTCGGCAAAGCGATCAGCCTCCTCGCGTGCCTTGATCAAGGAG